>RAYM01000089.1 GCA_003611805.1 bacterium 1xD42-87 | reverse complement strand
TTGGTACTCTAGGCAACGCTACGGCTTATTCCATTCTCCCCATCTCAGATGGGGGATTAAAATACTTTTTCATTTAAACGCTTGCTATCATTTGAATAAATTTCATTAGCGCAATTATTAGCAAGTTTTTGGTTGCAACTTTTAACCATTGTAACAAGTTCTTGCTCTAATTCCAAATGTACATTTCTGTTTATTTTCGCTATTTCACTATATTTGGGGGTTACCAGCAATTCAACGGCAATTCTTGGCGAAATTGGATAATGAAATAGAGTCGCTTTATCCATTTTAGTACCTGTTAAATTAACGATAGGCGTGTCGCCTGTAATAAAGGGCACATCTGTTTTATTTTCATATAATAACATTCCTGTACTAAAATGCATGGTTATATTTAATGCCATACGTTCTGCAAAATACATCGCTACCATATTCACATAAAAATTTGTATCTAAATCTTTTAGTTCGTCTTTCTCTTTTTTCAGTTCCTCAAAATTGGATGCTAAGTTATCATGAATTCTTGGTGAACGAAAGTATTGCATACAAAAAAATTTATGAAATTCATACTTTAAATCATTTTCCTTCAAACCATCTTCAAAAAACTCATTTACCATATTCATAATCTCTTCATCCGAATACTGGCTTTCTTGATATAGAACAGTATCTATCACACACTTGTGAAGATTATCCAAAATATTTTGCCTTTTACTATCCTTATAAAAAGAAAAATCTCCATTGGATAACTTATCAAGAAATTTCCACTTATTATCTATATCTTCATATGAACACATTACCTGTTTCTCAATATAGTCTCTTTGTTCTGCCGCTCCTGAAAATGCCTTGGGATCAATTCCAAGTTCAAAGCGCTCCTTTCTCTGCATATACGAAAGAAATTGCTGTAAAACAATTTTGTCTTTTTCCTGAAATCCTGTCACATCATAATAATATTTTTCAAAACCAATCTTTTCAAGTTCACGAAATTCTATACGCTCTTGATTTCCCCGTAACATCTTACGCATAACATACAATCTACCTTTATACCTATCCCCAGTATCTGTCCACCTTGTAAGATATTCTCGCCAAATGTAATGCTGCTTTTTCACTGTACTACCCATAACATTTCCTCTTCAAATCCTATAAATTATCATGAAAAAAATGCCCGACTTCTACAATATTTATAAACCTATTAACAAAAACCAATGGCTCCAACAACTCTATATACTTTTATTCAATTTCCAAATAAAATAACCATTATTTTCTTTTACTTGGTTTAAATACTTTATATAATCAACGCTTCCTTTCATAATTGCACCTGCTGCCCCTATCAATGTAAGTCCTCCTGTACAATAACTTGTTACTAAACTTCCTGTTAATAGTACTGCATCCAGACCTAATGTTCGGGCGATTTTTTTGTACTCTTTATTTACCTCTGCAACATTAATCGTATTCATTTCATATGAAACACGTTGCAATTCTTTAGCCAAAGTCTCTTTATCATCTATATTTCGTAATTCGATAAGTTTCGCATTAAGTGAAGTTCTAAAATTGTGAAATGCCTCTCCATTATCATATCGAATACTAATTAAATCCTGAAGTGCAATTTTATTAACCACCGGAAGTTCTAAATTCATAGACAAATTTGCCAAATCAATATCAACACTTTTTTTAGCCAAAGATTTATTTAGCAATTCCTCAGTAAACTTCGTTTTCACAAGATACATACATTGCATTTCTTTTGCAAGCATAACTTCTCTAAATGTTTTTCTAAATTCTCCAATTGCCGCTTGATTTATTGATTGACTAACCCATGCTCTAAAACTCGATTCACTTATAGTATCAGGAATATACTGACACATTTCAAACCTACCAGTTGTCTCATCAAAATTTACTTTCTGCATTTGCATAAACTGAAAAATATGTCCATGCCTTCTATTTTCATCATCAAAGTCAACAGCTATTGTTGTTCCAAGTTGTAATTTTTCATTTAAACTATAGGTCATTTTCCCATCGTTAATATGTACATTATTAACCCGAACTCTATCATAAAAAAATTGATACAATTCCTTAGATAACTCAGATGCAAACCCATCTTTTGAATATAGTATTGGTAATTTCCTTGGTGCTTCATGCAAAAGTGCAATTGGTACATATTTTATAAATTGTCTCGCTACTAATGGAGTACTCCACTTCATATATTTCGCAACATATGCCAATTTCCTTCTATTTATATTTTTCTCCATATCAAGATGCATTAATTCTCCTATAGGCATCTGAGAAGTATTTTCATGTAATGCAATCTCAAAGATCGGATCAGAAATAATCACCTTATCCAAATACAGTGCTAACTGCTTAAGGAGCTGCTCGTCTGGCAAATCATCAATAGCTTCTATAGATACATTCATTTCGTTTCCACTTTGTACTTCCGAGACAATTTGAACAAAGTTATGTTCTATATAATCATGGTATTTATTTAATTCTAAAACAAGCTCTTTTTCTGGTACTATTCTATATTCATCATCAATATATCTTTCATCAAACAAAAAACTACTTGCCAAGAAATCAAATGCTATATTCGCCATTTCTATATCTCCTATTAAAATCTTCTATTCTTACCTTGCATCCGACATATAATAATATCATCTAAACTTCTGTATTCTTGCCGCATGAATACTCCCTCAATTCTTATAATCTCTTTACTTACGATGTTCCTATTCATATAAAAAAGATTGTTCTCTATTTTATATTAGAATACCATAAACTACAAATTTCGCAAACCTTTTTGCGAAACTCCAAACAAACAGGCAAAACCCGATACTATCACGCAAAAGTCAGTAGTTTTGCGTGATAGTATAAAGCACCGCCCAATCGCCCTTCTATCAGCGGCATCCAAAAACACGAAAAAGCGGGGTTCACCCACCACTGTGATGAACCCCACCAAGCCTAAAAACCCTTGATTTCAAGCCATTTCTTTATACTTTTGCCTGTTCGTACCCAAATTCCTATGGCATCAATTGGAAATAGCCGCCTGTGCCGCTGTTAGATTATGATGACTTTTACCCCGGGGTAAATGATTTACCCCTTTTACCCCACCTGTGCGGAATTTACCCCACCCTATTTTGCGATTCGACAAATCGACAAATTGCGTTTTTGCCGTGCCATGCTATTTTATCCGGTGCTGCTCGGCTTCCTCTCCATTTGTGATCGTTCTATCAAGTCTTTCTCTTAAGCAATGTGTGATTGTACAAATGGCATTATGTTTCTGCCGATTTTTCAATAAGTTCTTCTACAATCTTTATAAATTTATCAGTATGTCCTGTGGCAATCGTCATATTCTGCCGCTGTAATGATTCCTTTTCTGTTTTTAACAACTCTAAAAGCTTTTTTAATCCTCGTACTGTATCTAAAATTTTTATATCAGGCCACTTCGCATAATTCTGCCACATATTTATAAAATCAATGCTAAATCTATTTTTGTCTGCATTATTACAAAGTGAAAAAGCTTTCGCTGTGGCTATGGCCATTTCAACATCAAATACATTCATCATTTTTCGTTCGCACTCAAAAAATACCGTAGCAGGTCTCTCTTGAATAGCATCCAAATACAATTTGCGATTAGAACTGTAAACTAATACCTTTTTATCTCTAAATTCCTCAATTAGCGCATAGCATTTCCATTCATCTGATGTAAACTTTCCTTTATTCTCTGAGTCAATATATGTTCTTCCATATGTAGCTTCTACATCCCCTTCCATCATCATCCATTCTATATGCCTTTGAATCCCACATTGAACCTTCTCCCAATCAATATTTTTAAACAGCTCAACCCCATATTCTCTGGCCCAATACGAATTATATATAAAATTAATGTACTCATCCAATGATAATTGTCCTGTATAAGCCATATCCAATATTGTCGGAAAACCTTGTAGTATAATATCTTCATCAATATCCAAAAGGCAATATGTACGAAGTATATCTTTAGGAGCAGCAGCCTCCTTTTGTGATTTAATTTCAGCAATCTCTATATTAAGCAGATTTTCATCCCAATCGCCCTTCAAAATCCAATCCTTTGCAGTTTTAAACATATATTTACCATTAAAAATCGGATATAACTTTCGTACAGTTTCATCTGTCAATAGATTACCGTATTTATCTGCCTTAGCTTTTCCAGCTTTATAAGCAAACATATAAGCCATAAAAGAACATAGCCATTTATCTATATCAGAAAAATCTTCTTTAACTAAAATATTGTAAATCCGATAAAAATCTTGTAATGCGCATTTTAAGCTTCGAATATTGTGCGGACGAGTAATATTTTCTTCAGATTCTAAAAACAAGCTTTCTATTCCATCATCTGGCTCTGTAGAGGATAACTCAAAAAGACGCAGTATCTCATTCCTATAACTTTTCAAGAAATTACAGTATCCCTCAGACAATTGATTTTGAGCATCCACAATCGTATAAACAATTGCTTCGTAGTCTGGTTTATATTTAATGGTTCTCTCTATTATCTTTTCCTTGATTTCTTCATATGAAATATTTCCAGCAACACCATTCTGACAGAAACAATTCAAAACCACATTAATTGGCTGATTTGTATCTGATTCTTGCACCATTGCCTTTCCTTCATCGATTGATTTTTCTTCTGAATCTTGTATCTTGTCCTCATTAGCTACCACAATTGTATGAAATTTTCTATTCTCACAGTAATCATTTATACATCCCAACACATCTATTGTATCTAATTTGCTTCGCTCTAAATCGTCAAAAACAAGAACAACTCTTTTCCCATTCATATAATTTTCCACGTCCATAAGAGTCGCTGGGTTAAAAGATACTACATTTTTAACATTTTCAGGCCATGGCAGTCTAGCCAATTTATCCTTAAACTTACCTAATGTTTCACTTTTTTCATTCCAACCCTTATCTTCCAAATAAGCATTCATCCATGCATTGCTAACACTTTCTTCTATAGCCTCAGTTACGGAAAGACCAAACAGTGAAATTCTTAATATAACATGTGTCTGCTCTAATTGTTTTTTTAGATCATGCTCCAACAAATATGTCTTTCCACATCCCCACTCTCCTGTAAGCATTAATGCACCTACAGGCTCTGGTTCATTACAATAATATACCAACTCTTCTAATGTTGTCATTTCTTACCTCTCTTAATTACTTGCGTATTATTTGACCTAGACTTCTATTTGACAAATTGCACTTTTTCCGCTAAAATCTCTTGCCTTTATGCGGAATCCGGTATAGAATAATTTCAGCGGAACGTTCCACCGAATTTGACAATTCCGCATAAATCTGCTAAGATATATTTACATAAAGGTACTGCCGATAGACGGCTAGTCCGAATTTAAGTCAACAAAAATAGTCGCCTTAGTTTTACAGACGTGAGGCGGCTATTTTTGTGGTTTATTATTATCCTTGCTTCCGATGGCGTATCCGAGACCGAAGCAGGTCAGGCATAAGCCAAGCACTGAAATCAATCCTTCAATCGTCAACATCCACTTAGCCCTCCTTTCCTAGATTCCTGCAAGCAGGTTTCTATGTAATCGGAGGGTCACAGTCCCTCCGTAGAAGAACTAGCCGCCTACCGTTATGGCAGTACCCGTATGAATATTTTATAAGAAAATGTCGGACGCTACAAGATGGTTTTCCGGCTTTTTTCTTTTTCCGCTTGCAATCCCGCCAAAACAGAGGTAAGCTACGACACCACGGAAGGAGGGATTGGATTGGAAAAGGATTCTGCATTG
>RAYM01000088.1 GCA_003611805.1 bacterium 1xD42-87 | reverse complement strand
GTGGCTCATTCATCTGAGATATGTAACTAAAAATTCCTTGAAAATCAAGGAAAAAAGACTTGACTAAATAGGGAGGAAAAAGGCATGAAGCATAAAATTTGTTATGTAGTAGGTGCAGGTGAAAATTATGGACTTGATTTCCAGCCAGTCACGGGGGATTTTGTGATAGCTGCCGATGCGGGGCTTTGCTATCTGGATAAGCAGGGCATCAGGGCTGATCTTGTAATTGGGGATTTTGATACCCTCAAATGTATTCCTCAACACTCCAATACCATAGTGTTAAGTGCGGAAAAGGACGATACCGATACACTTGCGGCTGTCCGTGAGGGCATCAAGGCAGGATATACCAGCTTCCACATTTATTGTGGGACAGGAGGGCGCATAGACCACACAATGGCTAATTTACAAGTGCTTGCTTATTTATCCGCAAACAATATGCGTGGTTTCTTATTTGATAATGGCACCGTTATTACGGCAATCACTAATGACAGGCTTTGTTTTGAGAAAATTTCATGTGGGTATGTATCCGTATTTTCCTGTTCCATAAAAGCGGAGGGAGTAACCCTGTGCGGTTTGAAATATGAACTAAATAACGCAGTATTGACCAATACATTTCCTATCGGGGTAAGCAACGAATTTATTGGCAGGGAAAGCAATATAACAGTGAGTAATGGGACTTTATTTATTGTTTTTCCAAAAGAAGCAAAGGAGAGAATCAAACAATGAAAAAAGTATTGAGTATTGCGGGTTCTGACTGTAGCGGCGGTGCGGGCATACAGGCAGACTTAAAGACATTTTCCGCACATGGCGTATTTGGAATGAGCGTCATTGTATCTGTTGTAGCAGAAAACACAGACAGGGTAATCGGCATTCAGGATGTCAGCCCGGATATGATCGACAAACAGATGGATGCAGTTTTTGAGGATATAGAGGTTGATGCAGTGAAAGTCGGAATGCTTTCCACACCGGACTGTATGAATGAAGTTGCCGCAAAACTGAAATATTACCACCCGGCAAATATTGTGATTGATCCTGTGATGTATGCAAAGAACGGCTGTCCGCTCATGGAACCTGCGGCAATTAAAACGCTGATCGGGGCGGTTATTCCGCTTGCTGATGTGCTGACACCGAATATTCCGGAAGCGGAAAAAATAACGGGCGGCAGGATCAAATCGGTTGCGGACATGGAAGAAGCTGCAAAAGTAATCCATGCAATGGGATGCAGGGCGGTTGTTGTCAAAGGCGGTCATGTAGCAGGGAATGCGGTGGATGTCCTGTTTGACGGGAAAGAAATCTGGCATTTTGACACTGCCCGGATTGATACGAAAAATACGCATGGGACAGGCTGTACCTTTTCATCTGCGGTTGCTTCACAGCTTGCAAAAGGCGTGAACTTACGGGAGGCAGTTCAAAAAGCAAAGGATTATGTAACTATGGCGATTGCGCATTCCCTTGACATTGGGAAAGGGTGCGGACCGACACATCATTTCTGGCACCTCTACCAATACGGGCTGACGGAAGAACAACTTTCCGGGAAGAAAGGGATGGTGGAAAATGAAACCTGATTATTCTTTATACCTTGTAACAGACCGTATGCTCATGAGTACCAAAACTTTAGGCGAAGCAGTGGAGCAGGCGGTCATTGGCGGCTGTACTATGGTGCAGCTCCGGGAAAAAGAGATTTCGTCATTGGATTTTTATGTCCTGGCATTAGAAATGAAAAAGAAAACTGACAGATATAACATACCGCTTATCATTAATGACCGTATCGACATTGCTATGGCAGTGGGCGCAGCCGGAGTACATATCGGGCAGAAGGATATTCCTGCAGATATTGCCCGGAAAGTAATTGGTAAAAATATGCTGCTTGGTGTTTCTGCCGCTTCCGTAGCGGAAGCTGTAAATGCGGCAAAAGCCGGAGCTGATTATCTGGGCGTGGGCGCTATGTTTCCAACGGGGACAAAATCGGATGCAGGCTTTGTATCTATGGAGGAGCTTGGAAGAATCCGCAGGGAAGTTGATATACCGATTGTTGTAATCGGGGGCATCAGCAAGGAAAATGCAATGCTTTTTCAGCCTATGGGGATTGACGGTCTGGCTGTTGTTTCCGCAGTGATTGCCCAGCCTGATATAAAAAAGTCGGCAGCCGACTTAAAATCACTGTTTTTCGGAGGAGGCTGTGAATGAACTTTGAAGCGGCAATTTTTGATTTGGACGGAACACTTCTCAATTCAATGGATATGTGGGAGCATATAGATATTTCTTTTCTAAAGAAACGGAATTTACCTGTTCTGGGAAACTATGTGACAGAAATATGCGCCCGCAGTTTTGAGGAGGCGGCACAGTACACGATTGATTTATTCGGGCTGTCTGAAGATACAGAGAATATCGTCAAGGAATGGAACGACATGGCAGTGTATGAATATGCCCATAATGTAAGGTTGTTACCTCATGCACTGGATTACCTGTTGCGGCTGAAAGCCACGGGTATTAAGCTGGCGGTTGCTACTGGACTACCTGAAAAGTTATATATTCCCTGTCTAAAGAACAATGATGTGCTGGAAGTATTTGATGCTTTATGTTCCACAGATGAAGTCCTGCGTGGCAAAGAGTATTCCGATGTATTTGAACTGGCAGCATATAAAGTCGGTGTACAGCCGAAGCACTGCATTGTCTTTGATGATGTCCTTCCGGCGATAAAAAGCGCAAAGCGGGCAGGGATGCTTGCCTGCGGTGTGTATGACAAGTATTCTGAACACCACAGGATTGAAATTGAAAGTCTTGCAGACTGTTATCTGTTTGATTGGAGGTATGCACCTTTGCCGGACAGGGGAAATAGATATGTTGGAAATGTGGGACTTATATAATGATAAAGGAGAAAAAACGGGGAAGATTCTGCCGCGTGGCGCACCTGTTCCAAAGGGGTTATATCATCTTACAGTCAGCGCATGGATTATAAACAGTCAGGGGCAGTATCTGCTTTCCCAGCGCCACCCTCAAAAAACATACCCGCTTTGTTGGGAATGTACGGGCGGCTCTGTTCTTGCAGGGGAAGATAGTCTGAATGGCGCAGTGCGGGAAGTCAAAGAAGAGTTAGGGATAAAGCTAAATCCATTAAAAGCTGAAATGATCTACCATACCAGAAGGGAAGATGTTCAGGATTTTTATGATGTATGGTTGTTTCATGCTGATATAGATTTATCCGAAATAAAAATGCAGGAAACAGAAGTTATCAGTGTTCAGTGGGTAAGTAGGGGTGTTCTATTTGATATGCTGCATAGCGGAAAGCTGCATCCATTGATAACATTTGAGCAATTTAAGATAATTTAGAGAAAAAGCATAAAAAATCTGTACTTCGTGGAAAAAATCTGTACCTCGGGATAAATGTATAGGATTTTATGTACAGATTTCCGATAATAAAAGTAACAGTGCAGTATATGAATGGAAATGAAAAAGGATTTTAAGAACAGGATCAAGGAGGACAAAGTTATGTCAAAAATAACAGATTACAGTTTATTGTTTCAGAGTATGTTCGGAACAAAAAGTAATGCAGGAAGGGTTAATCCGCTCAAAGTGTCAGACTTGTCAAACGGTTCTTTGCGGTCGCAGTTAAAAGCAGCGGGAATCGATACGAACAGCGCACAGTATAAGGCGGCTGTTAAACAAATGACCAAACATGCCGGGAGTGGCGCAATGTTTACGAATGTGCAGGCAATCAAAAATCTGATGAAAAATTATGACAAGGACGGAGATTATATTGATCCTACTACGGGACTGGCAGGATTGCTTGTGACAGAGGAAAATGCCGTAAGCAGAAAGACACTGATTTCTATTCCGGAAAGCAGCCGAGATGATATGTTTGAACTTACCAAAAAAGAGTTTTTACAGGGAAACGGCATGGGGAATGGAGATACCACAAAGAGATCAGATGTTTATACGGATTTGCATAGGAAAACAAACAAAAATGATCGTTTAAAAGCAGGATATACGTTATCGCAGTATGAAAAGGCATATACGCAGGCATTTATTGCTGCAGCGAAAGTGGCAGATCCTACTTGGACAGCGGGAAAACCTATTAAAGCCGGCGCATTAGATGGAATTACAAGAGAAAGTGTAGAAAGTCAGCTTACCAAAAGCGGTAACAAACTTGTGAAAAGGTCGTCTGTTTCAGGCAGTTCAATAGATTTGCAGATATAAAGTACATATTGGGGAGGGCGTACTACGTTTCATATAAATATGCGGATGCAGTACGCTTTTCAATATGTGAGAAATGATAGGAATGTAAAGACTGTTTATTGGGGAGGTAGGCTTCATGAGCGTATCAGTAAGTGGCTCTGTCAGCTGCATAAAGAATGTTACCATTGCAACAACCGGAAAGGGAGAGCCGAACTGGTCTTACATACCATCGGCAGGTAAATCTAATAAATCGAAGGCGGAGTTTACCAGTGAAATCAGGGAACTGGCAAAAAAGGCAGCTCTGTCAACAAATAAAACAGAATCAGAATATATTTCCAGACAGGTTCTCCAGTTAAGGGCGGAATATTTATCTGATGTTGCACCGGATAGGAAGATGTTGTATCAACAGGCTAAAAATGCTATGAAAAATCAGAATAATAACCCTAAATGTAGAGGGATTGGGGAATTGACATTATTGGATTTTTTGGAGGCGGCTGATGGCAGGGGAAGCAATCTTGCTGATAAAAGGTTTGCATTGGCAGGTGGCGGCACGTTGACTTGTCCGATTTTAACAACGGGCGGTTATGGTGCTGTTATTGAATATCAGGGTGTAAAAGCCCTGTCCAACACAGGCAATGGGTGGAGTTATGAAATGACACCAGCAGAACTTGCCAAAAAGAATGAATTTTATTCTATCTATTGGTCAGAGTATCGTTCTGTTAAGAATAGTGTAGGGGCAGAACTTTCAGAACTGCCAGATTATATGGAGGAGAAGCCCTCTTTTGATAGGAAAGCATAGATAGGTAGTCATATTGGACTTTTATGAGCAAGAAATAAAATCCCGGTTACATATAACCAATAAGGCACAGAGGGCGTTTGGTATTAAAATAGTTGACGGTAATGGAGGAATGAAAAAATGGGTATCAACGGAATAGGAGCAAATTATTATCAGGTAGGATATACGAACAATAAAGCTACAAAAGCAGAAGAAGGGAAGAGTTTTGCAGAGATTGCAAGTCAGAAAGTGACGGAGGCGGATAGACAATATTGTCTGGACAGAGCATCTGCTGCATTCGATACGATTGGAGCGCACGCACCAGATGAAGTAAGGCAGGCGTGGTTGGAAGCGTCGGAAGAAACAGGCTCAAATGGTTTTTCCATAACAAGTGATGGGAAACATTTTCATATCCCCAAATTGCTGGTACAACACATTATCAGATCGCATAATGGAGAGGTCGATCCGGATAATATATTGGGAAATTCCGTTGAAAGTGCAATCAGGGTTGCGGAAAAGGCGTTATATGATATAGATCACCCGCTTTCCGGTTCGCCAGCAAAAAGCATAGAGGTGCAGCAAGAAACTATGAAAGAGCGGGCATTTTATGTAGCTTTTCTTGAAAAGCTGAAGGGGCTTTCATGATGACACTAGAACTTAGCATAGGCGGCTCTGGCTGGCATAGGGGCTTGCGAGAAAAAGGACTGGAGGAGATATGCAAGGAAGCATAAGAAGCATATACAGTAATGAGGTTTTGAACAGAATATTTTGTTATTTTATGAGGACAGTATTACACTTACAGGATAGCGGCATTGAGAAACTGCCATTAGAAAATGATTTTGAAGAACCTGAATCCGTGAAGTTAATTGTATTTATATGCCAATCTACAATCAGATTGGCAAAAAGTAGAAAATGCACCTTGA
>RAYM01000087.1 GCA_003611805.1 bacterium 1xD42-87 | reverse complement strand
ATAATGGGTTCTCTGCTTTCTTCCTGAGCTTTTTGCTCTTCCTCTTTGTTGCACCATCTTGTTATTGTGTCGATTGCTCTGTTAATTGCCTCCGGGGAGCGCAGCCTGCCTTCCTCATTTACAAATATGAATCCAGTCATGCCGCTTATTGTGGGAGTAGTGAAACCTCTTTCCTGTTGCACCTTATATTCCGCTTTTAAAGCATCATATACCTGATCAATCATAGGAATATCTCTAATACCCGCTTTTGTTTTGGGTTCTGTGATTGTCCACATCGCTTTATCATCTGTTCCCGGACGATACTTAGCAGCATGGGTAATATGAATAATACGATTATCAAAATCAACATCATCCCATCGCAGCCCTAATGCTTCCCCCATACGACAGCCTGTACCAAGATAAAAAGTAAACAGTGGTACATACTTCATATGAACAGGGTCATTAGCAGTAAAATTCATAAATTTTTGCTGCTGCGCCATTGTCAAAGGGGCTTTTGTTTCTCTTGAGTACCCCGTTTTTTTCTTTATCTGCGCCATAATCCCATGCGTCGGGTTCTGCCGGATAATTTCGTCTTTAATTGCCATCTCAAATACAGAATGAAGAATTATATGGATATACTCAACTGAACGGACTTTAAGCTGTTTTTCCTCAATCAGATAAAAATAAAAGTGAACCATATCTGCATATCTGAGATCTATCAGCTTTTTCTTCCCCAACACCTCTCCTACATAATGCCAATAAAGATACTTGTATGTATGAAATGTATTAGGACGCAGATCGTATTTCGTAGCAATATAGCGCTCAAACATCTTATTCAACGTAATATTACGGGCTTTTGCCGAATCAATTCCGTCAAACTGATCTTTCATTAACTCCTGTTCTTTCTTCCGGAGTTCGGCTAAGTCATTTGCATAAACGCCTCTACGTTTCCCATACGCATCCGTATATGTATAAACATATCTCTTGTCAGATGTACGCTGACATTCCCCTTTCCAAAGCGCTCTCCCTTTAAGGTCTTTTCTCGCTTTTGCCATGCTTCTCCTTCCTAATCTTCAAGAAAGAGAGTTTGCAAGTTAGAGTTCAGCTTTCTGATATTGTTGGTATAACAAATCCAAGCCTTTTTCAATAGCTTCTGTTTGGGTCAAATCATGTTCAGAGGCAAATCGTTTCAGTTTCTCATAATCTTCCTCTTTCATACGGAAGCCTGCCGAAACCTTTCTTGGGGATGCAACTTTTGGTCTCCCCATTTTTGCCATTGAATCTTTACCTCCTTCCTCTTTTTCCCAATTAGTAATCTGTAATTCTATTCTTGCAAACTCACTTTCCATACTTACTCTCTATTGATCATACGAAAAATTTCTAAATATTCCTCGAATATATCACAGTTCACTAACACCATTTTTCCGATCTTATATTTTGCACCTGCTTCCTCTGCCAAATCTTCAAAGCTACTCTGGCTCATATCATAAAGTTCCGCTCCTGTTTTATATCTTACAAAACGTTTTCTTCCATATCTCTCTTTAACTACACTTATCGCCTCTATCTTTTTCAAATTACCTGCGTTTTTCATGTTTCTCCTCCTCAGTATTATCTACCAATAAAAAGACAGGTAGTAAAAGTCCTATCTTTTTATCAGCAGATAATAACCATTCAAAAAATACATACGAGTGACAGCTCATTACACTGTCCACATCGGTATCGCACCGTCATTCTAAATTGACCGGATCACACTCGACTTGTAAGCCGGAAGTATCATTATCAAAGATATGTATCATAGCCCCGTGCAACTGCTACACATTTTGCCAGACATTCATCGCTCACTGCCTTAACTTCAATACCAGCTTTCAGTATTCCTTCGTATACACTTCTATATAAAAAGCGGAAGCAGGCAGTTCTTGGCGTGTCCGCATAGTGGCTCCGCATATCCCACACGTCCCGTATGTATTTACATATTCAATTTTCAAGGTACAATCAAGCAGAAATCTTTCTGCCGCTTTGGATAAAATCTTTTCTGGACATGCCAGCCCAAAAAGCACATAAGCACTCTCCGTCTGCTATGAACGTTTCTGTAAAGATTATGTGTTTTAGCAGAATGACAAGTTTTATATTTCCAGCTTATCGGGACCGTATTTATGTAAAATCCGCGCGAGAATTTCTTTATGCCTGTCCTCTGATTCTCTGTATATTTCCTTTAAGGTTTCAAGCTCCCTGTGTGTTAAGGAATTGATATGCGGATTATAATGCCCTCCCATAAAAACCCCGCCTGCAACACCCGGCTTTGTGTAAATCGGATACGCAAAAGATAGAGCCTGAATGTCGCTTTTTATCGTGCCAACGGTTACATCAAATTCACTTGCCAGCTCTTTTGTCGTTGCGTGATGTCGGACAATCAGAATACTGATTATCTCATTTCTGCGCTCTGATGCATTCATGCTCTACCTCCTTCCTGCGAATTTTAAACACATTCTATTGGCAATCGGTATGACTTTTCTATACCAATTACTCAAATATTTTTGTGCGTTATTTTAATTCTGATTCATATTCAATTTATCCTTTTATCTTTTGTTGACTTTCCTCCTGCCGCTTGTTAAAATCTTTAGTGGACAAAATCACAAATTTATAACAGACACTCAAACTGCTATGAGCCGGAACAGGGTATCGCTACCCTGCTTTGGTTTTGGCAGTTTTTTATTTGCCTAAGTAATCCTCCACAGCCTAATATCAATACGCCTCTACAAAAGAACGGGCGGTAACGCCCTTATGTGTTGTAAACGCTCTCCTAAGCTCGCACAACACGCAAACTCCCTACGGGCAGTTTGCAGAAGAACAGCAAGCACTGCCTACGGACGTCCGTAGGCTTCAATTTCCCCAAGTTTCTCCAAGTGGAAACTTGAGAAAATTGACTTGCAGAGGGCATATCCCCCTGTCCCCCTTTGCACTCCAAAATTCAGAAATTATCTCTACGGAATTTCTGAATTTTTACGCTTGAAAAACCCTCCCGCCGGATACGGCATATTACAAAAAACAGAGCATTTTTTATGAAAGGAGCTCTCCAAACAATGGAAAACAGAGAACGTCAAAACCGCTTAACACTACGTCTGAACGATGATGAACTTTACATACTGGAGCAGAAATGCAAAGCCTCCAATATGAAAGACAGATCCTCTTTCCTGCGACACCTGATCATTTACGGTTATGTCTACGATATTGACTATTCAGAGCTGCGGGAATACAATGCTGCGCTTGCCAAAATCGGGAACAATTTGAACCAGATTGCTAAGCGCATGAACGCCACAGGCAACGTATATAAAGCCGATGTAAACGAAGTAAAGGAGCTGATGCAAAAGGTATGGCATACACAAAAATCCATGCTATCACGGCAACCGTCAATAAAGCAGTAGACTACATCTGCAACCCCGACAAAACCGATGAGGGCATACTAATTTCTTCTTATGGTTGCAGCCCTGAAACTGCCGCCTATGATTTCAAATTTGCGCTGTCAAAGACCAGCCAATCCGATCCAAACAAAGCCTATCATCTGATACAGTCTTTTCTTCCCGGTGAGGTTTCTTATAAGGAAGCCCACCAGATAGGCGTGGAGCTTGCCGACAAACTTTTAGAGGGGAAATACTCGTATGTTGTCACTACCCATATTGACAAAGGACACGTCCACAACCACATCATTTTTTGCGCCGCTGATAACATAAACCATGAGAAATATCACGACTGCAAAAAGACCTATTACAACATCCGCTATCTAAGTGATGACCTCTGCAGGGAGCATGAACTTTCCGTCATCACTCCGGGCGAAAAGCGTGGCAAAACCTACAAGGAATGGCAGGCTGGCAAAAACGGTTCTGCATGGAAAGAACGGTTAAAAGCTGACATCAACGAAGCCATAAAAATCGCTGCAACTTACGAGGACTGCATTGACCTGATCCGGGCAAAAGGCTATGAAGTCAAAGGCGAGGACTTCGGGGAAAAAGCCCATAAGTTTATCTCATTCCGTCCTCTGGACAAAGAGAATTTTGTCCGTGGCAGAGCATCGTCCTTAGGTGAGCAGTACACCAAAGAGCGGATCAGGGAACGCATTGAGGAAAAGGCTTTAGAGCCGCCCAGAAAGCGGGTCCCGCTCCCTGCCAGAAAAAAGCCCATTGTCAAAGATTATTCAAAGAAAAATCTCATTGATACGACCAAGGGTAAGTTTGCCCAAAGCCCCGGCTTGAAACATTGGGCTGATATCCAAAACCTTAAAATTGCTGCTGCAAATTACAGTCAGGCAGGCTCCACTGCAGAGTTTGAAAAGCAAATCGCCGCCAAGTCCACACTGGCAAAAACAGCACGGAAGAGCCTCGTGGAAACAGAGCATCAGTTAAAGGATTTCGGGCAGATCCTAAAGTACGCCGAGCAGTATAGCGCTAACCGTATCTACCATATCCGCTACCAGAAGTCAAAGGACAAGGACAGATACCTTCGCCAGCACGAAACAGAGCTTCTGCTCCATGACGGCGCTGAAAATATGCTGAAACGCTTTGGCACCAATCCAAAAAATATTGATGTCGAAAAACTCCGCAGTGATTACAATGTACTCTATTCCAAAAAGCGGGCTTTACAGAAAACATACAAATCTGCTGAGAAAGAAACCACTGACCTTAGTCAGAAACTGAACAATCTTAATCAGTATCTTGAACGCAATCCAGAATCGCCGACTGTTGACAAAAAAGAGGAAAAGAGCCAAGATTCCCTCTGAATTCGACATAAAAAAGGTGTATCGCTTAGAAGCTCTCACTTCATTACGATACACCTTTATACACGGCAATCTCCCGATGCCTGCTTTTTCTCTTTCATACATTTATATATCCTTTTATCTTAATGCTCCTCGTCCACCTTACAGTACGGATATCATATTCAAGTTTTTATTAAATTATTCTAAAGGTATATGGATCATTACCACAACTCCATCCATATTTATGCTGTATTCCCCTTCTCTCTTGAACCGAATCAGCTCCCTCGGATACACTAATTACTTCTTCTGGATCAACAGTCTCAGACATTGGTAAATTATCCGCTTCAACTAACGAGATTTCCTTTGCCTCGCTGTCTAAATCCAACGTTGATATAGCCTGCCCCCGACCCGTCGGAAGCGGCATCTGCTGCTCTTTCGCACTTACCTGTGTCGGTATTGCCAGTGTTAATGTTATGGCAACAGCCAACGTTATTAATAAAAACTTTTTGCTTCTCATCATTTTTCCTCCTACTTTATATTTATATTGGCACATTATTTTTTTATCTGAATTTTGCCATTTCTAACACGAAATCCGACATTTAATTCAGATAAAACTCTCTTGTGCTGTGTCCGTTCATAATCCTTGATTACCAATATATCTGATTGATAATTTGAGTAAGTCAAATTCTTTCCGGGCTCATTTAACAACTTATCCAAATCACGGGATATTCCTTCAATGATTCCATGATCCACTTTTACATCATCAAGCGATACTTTTCCGTTTGTTGCCTTATGTAAGAATTTTTCCAGATCGACTGCCGCTTTTAAGAGATATCTTTCCTTTTCAGACATATTTTGTATATCAGTATCCAGGGTAAAATAGATATCCATAAGTTTTTCTGAAAATTCTTTAAGAGTGGTTTCAACCATTGACTTTATCAATCCATCATCTATTCCATCTACAGTTGCCTTTCCATCTGCACCTATCTGTATATTGAAGGAATATTCCGAAAGATCTATTCCTGCGTTCTCCAGCCTCTGGGTTATTTCATTTAATGTTGTACTTAATTCTGCAGTTGCTTTCGCAGTGTCAAATTCCTGTGCAGTAGCAAAAATATTAACTAAACCATTTTCCTGTTCTGTGAGTTTCTCTCCCATTGCCATTTTTTCTAACAGTTCTTTTATGTCACTTTTATCCGGAGCCTTTTCTCCTTGCAAATATTCTTTTGCCTGCTCCATATGCAGTTGATCCAGCTGCTCTGCATAATAATCCTTATATTTTTTTCTGATCTTTTCTAATGCCTGTATCTCCTCTGTTGCATCCTGCCCATCATGTAATTTTTTCCGCAATGCATATCTATACTCCGACATTTCCTCCATTTGCTTAGCAATAATATGGTTTTTATCTGCCTGACTTGTCTGAAAGGAAAGATGAT
>RAYM01000086.1 GCA_003611805.1 bacterium 1xD42-87 | reverse complement strand
ATTTTGGTACTCTAGGCAACGCTACGGCTTATTCCATTCTCCCCATCTCAGATGGGGGATTAAAATACTTTTTCATTCAAGCCTTTCAACTGTTTCCGCTCTTTTTCGCTTACACCATCCGCCCTTTGTCAACATTATTTTCTTATTTCCGCAGACGTTTCCCTGATTTTGTCGAACGATTTATTGCGTCTGCAAGAAATTTTGTCCTATCCAACTACAAAAAAGCTCCTTCCCGACAAGGTTCTATTTTTATCCGAACCTGCCAGAAAGAAGCCAAGCCTTCTATTGTTTATTCTTTTTTCCGCCTCAATACCTGTGTCAGCCGCCGATATTGCAGCGTCTATCAACTATAATAAAAACTCCCATCTTTATTATACAGAATCTTTCTGTTTTCAAAGTTTTTATTCCCGACTTACAGGTTTTTTCCACGAAATACAGATAATCAAATAAATTCACGCCAGCACGGTTCACGCCAGCACAATTAAAATAACATATTGCAGGCTTACAAACCTATATGAAAGGCATCTATCAGTTTATTTCCAAGTAGATGCCTTTACATTTTTACCATCAATATTGCATTTCTCCTAATTATTCAATCGGTACAACAGGTATAGAAACCAACCAGATAAGCTCTACGGGAAATAACAATACCAATTCCCACAAAATCAAATATTAGTTTACATCATATTGATAGAACTTAAATTACACCTTTTAGGGACAAAATAAACAATATGCAAGTTGTGATTATTAACAGGGCTACCAATATAACGCCGACATTCAATCGACCTTTTGCTGTCATTTGACTAGTTTCGATCAAATGAGAACGTCGCAAAGCTGTAACAACAGGTTTATATAAGAGCATAGTAATTGCTGCATTTAATCCACCCTTAATCAAGTTAAAAGGTAAAAATGCCGGAATTAGCAATTCTACGACTGCTTCTCTCGGATAGCCCATGTAGAAAGGAGTAATCAAATAATTCCAAAGTATCATAACTACAACCTGACAACCCCAACCACAAAAAAGCCCACCAATAGCACCCGATAATTTACGCCTTTTGCTGTAAATAAATGCAGCAGTACATGCAAAGGAGCAGCTTGAAATGATATTCATTAAACAGCCTATAATACCATTTTCGCTGATAGTAACCATTTCAACCAAGGAAACAATTAAAGCAATGAGAAATGAAGTGAGAGGACCAAAAATCAGTCCACCAATTGCAATAATAATGTCTTTTGGATCGTACTTTAAAAAAAGTACAAGAGGGATACGCCCTACTGCCGCTACAACATAAGCAAGAGCGCAAAGCATACCAAATGTTGTAAGTTTCTTTGTTTTGTTATTCATCGTGAATACACCTCCCCAAAAAATTAACACCTAAAAGCAATGTAATGTCTTTAGGTGTTATGATTTTTAAGGTGTATTGAAAATGTCAACAAAGCATTTATCGGATAGACGGAAAAGTGCATAATGCCAGAAAATTCCTAACAAATTCAATACACCTTCTTTAATCCAGACTATACTGTCGGTTTTGGAGTTTCACCAAATCAGCATTTACACGCTCGCGGACTTTTACCGCCGATCGGGAATTTCACCCTGCCTTGAAGACATTCATCTTATTTAGTTGTCGTTGCTTATTATAGATTTATTTTCTGTAAATATCAATAGCTTTGTTTTATCACAGGTTTACATCCATTCGCCTATTTTATTCTGTGGCTGCAATTCAAAATAGCTGTCAAGAGATACAATCACTGGATTTTCTTCTTTCAGGCTATATGGAAGCGCATCACATGAATTTTCTGATATTGCCATCACATTACGAATCTTGCAAATAAAAATATCACTTCCATTAAGAAAGATTGTTCTTTTCACTTCCAGTTCATAATTTAATGGGCTATCACGCAAAACAGGCACATTAAGAATACTGCCTTTATCTAAAGCAATGTCTGTTAATTGTCTGGAATCGCCTCTTTCCAAATCTTTCACAAGAGGAAAAAGCGGTTTTGTAACTATGTTTGCTGAAAATATGTTTGTTTTCTTGATTCTTTCTTTTGTCAGCTTCTCTCCATCAAAACAGACCATAACTGCCAGCTCCCCGTCCCAGCAAAAATTCAGCCAACTAAAAAGCCCTAAGTTTGCATCTCCGTTTTCTTTATATGTGCCGAAGATAAAAAGCTGCATTGGGTGGGGGATAAATAACTTTGAAATATCTACATTGATCTTATTACCCATAGCCGTTCTCCCTGTTTCTGCCATATTTACAAAGAAAATTCTTTAGGCGGATTGCCAGACATATCAGCAATCACAGCATGGGCATCTTCCAAATAAAATACTTCAAAAATCGGATTCTCTGCTGTTTCATACTGTCCCTTAACAATCGGATTCTGCATACAGGCTTCTTTTACTTCCATATTATTCTCAAAAACAGCTTTTCCGCTCAAACGAAGCCATGCATAATTTGAGTTGGAGATACATACCTCTACATAAGGCGTTGCCTTCATATCTGCATATACTTCTTTTTGATTATTGGTGCAAAACCATAATCTGTTATCCTGCTCATGGCAAAACATAAACGGACGGCATTTGGCTTTCCCATCACGTCCTACTGTTGCCAGATACTGCACAGGATTTTCCTTCAAAAACGTCACTACTTCTTTCATTTTCAGTTCCTCCAATTTAATATTTATTTTAGGCTTGTTATTCACAGCCCGTAAGATTATAATAGGGATGTAAGTTCCGATAGTAAAGTAGAAACATTTCAGTTATATAGTTTCTAAAAGAAAGTATTGAAAGAGGCAGGCTATTATGGCAGTATCAAAACCACTACCACGTTGTCCTGTTGAGGTAACGTTGACCTTAATAGATGACAGGTGGAAAGTTTTAATTATACGAGAATTACTCTATGGCACAAGACGATTTGGAGAATTAAGAAAAGCACTTGGAAACATATCAACAAAGGTATTGACTTCAAACCTCCGCTCAATGGAAGATGATTCCCTATTGACACGACAGGTCTATCCAGAAGTGCCTCCTAAAGTAGAATATACTTTGACTGATTTAGGCTACAGTTTAAAGCCAATATTGTTATCTATGGTTGAATGGGGAACGCAATACAAAAGCAAGGTTGAAGGACAGCTTCCAATAAGGCTTTCCAATGGCAGCATTATTTTAATAATGAAGGCTACGCAAAATGACATTCCCGAAATTTTCAGCTTGCAGGAAACAATAGCTTCTGAAACAAGTGATCCTTCAGGTATGCCTTTCATCCATATAGAAGAATTGGAAAGGGAGCATGGAAAAGGACTATTCCTGAAGGCAGTAGACGAGGCAAACAAAATTATAGGCGCTGTTTGTGGAGTGTTTGAAAAAGATACACTTGTAATTTCCCAAATCATTGTTGCTCCGTCTGTCCAGCGTAACGGCATCGGGGAAAAAATGCTTTGTGAAATAGAACGTCTTTGCTCATGCAAATATTACCAGATTAAAACAAATACCAAAAATGAGACTGTATATGGTTTTCTAAAAAAATGCGGTTATATAGAAACTGATCCGCAAAAGAATCTTACAGTCTTTCAAAAAAATAAAATTTAAAGGAGCTATAAAACATGGAACAATTTATTACGCCACCTAACCACAAGGGATTTTCAGCCAAAAAACTTTTTGATGAAAGCGGAAAAATAAAATGGGGAGCTATCGCCTACATTGATAAAAATGGCGGTGGTCCGGAGGGCAACCATACCCACAGCGAAAATCACATATTTATCGTTGTTGACGGGGAAGCCAAGATTATCCTTGGCGATAAAGAAGTAATCGTTAAGAAAAATGATTCCATCTTTGTAAATGGCATGACGCCCCATTCTATCTGGAACAACGCCGACCAGACTGCCACAGTAATTAAAATATCTATTGAAGGCGGAGCAGAATAGAATATTGAAACTTCAACAATAAATAGCTAACCAGACATAGGAGCAAACAGAGAAATAAAAATCCCGTTTGCTCCTTTATTCTTCTTTCTTTAACTTTCATTTGAATTGAATAAGTTCTTATAATATTCAGATAATGAAACGAGGAACTTATCGCCTGTTATTCCGTTTTCATGTAATATTTCTTTCACAGAATCCATATGACTTATAAAATCGCTTAGTATCTGATTTGACGTATTCAATTCCTGCTTAATAGCCTTTATATCAGCTTCTTTGACCTCAAACCGATAGTGTTCCATATTTGTCTCTACCCGGATCGCAGATGCAATCAATTCTCTGAATATATTAACTAATGACTCTGAATCAGCTCCAGTTTGCTCCGCAAATGATTTTTGGGAATTATAAATTTTTTCTTCACGTGCCGACTGATAAATCGGCAACTGCTGTTCTTCTTTGACTTCCCCAACAAGAATTGCCAAAGACAGCCGAAGTAAAATAATATAATCTAAAGATTGCCCCAATTTATCTAACTCTTTTCTGATAATATCAAGTTCCATAATTCCTTCCTCTCGCATTCTTTCGTTTCCATAAATTACAAGTTTTTACAAATAAGTTGAGATTTATTTTTCATCCCCCAATAATTGAATAACCTCGATCTGCTGTATTTGTCCGGGATCTGTTTCAAGGATCTCTCCTGTAAAAGTAATGGCAATATTATCGCCAACATCCAGATCATCCGCTGAAATATCGGTATACCGCCATGTGATTTTAGTTCCTTCTGCAATAGAAAAGCGAAAATTTCCTCTAAAGTTGATGTCATTTACTTCCATGCCTGTTACAGTGAATGTATTATTTTGAATGTCAGAAATAGTGGCATAAAATGTCTGGGTTTCAAGTGCAGATGCAGAACTTTCCATGCGGTTGTAAGCAGCCTTATATCCCAAAAAGAAAAACACTCCCGCAATCATTAGGCTATAACATAGCAATGCAATAGCAATTCCAATTCGCTTTTTGCTCATTTTAATCCTCCAACTCTCGATTTTATCAACAGCCTTTTTCTCATGCTGCCTCCTAAAAAATACAAGTAATATTTCAAGTACCACTACAAAATATCAAAATGCACTCTCTGTAAACTGAACCGACTGTGCCATGCGGATGACATCATCTTTTGTAAAATGCTCCTGATTCAAAAACAGGACATAAAAAATATCGCTATCTTCTTTTCCCATAAAAACATACCAGTAATGAGAATTCAATACCTCCTCCGCTCCCGGATGCTGTGATAAATAATCCTCCCAACCAGAAGCAGTAAACAGATCAAAAAAATACTCCACCAAAACCGCCTGAACTTCACAGCCTTCCAGTATTTCAGATTCGTGGTATTGTCCCGTATGGTTCATCATCAAAGCAACATTTGTGAGTGTTCCGCTATCAAACTGCAAAATCTGGGATGCAGTCTCTCCTCTGCCTATACCGCCGGGACAATACCATGCCTCTGAAATCCATTCATCATGGGGCGGTTCTTCCGTTTCTCCTTCCAGCAGCCAACCACTGCACAATCCAATATCGTCCCTATACTCTCCCAATGTAAAATCACCCGGCAAATCACAAATTAGATATTGTTCCATTCCATAATCCCGCTGTAAAAATCCCTGCAAATCCTTTGTGGGCGTAAATCGCTCATCCACCTCATAAAGCAGCACTGCATCCTGAGATTCTTTTTCCATCAATCGAATATTATCAATCTCATTTTCGGTATGTCCATATTCCTCAGCCGTCCCCGGACGCCAGTAAGAGAGTTGCAGTTCATAATTTCTGTCACTGGTTATCCCGTTTTCAGACGTATGCGGATAAACGAGATCACAGGTATAAAGTCCTGTCAAAGAATCTTCCCTCACGGAAACTGGTTTCATATTTCCGTAGGCAAGAAACCCCTCCAGACCTTCCTCTTCCACTTTCGATATCAAGCCATCATTTTCATACAATTCTAAAAGAGCCTCCATTGTCAATTCTTTTACAGTTTCATCTTCTAAATCTTCTCCTGCATTATTGTTTTCGGATACTGCTTTTTCCTCTTTATCTGTCTGCTCGGCATTTTCCACATACGTCACATTTATTTGCTTATCAGCTCCAGCGGAATCTTCTGCACTGTTTGAAGCTCCACACCCTGTTATCAACAAAATACACAATATTGTCATAATCAATACTATTCGTTTTCTCACACTGCCTCCTTGCATTACGTTATTATTCCAACTCAATCCCCTAAAAAGCATAGAAAAAAGGTCAAAACAAGGTGTTAATATTTTCATCAGTAAACTCATGCCACTCTGCATTTTGCTTTTGATCCTGTTTAGAAACCGCATCCAGATATTCTTCTTCCGTAACAGACTGATGGTCTGCAACAAAAGTATCCCAGCCTTTATATGTTCCGGTTGCATAAGTAACTCAAACTTCCCACACTACTTCCGGGAATAAAGCCTTGATAAATGCCGGTTGGGATACAAACCAGTTAATCAGT
>RAYM01000014.1 GCA_003611805.1 bacterium 1xD42-87 | reverse complement strand
ACCGTTCTTCTAAACTACACCAAAAACGGGTGCATTTAATGTGAAGAAAGTAGATGCAGATAATTTGCCGAACAACAGTCTTCCGCGTAAGTGTACTGCAGCTCTCTGTCATAATCCCTGCCAGCGGCAAGCACGGCGCCGCTCACATCCCGCAGTACCACCTTGGTCTTATACGCGCCTTTGTTTTCCCGGTAAACCACATCATTAAGTGTCATGGTGATTTTCTGTCTGTCGCCGGTCTTTTTATCAAACTGCCCATCCGTGATGATAAAGCTGCCCGTCAGCTTCCCTTTGAAGTTTCCCCTGCCGGTAACCGTGAATCCCGGCAGCCTCCTCTCCGGCGTCTCCGCCGTCGTCACTGCGTTATTGTTCCTGTAGCTGATACTGTAGTCTTTGCCCGGAGTCAGCTCTTTCCCCTGAAAACGCAGCAGTACCACAGGCTTGCTCCCTCCTTTTACATAAGGTACTGTCATCCCGTCCAGATCTGTCAGCGGCATAACCTCCTCCGGTTCATCCTGTGTATAATAAGATACGGTAATGTCCTGTCCGCTCACGATTGTTTCCGAACTGAACTCATAGGGCAGGATTCTGTAAGATCTCTTAAGCTGTCCGCTGTATTCATTGACGCCCGTGAAAGTGATCGTCGCCGTCCCCGCCTTAACCGCGCCGCTCTGCGCCGCTCCCGCGTAGGATACGGTGTAGTCCCCGGTTTTGCCGCCGTCCCGACTCTCCGTCAGCGTCTTATCCCCCAGAGTCAGTGTATAGCCGCTCTGCCTTACATCCTCCTCCGTCCCGCTGTATTCCTTATTTTCCAGGCCTTCTACCTTCGCTCTGGCAATCGGCGTTCCGACAATCTGGTAAGTCAGGCTCCTGCTCCCGGCATAGCCGCTGCCCTCCACCGCCGTCATCGTAACCGTCGCCCTGCCGACCGCCTGGTCATTGCTGTAGGAAAGTGTATAGTGTTCGCCCTCCACAAGGGGCTGCTTTTTGTAAGTCACCGCCAGGGACGCCGGTCTGATGCCGCCCTCTTCCCGCATCTGGTCATTGCTGTAAGTCTGGTTCGGAATCCTCGCCACGCTGACCCTGCTGAGAAGCACATCCGAGGTAATTTTCTCATAAATCGTGATCTGTCCCGTATAACCGCCCTTACCCGTAATGACGATCGGATAAGCGCCCGCCTTCGTGTACGCCCCCGTCCCAGTCCACGGATAAGTCAGGGTATAGTCCCGGTTCGCCGCAAGTCTCTTCCCATTCCGATAAACAAGAGGCGCAGACTTGATGGCTCTGCCGCTGTAAGCCACAACGACATCGTCCGCCGTAATATCGTGATCAGTCAGGGATTTCGGCACGATGTCAAAATAAACATACTCCGTCCCCGTGTAATTTCCCTTTCCCCTCACGGTAATGACGGGACGCGCTTTGCCCTCTGCGTTCACGTTTACATTATATCGATATGCCAGGGTATAATCCCTGCCTTCTACAAGTTCCATCGCCTCCGTATCATTTTTCCCCATCAGGTTTCCCTCCGGGGTAACCGTGCCGTCGTAAACATGAACCTTCGGCTTGATCGCGCTGCCCGTATAAGTCTGGTCGCCCACGGGAACCACATAGAACCCCTTATCTGTACCGATACCCTGATAATGGGGATAAACATGGGTCTGCGCCGCATAGACAGGCTGGTCCGCCGTAAACACGCTGCCCTGTCCTTCGGCTTTCGTGTACCAGCCCCGGAAAATCTTACCGGCAAACTGCTGTTCCTTCGGCATCTTCGCCTCGCCCACGCTGTCCCCATAGCCTAACGTCATCGTCTGCCTTACTGTTCCATTCTCGTTGTGGAAAGTCACGGTACAAACCTTCACCGTCACCGTATAAGAGGACGTATATCCCGGCACCGACGCCGTAATTTTTGCCGTTCCCGCTTCCTGCGCCGTCACTCTGCCGTCTTTCACCGTCGCCACTTTTGCGTTGGAGCTGGTCCAGGTAATGACGTTGTCCGAAGTGGTGTCCTTGGGCCAGTATTCCGCGTTCAGACTGACGCTCTGCCCCTTAAACAGTTCCGTTTTTCCGGCTCCCTCCGCCACGCCGGGATCTGACAGTTCCAGCCTGTAAATAGGCGCAATCACCTTCACCACGCAGACTGCAGTCTTGTTTCCCGCCTTCGAAGCTTTCGCCGTAATTTTCACCTCACCCGTGCCTACAGCGGTGACTACCGCTCTGGAAGAATCCTCGGGATCAGCCTTGACCGTGGCGATCCTTTGGTTGGCAGACGTCCACACAATTGTTTTGTCCGCCGTGGTGTCTGCCGGTTCAAAGTTCACCTGCAGAACCGCTGTAGAAACATTCTCTGCCTTTTCCTGCGCGCTTAAATGAGATGTATTCTCCACAACTGTATCCGGTCTGCGCAGGGTAACCGTCTCTTTATCCAGTGAGATATTCTGCAGCGGCGCTTTGACCGTGACCTTGCAGGAAACCTCCACAGTCTGGTAAGAAGCTGTGATAACCGCTTCGCCCGGTCCCTCCGCCGTAATCAGTCCGCCCTGCACCGACGCCACTTTCGCATCGCTGCTCTTCCACTGCGCTATCGTCGGATCAGACACCACCCCGTCCACGTAAAATTTAAGCTGCTGTGTTGCCGGGTTAGCCGGATCGGCGGATTTATTCATGGTAATGCCCGTCTTATCCAGTTTCAGTGTCGGACTATAGACTTCATCCGGCGAACCATCCGTATCGCCATTGCCGGGCATATTGTTGTACACCGGAATCTTGAATACGAACGCATTGTTCAGGGACCCGGCATTGGTATACATCTTCTTCGTTGTGGAAGACTCGCTTCTGGGCGCCTGAATGTTCTGCATGTACTGGTGGTTGTAGACACCATAGGGACTGTTCTTATTCACATTGAATTTTTCCAGATAAATGGTGTCCTGTCCCTTTAGAATATAGTTGTTTCCGATCGTGCCGGCGCCGCCTTCCAGAGACTTATAGCGGGTATTCCACCCCTTGCCCTTAGCGTACTCCAGACCCTTCCTGATCTTTTCCGCCGTGGAGGAACCGTTCACGCCCACATTGAAAAAGTTATAATACCCCTCATACCCCGGATAGGTGCCGGAAATCAAGCCTGATGTTCCCTGTCCCTGCTCCTGATAAACCCGGGACGCCAGATGGATCGGGCTTAACTTCCTGCCCTTGCCGATCTCATAAAAAGCCTTTGCATAAGTACGCCCCGCCGAATCATCGGGGAGCTTCCCCTTCATAAACGTGCCGTTCAGGAAAGTCTGCACCGCAGATTCCGTATGGTAGGAAGGATTATAAGTCAGCTGTTCAAACTGAAAAATATAAGTCTCCGTAAGGAAATTGCGCGGGTCCATATGGTACGCCACCGCAGGCTGCGTCGCATAATACCAGCCGCTCTCGGAAGGACACGCCGATCCCACCCAGCCTTTGGAAACGTTGTCTGTCGTCCTCTGGATCAGGCTCTTGTCACCCATCTCTTTGGACACGGATGTATTAAAATCAAGCCCCGTCTTCATCGGCACAAAAGTCCAGTTCGGATGGGCATTTTTCAGACTTCGCAGAGCTGTCTGATAAGACCCTGGAAACGCGCTGATATCCGAAGTGTCCACCGCGTAAGTCATCATGGAAAAGCTGCGCATCCCATAGGCTGTATCTTCGTACGTCTCCACTCCCAGTTCCAGAATCGGAAACAGATATTCTTCCTCCCATGCAAGCCAGTCCTCGTCGGAATAGGCAAGATAATAGCTTTGCACATATCCCGTGCCCTCCGCACCGTCCAGAAGATACTGCGCCTGATACCAGATGTCATCCTCCGTGATCTCAACACCCTGTATGTATAAGGTCTGCCCGATTTCCAGCGTTGCCGCACTGCCGCTCTTCTCGTCCGCCTCTTTGCGAACCTCGTATGAGTCTGCGTGATAGAGCAGCGCCATCAGCGATTTCTCTGAAAGCAATTCATCAAAGGCCTCCTTCGCCCGCTGTATCAGTTCCTCCTGCTCTGTATCCAGACTGTTCTCAGAGACAGATGACAGGTCGTTCTCGGAGACAGAAGATAAATCATTGTCTGAAACCGAATCCACATCATTCCCGGAAACCTGTCCCGGTCCCCTTTCTTCCTCTTCGGTTTTATCGTTCTCCTCCGGCTTCTGGGGCTCACCGTCTTCCCCCGGATCCGGTGTTTCTTCTTCCGTAGGCTCTCCGTTCTCTCCCGGAGTCTGCGGCTTGTTTTCTCCGAAATCCCCATTTCCTCCCGGGCTTTCCGGCACATTTTCCCCGGAATCCCCATTTTCTCCCGGGTTTTCCGGCACACTTTCCCCGGAATCCCCGTTCTCTGGTGTCTGTTGGTCCCCCTCTCCCGGTTTCGCTGTTTCTCCCTTTCCCGGTTCTTCACTCCCACCTGGTTCCTGTGGTTTTCCGGGTTCTTCCGGATTCTGTGCCTCACCGGTTCCCTGCTCTCCGCCTATTTCCTGCTGTTCCCCGCTTTCAGTCCGTTCCTGCGTATCGCCTGCCGGTCCTTCCTCAGAAAACGTCACCAGCTCCGCTTCAGGCTGTGCCGCCAGAACCGCCGCTGGCGCGCTCTCCACACAGAGCGCCAGACTAAGTAAAAACGCTAGTGATCTCATACGAAACTTCATACTCCTTATCTCCTGTTATTTATCCTTTTGTCTCACCCTCCATCCATATCCTGTGACATTTCTCACTTCGGATGAAAGTGGTTGCAATGTTATGTCTACCAATTTGTTTTTAATCATAACATAAAAAAGAGAATTGAATCAAGTAAATACTTGTCAATTCTCTTAATTTCACTTTCCACTATTTTCCACTGTTTCCAATAGATACTGTTTTCCGCCAAACTCTGTTATAGAGTCATAAACCCTGCCGCCAATTTTAACCGGTTCTTCGGGCAATTCCCCAAACCAGATAATACAGTCCGGGACAAAACTTTCATCCGTGTAAACCGCCGTCTCGTTACTTACCAGAATATGTTCCAAACGGCACCCGTCCAGTATCTCCCAGAAAGGATACTCGAAATCGTCCGCCTTCATCAGGTAAAGCCCCACCTCGTCATATTGTCGGGATCTTATCTGATCCGTCAATGGAAAATAGACCGCCATCTCGTCATATCTCGCCGCAAAATAGCCGTAGGGTCTGGTGCGCGCCGGTCCTTCCCAGATATCGAAATGATATCGGGAAATGTTTACAGTCTCCATAAGACACATCAGACTCACGATCCCGACAAGCCCCCGTCGGAAAAGACATCCCCGTTTTCTGTTTGTCCCCATCTGAATCCCGGCTGCTATCATCGGACACATAAGCGCCAGATAAGCGATCATGTATCTGCTTACAAACGGCTCCCAGCGAAGTACCGTGCAAAAAACCAGAAAGGAAAGCGTCGTTGCCACAAAGTAACCCCGGCCACACCCTTCCCACTTTTTCCTTCCCAATCCAAGAGCTGCCCAGAGGACACAAAAGAGAAATAGCCAGAGCACGATCGGATTCACCGCCGTATCGCAGGCGTAATTTCCCGCCTCGTGGATCATATACTGTCTGCCCGCCTCCGAGATGGACTCCGCATCCAATTCCACCTGCAAAAGCGCCGCCGCCTTTTGCGCAATCTTCGCGAAAATTTCATGTCCGTTCTTTACAAACGGCGTGGGCAGATTGAAAGAAATGTTTTTGATCATATTTACAAAAAGATACGCCGGATGCGCCGTCCCCACAATCTGGGCAGCGCCTGCGGCGGGACTGGCATATGCGCCGAAGCTCTTAAAATTCCTTAGTATTTCCGGCGTCAGCGGAACTGCCACACAGGGCAGCGCACAGAAAAAAATACCTGCAAGATCGCGAAGCCTGTCCTTTCTTCTGAAACACACGATCAGCAGCCACAGGGCAAATATTACCATTCCCACACAGACCGAAGGCTTCGTCAGATACCCCCACGCCACACACAGCCCCATCGTGCCCACGCGCCAGACCGTAGCTTTATCAAAGCACATCGCCTTTTTCACATCCACATAGTCAAGCAGACGATATACAAAAAACAGCAGCCAGACCGCCGCGAAATTATCCACCTGCGTTGTCAGCGCCTCCGCGCAAGCAATTGGCATGGACATATATAGAAGCGCCGCCAGAAAGCGTAAAGACCTGCCACAGGAAAGCCTGCCCGCTATAGCACCTGCCAAAACGGCGCAGGTAACGTACGACGCGCCCTGTAAAAGATTAAAAAGCCAGTCGTGTCCGCGGCATAAAATATACACATGCAGATTCACAAATTCCGCCAGCACAGGGCTGCATATCTGCCGGATGGAGTTGGTGGCATAATGCTCCACCGAACGGTTCTGCGCCCAATAAGCGATCCTCGGAAGATGATAGGTCATGGAATCCCAGTTATACGGCGTCGTTACTAGGGACAAGCCGAGCACTATCACCCCGATTGCCACAAGAATGCCGTAATACGGCGCTTCCTTAAATATCCGCCATCCGCGCAGCCCTGCCGCCCGCACACTTTTCATACCGGACGCCGCCGTAACCCCCAGCTCCTTAAGCTGCACCGCCAAAAGAAACAGCAGACCGGCGTCCCATACGCCCCATATGGCAAAGAGGAAACGGAACCGCAGGGCGCGCCCCACCGACAATATCTCTGTGGACGCAAAAAGAAAAAGCATCCACAGACAACATGCCTCGATGTAAGAACTAAGACACGCATCCTCTATGCCTTTCCTTTTTTTATAAATATGAATATTCCCAAACAAAGCTACCGCCGCAAGCAGCATGCCAACCTCCTATACCCTGCACTCTCCATCATGGGAAATACAGTTAATCTGTGTCAGGCACTTAATCCCTGAAAGCGCACTCAAAAGTTCTTCCTTCCTTGCAGTTTTCACTTCAATTATCAATTCCGCCTCGCCGTTTTTGATGCATCTGGATTTTTCCTTATGGTATTTGCAGTTCCCCTTAAAGAGTTTCTCCAGCTCATCATAGTCAATCTCCACCGCCACGGCACGGAGCACCAGCAAATCGGGTGCCTTGGCATTCGGCACCATATCCAGCGCCAGAAGCAGAAGCGTCATCACAATGCACAGCGCGAAGGAAAGCAGATATAACCCGACGCCCACAATGATACCGGCACTGATCGACCAGAACAGATACAGAAGATCCATCGGGTTCTTTACCGCGTTACGGAAACGCACAATGGACAGCGCACCCACCATACCGAGTGAGACAAGCAGATTCGACTGCATAGCAATCATGATCGCCGCCACGATGATCGGCATACCTGCAAGCGTCACATTCAGGTCTCTGGAATAAAAAGCCGACTTAGAGGACAGCTTGTACACCATAAAAATATAAATACCCACCAGCGCCGCAATTGCAAGTAACAATAAAATACTTCTGGCGGACAGATTTGTACCGCCTCCCAGACTCTCATATACACTGCTCTTAATTACATCCTTAATTGACATATCTCTTCTCCTTGTATGTAAAAAATCGTTGCTGTAGCGCTTTCCTATAGAATAAATATAAAATCAGCATGAAACCTCTGTGTACTGCCTAGCGCACTCACGGCAGAGCTGATACTTGGAATACGCCGACTGCTGCATATTGCCCAGTTCCAGAAGCTGCAGCAGAAAGCCGGGTATGAGCTCGTCATACTTCACTTCTAACACTTTATCATACTCCCGTAAAAAATCATAGCTGATATTTTTTTCCCCAAAGGCTTCCACACGACTGCTGGCACGCACATTGCGGTCAAGCGTAATCCGCACATTACCCGGTTCATACACATACGCCTTGCGCTCATATGTCACAATCACCTTCGGTCTAAGCCCCTGCGTCCTGATTGCCAAATTAAAAAGCGTCGCCGGATCTTTGGCGGATGCGCCGTCCTCAATACATTCTCCCCGCATCAGGCTCTCCATCTGCGCCTTCGAAATTGTCTTCGACCGCTTTTGAATGCGATTATTCTTTTTTGATTTCACTTCCAGTTTGATCACATCCAGCGAATCGTTATAAATCCTGATCCGGTACTTATTCCGCCGGTTCACGCCGTCCACCGTATCCTGCAAGCAGGAATCCCTGATATCATCAAAATAGAGGCTGGAAATACGATACCCATCCGATCCTCCCTCGTTGACATCCGATCGGAGCGCCGCCTCCATGCGCGACTGCAGCATGTATAATTCCGCCTCTGTACAGTTATATTTGTCCTCTGCCCGATACATCATTTACCTTCACCCGTCCGTCTGTTTCTGTTTCTTTAATTCAACCTAAGAACCAAAAATTCTTCACATTCCAAACAAATCTCGAAATCCGAAACAGGAATGTTTTCTAATTCCTCTCCTCGAATCACTGCATATGCCTCCCCCTTAATCGCATCCAGATTTTCTCCCCACATGACCACCACCGGTTTGTCCACTAATCTGCTCTGTAAATCAAAGGCAGGTTTCCCATTGGCAGTAATATATACAATTTCATCCTTTTCGGTATTCTCATTCAGATAATCAAAAAGCGGCTTATACTGCATCGTATAATCATTCTCCCCCCGGATTGTCGTCCGCATGCAATGCAGCGCCGTGGTGGAAAAAAGAAACATCAATACAATCATGCCAGCGTAAAGACCTAGGCATCCAAACCGCTTAAAGCAACACAGCCCCACAATAATCCCACATCCGAGCAGCGCAATCACAGTACATTTCCATACGCTGAATTCCCCAAGCCAGTGAAAAATATGAATGCCAATAGCAGATATGACATTCAGGTATTTGTCATCTGTATTTCCCAGCCGCATAAACATACCTGCTGACAAGCCGATATAAATTGCTGCTATTGTCAAATATGATCTCCAGTGAAATCTCCGCTCCTCCGCCAGCAAGCCCACCCCAAAAAGGATAAAAATACCAACGAAGCACGCGTTATATCTTCCATAAAACAGGGGATCCATTCTGATTTTTCCGGATGTCCCTTCCATAACATACTGATAACAGAATACCCCTGTCATCGCTATAGATAATAGCATTGCGAGAACTGGAAACAGATATTTTCCTGCGCCTTTTTTGTCTATTACACATTGCCATATTTTGTAAACCGCATATACCATACCGCATCCAAATAGCAGATATGTAGCAGACAGGCACTCCCAAATTTGTCCTGCTATGTTCAAAACAAACTGCTTCAGTCCATCAAGCGACAGCAACCCCAATATCTTTTGCGCTTGTCCCCCCATACTATTCGCGCTCCCCATTTCAACAGAAACACCCAGTGCATTTATTACACCATTATTCTCAATAAGGTCACAAAAATATGTTTTTAACATGGCATTAAGGATAAACATAAGAACCAAGCCCGCTCCAAATGCCATAAAATTCCAACCGTTCACTTTTCGTTGTACCACAAACAATATCATGCAAAACGCCGCTGCAAGCATCATTGACAGCATTCGATTATGCACCATGTAAGCAAATCCCAATGCTATTCCCAACAAAAAGCAATTCCACCATGTGGAGTTCTCCTCTATTAACATTATATCATAAAAAACGAGCCAGATTAAAAATGTCAGTAACGTTTCGCACATCGTCACATAAGAATAAAAGATATAAGTCGAAAAGGATGTTGCAACCAGTGCGATCATCCCTCTCTGAAAAACTGTCAAAGCAGAAAACACCCTGTTGGAAACGAGATACGCCAGTCCGTAAATTTCCACGCTCAATACTACATTAAAAATAACCGCTGCTTTATAAATAACAGCCATGTCATTTGACAACAAAAATGACGGCGCAAGCAGGAAGCTGTACCCGAAACCGTACCATCCCATCCCGTCCATAACACCCGCCCATGTATTACCAGTCATATGAGCGGCATGCGCCCAGTATCCAAATTCGTCTGCATATACAAAAGGTCCATTAACGTTGGTAATATAGAATAGCCGTAACACAAGCGTACATAGGCAAAAAATCAAAAATACCAGACCTTGCTTTTGCATACCATTACTGACCATTTAGCGCCCTCCTGCCACCCAAATTTATATATACTATTATCAAAACCAGTGTCAAAACCGACATGCTTATCACTGCCAATGCATAAAATAAGCACATGTTTCTCATACCCCAACGTAACAGTATCATTTTATTGCCTGCTATAAGCACGGCAGAGGCTGCAAGAGATATATAAATAAGCATTTTTTGCCTGCGGATCACTGTTGATACCGCTATTAGCAGATTAAACACTGCAATTGCTCCCCCTGCCGCCATCAACAGAACAAACTCATCTTCATAGTGCTCCAGTGACACACCGTAGAGAAATCCCAAAAACCGAACTCCGAACCATTTCCCTGCCAAAGCCACTACACCTGAAAAAACTGCCAAAATCATAATCTGTCTTAGTACTGTCCGTTTTACTTCTAATACCTGCCCCCTACACCATAAAGATGCCATTTTTTTTACAATCGGAATAAATATATAATTTCCCAGAAGTGTAATCACAAACACTGGCATACAAATAATATTAAAACATGCCTGCTCTTCACTGGAAGAAACCGCGTCCACTGTATATTTCGTGGCGTTGGCTATGTATGCCAGTGTCATGGTGCTGGCTGCCGGCGGAAAACAATTTTTGATAATTCCCCATATCCTTACCCACTCATACTCTCTGTCTCTGGGGAACAAATCATATACTGAATAGTTCATCCAAACAAAAAATAACACTGAAACAGCTAAACCGCCCGCGGACGCAATCAATATTCTGTCCGTAGCATAATAAAGTACCGCAAAGCATACAATATAAATCCATGTACGTACCGCCCAGATTTTAGCAGCAATATCCAGTCTGCCATGACGCTGCAAATCCGCATGCAGAGAGTCCTCGACCGCCTCTTCAAAACGAAACCCCATAATAAAAATCATACAAAACATTTTAGTTACTGAATATTCTTTATAAATATAACAATACGCAAGATAAAAAGCAGCTACAAGAACCATCCATAATATTGTGATACCTCTCGCGTACAAATAATCCTTATATGTGTATTCGTTCTTTATATCCGAAACCTGATAATTTCTAATCGCATATTTCCCCACAAGTAAAAACATACTCGCTACAGTAAACGCAATAGATGTAATAGCTGTATCAATCATGTTCCCGCGCCGCGATATGACAAGCATAAGCAGCATTGATTGAAACGAACTCCCCGTGTAGGCTATCACGTTCCACAGATAAGCGGCTTTTTCAGCATCCCTTGTATGCACCAGAAAGTTACGCATCCTCGCCGCCCTTCTCCTGACGTTTTGCTGATGCCGCCAAAATATATCCCGAACCCCAATCCGTGTGGTAAAACAGCTCCGAAACTTTAGCCACCACTGTCCATATGGCAGGGTTCGCTAATGCTTGAATTAACGGGCTGAACTCCCGCTCTATCCCGCTTCTTTTTGTGTATTCTTCCTTACTTTTTCCTGTCTTCTCCCTTTCCATCTTTCTTCCGTAATCATTATCCCGCATCCTGTCCAACAACAAGCATTCAGGGAAATCATAAGTATATATTTCTTCTATCTTCAACCCTGCTTTTGCAAGTTTCTTTTCCAGTTCCTTTCTCTCATAGCGTCGGTAATGACCAGCGTAAACGTCCGCTGCTCCCCATCTTTTTCTATGAGCCGGAACTGAAATAATGAGTGTTCCCTTATTTTTTAAATAACTCTTCCATTCCTTCAACATTTTGAGATCGTCTTCAATATGTTCCAAAACTTCACAGGCAACTACAAAATCATATTGATTTTGCGGTTTTGGTTTCTCCTGAAACAGTACAATCTGGTCGTCCTGATAATTCTGCGAAGCATATTTGTAAGCATATTCCGAAAAATCATAGCCATGCACACGCAGTCCCATCTCTTTGTATAATCTGAATATTTCCCCTGCGCCATAGCCTATCTCATATATTTTCTTTCCACTCCCAACCGCACCTGCTTTTTTAAGCAGCTTTTTCAACGCATGTCTCCGCATCTGATATCTTGGCATCGAAATAAATTTTATTTCCCTATCCTCCTGACTCATCTCTCCCAGCTCCTTTCTGTTCCTACATTTTCTCCCTTACAATAACAGTTTTATTAGCAGATACCTTTATATTTCTATAAATTATATCCGTTTAATAATAAAATACTGTCTTATTTGTATGCTTTAAATTACGCTTATCAAATCATATGCAGCCTTCGCATAGGCGTACTCAAAGGATTATTGCTATTACGATAAAGAGAATCCCTCCTGCGAGTGCCCCGACAGTTTTTGCCCTTTCTCCCAAACGAGTCCGTAAATTTTATTATACAAATATCCAGATATATAGAAAAATGAGCATACCATCGTCCTGCTAATTCTATGTGGAAAGTCTATTGCAAAGCCAAGCGCACACACTGTAGCGCCCATTCCTAAAAGAGCAAAATCTCCATACTTATTCTTTCTAAAGCCTCTAATTGCCAAATGTATAATAACACTGACTTGAAAAAGAGCTGTCAAAAACCAGGTTGCCCCCAAAAAGGGGACCTTCTCTACTGTAAGAAAAATGTCTATGATCTCTTTCCCGAAAACAAATGCCGACCACTTGCCCCAGTAAAACAGAACAAAATACAGAAGATAAAAAAACAAGTTCCACCACCAGAACGGCAAAAGCAGAGATTTACTTTTGTGAATAATATATTCTTTACCAGAACAATTCTCACTTGAATAAAGCATTCCTGAAATAAAAAAGAAAAAAGGCATATGGAATTGCGTGATAAAATTTGTAGCCGGTCCATGCGCATGTGCCCAGACTACCAAAATAATACCAATTCCTTTCGCTATATCAATATCATCCCGCCTTTCCATATCGATCAATCCTTTCTGCTTTCCATGTCCTCTACAATATCAACAATCAGCTTCGCCAATTTGGCAGCATCACCCATCTCCACATAGTAATGCATATCGTCAGCCGAAAAAATTTCATGGTTAGCATTGTTGTCCCCCAGGATCATTCTCTTTCCCATTGCTTCATATATAAATGCTTTTCCCGGTATTGTCCTCCTCGCCTTGGAAATTTGAGCATTAAAATGTCCAGCAAGACAAATATCCGCTCTGGCTATTTCATCCGCTAATTCTTGTTGAGAAAGCCATTCAATATACTTTATATTCTCTCCTATATATCGAGCAACACCTTTCTTTTCAGGTCCTATTATAATAAATTGTATTTTATTATTATCTTTAAGAAGCTCTACCGCCTTAATTACAATCTCAACCCCCTGCAACGGTAATACACTTCCAAAATACAATACCGTATATTTATCTGAATTTCGTCTGCTCTTTGAAAACCTCGGATAATAGATATCCTGATCTGCCTCCAGATACAGCACCTGCAGTTTATCCGAATCCACACCGAACTCTGACACAAAGAAATCTTTGTGCGCCTTCGTATCGGCAATAATGTAGTCCGCAAGATGCAACGTCCTGCTGTCAATCCAGTGAAGAAGCCTTGCAGTCAATGAGTTACGTTTGACGCTCTGTCTATCACATACAAATGTATCATACATGGATATGAAAAAATCAATTAACACCTGATTCTTTCTGAATTTTCTGTGCAGAAACGGCAACACAAGTTGTGGCGCAAACCCAATAAACACAACATCATATTTCTTCGCCTTCACAGATAGAAGCTGGCAAAAGACTCGAATCAGCCGTTTAATATATCCCAAATCTCCTGCCCCGACAATTCGCACATTTGCTGCATACTTCTCAATCAGGCGAATCTCCTGCACATTCCTTATATAATCTACATTCTTGGTTGTTATAAATAAAACTTTTTTATTCTTGAGCAATAATTGAACGGACAAAACTACTCCTCTCACACGCCTTTTTGATTCCGCGCCGCCTCCCTGTCATACTCCAACTTCCGCACATGATACTGCACGTCTTCCAGTATTCGCCGGTTTGCGGCGATCGTGTCTGCAAGCAGTCCGATGACGAAGGTAATAAATCCAATAATCAGCAGCGTACACGCCAAAATCAGCGACTGCACATGACCTTTTCCCATCCCGTTAAAGAAAAAAATCAGAAAACGCACGCTGATTCCTAAACCGATAAACGTCGGTATCAGCGCCACCAGTGAAAAACAGTACAACGGCTTATACCACATAAAGGCACGCAGTATTGTCAGCATGGATTTCTTGACATACCCCCACATGCTGTGGAACAGTCTGGAACTACGCAGTTCAGGGTTTGTTCGGATCGGCACGCTCATAATCGGCATTTTGCTTCTGCCAGCTTGTACGATTGTCTCCAACGTATACGTGTAATCGTTGACCACATTAAGACGCATAGCCGCCTCTCTGCTGTACGCCCGGAAACCGCTTGGCGCATCAGGGACATCTGTATTGGACGCCTTCCGTACAACCCAGCTTCCAAGATGCTGCAGCTTTTTTTTGATCGGTGAAAAATGAGCCGTATCGTCAATGGGGCGCTCTCCGATCACCATATCCGCTTTCCCTTCCAGAATCGGGCGTACAATCGTCTCTATGTCCTCGCCACAATACTGGTTGTCCGCGTCAGTGTTCACAATAATATCCGCCCCATTCCGCAGACATGCGTCAATACCCGCCATAAATCCTTTGGCAAGCCCCTTATTCTGCTTGAAATTAACCACATAGTGAACACCCCAGCTCCTTGCCACTTCCACCGTGTTGTCCTGGCTGCCGTCATTGATGATCAGATATTCAATCTCATCTATTCCGTCAATCTTCTTCGGCAGATCGTTCAACGCTACTTCCAAAGTTTCCGCTTCATTATAACAAGGAATCTGGATAATTAATTTCATGGTAATTTCCCTCCAACGCTTGCTGTAGCATTTCTGGTCAGCAAGTCTTATGCATGCAAAGCATTTCCTGAATCATAAAATTTTTTCTTTAAATTAATTCCACGTTCCAACGATTCCTCAACCACTTCTACAATCTGTTTCGAGGTATGGCTTCCCTCATAGGGATTTTTCATGCTGCGGATACTGTCTCTAAACTCCTGCGACATTGCCTGCACAAGCGCTCTCTCAATATCCCTCTCCCCGTTCTCGCAATGAATGACCGACTCCGCGCTGACTCTCCCCCTCTGTCTGTCTCCTATATCAATCGTCGGAATGCCGAAGGATGGCACCTCAATAATTCCACTCGAAGAATTGCCCATCACCAAATTACAAAACTGCAGCGCACTCAGATACCGAAGCTGCCCAAGCGAAGTATATGCCCTGCATCTCGTATGGTTCTTTTCCACATAATCATCTATCATCTGATTCACAATTCTGCCATTCGGATCGGCGTTTGCTTTCGTAAAGATGACCTGCAGCTCTTTATGCCGACCGATTACCTTTAGGAGATTTCCAAACTGCTCCCCCGCCGTCTGATTTTCCAATGTAACGGGGTGGTACGTGACCATAATAGTGGGCGTACGAAAGGTCAGCCCGATCGACTCCTCCAGCGTTTTCCTGTCCAGCAGGGAAACCGCTTTGACATTTTCCACACCAAGCGCCCCGACACAATAGACATTCTGCGGCTGTTCGCCCAGCTGAATCACCCGGTTCCTGTATGCTTCTGTCGCCGTAAAATGCAGGTGGCTCATCTTCGTTATGGAATGCCTGATCGCCTCATCCACCGCACCTTCCGTGGTCTCCCCGCCATGGATATGAGCAATTGGTATCCTCGCCATCATCGCCGCTGTAGCCGCCATCAAAGCTTCATACCGATCCCCTAAAAGAACAACGATATCAGGTCTGTTTTCATCAAAGTAATTGGCAAATCCCAACAGAGCGACCCCCATGGATTTGGTTACGCCCGCGCTCGTATCGGAAGACAGCAGCATCTCGATCTTTGTATCAATCGGATAGCCGTCCTCCTCTATCTCCCGGTATGTCAGTCCAAATTCCGGTGACAGGTGCATCCCCGTCACAACCAGATGCAGTTCCATCGTATTTGCATGATACACCCTGTCAATCACAGGTTTTAACAGCCCATATTCGGCGCGCGTTCCCGTTACGATACATATCTTTTTCATAATTCTATCATCTCATCCGCTGCGAAATCTCTCTTCGCCTTCTGCCCGATTACCTGATTCCACAGCATTGGCGACAGTCCCGTACCCGGTCGTTTCGCCGTCAGGTTTTCCTCGGTAAACATTTCTCCCCCTTTAATGAGGCATTTTGCCACAAGGCTCTTCCGTGCAACCGCCATATTTTTTTTCTCAGACGCCGAAGGTTTCTTTTCCCCATCCCCCAATGCCTGCTCGATATGCCTGACTGCCCGCACCATCTCCGTCAGCTCGTTCGGTTCCAGGCTCGCCTTATGGTCTGGTCCTTTCATATTCCTGTCCAAAGTAAAATGTTTCTCTATGACTGTCGCACCCAGCGCCGCTGCTGCAACCGCCGCCTCTATTCCCGGCGTATGGTCGGAATAACCCACGGAAACGCCGGTCTCCTCCTTGATCGTCTGCATGGCGCGCAAGTTCACATCACTAAAGGGCGTCGGATATTCCGTATTACAGTGCAGAACCGTAATATCTGTGCTGCCGTTTTCTTTCAGCACGGCAACCGCCTCTCTCACCTCATCAATTGTACTCATGCCACTTGAAAGAATAATCCGTTTCCCTGATCTTCCCGCCTCCCTGATCAGGGGATAATTAGTAATCTCCCCGGATGGAATCTTGATGACTGCAAGACCGCAATCGACAAGATAGTGCAGACTGTCCAAATCGAACGGCGTCGATAGAAACATGATATTTTTTTCATGGCAGTAGTCAATCAATTCTCTGTGCATATCCGGCGTCAACTCCAGCTTCTTAAGCATATCGAACTGTGACTCCTCCGCACTTGTGGTCTCCATCTGGTATGCCGCCTTTGGTGCCTGCCTGCATACCAATGTGTCCGCCTTGAAGGTTTGGAATTTAACGGCATCGGCTTCTGCCGCTGCCGCCACATCTATCAATTCTTTTGCCGTCTGAATATCTCCGTTATGATTGACTCCCGCTTCCGCGATAATAAATATTTTATTCACGATCTTTTAATCTGTCTCCTATTTTAATTTTTCCATTAAACGTGTATTCCACCACTTCCAGCATGGTATCCCCTGTTTTGACAAGAAAACCGTCTTCCGTTTTCCCGATCACCTGACCCGCTGTATTTTTATATATGTGTGCGCCGGCTACCATTCTGGATTTGTTTATACTGATTTTTTCTCCATTCACCCACGATGTCGCCTGCGGTCCCGGCACACTCAAGGCACGAATGAAATTAAAAATCTCTCTGCTTGTCTGTTTCCAGTCAATTATTTCATCCCCCTCTTGCCTTCCACCGCAGTACATTCCAATCGGGTCTATGTCCCTTTGCCTGATACGCTTTACCTCACCGGACTGGATGATTTTAATTGCCCTATAAAGTACATCCGCACATCCAATATAAGCCTGTTCAAGAAGTGTACCATAATTATCCTCATCTGTAATCGGATAGACTTCCTGTAAAATAATATCTCCGGTGTCAATTCCTTCATCCACATAATGTACCGTTATGCCAAACTCTTTCTCATCATTGATCAGCGCCCAATTCAATATATTTCTTCCCCTATAAAACGGCAGCCTTCCCGCATGGCAGTTTATCGTCTTATACTTGGGCAGATTAATAAACTCCGTCTTTAAAATCTGATTGAACGACATAGACACAAAAAGATCCACGTCATACTCTCGCATTTTTTCCAAAAACTCTTCGGAATTTACATTTTTACTTAACTCCAGCGGAATATGATTTTCTTCTGCACGTTTTATCAATTCTGAATCCCTTGCCTCATATCTCACTGACATAAAGGCAATCTCCAAAGAATCGTCAACAATCATTTTATCAAATGCGCGCCATCCCCATGGGCCATCCGCAAAATATCCGATCCTCAAACGATTTTTATCCGCTTTTCTACACACCATCCCTCTGTCTCCCATGTGTTGCTTCTACACCAGTTCACTTATTTTTCTCTCAACTGCTTTTCCACTTACAATCTCATAAGCCACATCACAATTTTGAATTGTAGAGAGCCGATGTGCGATAATAATCAGTGTCTTTTCCCCTTGCAGGGCATCAATCGCCTCCATAACCGCAGTCTCTGTCTCTTCATCCAAGGCGGAAGTCGCCTCATCCAGAACCAAAATCTGTGGATCAAGATACAGGGCACGGGCGATTGCCATGCGTTGCCTCTGACCCCCGGAAAGCCGGACGCCTCGCTCGCCGATCATGGTATCCAGCCCGTTCGGCAGTGTCTCCACAAAATCTTTCAGCTGCGCTTTTTCTAAAGCCATAAAAATCTTTTTCTCATCAATATCCCTCTCATCTATCCCAAACGCAATATTTTTCTTGATCGTATCATCTATCAGATAAATGCTCTGCGGTACAAAGCCAATTATGTTGCCCAGCTCGTCACCTATATCCCTTATATCCGTACCATCTATACAGACCCTGCCATTCTGCGGCTCTAGCAATCCTAAAATCACGTCTCCCAACGTCGTTTTCCCCGCCCCCGATTGACCAACCAGCGCGACTGCCTGCCCCTTTTTTATTTCCAGATTCAGGTCTTCCAGGACATCCTCACATCCCCCCTCATATTTCCACACAACATGTTCCACAGTAATACTCTTTTCAAACGAGTAGGTTCTCTTTTCTCCCGTTTTCTCTATCCCCTTGTCCCAATCTGACTGGTGCTTCTCATATTTTTCTAATTCTAAAATATTTTGATAGGTTTCTTCCGCCGCTGTAAGATAAAAAATACAGGTATTGAACCCGCTGGATATTCTGCCAAGAGAGGGCAGGATCCGAAAAGCAGCCATCGCAAATGTTGCCAATTGAGGAAGATATGCTACCGCCGACTCCATTCCTCCTATGCGGATGCAGACAGCTACAATAATGCCGGCTACACAGGTGCCCTCAATAATATAAGCCGGCGAAGCTGCCGCCATGGTCTGGCTGACCGTCGCCTTCTGTTTGTGAATATATGCCTCCTCATACTCATTCAGAAAATGTTTCACCCGTTTCATAACCAGAACTTCTTTAATTCCATAAAAAAGCTGCAGCGAATTCTGACCTACAATAGAGTTATACTTAAACTGTTCTTCTCCATAATATTTTACTTTCTTTCGAAAAATTAATAAAGTCAGCACAACACAAAACAAAGCAAGCACAATAATTGTCCCCGCCAAAACCGCATCCTCAATAATCAGATACCCACAGATACAGGCAATCGTCAACGTTTCCGCCAAAATGCCAAAAAACTGGTTCAATATCACATATACCCCTGATATACTCCCGCCAATTCCCCGCAGCGCATCCCCCGCAGTCGTGTTCAAAAAGAAAGAGTAGCCCCGTTTTACATAGGAATTGATAATTCTGATTGAAAGTTCTCTCTGTACTTTGCAGGAATATTTGATTCTGATATAGGCAAGACCGGACATATAAAGATTCTTGAAAATATAAACCGCAATAACACCCGCAGCCGTCAAAAACATAATCTCTTCATCGGTAATCCCCGGAAAGGGTGCTAGCAGTTTCGCTCCAATTTCATTATTTCTCAGTGCGCCCGGATCTATGATCACATTGATCAAAGGCAGGACCGCTGATACACCTATTGCTTCAAATACCGCACCGACTAACGTCATCACAAATAGAACAGCAGCCCACATTTTCTGCGGTTTTGATAATATTACCCTAAATTTATTCAATAGCGATTTTACATTTCTCAGACTGTCCATGTTATCTCCTTAACCTCGCAAGAATATTCTTCTTACTGCACAAGCCGCATCTGCAGGGTTTTTCTGTCTATCTTTCCATTTTCGTTCAACGGCAGCCGCGCTATTTTCTGCAATTTCTGCGGCACCATATAAATTGGCAGTTTATTTTTCACAAATTCTTTCAGTTTCTCCTCTTCGCACCTTTTTCCTTCATAAAATAGGACAATATCATCGTGTTGCGAATCATAAACCGCCGCGCATCTGTCTACTTCCGAAAATGCGCCCGCTGCATTCTCAATTTCACCCAATTCAATCCGATAACCCATATGCTTGATCTGGAAATCCTTTCTGGAAACATAGACCAGCTCTCCAAACACATTCCACTGCACCAAATCACCCGATTTATACACAATTTCCGGATAAGCCGTATTCAACGGGTTCTGTACATAGGCTTCATTCGTCTTATCCCAGTTGTTATAATAGCCATGCGCCAGATAGGTTCCCCTGTAATATAACTCCCCTGCTATACCCGGTTCCGTAATCGGCTGACCATCTTCATCTAGAACAAAAACATCCACATTTCTACAGGCATTTCCGATCGGAATCGGTTCGTCATCACGAAACTCCCTGTTCACAATATAATAGATGCCTATATCCGTAATCTCCGTGGGTCCGAACAGATTAGCGTACAGCGCATCCGGCAGATACTTTCTCCACAAATTTAAATGCTTTGTCGGCATCACCTCCCCAGCAAACAAAATTTTCTTTAAATAAGGAAGTTCTACCGCTGACAGCATGTTAAACTTCGTAATCAGGCACAGCGCCGAAGGCACCCAGTAAACGGTGTTAATCCGATTTTCATTTAAAAACTCAATAAGATTCATGGGAAACGTAAAAAGCGCCTTCGGAATCACAAAAAGCGCCGCACCGCTTCGAATCGTGGCATAGATATCCAATACTGACATACTAAAATAAAACGGCGTTTGATTTCCAAAAACCGTTTCAGCGCTCAAATCGAAGGTGGATACGCACCACCCTGCATAATCGATAATAGACCTGTGACAGACAATAACGCCCTTCGGGACGCCAGTAGAGCCAGATGTGAACAAAGCATATACCGGATCCGTATCAATAGCGTTCTTTCTTATCCTATCCAGTAAAGCCATATTCTTTTCTCTTGCAATCATTTCTTCATAGCGGGTTTTTAAATCATTATACCTGCCAAGATCCACACCGCACGTTTTCTGGTCCACGATTACCCGGATAGGATTCAGCGTCTGAAAAATCAGCAGTACTCTCTCAACAGGCATCTCAGTATCAATCGGCACATAAAAGTTCCCGCTGTAGACAACACCAAAAAAACTGACTAATTCCGTTACGCCTTTGGGTAGCAGAACTGCTACCGCTCGTCTTACTATACCATCCGCTGCTAAACTGCTTCCGATTTTTTGAGCTAATGCAACGGTTTCCGAGTAAGTCACTTGCATCATACCATCTGCAAACGCCGGCTTGCTCCCATATTTATCAGTTGTATCTTCCAACATCTCCAATACGTTTATCATACTCACCTCATTACGGTAACATTCTACCGCTTCTAAATTCCTATAAGGAGGGCCTGTCCTGATCACCGTCGCCTTTCCAAATAATCGGATGTACGTCCTTTTCCCAAAATATCGCAATGTTGACATTCTTCCTACAAAAAGGGGAAAAATAATTCGGTATCACATTCTGAGAATTCTTCGCCTTCTTGCTGAAACCAGCCTGATATAAGATTTCATCCGCAACGCCGTACACATAAAGGTCCGTGTACTCAAAGCCATTCTCTTTCATCAAACAGCGAAGCGGTGTCCCTATATGCGCAAGCAGTTTCTCATCTCCCACAAAGTCAATCAGCCGCAATAACCTGCTTTCATCCTGCTCCTGTTCTCTGGCAATGAGAAAGGAAACTGTTTTTTCTCCTTCTTTCCATATCTGATACACCTGATATCGATACTTTGGGTTCTCGAAATATCTGTGTACCATATATTCCGCCGTTTTATATATTTTATCCGCTCTTTTCTCCGGACAGTAATCCGCTAGAAACTCTTCTTTATTCTCCACCCTGTGTAAAGAAAGAGAAACAGCGCTTTTCTGATAATTTGTATTTAGTTCCTCTGTGTTCTTAATTTCTGCAATTCGACTTTTGCATTCTGGGTTTAACATATAAAAATGCTGTAAATCTCCCGTACAAAATCCAAGATATTTATATATATTCCGCGTATTTTCATTTAACCCGCAGGTATAGATGTGACGGCATCTTCCATGATCGATCAGATAATAAAGCAATCCGACGCCCGCGAACATCTGACTGTTATCCAAAACCTTCCACATCACAGTAAAAATGTCACGAAGTTCCCCTCCGTAGGGAAGATACCCCAGCGTACCCTCTATGTCATTTTTATCATTGAGAAGAAGAACCATACACACCTCATCTCCACGGCAAAGCTCATATTCAAAAAATGCCCTGTCGTTTGCCAGAATGTGATTTTCCTTCCAGTGTTGCTTAAAGAACAGCATAATATCTGAAATATCTTCCTTTTTTGCAAACCGGATCGCATATCCTTCCGGCAGCTCTATCGGTATTCTTCGCATCATCTCTCCCTTATTTGTCAGGCCTTTTTCTGAATTTCCTGTATCATTTTCTCTATTTTAGCGATGCTCATAAAATTTTCCATCCGCATATAAACAGGCTCAATCTCAATATCAAAAGCTGCCTCCAGATTCATTACCACATTAAAAATATCATGCGAATCAATTCCCATATCCGCGCAGAGATTATCCCCATGATAATTCATCAATTCCGGTTTAATCTCAGCCAAAGTTTCCCTGATTTTCTGTTCCATATCTTCTCCCCATCTCTCCTTCGTATCATTGCATATTCAAATAATTTTTGCTCTTTGGCGGAAAATCATTGCAATCAAATCTTGGCAATTCATATCTGCCATGAATTTCCGTATCCGCCACCGCCACTTTAGTTACCATTCCAGCCTTACATCCTTTTGACGCAATATACTGCATAACATTCAAATTGTATGAACCGTAAGGATAATTTAACACCCAATTATCCTTATCTATAAGCCCGTCCATAACCTCTAACGCTCTATCAATATCTGCGTGCATCTCCTGTTCTGTCAGATTTCCCAGCCAATAATGATCATATCCATGCAGACCGATAAACATACCTTCCCGCTTCATGCACCTGATCTGATCCCTATTCATGTACAGTTCGCGCGCAAACTTATCCTCGCGCATTCCCACATATTTTCGAAACAACTCGCTTGACATCCGATTACGTATCGTTTCAGGAATGACCGTCTGCAGGATCCGCTTGACAAAAATAGTCTCTTTCGTATCAAACCGGCTCGCAACGGCATATTTTTCAAATAACTCTTCATTAGCAGGAATAAGATTCCCCGCCTCCTCACTACGATATTGATCCAAAAACGCAAATACATCTTTCACCAGGTCATGAATCTCCGCGCTCGCAAGCGTAAAGTGTATCTTATTTACATCTAACAGCACATTTTCCGTAAAGGTCTTCCCTGGAATAAAGAAGGATCCCTGCACCTTATGTTCTTTTAAAATCGGAAACACCGCAGTAAAATTATCAATGTACCCATCGTCAAAAGTCAACAGCGCTGCATTTTCCGGCAGCTTACCATTTTCAGAATTCCACGCCTCGATCACATCCTCCATGGCAACGATCGTAAAATGCTCTTTTAAAAATGCGATCTGCTGTTTAAACAATTCATAGTCCAATCCCTTGATATTCGGATATCGGCTGTTTTTTAAATCTCTGACATAATGATACATAATGATATACAGTTTAGCCATTGTTTTTTCCTTCCTGCATATAACACTCCGCTATTTTAAAATCAAACGCCGTATCAATATCAATCGACCGCTCTGTCGGCATAATATAGGCGTAGCATTTATGCCGCAACATCTTCGACTGTTCCAGTTCCTTTCTGTTTACCAGATAAATCGCGCCATTTAACCGATAGTATTTCGGAAGATCCTGCCGTCTTATGTCACAATAATTCTCCCGCCTGAAATCGTCCATGCAAAGATCTTCTTCCAGCGTGTTGCTCCACAAGGGGGAATGCTCCATCTCGCACACAGACACAACGGCGTTTGCACCCTTCTCTTCCATCAGCGCAAAGCTATCTCTGATATCCGATACAGTCCGTAGTGGGGAGGTCGGCTGCAAGAGCATAATATCATCATAAAACTCACCTTTCTCCTCAAGTTTGTAAACCACTTCCCTGACAACATCCCAGGAACCGGCCGTGTCGCTCGAAGTCTCTTCCGATCTGAGGAAGGAGGCGTCCGCTCCAAAGCGTTCTGCAATCTCCGCATACTTTTCGGAATCCGTCGAAACAAACACTTTGTCAAATCGCCCGCTGCTTATTGCGCACTCTATGGAATAAGCCAATAGAGGTTTCCCACACAATTCTCTAATATTTTTATCCGGCAGCCCCTTGGAACCGCTCCTAGCCGTGATAATCGCAATACTTCCCATTCCCACTATTCCTCAATCATCCAACTACACATTATAGATATCGCATTTATAAAAGTTCAAATGATTGCCAATCCATTCTATGGTTTCTGCAATCCCCTGTTCAAATGTATACTGAGGTTTCCAGTCTGTAAGCTTTTTGATTTTTTCATTGGAACCAAGCAGCCTGTTTACCTCGCTCTTTTCCGGGCGGATCCTTTCCTCATCACAGACAATGCGTGCTTTGGGATTGATTTGATTTATAATTTCTCCCGCCAACTCCCCTATCGATATTTCTTTCTGCGTTGCAATATTGATTTCTTCCCCGATTGTCTGATCCGACTCTGCAATAGCAATAAAGCCAGCCGTCGTGTCTTTCACATAATTAAAATCTCTTGTCGGCGTCAGCGCTCCCAGTTTTATCTCCTCCCGGCCAGCTAACAGCTGTGTAATAACAGTCGGAATAACCGCCCTCGCGGACTGCCTCGGCCCGTATGTATTGAAAGGCCGTACAATGGAAACCGGCAGTCTAAAACTTCTATAAAAGCTCTCCGCAAGTCTGTCGGCGCCTATTTTAGTTGCCGAATAAGGCGACTGTCCCTGAAAAGGATGTTTTTCATCAATCGGCACATACTGCGCTGTTCCATACACCTCTGACGTAGATGTAACAAGAACTCTTTCCGTCGCCAGTTCTCTTGCTGCCTGAAGGACATTCAGCGTTCCTTTTATATTGGTATCAACATAGGAATCGGGAGAATGATAGCTGAATGGAATAGCAATCAAAGCCGCAAGATGAAACACTATATCCACACCCCTCATTGCCTCTCTCACACCGTTTGGATCTCTCACATCGCCGCAATATATTTCAATCTGACCCAGCTTTCCCTTTGGCAGACTGTCGAGCCACCCCCAGGTATTAAATGAGTTATACAATGTAAATGCCTTTACTTCATATCCTTTTTCCAGAAGGTCCTCAGTCAAATGACTTCCAATAAATCCATCAGCCCCTGTAACCAATGCTTTCTTCACACTCTGCATACTCCTTACTTCTAAATTAGTCTCGCTCCTAGTAGTTTAAATTTAAAGCAGCATGGGTTTTCTCCAGTTCCTCCATCTGCCCGATATCCAACCACTGTTCTTCTTCAATCAAGTAAATTCCCACTTTCTCATTTTTCTTGATGCAATCACTTATCAATTCCGTCATATCCACAAAGGTATCCTGCGGTATCATCTCTAAAAATCTTTCGTTGATTACATACAGACCAGTGTTTATATTATAGGACAATACCGGTTTCTCCTGCATATTACAGACATACCCATCCTCACTCCCCTCAACGGTTCCGTAAGGCATCTGATATTTTTTATGCGCGCAGACCAGTGTAATGATACACTGCTTGCGGACATGTTCCTCCAAAATTGTCTGATAGTCGGCATCAATCAAAATATCACAATTAGAAACAAAAAAATCGCCTGTAACCTTTCCCTGCACCAGCTTCAGCCCACCAGCAGTTCCCAGAAACTTTTCTTCCTCCACAAACTGAATATTGTATTTCATTTCATTGTCCGCAAAATATGCTTTGATAAAATTTTTTTTATAATTGACAACCATATAAAACAGATCGCAACCGTACTCCTGAAACTTGCCGATAATCCGTTCCGTAATAGTTTTCTCTCCTAACGGTATCAAAGGTTTCGGTAATATATCCGTAAACGGTTTCAATCTCTGACCTTTTCCGCCTGCCATGATTAGTACAGGCACACGCAGATCAGCCTTTCGTTTCCCAACGTCTTCCTCATCAAAGAACGTCAAAAAAACAATATCGGTTATTTCCAGATCATGCTTTACAAGTGGCAGCGCTGTGACGCCCTGCTTAATCATAATATCTTTCGCGCTGTTTCTGTCCTCCTGATAAGCAAAAACAGGGGAATAGTGCGCCGCTTTCGACACCTCCCCCTCTATATCCCCTCCGGCAAGTATATACCTTCGAATATCGCCATCCGTCACTGTAGCAAGTAATTTCCCCTCTTTACAGATAAAAACAAGCCCCTTTGTATTTTCGGCGATTTTTTTCATCACTTCCCTAATAGAATTTTCTTCTGCTGCTGTAAATGCTTCCAGATTTTTCATCCTGATTCTCTCTTATAATCGCTCCAGTACAAACTCTACAAAATCAATTCCCCTTTTTAATTCAGGGCGTTTTTCCTCCTTTACCATTTCCACGGAATCCGCCAACTCTTTCTTAAATTCCCGAATCATGTCATCGGTCCACTTCTCCTGCATGGAATAGCTGAGATACGTCACTTTATGAATCTGCAGCCACTCAACCCATCTGGCAATCGAAGACATATCTGCGTATATAATGAGATCCGCCGCTCCTATGATATTTCGCAGGGGTTCATCCACAATATGGCAACCGTCATAATCTTCTAGGAATCGATTCTCCTCTACGTCTGACTTCGGATGCAGGGAGACCAACACTTCATCGTAATACTCCAGAACGCTCCGAACAATAATTCCCTTATTAGAGAGGTCATTCTCTTTCGACCACTTTTGCACTCTCTCGGAAAACGCGATAATAACTGTCGTTTTGCCACACAGAGAATATTTCCCGTACAACTCGTTTTTCAAAGATTTTCTATTTTGATACCCCCCTATAATAATCCCATCTTCCACCGATTCTGTCAAGAATAATCTACCCTCTGTGTTTTCTCTGCCCAGTTCTCTGACAGTCTCATCATATTGCTCCTGATACGCCGTGCACACAATATCGGCAAGACTGCCCTGCACCCAAGGATTCGGTACCCGAAACCCCATCAAATAATCTATGATATTCAAAAAAGGCTGACCAAAAAAAACAATCTCATCCCGGTATTCCCGGTCGATTTGGGGATTGATATACTTGATAATCCGAGCTGTTATGGGTAACTTATCGCCCTTTTTTATCCGAAATCCATTGGAGGGATTAATTAGAATCCCCTCGATATCCGCCATGCAGATCGGTGCCACTATCGTTTGGATTCCCCATTTTTTTGCATAATATACGAAATATTTTTCAAATTCCAGTCGGTTGTCATCATAGAGCAGAATCATGTTCGGTTTATTCTGTCTCATAATAAACTTGGCTCTTTTCAGCCCCCTAAAATTATGCGCTGTAGTCTTTATTGTATTATAGACCGCCTTTATAATTGATACATACAATCTGTCTTTTACATAATGATACTCTTGCTTTACCCTCTTATCACCTGCCCTTCTCTCTTCTTCATCAAAATCCAAAATCTCTACATGTACATCATCCAATTTCCTGCTTTTTTCTTTTACCACATCAATTCTAACGCGCGGATGACAGATCAGTACGAGTCCTATCTCCTCCCTGCCTTTCAAGCGCTCCGCAAAAGACAGGAAACCGTTTGATGCCGTCTCGCTGTTGGCGATCATTAATATTGTTTTCTTATCTTTCATTCAGCTCTCTCCATCAGCCACTCCGTCAGCTCCATATCATACTGCGTATCAATATTCACGGAGCGCTCCGCAGGCATCACATAAATGACCGGCTCGTCGCTGATCACCAGCTCAAACGCAAGCAGATACTGCACATCCGTAATATAGACAGCCCCGTTTCTTACGTACAGCTCCGGCAGATCCTGCCTCCTTTTTCCTTTGTTGTGATCCTGGTTCAGTGCGACACCCATATCATCTTTTATGTGATAGGAATTGTACTCACTGACACTCTCTTCCCTGTAGCAGCTTACGAGAGATGTTCCCTGTTTCCTGTCGTACAGCGCAACTGCACCGATAATGTCTTCCCCTCTTCGAAGCGGCGAGGTCGGCTGCAGTAAAACAATATCGTCATAGTATTCGCCCTGCTCGCGGTAGAAATTCACCGCATGTATCATCAGATCCGCACTTTTTGATTTATCCGACGAAAGCTCGGCAGGACGGATAAAAGGCACCTCAGCGCCGCACTCTCTCGCAACGGCGGCAATTTCCTCAGAATCCGTCGACACGATCACCCTGTCAACCGCCCCGGCTTCCTTCGCAGCCTTCGCAGCCTCAATGGAATAGTAAATCAGCGGGTGTCCCGCCACATTGTATATATTCTTTTTCGGAATCCCTTTTGAGCCTCCCCTTGCTGGAATAATCGCCAGTCGTTTTTTCATATTCTTCTCCTAAAGTCATCTAATAAGTCATTCTCTTATGGATGGATAATTCTACCTTTGCCAAATAGTCCGCGATAATCTCACCCGCATTTCCCTTGCCGAAAATGGTTTCAGGTTCATATCTCCCATGGGCAATCTGCGCTTCCACACCCCTTGCGATCTCTTCCGTGTCGTAATCCACCAGCACAACGTTGCCGCCGTGCTCTCTGCCCTCCTGCCTGTCTCCGACAATAACCGCCGGCGTCCCAAGGAAAGACGCTTCCCTGATAAAGGAGCTGCTGTTTCCCACTGCACATATGGCATTTTTCAAAATACAGTTATAAATTTCCGGCGGAAAGTTCTTGCAGTACGCGAAATTGGAACCACTGTTGTTTTCCCGAAAAATACGTATTCCTCTCGACACCAGGTCACTTCCGGCATCAATGTTTGGCCACATGACTATTTTCTGTTCTTCTCTGTCCTTCAATGCCGCAAGCGTTTTTTCCACCTGCACGCGCCCCTCCTCAGGCGTCGTCGTTACTGGATGCTGCATCATCAGAATATACGGCTTCGTAAAGTCAATTTGGTATCCGACACCGCTGTTATACTCGTGCATCTTTTCATTGCTGATCGAAAGGTCCTGGTGGCACAGGGTATCAATGGAAGGACAGCCACTGTTCACAATGCGCTCCGGCTCCTCCCCCATCTTAATCAGCCGCTCTCTGCTCTGTTCTGTGGAGGGAAAGTGATAATGCGACATTTTCGTGATCGCATGCCTCACCAGCTCGTCGATATTCCCAGTGATTTCACCGCCCTGGATATGTGCCAGCGGAATATTCAGATACGTCGCCGCGATCGCTGTCGCCATCGTCTCATACCTGTCCGCTACTGTTACCACCACATCCGGCCTGATATCCTCAAAAACCGTAGACAGTTCTATGATACCCAGTCCCGTAGACTTTGCCTGCGTCTCCAGATTTTCGCCCTCTATCACATAGTAGATTTTTCTGGTGGGGGTAAATCCGTCTTTCTCAATGACGCGGAGCGCGTTCCCGAATCGATCCAGCAAAACGGATGCACCCACCACAAGCTGCAGTTCCAGATCCGGATGCGCCTGTATCGCTTTTAATACATATTTTACTCTGCCGTAATTGGCTCTGCTCGCCACTACTACGCATACTTTTCTCTTCATGCCGAATCGTGTATCCCCTTTCTATTCGTAACAGTTCATGTGACTTCTATTCTGCCGTATTACCACCCTCCAGGTCGGACCAGTGCAAAGCCCCGCCAGTTTTCAAATCCTTTGCCAGTCTCTTCCCCAGCACCTCCTCATAATGTTCCCCTGAGATGCCGTTTAAGGGCTTTTTGAAGGAAAGGTGCTCCAATTTCAGTTGCTCCCCCTTTGCGACATCATGTCTCAGATAAATACCCTTTGCAAAAATGCGCTTTAACTCTCTCTGCTCTTCGTTCAACTCCGTCTTGTCAACCGGCGCGTTCCGCATGGCGGTAATCATCCGAATCCCCTCTGTCATCTCCCGCAGCTTTTCTATCGTCACAGACGCTTTCACGTCAGGACCGAACATATAAGGGCTCATGGTCACATGCACTTCCACCATCAGCGCGCCGTTCGCCACCGCCGCCAGTGACGGGAATATCGTCCCGGAATGATCCGAAAGACCGATCGGGCATCTGTATCTGTGCCTCATTTCTGAAATAAGATTCAAACCAATTTTCTCCGGCGGACACGGATATGCCGTAGTACACTGCATCACGGCATATGGGTTTGATTTTACCATCTCCACCTGATGGTCGATATCCTCATATGCGCTTAGACCCGTAGATAAAAGAATCGGTTTTCCCGTTTTTACCATTTTTTCAACCAGACAATTGTTGAAAACCTCTCCGGAGCCAAGCTTCCACGCTGGCATGCCGATAGACTGCATCATCTCAAATGCTTCCACAGAAAAAACAGAACTCAGGAAGTCAAGCCCCGCCTCCCATGCATGGCGGTGCAAACCCTCCCACTGCTCGTAAGTAAACTCCATTCTTTTCCAGTAATCATATCTGGTCTGGTCCTCATAGCTGAATTTAACCCGGAAAGGCTCCTCCGGCGTGCTCTCCGCCTCCGCGATATGCGTCTGGAATTTGATCGCATCTACTCCTGTACCTGCCACCGCATCAACGAATGCATGCGCCTGCCCCAGACTACCGTCATGATTCTGGGATATTTCCGCAATAATATATACTTTGTTCTGTTTTATCCCTTCCGTAAACCATTTACTGATTTCCATTCTTCCATCCTCAGCCTTCCACTAATCCTTGGATTCTGTGAATGACAGCATCCACCTCACCGTCCGTATCCGCCTCAATCACATTCATTTCCTTCCATTTTCGAAATTCCTTATCCTGATAGCTTTCGAGCCACATCCTGCGCTTCTTTATGAAAGGCAGCGGAATGTGTACAAGCGCCCATCTGTATATCCGATACAGGAACGTCATACGCATAAAAATAATGACCATTCTATCCTTAAATGAGTACAGCCCTCTGTATGCCCGCCTCTGCCTGCTGTCAAGCGTGTAAATGTCATCCCGGTAAACTTCCTCGAAAGCATCCGCGATCTTCAGATAACTTGCGCGTTTCTCATCTACCAGATAAAATGGATTCACCATTTCTTTTGTCAGCCCGATATCCAGCACTTCCCCTGATACCGTCTTTCTGAATGTCTCGTAATCCTCTACTTTATTCATTTCCATCAGCAAGGGATGGTCCTGATCTTCCGGTATCGGGTAGGGGCATAGATAAATCGGATTTTTCCCTGCAAAAAAAGCCTCCAGGATCGCTGTGCTGTTCCATGCGTACACCAGATCGCTGACCGCAATCCATTGTTTTACCGAAAGCTCTGAAATCACTCTGAAATTTTCATATTCCTGTGCCAGTTTCTCCGCCCGCGGGGATGGGTCTCCCGGATGCGGACGGTAAACAATAACACAGTCTTTATTTTCCTCAAGAAACTGTCGAAACCACTGCAGAATTGTAAGCTGTTCTTTTTCCGCCACCTCAAGATAATGTCTGCGCCCCTCACCAAAGCGTGCAATTGTCGCCCTCTTCGCCTCCGCAGACACCTCCACATATTTAAATCCGGCAATAAACAGGCAAAGTTTCTTTTCCTCCGGCAAGTCATACCGTCTACATATCTCTTCCCTTGGAAAATAAAACCCCCGAAATTCCGGGCGCAACAAATCCATGGTTATATTCCCCGTCACCTTTACGTTCCGCGGCGCAACGCCTGCCTTTTCAATCAGCCTTTTCTGATTTTTTTCTCCCCAGGAAATGTGTACAATTTCTTTTGCCAGTCCAGACAGATTACGGAAACTGCCGCTGTCCTTCTCCTGCTCGTTGGTCGTCACCTGTTCCCACTGGAGGTTGATCACCTTGTCAAATTTTATCCGATAACTGGCGTAGTCTCTGATTGAGCTGCTTGTATAACAATAACCGATCACCAAAACCTTTGTCCGATACATTACCGTACGCGCCTCTATCAGATCAAAATTGTTGGCATACAGTATTTTGGTTCTGTAGCCCCGCTTGTCCAATTCATATTTCAGCAGGCACAAATTATCCAATTCTCTCACTTTATGTTCATACATAAGCAGGAAGTCGTATTCTTGCATCCAAAATTCTCCCAACTTATTCTTTCCATCCTACAGATATCTGCTTACAAAGCTTGTATTTTTTGTTATTCCAACACTCAGCAAGCTGTGCCGCTCCGCATTCAATGTTAAAAAGCAAAGAATCACAGACTGACAGGCAATGAATCACTGCCAGATAATTTCTTCCGGCGACTTTCCCGTCTTGAATAGCAAGTAGGTCCTTGATCTGTATATATTTCTGGTTCTTATAGTCATAAGACACTCTCTTCTGATCCACAGACAACAGCTTATCACCAAATGTCTGTCGAAACATCTTAAAATACTCTTCATCTTCCGTTGCAAGAAATATATATTCATATTTTAATTTGTTTTTATAATAAATGCAAGCCTGTAAAAAAGTCTTCGCATCAATGATATCCTTTCTCCATTCCTTATTTATTTTTTCTGCGGCTTCTTTTCTGAAATCCGTCCCCCGCATAACCACACCCAAAACTTTCTCAGATAATTCTTTAGGCATTTTCTCTTCTACATACTGCCTTGTTTCCTCATTCATCCTGATTAATTTGCAAAACTCTTGACTGTCCAGACTCTTTCTACCCCATTTTTCCTGATAGGAATTGATTTTGCTTTCCCCCAAAAGAATTGTATTTTCAGAAGCACTAATCACATTTTTACTCTCGTAAACTTCTTTTACCGATATTTCCGAAACTGGCTCGAAAAAATATTCCCACATATTTTCCTTTTCAGAATTTAGATACTGATTCGGATATGCATGCAAATCAACCACCGGCGTATATCCTTTCTCCAGTATCCAGCGAATATGCGCGTAGGTCCAACGTACAATAGACACCAAGCCCTCATTAAAGCATGGATAATCTAAAAGTACTATCGTCTTATTTTCATTTTTACTGCCGAAAGATTTTTTGTTTTTGCACCAGAGGACGCTGTACAAAAGTTTCGCGCTGTTACGAATGCTGTGAATCGGCCAGAAGAAATCCTTTTCAGTCGCAACAACGCATATCTTCCCCTTTTTACCCAGCATTTTTATAAATTGATAAAGAAACAGGCATATTACTCTGTTGATAAAACCGATCTTCTGATTTTCTCCCCCTATCCACCTTCTTAAAAGCTCCATATATCTGCTCGCAACACCACCGAAAGGAAGATGCCAGATAGATTTCCCATTGATAAAATATTTCGCGCGCTTATCCAGAAAAACGCACTGCTTATCTGGGTAGCATTTCTGTAAAAGTCCTGCAATGGCAATGGAATACTCTTCCACTTCTGTAAATACAAAAACACGATATTGGTCCAGCAGAGAAAAATCCAGCCTTTCACTCTCTAAAAAGCGTTTTTCATAATCGAAAAAGTCAGTTCGTTTCTCTCCCAAAACCAGATTTTCAGCATACTGAACCCAAAATAAAAACTTTCCTTTCGCATCAAATACCCGAAAACATGTCCCATCTTCCGCCTGACTGGCATAAACATAATCCCGCACTTCCAGAAACAGGTTTTCTGACAGATGAAATACTTTATCCGCGGTTCTGCTACCCTCTGTTGCCAAATTACCGCATATTTTTATCACTATTGCACCCCCATAAAAATCCCATTAACTATAATGTTCTAGCCGAAGCTGACTGATCTGCGCCGATATGATGCCAAAGAAAAAAGTCTCAATCCCGAAAATACACAAAATCGCCGAAAGAACAGGAATTCCCAATCCCTGTGTCACTGCATTGATAACACCGTAAACAATACCGACCAGTACCGCAACCACTCCCGCCGTTCCAAATACCTCCCTAGGTCTAAAAAGAATAATGATATTCATAATCAGCATAATGGTCCTTATTCCGTCTTTTAAGGGCCGCACTGTACTTTTTCCAACTCTTTTGCGAACCAAAATCTCACATTCTCCGCCAACACATTCCGTTTCCTGCATAATAAATGTAGTCACTGTCGAAGCGCCAAATCTCTGCGGTAAAAGCGGTAAATATTTCATCAAAATCTCTCTCTTAAACGCACGCATTCCCGAATTGAAATCTTCTACCGGCTCTTTTGCCAATATATTTACAATTTTACTGAGAATAAATTTGCCCAATCTGCGATTCCGGTCGCAGTGAGATTCTCTCTTTCTTACACCAATACAGTAATCCAGATTTTCCGTTTCCATTTTCTCTATAACGGTCATAATATCTTCCGGTCTGTGCTGCCCATCTGCATCATACCATACAACAATGTCTCCGACGGCATTTTTGCATCCCGTTTTAATGGCTGATCCGTATCCCCTGTTTTTTTTATGCTGAATACATCGAATATTTGGATACTTCATGCGACTCACAATAGAAAAGGTACTGTCGATAGATCCGTCATCAATCACTAAAATTTCATAATCCTCCGGAACATACCCCGCCAGTTCCGTCAACGTATCCTCTATTCCTGCCGCCTCATTATATGCAGGAATAATAACAGATATTTTCATACAATTACCCTCCCTTCTGTTATATTGCAATACCAAACTTCTTTTTAACATAATACTTTAGTAGATGTCCATAAATCAGATAAGAGAGCGCCGTCGCAACAGCCGCCCCCATTAGTCCCAGCCAAAGAATAAAAATAACGTTTAAAATAAAATTGGATATTACCGTTATCAGATTAAACAGCGATTCTATTGCCGGAAAACTTGTCTGTGCAAAGATATTGCCTAGTATGATCTTTCTTCCACTGACCACAATAGCAAGGCATATCACAATTAAAAATGTTAAGCCAGAGAGATACTCCTTCCGTTGCAGCAAACAGCATATCACATAATATCCCGTCAGCAGCGCTGCAAACGCCAACGGTGAAGCAACACGCAGCGCTCTTTTCAAACCGCTGTTCAGCATCCCAATCCCCTCTTTCAATGTATCCCGCACATAATATTCCGTAATCTTCGGGTTAATACTCCTCCTGACAACAAAATACAGCTGATAAAAACCTTCCGCAAACAGTACGGCAAAAGAATAGATTCCAATCAGATAATCGTCTCCCACGAAAAACCCAAGGCAGATGATATCCACCTTGGTATTAAGCTCATTCACCAAATTGGACAAAAGAATACGAGTACCAAAGCTGGCATGTCTCTTCAGATATTTTAAACCGGGATGCCTGATAAACAATCCTCGATGAATCAAGTAGCCCACACAGGCTGCCAAAACCACAAGCTCGGCCCCTGTGAAACTGGCAGTAAGCCACTTATAATCACATTGCAAAGCGCCCATGACCCAGACAATCACCACAATTACCAGATATCTCAATGACTGAAAAAACGCATATGACTTCATCATTGACAATCCGTTCAGATAATTTAAAAGAATCTTATTCAGCGAAAAGAAAACCAAGCCCGGCATAAGAATCTGCATACTTGTCAACAGTCTACCGTGTTCCGTTATAATTCTGGGCAGCAACAGCTCGATCATGCCGACACAAACAACAGAAAACATCAAAACGCCTGCCATTGCAGAGGACAGAATCATTTCCTGCTCCCTACGGGCATCCTGGTATTCCGGAATCAAACGCATCACCGACATGTGTACGCCCCATACCGTAATTTGAGAAAGTACACCATACCACGCCTGCGCCCTGCTAAAAACGCCCAAGGCAGCTGCGTCATAAAAACATATAATCAAAAAATTAATCAAGAAACCGCTGATGGACAGAATAACTACACTGCCATAATTCCAGATCAGCCCTTCCACAAACTTACTATTAACACCATTCTTCATTTTTTTTCTTTATCAGGTTCTCCTTGTCCCCTACACTACACGCCAACAACCATATTGCCGCTGGCATAATCTGAACAAGTGTTTTCCGACCCGAATCATAATATCCATAATGCAGCCATACCTCTGCCCTAAACAAACAAATAAAATAAATCAAAACAATGTAACCCAAAATCATAGAAACAATATATTTTTCTGTACTTTTCCCATTTTTTATCACAATAGGACATAATAGCAAAATAAATGTCCAGATTGCACCAGCATTGATGCGGTCATTCATTCTTTCATTGTTCGAAAAATGCGACAGATAAAATGGAAGATTAGCTGATCCTATGTCTCTCTTCACAAATATAACTGTAAAAATAGTGGCCAGACAAACCCCGCTCACCAAAATCAGGAAATAATGCCTTTTTAAATAATCTAACCATGACCAGGGCTTGCTAAAAAACCAAGATGCCACAACAACTAGCAACGCACCCGCAATCAATAGCATTCCCCTTTGTGGCGTCCAAAACGTCGGATCCCCATCGTTCCCTATCACTATCATTTGAAAGACATTCCAAACAATAAGAATTCCAGCTACTGCTAAAATAATCCTATTCATTTTCAAGGACGAGTCCTCCATTCCCAGAGTCAACGCCAGGAAAAACATAACGTACACCGCTCCCTCAATTCTTGTCAATAAAATCACAGTGGCCGCAATCACTACAAGCCATTCAAATCTCGCTATATTTATCTTCTTTTTCATTAAAATAATTACAAAGAATATCAAAAAATATACTGCGGTTGGTCCATGTACTGCCATCACAACCGCACTGTACACAAAGTCAAAATTAGTAATCAAGAGCAAAATTCCTGTCCCCAATGCCGCTATTGCCATGTAGTTACATTTCTTATTGTTAATATAGTAGAATCCTGCACACATAATACCAATATCACAAATAGCCATCAACGGATAAAATACATATACCGCATCACATCTGAACAAATACCCCATCGACATAATCGTTGGCTCCAACATCCCAAATGGCGCTATATATTCCAAAACATCCCGCATGCTGCCAAAAATTGCCATATGATAAGCGTAAGTACATCTCGTAGCCGAATCTGAATATATATTACATATTTTAAAGCACGCGAAGAAGTAAGTTACTACAAATGCTAACAATATAAACTGAAAGCAGATCGCCCTGTCCAGCTCCTTTAGCTTATTCCACTGTCTAAACAAGCGAATTCCTACTCCCAAAACCACACATACTGTTACAGTAAGTATATTATATGGAATATTAAAAATCATTAAAGCAACGCAGGCTATACACCATACCGCTGCCCCCACCGGCAGGCTTAAGAACAGTGCCAGATACGGATAATCCCTGCCCCAAAGAGGCAATACAATAGCAGCGCCAATCATCAGCAGTATCAATATGATAAAAGTCTGCTTTACTTCCCGAAACGATCCATTTTCCGCATAAGCAAATAAATCTATCCCCTCACCGCTGAGCACAATATCATTTGAATGATTTAGCACAGCATCAAAAAGTTCTTCCGAACAAAAGATATACCTGTCCCCCCATTTTGCCATTTTGATATTACGCGTATGTTCCCAAAACTCATCTATCACAAAATAATCGGAATCAAAATCCCTAAATGGATACGATAATATCATCTTAGCCGCATCTTCTGAGATCACGCTTTCCTGTCCAACAACAACCCGGCGTGCCGGAACTGCCATCGTATATAAATACCGATGCTTTTCATTATCCTTTTCCTGTTCGGATACGATCAGATTCTTACCGTCAAAATAATATTCTGCAAAAACTTTTTCACGCCCTAACTCTTCCGCATTTCCATCCACCAACACGCTGTACAGTAATGTAGTGTTGGCCCCCGGAGATAATTTGTCCGTATAGTTTGTATCTCCAGCAAATAATACCAGAAACGCAGCGATTATCACCGTTCCGAGGCAAAAATACCAGCAGCGTATGTCCTTTCCCAAGTAACGCAGCACAATGATTTCAAAAATAAACAGTCCCAAAACAAAAGCGAGCGCTATATGATCAAATTCACCAAAAACAGCCTGGTATACCGCCTGCATGAGATTGGGCATATGATTCGATATCAATGCAAAACTCATACACGCCAATATGCTTACCGTGATTTTCAGTAAAATCTTTTTATTCATCGGCATTTTCCTCCCAATACCACACCAGCATGTGAAGACAATTTATAATTCCTTTGTTCTTCTAGTCAAGCTCATCAAACCGCTCCACATTCCACATTATAGAGTAGCGCTATACGTTCTGTCAAATTTCGGACATCAATCAAATCATCTCCGCCCATTATCTATCCGCATACCCCTTCTCCAAAATATCCGCAATCCGCTCGCAGGCATGTCCGTCCCCATACGGGTTGGAAGCGCACGCCATCCGATCGTATGCCCCCCGGTCGTTCAGAAGCCTGCTAAATTCCTCGTAGATGGTATCCTCATCCGTTCCGACCAGCCGCAGCGTACCTGCCTCAATTCCTTCCGGGCGCTCCGTCGTGTCCCGCATCACCAGCACCGGCTTGCCGAGCGACGGCGCCTCCTCCTGAATCCCGCCGGAATCAGTGAGAATCAGGTAACTGTGTTTCATAAAATTATGGAAATCCAGCACATCCAGCGGCTCTATGATATGCATACGCTCTTCCTTTCCGTCAGCCGCCTGGTCGCCAAACACCTCATCTGCGGTCCTGCGCACCTGCGGATTCATATGAATCGGATAAATTGCCTTTACATCCGGGTGCTCTTCCATAACCCGTCGTATGGCGCGGAACATATGATGCATAGGCTCTCCCAGATTCTCCCGTCTATGGGCGGTAATCAAAATCAGACGGGAGTCCGCCGCCCAGTCCAGTTCCGGGTGGGAATACGCTTCCCTGACCGTCAGTTTCATCGCGTCAATAGCCGTATTTCCAGTAATCCATACTTTGCCCTTATCTTTCCCTTCTCCTAAAAGATTCTCCGCCGCCTGCGCCGTCGGCGCAAAATGGTACTGCGCAATCAGAGAAACTGCCTCCCGGTTAAATTCCTCTGGATATGGCGAATAAATGTTGTGCGTGCGAAGTCCCGCTTCCACATGACCGACCGGGATCTGCTTATAAAAACATGCCAGCGCCGTCACAAACGTGGTTGAGGTATCTCCGTGGACAAGCACGACATCTGGTTCGCATTCCTCCAAAACCGCCTTGATCGCATTGAGGATACCGGTCGTCACGTCAAAGAGCGTCTGGTTCTCTTTCATGATCGCAAGATCATAATCCGGCGTCACCTCAAACGCCTGCAGCACCTGATCCAGCATCTGCCGGTGCTGACCTGTCACACATACCAGCGTCTCAAGCGTCTTTCTTTTCTTTAATTCCCTGACTAACGGACACATCTTTATGGCTTCCGGTCTGGTCCCAAAAACAAGCATGATTTTCTTCATCTTCCGCCACCTTATTTTTCTTTAAACAGCGTAAATCATTCAAGGAGAATGCAAGGTATTCTCTGAATCGAACGCAGCGGCGCTCAATTCTCTAAATGTGGTATACGCCCGGTAAATCAATGATGTTCTGGCAGTCCAGCACTACTTTCCCCGCCAGTCTCTGCACATTCTCCCTTATCTGCCTATGTTTTACCATAATTACAACCATATCCACGTCTGACAGAAAATCTTCTAGGCTGTGATACTGATTATCCACAATATCCTCCCCGATAAACGGATCGTATGTCTTCAGCCCTGCAGCCAGATGTCTTGCCTGACTCTCCAGCAGCTGCAAAGTGGGGGACTCGCGCACATCATCTACATTTTCCTTATATGTCAAGCCATATAAACCAACTCTGGATATGTCCTTAAGCCCTTTTTCACGCATGATCTCATAGATTCTTCCGAGCACAAAGTCGGGCATCCCATCATTCGTCCGCATGGACTCGTCAATCACTTTCGCCAGCGACGGATAATCTCCCACCAAAAACCACGGATCTACAGAAATGCAGTGTCCTCCTACTCCCGGTCCGGGTTGCAGAATGTTCACGCGGGGATGCATGTTGCAGATTTTGATGATCTCATAAACGTCCATTCCGTCATGTCTGCATATTTTTGCCAGTTCGTTTGCGAAAGCAATGTTCACCGCCCGGAACGTGTTCTCCACAACCTTTGTCATCTCTGCCGTTCGGATATCCGTCACCACAATCTCTCCTTGGCAGAAAGAAGCATACAGTTCTTTTATCCGCTCTCCCACTTCCCTGTCATCCGCGCCGATTGTCCTGTTGTTGTGCAGAAGCTCATATACCATATTGCCGGGAATAATCCGCTCGGGCGCATGAACCAGATGTACATCCTTTCCCGTCTCCAGTCCCAGTTCCTCAACGATCGGTCTCACGCTCTTGTCAATAGTACCCGGTGAAATAGTTGACTCAATCACAATGACCGCTCCCTTCGGAGCTACCTCCAAAACACTCTTTACCGCAGCAGACACATATGCCGGGTCGACTTTTTTACTAAACTTATCATAGGGCGTCGGAACGGAAATAATGTATGTATCCGTCTTCTGATATTCTGTTGAAAAAGAAATGCCCGCATCCAGCGCGGTCTGAAACAGCTCCTCAATTCCCTCTTCCTTAAAAGTCATCTTGCCCGCTGCTAAAGAATCCACAACCTTTCGGTTATAGTCCGTCCCCACAATCTCCACGCCATGCGAAGCCAGCATCAACGCCGTCGGCAACCCAATATATCCCAGCCCAATCACATTTACCATGTTTTTCCCTTTCCTGTAAAAGTATTATCCCCTTCAGCCCTCAATAAAATCAATAATCGGCTGCATTACCGATTGCATGCTGACCCGTGAGACAGCCGACTCACGGATTTTCCAAGCCAGCTTTTTCTTTTCCCCATTTTCTTTCTTCAGCTTCTCATAAAATTGTATCACTTCCCTAATATCCACGCTCTGCGCATCATTGGAAAAAGTCTTTACATATGGATAATCTTCCTCCAGCACATCCACCGGGCATCCGGTAATAAACGGCATTCCCTTCGCCAGATACTCCCTTGTCTTTAAGGCGCCCAGCGTATAGAGCCCCAGCTTATACATACCGAAAGAGCCCAGCGCGATATCACTCCCATCATACAGCTCGTCCAGTTCTTTTCCAGACTTATTCGGGTAAAAGTCAACATGATCCCGCAGATGATATTTCTCTGCAAGTTCTTGATAACCAGCTTTCTCCGGTCCGTCCCCGACAAGCCGGAGCGTCACTGTATATCTGTTTTCACCGCTCTCATAATACTCTCTCATGCCATCAATAATGCGTTCATAACCATGGTGTCTCTGCATGTATGCCACGCCAATCAAGGTAATTTCCTCTTCCCGATAAGCGCCTCCCACTAACGCTACATCCTCCACCTGTATGCCGTTAAAAGTGCAGAGCGTCGGCACGCCGAAAATCTCTTTATCGCTTGTGTAAGTCACAAACCGATCGACATATTTTTTTAGTCTCCCCCGGTATATCCGCTCCTTGATATAAAAGGGCCACGCGTTCCACTTCGCGAAATCGTCCCTGTCGTAAGGGTATGTGAAAATCTCTATGATAATTTTACATGCCGGATATTTTTCTTTCACGTTTTTCCAGAACATAAGATAAGCCCTGTCCGCCACCGCACGCCGCACATATATAAAATCAGGGTTTTCCAGCTTCTGCAAAGCCTTATCATAATCCCTGGCTATAGACGCGGTGGGAAACAGACCGAAAATCCGCTGCACAAACGATCTGTCCGTCGCCCTGATTTCAAGCTCGCTCATATCATAATGTTTGGAAAACTCCTTTATCTGCATGTCAATCTTCTTGCTAACGCCGATTGACTCTCTTCCCTGAAAATGAATATAGTACCCTTCTTTCATCATGCAAATTCCTGTCTCGCTTAATTAATTTCCTTCAGCATCCTTACAAACTTCTCTGCATTTTCATCTGCGTTATATTTTTGCTCCCACAACACTCTCGCATTTACATGCATTTTGACCGTCTCCTCATCCGACATATGATAAAACCGGGTGAGCGCGCCGCTGACATCCTGCGCCTGTGGATTCTCCGGCAGCAAAATGCCGCTGCCGTCTATCATATTCGGAAGCTCTCCCACCGCCGTAGCGATAACCGGGATGCCGAACGACATTGCCTCCTGCACGGAAACCGGACTGCCCTCCGTGGACGACGTTGTCAGGAAACAATCTATGCAGTTTTCCCCATAAAACCGCATAATTTCTTCCACTGGCACAAACCCTGTCATCTCATAAGAAATATTTTCCTTATCACCCAGAAGCTTTTCCGCATATTTCACAGTTTCCTCATAGTGGCTGCCTGTTCCGAAATGAGTCCATCGAATCCTAATATCTTTTATCCGTGCCAGCCCTTCGATGATAAGCGGCACCCTCTTTAACGGAATTACATGGGAACAGCTTACAACATGAAAGGGCTCCCGCCTCCCGCGAAACCAATTCTTTTGAGCGGAGCCGCTATCTGCCGTCCCAATCGGCGCTGCAATATACTTTTTCCCGACCATTTCTCTTTTGCCCCAATGTGACAGATAATATTCCATTCCCGCATCCGCTACGAAAAAAAGCCGGTCTACTGTTTTATCCATATATTCCCGGAAAGGCTGCCTGTTATGGGGATTTCTCTCATCATACAAATCATATCCGTGTATTCTGGAAATCACCCTCAAGTTCGGATATCGTTTCTTCTCCATCAAGAAGGCGAGACAGTCCGCGTTAAACCAATAGGAATACACCAATTCTCCCCCGGTTATCAGCCGATTTCTTTTCACATAGCTGCGCATCTGCCCCGCCATTGCATAATACACAACCGCGTCATAGAAACGCCCGGCTACATCCTGACCGCTTTTCAAAATTTTCATGCATTCCCCGACGCCATATGAAGAGCATAAAAATCCAATAAACGCCTTAAACTTTTCTTTAATGCCAAATTCCCGCATGCAGTGATGCAGGGTAATACGCTCGTCAAGCGGCATTTTCTGTTCTGTCGATGGAGACACGGAAATAATATGCACATCAAAACATTCGAGCAGCTTTTTCAGCTCTGACCGAACAAAAGAGTATTCTCCCGGCTCAAAGGGGTACTCATCAAAAAGTATAACCAGCTTTTTCTTCAAATCTCTATCCCCACTCGCGCTTTTACTCACTCTTTCGGAGACGTGCGGCGGATCTGTACTGCTTTGCTGTAGGCAATGGAAATTCCCAGCAAAGTGAGTAACTGCATCCTGTGCGTAAATATATAATGAACTCTTGACTGATTGGCCAGCACCACATACCAGACATAGGGATAAACCGCCACAATCAGGAAAGGAAACAATGGCTTCAAATTATCTTTATCAACATGAAATTTCACAAACAGGACAATCAAAACCACGAGTATCAAGAAAATGATACATAAAAACCACTTCCAATCCTCGCTTGTAACTCCCGGGGGCAAAAGGGCAAACAAATTCAAGGCAACCGCTCTCACACTTTCAAGCGCACGCTCTCCTGCTGCACTCCCGTTTGCCGCCACGCGCCTTAACCCATTCGCCACCCCTTCCTGAACTACATTGTATTTCAAAATCGGACTCGCGACCACCCACTTCATGCTCCAACAGCCTGCATAGCCAAACGCCCAGGTCATCGAAACATTGATCAGATTCCACATATTATGGCGTAGCGAATCTTTTCCAAATCTTGCATGCTCCAGAAGCATAAGATAAATCAATGGTACCCCCAATGTCACAAAAGGCGCAGTCTGCATATCAACATAACTTGTCAGCATACCTAATATGAGAAAGAGCACTCCTCTCTTTTCAACAGAGAAATTCTTTTTATGCAAATACGCTCTGTCAATTATCAGTATCGCCGCCATCATAACAAAAAAGTCCGAGCTGTAACTCAAAGAAAACGGTATGACAATCGGATATATGACACAGAGACATGCCGTCCATAAATACACCATGCGGTTACCGAAATTTTTTTGAAGTCTCAACGCCACAGCCATGCCAAGCAGCAGATGGAGGAACATATAAATATACCGAATCTGCACATAAGAAAACAGGATCATCATCGGGCGCAGAAACACTAGATACCCATGCCAGTATCTCGCATAATCATTACAGCTCATCGCCTTATAAAATACGGAAGCTTCCGGCTTGTCTGGCACTACATTCAAAATCATTCCATAATCCGTTCTGTTATCCAGCTGCGCGCCTCTGGAATGTGAAAAAGCCCACTCCCATATCAGTCTCTCGCGGGTGAACGGATACTCGTTCTCATTCCCATTTTCATCGAAAACTGCCAGACTTTCCGCCTGCTTTTCACTCACCCAATCACTTGGGATACAGAACGCCAAGACCATCAGGAAGAAAAAAAGTGCGGTACAGACGACAAAAATGCCAGCCAGCTTTGCCAGATACCCCGCAAACCATACCTTCCTTCCCTTACTCAAAGTTGCTTCTTTCATTGCTCCATCTTTCCTTTCAAAAATATACTTTCAGTATCGCAAGCACCGTAAGCGCCATGCTTTTTTCAATCACGTTGCCATCTTCAAACATCAGGGAAATATCTTTTCCCAGCTCTCCACCGACTCTGTCCCGGTTTTTGTCGTAGTATTCTCTGTAATACCTCTGTATTTCCGTATTTCCCTGATACCAGAAATCCAAAGGATTCATGTTATCCTTGTTTTGCCGTTTAAGGATTTTACATACATTCTGGCCCAAAAGTCTCTGCGTCGTCTTCACTTTTCTGAAAAAAATATGGTCTTCCCGGGGCTTAATGCCTCCCCACTTCTCCCAGCCGAAGTCAGTGGATTGCGGATATTTTTCTAACATCCACTTTAAATAAATATGATGTTCCTTTCTATATAAAAAAGGAATGGAAAACACTGTATTTAAAAAGTCAACATCCATAAACGGAGATGCCGTTTCCATATAGTGCTGTCTAATCATATAGGAGGACTGTGCTCCCAAAATTCCTCTTGTGTAGATCGCAAACATCTCCTGACAGACATAAGAATCGGTCACGTTCTCCGAAAATTCATAAGAAAGCTTTTCCGAATATCTATGATATCCCAGCTTTGGACTTCCGTAATTAAATTCTCTGTCATGATAAAAGGTAGAAAGAACCGCGTCCCCAATCATACCTGTGTGCTCTATGCCAAACTGATTCGCGTTTAGAATTTTAAGAAGTCGATCTCCCCCTGTAATTCCGGTATAAAGCGCCGCCCCGTTGTTCCTTGAGATAATCTCATCAATATCGTACATCCAGTCAATATCATCCAGCGGCTTAAAGATATATTCATGTCCCAGATAATTGGCTATTCTGCCCGATATTTTTTCGTCCAGATATCCTGAACGGCAATATGTCACATTAAGCTGATCCGTATACCCCATGTCATGCGCTACCCACGACACCATCCGGCTGTCCAGCCCGCCGCTTAAATCCACCAGATGCCGATATCCGTATTCTCTGTCCTTCTCAAATTCCCGTCTGACAGCTTCTCTGAATGCCCTGTCAATTTTCTCGACAGCCTCCTCCTCGGACATCTGTTCTTCCCGGTCCGATATACGATAATAATTTTCTATCTTTATCTGACCGTCTCCTATACGCGCAAGCTCCCCGGGAAGGAGTCGGTGAATTTCCTTTACAAAGGTACTGTCATCCAGCATATATCCATAAGACAGCATGTACTTCGCCGCTGTCTCATTAAAATGGTACGCAATCCTGTTAGCCTTTAAAACCGCAGTCATATATGGGATGTGGTTTGATACCATCCATTGATTTCCGTTTACGTAATAGTAGACCGCTTTCACAGAGACCTGATCGGTATAAACTGTAAGTCCGGCAGTCTGTTTATCGAAAGTGTATCCGCAGAATCCTCCTCTGAGTATCTGCAGGCATCTTCCGGCATCCGTTCTCATAGCGCACGCGAAGGATTGCTGCCAATCCTTTCCGTTCTCTGCCATCACTGCATTTTTATTATGCACATAGCCATCCAAAAAAGTGATCTGCGTTTCTTCCTCCAAAAATACCTGATCTTTCGGAAATTTATTGAGGAGATTATTATACTGCTTAAAATGTCCAAAATCCACGGTTTCACCCAGACATTTTATATTCATGTTTCCCGCAGCCAAAAAACCATGCACCATTTTCTTACCTCGTTTATTACTCAGAAGATGCTTGCTATTCTCCTCGCATGTTTCGCACTACCGCTACAGCCTTTCCCATCATAGCACACTCCTATTTTCAATGCAAATAATTTAATAGCGTTCCGCCCTTCCAAACCGCCCCTTCCGATAATCCCCGACACCCCGCAGGGTCGCCCTGACCAACTCTTTTTTCCCCTGCACAAACCACAACAGACAACATACCGTCCGGTTCAGCGCATAGTAGGCAAGAAACAGCGGATACCGCCCTCCCAGATGTAACCTATTGCACAAAAGCCAGTTGCGGGCGATATAGTAAGCGCAGAGCGGGCTGTCCGCCCCCTTCGTGCTCGCCCCAACCTTATGGTACATCACCGCCTTCGGGCAGTAATAAATCGGAATCCCCAGCTTACACAGGCGAAAACTATATTCCGTATCCTCATAATAGAGAAAAAAGCGCTCGTCCAGCGTGCCCGCCTCATCAATCACACTCATCGGAATCCACAGACAGCATCCCGTGGCAAATCTGATCTCCGTTTCCCGGTCATACTGCCCCTCGTCCGCCTCATCCAGACCGATATGCCGCACTTTTTTGATTATGGGTGAAACGCTTCCTCCCGCCGACCAGATCCGCTTTCTGTCATCACCGCAATAGATCTTCGGCGCGATCATGCAGCCCGGGTGTCTTCCGGCACACTCCCACAGCCGTGAGAGCATATCGGATGCAATTTCCGTGTCATTGTTTAGGAGCACGACCGCATCCGCTCCCCACGCCTTTGCCCGGCTGATCCCCTCGTTATTCGCGCGGGAGAATCCGTAATTGTCATCCAGCCGGATAAACTCCAAACGCCCGTCTTTCGCATACTGCTCCTCCAGCAGACGCATGGAAGCATCCTGCGAGGCGTTGTCTACTACGACGATTTTCAGTTCTTCCATGCCAACGTTTGCAAGTATGGATTCGATACATGCCGTATTATATTTTTTCCCGTTATAATTCACCAAAATGACTGCCAGTTTCATATTCTCACAGTTCCCGCTCTTTGTCGTCACCACTTCTGTCTGCGGTCTTCCAAAGCAGCGCACCTTTCTATGCTAAATACTTTCGTAAAAGTTCAAAGTATTTTCTGCTCAGTTTCATCTGGTCGTACCGTTCAAAATCCATCTCCGCAATCCTGTCAATCGGGTTTTGCATCACTCGGATCCACTCTTCCAAATCATGGGGATTTTTCACATAATTTGCCTTTCCCTGTGTCACTTCTGAAATGCACGTCCTGTCGGTGGCAATCACTACCGTTCCAAAAAGCATCGCCTCGATCGGAGGCATTCCAAAACCCTCAAACACGCTGGGAAAGAGAAACGCACGGCAATACTTATACAGCGCGTTCCGCTCGGCATTTTCCACAAAGCCTGTGAGCGTCACTTCCTGCTCCAGCCCCCGCTCCCGAATCCGGCTTTCCAGCTTCTCCCGGCTCTCGCCGTTCACCCCGGAAATCAACAGTCTGCAAGGCAGATTCGTCCCCGTATTCTTAATCCGCTCCATCACGCCAATCAGCGTATCCAGATTCTTATGCGGAATCAGCTGTGCCACAGTATAATAAAACGCCTTCTCTGACACCTGATATTTTTCCGCCAGCTGTTCAAAGGGAACCACTTCCTCCCTGTCCACCGTAATCGGATTGTAAATAGTTGTGATTTTCTCACGTTTCACATGATATTTTTGCCTGACGTCATCTCTCACCCAGTCGGATATCGCCACGAGATGTCTGGAAAGATGCGCGTCCAGCCACCAGCAGAGTCTGGAATAAGCAATTTCATGGAATGGGTGGTATTCAGGGTAATGCGCCGCCTGCAGATCATGGATCACATTGACATAGGTGATGCCGCCGTTAAACAGCGGGCGGCAGTATACCGGTATAAAACATCTGCGGATTCCTCTTTTTCGGAGGAAACGGTTCTGGCAGAAAAAGTTCCACAAAATACGTCCCGCAATGTTCGCCGAAACCACTTCCGTCTCCAAAAGTTCAAACCGGTCATCCTCCGTATAATGTCGAAATGTCTCCCGGTTGTCCTTCGATACCATCAGATAAAGATGAAACGGCTCCTCAATCCGCAGGAAACCATCCAGCAGATTTCTGATATAAAATTCTGTTCCGCCCACCTTCTTCGGGCGGAGCCAAAGTAAATCAAGCGCAGCGACAAGCATAGTTTCCCTTTCTCAATTTCCATTTGTCCCTGAGACTTCATGGCTCCTTTCATATACCACAATGTCTTCCACAACCGGCGTCGTGCCGTCAAAATATGCGCCGTCCGCCGTATACCATCCATCAAATATCCTGTCTCCGCTTCGCGTCCCCGGTACATCTCCCGGCAGCCTCTCCATGCATGTTCCTTTTATGACGCTCATATAATTGCGGACGTCTCCCTCTTCTGCGCAGAAACATACCGTACAGACTTCTCTGCCTTCTGTCCACACTTCATCCAGGAATGGCTTTCGCGCTGACAGAAAATCTCGGATTCTCTGAACTTCACGGTCATAATCAACCTGCCCGCCGTAAATCTCTTTCCATCTGAGCAGATCCATATCTTTGGAAACGCTGATCTCCGATGTATATTCGTCGATTTTTTCATCCTGAATCGTCTCCATATAGTCGGCAAAAAACTCCCCATAGCACACAGACACCATCTGCCTGAACTCAGGATGTCCATTCAAGCGCCAGAACAGCGTCGTCGGATCTGTCCCCCTCTGCATCAGATAGCACAGATCCCCCGTTGACTCGTTAATCCCGTCCAAATTGGCATAAGCTTTGTCATAATCCCACACAGGTCCCGCAAACAGTTTTGGACTGACCCCATCCCTCGGTTTATAGAAAAAGGAGCTGGTCGCCCCACCGCCGTTGTTTTTCGTCAGTTCCTCCACAATATATTTTTGCGCAAAAGAACGCATATCTATGTACTCTGTAAAACTCATTCCGCTTTCCGGGTTCACGCCATCATCAGAGACGACTGCCCTCTCCATAGCATTCACAAGTCCGCTGATATAATCCACCTGCGCCGCCGAAGCATAAGCCGGTTCTTTGACCGTATACAGATCTTTCAACGTCTCCGTATAAAACCCGCTGATTTCCTCCCGGTATTTTTCCGACACATCCCTTTCCAGAAGATACCCCCCGCTGAAATCTGATGGCTCGACAGGAATCGCAACTCCTTTCTTTGTCTCTGTGTCAAAACGCCCACAGCTTTCTATATCCCTGTTCAGTTTTTTGTTTTCTTCCTCCAGATCGGCAATCGGCACTCTCTCCGGGTCAATCTCTACTTTCTCACATAGCTGGTACATACCGTGATATCTGTGATTTACATAGAGATCAATATACTGCGACTGCGGCGATCCGACCATTCCTGCCGCCACCCCCATATCGTAGGTAATCTTATTGCGGATATAGGATCGGTCCTCCACATTGCTCAGAAGAATCCATTTGTCGGCGCTCCCCATACCAAAAAGGTCAGCCCGGTTTTTCAGCCGGATGCCGTAGGACTTTTTCGGATAAGCCCAGGTAGAATTTCCCCTTCCCGAAATACGGTCCAGCCTATCTGCGCAGACTACATTCCCATCTGTATCAAACAAGACAGCTCTTCCTTTTTCCGCATAATTTTTGTCCGCATCCAGCTGATTCATGGAACCGCTGTCCGTCTCCAGAAAAACAGCCGGAAGATTTTCCGAATGCATGATGACTACTTCCTGTTTTTCCAGCCTTTCCCCTCTCCTGCCGCAAAAATACATATCGTATTTTTCATTGTAATCCAAAGCGCCGATTCCCTCGCCGTTTATCAGTGGTATCTCCCCGCTTTTTCCCGAAAAAACCACCCTTTCTGCTCCCGAAAAGAAAATTCTCACCTCATTCTGTTTCGCATAGGATGGAAGAAACAAATAGCTGATCTGTTCCGCCGCATCTGTAAAACAGAAAATTGTCTGTTCTGATACGGAATTACCCAAAACAAAACAGAGATTGTCCATGTAACTGCCGTCTCTGCTTATCCGGTTATATTCGCCTTTTCCCATAAACGTCACGACTGCAATCAGGGAAATAGCCAGAAGACCAAGTATTCCCCGTCTTTTTATCCTGTATGTCATACCCCGTTTTATAACTCCTCAAACTAATCCATATAGCTATTCTATGTCTTTCTTCTCCAACTCTCTCACACGCTTGTCCAGAATCGCCACCTCCTGCGTCAGTGTCCTTATTTTTCGATTCTGGCGCGACGCAATCGAAGTCAGGGACAACAGGATCATAATGATAAATCCGATCGCAATGATAAACAGACCGTTCATATTGTCCTGAATGCCAAATATATGAATAATTCTTGTTAAGAGTTCTGGCACAATGACCAGAATACCCATAATCAGCCCCGCCACCAGCCAAAGCAGCGTGTATTTCAGGTTAAGCGCCTTTTTCTTCAAAAAATACAGAATAATAGCAAAATAGCAGACCACCGCAACGATCAACGTTACTCTGAGTGTAGCAGGTATCATATTCCTTGCTCCTTCCCACTTGAATTCTGAAGATCTTCACGCTTTTCTCTGCGTATCCCATACCCCATACGACAGATCAGAATCGCTAGAGTGACCTTAATCATATAGTAAATGGATTTTTTAAAGGTAATAGAGCTTATCCCGCCTTCCCTGGCACGCATCCGCACCGGCACTTCCTTCACTCTTCCCAGATGCATGATTGCCGCCACAATAGCCTCCGGCTCCGGGTAGTCCATGGGGTAATCCTCACTATATATTTTGATAAACATCTTATTCACCACGCGATACCCGCTAGTCACATCCATAATATGCCTGCCGGTAACCAGCCAGATCAGCCCGCTCAAAATATTAATCCCCATTCTGCGGCTCAGTGTGGACTGGAACCCCTCTTTTTCCAGAAAGCGGGAGCCGATCACAACATCAGCCTCCCCGTTTGCAATCGGTTCCAGGAGCCTGTCCAGATAGGCGATATCATGCTGCCCGTCCCCGTCCATCTGCACGGCGATATCATAATCATACTTGCGCGCATAGATATATCCCGCCTGCACCGCACCGCCGATCCCCATATTGATCGGGAGATCCAGATAATGATAATTTTCCCTCCTGCACAAGTCGGGCGTATTATCCGTGGAGCCGTCGTTGATCACGAGGTAATCATATTTCGGCGCAGCCTCCATCATATGCTTCACCACATGCACGATGTTTTCCGCTTCATTGTATGCCGGTATGATTACCAGCACTTTTTTCTTCCTATCTTCCATAACCTGACTTCCTTATTCCCGGGAACCCTTCTTCCCTTTCAGCAATCTGTTTCTTAAAATCTCTCTCAGCCTCAGTCGCCATAGCTGCCTGAACAAAAGATACAAAGCGATATAAAAAGGTCCAAACGTATACACCAGATATCTCTGCTGCCCGAAAAACACCAGAGAGATCACCAGCACTGTCACCAGATTTGTCCCAAGCACAAGCGCCATCATCTCAGCTTCCTCCTTCCGCGCACGCACATCCCAATAACCCCAGATCATCAATGCCAGCGCAGACAGATACAAAAAAGCAGTAATCAGATGACACAGCATGTACAGCGGAGCGACCTGGAAAAAAACCGTGCTGATAAACGCCTGTGGAAGCATAACCAGCGTGTGATATAAAAAACGCCCGAAATGCACCCTGATCAATGTCAGACCAATCTGGCACAGGCTGGACAGCCTGATATCGCTGTATTCCTGCGATTTGATTATTTCAGGCGCATACTGCACATAATATTCAGACGGCACCCGGTCACAGACGGTGCCGATTTTCCCGATTCCTCCCACGACATCCTTCCACATCCATAATCCTTCTTCCGCATAAGCATATCGTAGTTTCTCCGCATCCACCGTCTCGTACAGCGCCAGATACAGCCCCTTTATGACCGAATCTTCAAAAAGTGCTGCATCCTCGTAATCCGCCTCATACATGCCTCTGGAAAAAATCAGCGTCACGTACTGGCTGCCACCGTAACCCTTGTCAACCAGTGGCTTTTCCTCTACACGCTCTGTCTCCTCCTCAGGCTCTGTCTGTTGCTGCTTCTCTTCCTGAAGACGCCGATACTCTTCCGGCTGCTGCACCTGCAGACCGAACTGATAAAAGGGGTGGTCGTTTTGCATGACCGTCCGATACCCTCTGACAATCCCGGAAAACAAAATCATTCCACACAGACTGACTGCCAGACATCCCGCAAAACCGAGCAGCAGGCAAACAACCTTTTTTTTTCGATTTATCTTTTTCCCCCGCATATAAACCAGATACAGAAAGACAACACCGCAAACACCAAAAAGCATCTGCAGCTGGGGACGCGTTGCCGCCAAAAGCAGCGTCATACAGAATGCACCGCAAAACCAGCCATAGTGTTTTCTCCAAACCGCTTTGAGAAGGAAACTCAGAAAGAAATAGAAGATCGAATAGGATATCCCTTCTGTCAGGACAGCCTGGGTCATCACCGCCATAGGCATTTCAATCGTATACGGATACAACGCCGGAATACAGATTAAAATTCCTTCTGCCAACCGAAGACCAAACTTTTTCCTGATCGTCTCTTCCAAAAGCAGTATAGAAAAAACAGCCAAAAAAGTCTGCTCAATAACAACCGCCCACAAAAAAAATTTATCTCCAAACAGCCACTGGTTAAATAGTAAAAGTATCTGATAGACAGGCATAATGCCCTCCTGCCAGCGAAGCCGCATATAACTGCCGCTGTCATCAAACATCACTGCCCCACTGTGACCCGCAATCAGAAAAAAGGCGCTCAGAAAAATGAACAGCAACAATTGAAATCCATATTTAGTTCGAAAGCGTTTCCCCTGTTCCCTCAACGGTGTTCCTCCATTTCAGCCTTCCCGTCTGCTATACTTCGACAAACACCTCATCCTTACTGCGCTCAACTACCTCACCATCCCCCACCTCGTAGATCACATCCACATTGCGGATCGTGGTAAGCCTGTGCGCAATGATAATCATGGTTTTCATGCCCTGCAGATGCTCAATCGCCTCCATGACGGCCGCCTCCGTCTCATTGTCCAGCGCGGAAGTCGCCTCGTCAAGCACCAGAATCTCCGGGTCATGGTAGAGCGCTCTGGCGATGCCGATCCGCTGCCTTTGTCCGCCGGATAATCTGACGCCCCTGTCACCTACAATCGTCTCCAATCCATGAGGCAGGCTCTCCACAAAATCTCTCAACTGTGCCTTTTCCAGCGCCGCGTTCACCGCATCCTCGTCAATCTGTCCTTCCTGCACACCAAAAGCAATATTATTGCGGATCGTATCATCGGAGAGGTAAATCGTCTGGGGAATGTAGCCAACCTGCGCGTGAAATGTCTTAGGCTGCTCATGGATATTGATCTCATCCGCCATCACCGCCCCTTTTACGGGCGTCAGCAGTCCAAGTATAATGTCCACCATCGTCGTTTTCCCAGATCCGGTGGAGCCGATGAATGCCACGGTCGTGCCCTTTTTGATCGTAAAGTTCACGTCCTTTAATACCCACTCCTCCGTATCTGGATAATGATACGACACGTCCTGTACGCAGATTTCCTTTTGCAGTTTCCAATCCCTTCCGCAATCCCGCCTGTCATTATCAATCAGCCCCTCAATCTCCACCAGATCATGGTAGACAAGTTCTACGGACGGAAATGCGTAAAGCATATTGGAAGCGTGCTCGTTGATCCGCCCCACGCTTGGCATCAGCCGCATTGCCGCCACCGCAAAAGCTGCAAGCTGCGAAATAAAATAAGTCATATCCGCCTCGCCAAAAACCAGTTTCACAATCACGGCAATCAGAAGACCCGTCATGGAGACAGCCTCCACCGTATACTTCGGAAGAATCGAGATCGTTCTGGCAATGCGAAGCCCTCTTGCATATTTTCCCCAATATTTGCGAAATTCGTCAGTGAAATAAGTCTCGCGCTCTAAAATCTTTATCTCCTTAATCCCGCCAAGTGACTGATTCATCCACTGAAATATTTTGCCCTCATAACCTTGATTCTCGAGCCCGAACCGCCGGCTGTACTTTCTGCTGATCAGAAGAAAGCCGCCCACAAAAACAGCCAGCAGCCCCAGCACTATGATCGTTATGGTCTTACTGATAACCAGCAGATAAATCACCATCACCGCCGCAACCGCAAGCTCCGCTCCCAGTTCCAGCGCGTAGAGTATAACCTGCATAAAACGCGACGTATCCTCATAAAGACTTCTCTGTAAAACCGCAATATTGTGATTCAGATGAAAGGTATACGGCTCCTTCATGTATGCCGCCAGCAGTCTGGTAGAGAGCTTCATCTGTGTATTGTATGAAAAGCGGAAAATATAATCTTTTTCCACAATCAGATAAACGTTTTTGACAAGATACACCATGATAATACAAATGGCAAGTATAACCATAAAGTCTTCAGCCCTGTGCAGTCCGAGCAGATCGTACATCTTTTTCAGATACCATTTCGTCTGAATCGTTTCCCGATTCTGCAAAACATCAATAAAAGGCATAAAAACCATGACTGCCAGAAGTTCAAGAAAGCTCCCGACCACAATAGCGCCCGTGAGAAACACCAGCTTTTTTTTATCCCGCCCGTCAAAAATGTATCCCAGTTTTTTGAGTATTCCCACTCTCGAATTACTGTTCTCTTTGCTCATCGGTCAGCTTACTCCTTCATCCCGGCACATTGCCTTTCCGCACTTTTTGTACTTCCATATAACTTATTTACCATCTTCGGTCTGCACAGACAGAACGCCGCCAAGATTGCTATGAGAATCCCTGTCACTTATCTTCCTCGCCGGAACCCCCGCCCATGTAGTGCCGCGTTCCGCAATATCTTTCGTCACCACGGCATTCGCCCCCACCGCCACATCATCCGCAATGTGGACTGCTCCAATCACCTTCGCGCCGCTCCCGAAATAACAGTTATCCCCGATCACAGCCGCCTCATGGCTCCCCCCTGTCGCGCCGATGGTCACGCCCTCCTGCAGGCGGCAGTTTTTTCCGGCACGCACATTTCCGTGCACCACAATCGTCCCATAGTGAGGGATCGAAAGCCCCGGTCCGAACACGTTCGGCGGAATCGTAAACCCGAGCCGCACACTCAGACGATGAAACCGCATTTTATGCCATTTCCCGATCAGTTTTCCCACCGCTCCACGGCGGCAGTTCAGATCATACTCCACCTTCCGCAGCAGAATCTCAAACTTCCAGATTTCATCCGCAAACAGCCTGGGACCCGCATCCTTCCCTCGTCCTAAAGCGAGCTGATCCTGTCTGATATATTGCTGATATGTTTCCTTACTGTCTATCATATCCTCACCTTAATCTGCTCCAGATACGCCGTATATCCCGCCGCGCGGTTCGTCTCCTCGCTGACAAACCCGTGTTTCTCCAATTTCATCTTCCCGGGCGAACGTCTCACGAACCACTCATACTCCATGTCAAGATTCCCGATATCCAGCACACGGTAACCCTGCTCAAACAGCTTCACCGCAAGGAACTTCGCAGCCACGCCCACCGAAAGCAAAAACAGCCTGTCCTTGCCGTAAGCCGTACAGGCGCCCAGAATGGCGGGAATCGCTTCATACGCATTGCTGGGGGGACAGATGACGCGCTCTATGCTGCGCGCCGTATCGAGCAGGTCATTGCCGACACCGTTGTGCGTCCTCTCCCCCTCCACCACAACAATGTCTCTATTTTCCCATATTTTTCTGATTTTAGCAAACTGTGCCCCACAGCCGCTCCTGTCAGCGGCATAATAATAGCCGCGGGAGACGAAAGTGCTGTAATACACTCTGTCTGGATTGCAGTACTTCTCATAGGTTTTTCTGTTGAAAAGCAGGTGGTCTCTCCAGAACTGCCTGCTGTCCCTGTGGTGGTCGGCAAGCGTCTCAAAAACATCCGGAATCGTCACAATCAGATCCTCGAAAGAGTAGGCAAGTATTTCGGCAAGTCCCTTCGCAATCTCCGGATCCGCCTTCTGCAGCATCAGATCGCCACCCTTTATCATCACAATCTCCCCATCCCCGAAACGCACCATGCTCTTTTCGGTATTTAACAGCACGTCTATGGTCTCGTCTATTGTATGCACCTTTATTCGATTGTGCAGGATGCCTTTCTCATATAAAAAATAGGCAATCGCCGCCAATATATCCTTGAATCTTTGTTTCAATACAAATTCTCCTGCAGAATTTTCTCTCGCATCTCTGTTATCGTATTAAAATAGCTATTAAAGTTGTACTTTCCCACCACCGCCCGGTAGCCAGCCTCACCCATGGACAGCATCCTCTCCCGGTCCGACAGCATATCGTCCAGCTTAGAAAGCAAGTCCGCCTCGTCGCAGTCCCGGAAAAGATACCCCGTCACGCCGTCCTCCACATAACACGCCGTACCGTTCGTATCGCTGCAGATTACCGGCAGCGAATAGCTCATAGCCTCCAACTGTGATACCGACGCCATCTCCAGCGTACTTGGGATCACGTAAAGATCCGCCGCCAGATACTCCCGCTCCATGTCGCGCTTTGGCACATTCGTCTTCACGGTAACCAGATTGTCCATGTCATGTTCCCGCGCATATTTTTTGACCTGTTCACAGTATTCCTTCTGAAACCGGTTTGTGGCTTCTCCCACAAGCGTCAGACGTATCTCATATTTATCCCGCAGCTGCTCCACCGCGCGCAAAAGTTCCAGATGATGCTTCCTGATTTCATACTTGCCTATACAGAGGATATGTATCCTGCCATCCGCGAAATAAGTCCGCTCTCCTGGCGCTCTGCACGGATCGACCACAAAAGGCACAAAATAGTCGTTCTCCTTCACTGTCATGCCCGGTTTTTTCTCCCCCATCACAGGCGTCATGCGAAGCGGAGGCGTCATGCGGTCCACCAGACGGTGTTTCAGATCCGTTTTTGCAGGCTCCGACCAGAGTGGATTCTGGTTGTAGAGAATACAGGGGTACCCCTTCTTTCTGCAAATATAGTAAGCCGCCATGGAATACACCGAGCGCTCCCGCAAAATAACCAAATCAGGCGCAAAGCCATAGATCAGCTTTTTCAGCTTCCTGACCGGCGGAAAGCCGTGCTGTATCTTAAACACAATTGCCGTCGGGTCTTTCCTGTGAATCACCTTCACATACAGAAAATCTATGAGCCTGTACAGCCGCGAATACCCGAGCACAATGGGCGTCACGCAGGAATAGTCCTCGATCACGGCGGCATAGTGGCTGATAAAGCGCACCTCATGCCCGTTCTCTGTCAGCCCCTTCATAATATCCATCTGGTTGGTATGGTAGCGCGGCGCCACATACAGGAATTTCATGCAAGTCTCCCCATCTTATTTCTGACTGATATATTTATTCTCCTTCAGGCTGTACTTACCGCCCTTTAGGAATTTATGCTTAATCACCCACCATCCGGGCACCCAGATATACTTGTGCATTGCCGGGGACGCAGAACCGATCATCCAGCAGTTTCTGTCGCACTTTCTCGTACACTCCCTCACCTTCTGCGCCTGCTCGGAGTTCCACAGCTCCTCCCAGGTCTGTTCACGCAGATTCCCCATAACCGCTTTCTTCTCCATCCCGTTACAGGGAATCACGTCGCAGAAAGGGTCGATAAAGAAGGCGTCTTTTGACATATCGCAGGGCAGAAGCCGCTTATTGCCGTAAATATAATTGATCAGCCCATGGTTGAAGTAAGCGCGGAACCACTTTTTGGGAGATTTACTCTTTAACAGCTCATTGATCAGCTTCTCGAAATTCTGCGCCACCTTGTACTTATCGTCGATTTTATTGTCCGTCTTTCGGAAATAGAAGGAATTGTGCAGGGTCGCCGTGGCAAACTCCATCCCCATATCGTTGGCGATATTGTAAAGCGGCACCAGATCCTCGCAGTTCATATCCTGCACCGTCATGCCGAACCCCACGTCAGGATGCCCCATCTCCACAAGCGTCTTAAGGGTTTTGTAACCCCTGTTAAAACCGTCAGGAATCCCGCGTATCTTATCGTTCGTCTCCTGCAGCCCCTCAATACTGATGCGGATTCCCACCTTCGGGAACTCCCGGCACAGCGCAATAATGCGGTCCGTAAAATAACCGTTGGTAGATATGACAATCCTGTCAGATTTCTTATAAAGCTCCCTCACAATATCCGGGATATCCTGCCTGATAAAAGGCTCCCCGCCCGTAATGTTCGTAAATGCCATCTCCGGCAGCTTCTTAATATCCTCCAGCGTGATCTCCTCGTCCGGCTTCGTCGGATCCCGGAAGCAGTCGCACATGTTGCATCTCGCATTACATCTGTATGTCACTATAACTGTCCCATAAAGCGTTCGTCTTGCCATTATGTCATATCTCCTGTCTGATATACATCCTTCACTATTCTATCACAATATTCCCCAATTGTATCGAATTTTATCTCTTTACAGTTTTCCCGATACGCCCTGCACAGCTCCGGCTGGTTCCAAAGCTCCCTGATATGCGCGGTCAGCTCCTCCGCGTCCCCGCCCCGGAAAAGATCTCCCGTCCTTCCTGCCTGCACCAGTTCAGGCGCCCCGCCAAGATCTGAAACAAGAACCGGCGTGCCGTATATCTGCGATTCCATCACGGAAAACGGACAGTTCTCGTACCACTCGGACGGATAGACCGAAAACCGTGCCCCCGCAATCAGTCTGTGCAGCGCCTCTCCTGTGACAAACCCCTTATTCTCCACATTTTTTGCGTTTGAAACCTTCTCTTCCAGAGGTCCTGACCCGGCAAAAACAAAGGGTATGTCCGGCAGTGCCTCACATGCCGCAAGGAGCGTCCTGATTCCCTTCTCCTCGGAAAAACGTCCGAAGTAAAGTACATAATCCCCCGGCTGTGTACTTTTCCGATTTGCCATGCCTTTACTGCTCGGCTTTTCCACATCTTTCTGTTTTTGAAAATCCGTCCTGACGGGCTGTTTCACATCCGCATCTGTGATGCCTTGCTTTTCCATGTCCACCGCCCGCTCTACAAAATTCCGCATCATCACGGTTTTTTCTTCCAGAAGCGGACTGGTGTCAAGCTGCTTTTTCATAAATTCGCTGGGGCAGATAATAACATCCACCATACCATAAGTCCTGCGCCACATATAATATTTTGCCTCGATCGTTCCCAGCAGGCTTTTCACACGCGAGTTGTGAATGCACCGATTTCTCGTGCACATGCCGAAATACCCGCCCCTGCAGTCAAAACAGATTTTTCCCGTGGAGGGAATACGCATCATATGATTGGGGCACACCCACTGATAATCGTGCGCCGTGTACACAACCTTCACTTTTCTTCCGGTCCTCTTTTCATAGGAGCGCACCGCGTAAATCACGGAGGGCGTCAGCTGGAAATTGATGTTATTGAGGTGCACCACATCAGGATGCATATCCTGAAGCACTCTGCCCATCCTGCGCTTCGCCTCAACAGAATAGATAATTTTGAAAGGATAGAGCAGTTTTTGCAGCTTTCCCGTATGGAAATCCATATCGGACGTGTAGCAGTCGATCCGGTTTCCCACGATACGCCCCTCATGTTCCATCCCGAAATACTGTACCTCATGTCCTCTTTTCTGTAATTCTTCCCCCAACTGGAAAATATAAGTCTCCGATCCGCCGTTGGGATATAAAAATTTATTTACCATCAGAATTTTCATATGCCCTCTACTCCCACTTTGCATTGTACAGCTCCATATCCTCATAGACAGGAACATAGGGGCTATATTTTTCTCCACTCCTACGGTATTCCCAACCCTGATACACACCTCCATCATAGCTCGGTGTATAGACAAGCGGCTTCCCGTCGGGCACCTCCGTCGTCTCCACCACGCCTTCATAGACGGAAAATGTCACCAGGTGTGTCGTCCCGTCTGTCGGCGCTTCAAATGTCTCGTAGGGTACATTCCATCTGGCGCAAAGACAGTTGAGACGGTTTGTGAGAAAAAACTTTGTATATTTTACATTCGCTTCAAAGCTTTCGTACCGTGAGGTACCGTCGCCGGGATTTCTCTCCCCATTCCACCGCATATCATCCATTGCCACGGAATCGCGAATCTGCTCCGCATACGCATCAATTCCGCTGTCAAGCAGACGCTCAAAAAAGGGGAGCGTCCGCTTGTATTCCTCCACGATACACTGATACAGCTCCGGTGTATCATAAAGCTTCTGATACCAGTTCATGGCAAGTGCCTGGCGGTCATTGTTATTTACAATGCTCTCCCCATAATTCAGGTAAAATCCGTCTCCGTAACCGTACTCTCCAAAAGCATTATCATAATCCCACGGCGGACCTGAATATAGCTTTTCATCATCCCTGTCTTTATAAAAAAACATACTTGCACAGCCCGTATCCATCTCCAGAGAAATCTCATCCACCAGAAAACGTTTTGCAAAGCTTACAATATCCATCTTCTCCCATACTGCCGGATCGCGCTCCTGCACCAATGCGTCAATTTCCTCCATATAATTTTGTATATAAGCCACCTGTTCTCTGGATGCATAACCGGGTGCGTTAATCGCAAACAGATCTCCCCTGGAAAGCCGAAAACCATTCTTCTCTGTCTCGTAGTGTGCGGGATGGTTCTTTTGAATCAGGTAGCCGCCACTTATATTCTCCCCGTTGTTCAGCAGATATCCCTTATTATTTTCTGTCTCGTAATGCTCTGCTGCTCCGTTTCTGATTGACGGATTCAGGCTTTTATTCTCCTTCTCCAAATCGTAGATATCGATCCGCCCTTCCCCCACGGTCAGAGATTCCGTCAGCAAATAATTACCCCGGTATTCCCCATTCATATACAGATCCACCCAGCTTCCCTGTGCACTGTAGGACAATCCCATCTCCTCAGCCATATCCATCGCAATCTTATTATCCATCCGACTGCCCTCACGCCATAGTGCCAGAAGATGCCAACGATCGCCCTTACTCATACCGCAAAGAGGATAGTCTCCTTTCAGTTTCAGGGTATACGGCCTCTTTTCATATTCCCATGTGCCATTTCCCCTGCCGGATATACGAAGAAGCTCATCCTGATACTCGGCCGTCCCGTCCTCTCGCATAACACAGATTGCGCCCGTCTCCCGATTTCCTTTCTCCTCATGTATATATTCCAGACCTCCGCTCGCAGTGTCAATAAATACTGCAGGGATGTTCGACGATTTCATAAAGCTGACTTCATAAATATGCGAATCATAAGAGGCCTCCGTAATCTGAAACGTATACCTGTTTCCCTCCTGCCATGTAAAAATATCACCTTTCTCATAGAAATGTCCGTCTATCCTCACGCTGCTCTCGCCTGTATCACCCATGCGGATTTTATGCCGGTCGACACAGGAGGGGAGGAAAAAACACCCTCCCCCCTCTTCCTCCTGCCATAAATATACCTTATTTTCACTTTGCACTGTGCGTATGCTGATATATGGCTTTCCGTCCTCCAATTGAAACAGAACCGCATCTCTTTCCCTAAAGTACTGACAGCATACTGCCACTACAACCGCCACGGCAAGCATAATGCCCATACCAACTCTCTTGCGCATAGCCAATCCCTCTTTCCTATTCTTTCCTGCATCCCGCCGCTTTCTCATACACGGCTATCGTCCGCCTAGTCACATCATCCCAGTCATATTTTCCGCAGATATAATCCACGCTCTCCTCGCCCATACACCGCACCTCATCAGGATGCGTAAGCATCCAGGCAAGCTGTCTTCTAAGGTCCTTCACATCACCTTTCCTAAAGGTCAGCGCCTTATCCTCCACCACTTCCGTATTCTCGCGAATGTCACTGACCAGACAGCAGGCGCCATAACTCATTGCCTCCAACAGCGTGAGCGCCATACCCTCCACGTCGCTTGGAAGCACAAAAGCGTAAGCATTGGCGTATAGCTCTTCCAATACCTGTCCCTGCACAAAATCAGTCATCAGAATTCTCTCATCCTCCGCTGCCATCCGGTGGATCCGCTCCATATAATCCATCGCCTGGGAGCTCCCCCCCGCGATCACCAGCTTTTTATCCGTTTCCAGTTCGGAAAATGCCTCGATCAGATAGTGCAGCCCCTTTTCCGGCACAATCCGCGCGAGAAACAGGAAGTAGCCATCCTTTTTCAAACCGTACTTTTCTTCAATCACTGCCGCGCCCTGCGGCTTCGGACGGTTGATTCCGTTTGGAATATAAGTGACTTCTCTCTGGTAAACATCCGCAAAATACCGCTTTACGTTGTCCGACAGCACAATCACGTCATCTGCATACTTCGCCGCCATCCGCTCTCCAAATTTAATCACAAAAGACGCGAAATTTCCCCATTTCGCGCGCTGCCAGTCAAGACCATGGATGGTAACCACAACTTTTCTTTTCAGAAAATGCGGCAGCCAGAGCATGGCGCAGGGGCCTTCCGCGTGATAATGGATCACATCATAGCGATGAAAGAGCGCCATAATCGTTGCAAAAAAGGTATATACAATCGCGTTCAGGCTGCTTCTGCGGAAAGTAGGCACAATATAGATGCGGACACCCTTATAAAATTTCCTCCCTTTCCAGCCGTACTCCTCATCATATTTTTTCCCGGATACATGGTGCCCGAAACGGTTGTACGCCTCTACATGATGCCCCAGTTTCGCCATACGCACGGAGAGTTCGTTCACCACAACTTCCACGCCTCCCTCTCTTGACGGAATCCGTTTATGGCCAATCATGGCGATGTGCAGTCCATTTTTCGCCGTCTGCTCCAGCGCCCTCCCTTCCTGATAGACATAATATAAAAAGGCGAAATTCGTATTCAGATATCTGGGCAGCATCCGTTTCGGATCCCGCAAAATCCGAAATACCCATTCCAGACACAGTCTCTGCATCCACATAGGCGCGCGCTTCACTGTGCCCGCCGTAAAATCGAATGCCGCGCCCACGCCGAGCATCACCGCCTTTACTCTGTGACGGTGCTCATACATCCACCACTCCTGCTTCGGCGCGCCAAGCGCCACCCACACAAAATCCGCGCCGCTGTCGTTAATCCGCCCGACGATCTCCTCGTCCTCCTCCTTCGTCAATTCCCTGAAAGGCGGGGAATACATGCCCGCAATCTGCAGTTTCGGATAACGCCGCAGCATCGCCGCCCGCAGCGCCGTGAGTGTCGCATCCGTGCTGCCATAAAAGTAATGACGGTATCCCGTCTCTTGTGACAAATCCAGTATCGCCGGCATCAAGTCCGGTCCCGGCACTCTCCTCGCCTCAAAAAAGCCTCGTCTCCTGCTGACAATGGACAGCGGCTGCCCGTCGGGAAGCGCCATTGCCGCGCTGTTCTGCACCCGCCGGTACGCCTTATCCCGGTAAGCCATCACCGTGGTATGCACGTTGGAGACGCAGATATAATCGCCTTTCAGTTCCTCCAGATTGTCTGTAAGATAGGCGATGGTGTCATCCATATTCGTGACATTGATGTTTGTTCCCAAAATCTTGCAGTAGGTTAATTCGTCTTTCATATCGCTCCCCATTTTGCTTTCTTTCCACTTTCTGTTACCCGCTTAACGATGCCGGCAAGCTTCCTTGTGCACCCCGTAATCACCGGGCATATCCCGCAATCTCCGTAACCTCCGTAGGCGATTTCTTCCTCCAGTTTCTCACATGCCACAAAGTCGCGGCTGCCGCGCCAAACAGACCGCCGAGCAGCGCGCTTCCCACATAATAGCGTGCTGTCTCCAGCTTCACGGCGTTTCCCGCCACGATCTGCATGGGCGTTTCCGCGTCCTTATAATTCATGATCCGATATCCTTCATAAGCGGGATCCTCCTCGCTCTCCAGATAGACGCTGGTTTCCTCCAATCCATCCGTGTAAAACCGCTGCACCACATAACCCTCCGGCGCCCGGTACAGAAGGGCGCACAGAAGAAGACCCAGCAGTACACCTGCCGCCGCCGTGCACAGAATCCGGCATTTTTTTCTCCGATAAGCTGCCTGTACGCGGAGAAACATTGAATCCGGCAACCCCGCCATCGGAACAGTCACCTGGCTCCACCTTTCAGGCAGCCGGGAAAACAGACAGTATTCCCGCTCCCCTTCCTTTTGCAGAAACAGAAACGCCCCGAGAAAGAGCAGCGTAATGTTCTTGAAAGAAGTATTGAACAGCAGCGGTTCTGTCCACCCCGCGCCCAGAAAACAGACCAGAACCACCAGTTCTCTCGTCCGCTGTCTATGCGTGTCATAAAACAGCAAAAGAAAATATCCCAAAAGAATAACTGCTGTCGGAATCAGCCCATAATTGATATAGCACCACATATAGGAATTATCCAGTGTCATGGAAGATGTGACGATCCCGGAAATATTTGTCCCGAACAGACTTGTGTACCCCGATTTCAAAAACTGCTCCGCGAGCCAGATTCTCGTATTCAGCATAAAATTTAACTTCTGTACATATCCGCTGATACGATGATAGTTAATATAAAATGGCAGCACAAAGGACAAAATAAGACACACAGGCAGCACCAGATTGGCAATCATCTTCTCCAAAAGGCAGAAACGGGGGCGAAATTTTACATAGAGCGCCGCCGTCAGCAAAACAAGCGTAATGCCGAATCCAGTATAGCTGACAGAGTATAAAAACACCAGAAAGTTCCCGATCATAAGGATACCATAGTCTTTGAATCCGTACCGCTCCTCCCGGTTCAGAATCACTAGCGCGCAAAGCATCAGATACGTGATATGCAGAATATTCGGATGGGTAAAGCCAAGGCTCCAGCGAAAAATATGCCCCAGTCCCATCTTTGCGTGAACCCGGTAAACGGTATATTCCAAAAAAAAGAAAGAAACTGCAGACAGCGCCACGGCACAGACCGTCCATACCCAGAGCGCTATATGCAATACCTTCTTCACTGAAATATTCTTCATGCCAAGCACCGTGAACGCCAGAAACAAAATGGCAATCTCCCGCGACTCATAGTAAACCACCGCCGTCAGTGCCAGAAGCAGAATCTGAAAAAATGCCTGCCTTTTCGTGTAGGGCGTCAGGAGAATTTTCAGAAAACCGAGGACAAGCGCGGGCGCAACGAGCAGCGCAAAGAGCTTCTGTCCCTCGTAAAATCCAAGCCCCTTTGCCAACGACAGGAGAATAAAAAACCCGTAAAAACATGCCTCCTGTATAGTAATGGTTTTTCCATACTGTTTAATACGTCCCATATATCACAAAACCTCCAACGCCGGACCGAGTGACCACGGATACGCGCCATAACGCTGAGGATACTGCGAAAAACCCTCACACTCACCCGAGCACTGATACACCCGCCCTTCCCGGACAGACCGCTCCAGGGCGTGTCCCCCCGCCGTCAGTGCCTTTTCATATTTCTCACCCGAGAGGACGCCAAGCGCCATCCCCTGTTTTAAAGCGGCGCAGATCATCCCGGTGGCGGAAGTATCCGCAGGTCCCTCCTGTGCCTCAAGCTGCCATGGGAAAAAGCCGTCCTGTTTCTGACAGGCAAGCGCTGCATCCGCAAGCGCGGCGCAAGGCATGGCAAGCCTCTCCCTGCCATATGCAGAAACCATACAGCCCATCATGCCGCGGAGCAGCCAGCCAACCGCCCTGCCCCAACCGATAATCCCGTATTTACAGCTGTCCGTCATATCGTACCCGTGATAGGGCAGCCCCGTTTTGCCGTCCATTCCATACGATAAAAAATTTACGATCTGCAAAACCGCCAGCTCTCTGTACTCCTGTTTGTCAAAAATCTCACCGTACTGACAGAGAAAAGGACATGCCAAACCGATGCCGTCCACAAAAACCGTCTTCTCCCCGTGTTCCGGACGGTACAGGAAGCTCCCGACGTTGTCTTTGGGATGATCCATACCATAAAAAGCCAGTCTGTCCACCGCATTTTTAAGCTGCTCCCCGGACATGCCTTCTCCAAAATCAACCGCTCCCTCCCGTACTTTCTGATATATTTTTAATAAAGTTTCCCCCGCAAGGAAGTCATCCAAAACCGCAAGCGGCATTCCCTTTTTGAACCATCTCCCGTAATATGCCGCAATAGACTGATCTATCCTCTTCAGCCAGACATCTGCCTCTGTATCCCGCGCAGTCTCTGCGCTCTTTTGAACCGCCGCGCTCTCTTCCCTGCACGCCCACAGCCCTGCAGCCAAAAGCCCTGTAGGCCAGAAAATGGGATCTTCACCCGCTGTCTTTCGTTTCAAAATCAGCCGTTTCAGCAAATCCCTGCACTTTTCCCGCCTGCCGCGGACACCATACTCCATCAGCTCATTACAGGCATTCTCAATCAGAGGAATCTTATTCATACGAACCTCCTTAATCCCGCGGGATCTCACTTTTTTCTCGCAGTCACCGCGTTCCACAGATAGGAAAATTCCTCCGTCCTGTGAAATACCGCCAGAAAAACCAGATTATATAGCAGCGTAATCAGAATCACCATCAGGGCGAACGTCAAAACCGTAGCCTCGCCCATGACTGCCTTGCGGATCGGCGTTATCACTGCGCCTACCGCCAGAACTACCCCCATGTATTTCAGGGAATCCCTGAAATAAACGCCCGCCTTTTTTTCAAAGCAGACACGGTAGATAATCTTCGGTCGAATCAGGTTTGCAAGTATACCTGACACCAGCGTTCCCACATAGACGCCCGTCACACCGATTTTCATCACCAGCGCAATCGAAACCACCAGGTTTACGATGCCCTGTATCAGCGGCAGAAATCTGTCCTGCTCAAATACACCCGCAGCAATCTTAAAATTGGCAAGTACCGTACGGCCGCCTTTCAGATAAAAGTCCATCACCAGGAGGGTCACCGTCACCTGTGGCAGCGTCCAGCCTTTATCCCGCAGCCACACATCACCGATAAAGGGGGTGAGCAGGTGAAAAAATCCCACTGCGCCAAATCCGAAGAGCCAGCAGGCGAAAAAGCGGTATACCCTAAAAAGAAGATACTGCCTCTCCTTTGACTCCGTCGCCACCACATTGCCGAAACCCGAAATCACGGATTCAAATATAATATTTACAAAGTTGCCCACATAGGTAATGATGTAGGTATAGTTGCCAACAATAGCTGAAGTATCTACGTTGACAAAAGAAGAGATGACAAGGATATCTGTCTGCAGTCTTGCCACGTCGCCAACCTTATGGCAGATTAACGCCTTTGTCTTGGCCGCGACAACCTTCGTCTCTTCCGGCGTCAGTTTTTTCACATCTTTGTCCCGCAGATAAGGGTATGCCCTGTTCATATAAACAGTCACAAAAATTTTCTGTAGAAACTCCACCGCGGATTGTGCCAGCAGATAGAACAAAAAATTTCTGAACAGCAGCAGAACCGTAATCTGCACCGTTGCCGTCGCTATCTTTGTCAGCGTGGTAATATTGGTCTGGATATAATTTTTCTGCTCCGCGTTCGACAGACTGTATTTGTAGGCGACGAAATAGCTGATCACCGTGTTAAACAGGAACAGATAATAGTACAGCGTCAGTTCCTTCACAGTCAGATTGCCCGGATTTTTCAAAATATATTTTAAAAACGGCGAAATAGCGATTCCCAAAACCGCGATTACGCCCGCAATCGTCAGGTACGCCTTTTTATAGAAACGCATGTAGGACTTGATCTTCTCAATATCGCGCTCCGCCACCGGCTTGTAAAGGCTGTAATTCAACGCCGTTCCGATCCCGAGTTCCGCCAGGGACAAGACGCTTAGAACATTCGTATACGTTTCGTTTACACCCGAAAACGTCCTGCCAAGCACATAGATAAAAACCGTCCTCTGGATAAAGTTCACCAGCAGGATCACCAGATTGCTTATATATCCAAATATGATATTTTTTCCGGCTTTCTGTATTCTGCCCATAATTCATTCACTTTCATGCCACTTGCGATACGATCGACGTCGCCTGGGCACTGCTCTCACTATTCTGCTGCGCTCTCGTGCAGCTCCCGCCACAGCCTGCGTATTTCATCCCCCGCTGCGGCTGCCTTCTTGCAGTAATCCGGCATCACCTTCTGCAGCTGTCCCCGGATTTCTTCCTCCCTCTCCATCATCCACTCAAATGCGCCGATGAGTTCCTCCGGGTTGGAAAGGGTCTGCACGGGCAGCACATAATTTTCCCATGTGCCAAATATATCTCTCGCAATTCCTTTCGCCTTCACCGAATAACCCACGACCAGCGTAGGAACCATGGAGGAGTAAGCCGCGATGGTGGAATGCGTTCTCGCCCCGATAAACGCCCGGCATCTGGAAATGACATATTTGATCATCTGGCAGGACATGTCCTCAAACTTTACAACTCTGTCATTCCCCTGATAAACGCCGTAAAGTTCATGTATCGTCAGCCTGTCGTCATTATATTTCCACATCACATGGGGAATCAGCGCGATATGGCAGTCCGTCGTCTCCAAGATATGGTCGATCAGTTTACGGTAATTCATAATTGTAATTCCGTCTTTCTCTTCGTATCTCAGAATCATCGGGCTGATGTTGATGCCGATGGTATTTCCCTCGCTGAACCCAAACGGAAGCTTCGTTTTCTGCGGCTGCAGGGCAAATGCAGGATCAGGGAACTGCTTCACATTCTCCGTCACCCCCGCCGCGGCAAGCGCCTCCGTCGTAATGGATTCTCTCGGCGTAATCAGAGCGTAACGCTTCATATCCTCCACTACCTCCGGCTCCTGCAAAAGCTCGGGCTCAAGGGAACAGCCCCAGAGAACGGTCTTCGCGCCCGCCCTGTTAAACGCGCTGTTGGCGGTAACTGCCTCACGCTTTGACAGCTCATAGCAGTACATATCCCCGCCGATTGAGAGATAGAGCGGCGCAAGATTCTTACCCATTACCTCGCGAAAGCGGTAACGCATAAATGATTCGGGATCGCGAAAAACCAGCCGCCAGGCATAATACCAAACATGTGCGAAAAAATGTTCCGCAATCTTGCGCTCCTGCAGAATATCGCAGAGAGGCTCCACCGAATAGCGCCGGTCCTCCTGCTCGCTGTTGGTCACCAGAAGTTTGGGAATCTCTTCTATCATATGGCAGGTGCTGTTGACAATCGCCTCACAGCCGTGGTTGCCGCTGCCGCCGTGTAAATACATCACAATTTTTTCGTTGCCGTAGTCCATACTGTTACCTTTCATAAATTACTTCTTCGATGAGTATAACACATTTACCTTTTTTTGTCATAGACGCGGAGGATGAGGCGAAGAACCCGCAGTAACATGCCGCCGGGATAGAGCATTCCCATGTAGAGAAGCTGGTTGGAACGCTCCGTTACCGAAATGGGCGTATTCTGAAGCATGTCTTTGATCTTCTCCTCCCCGAAAATAGTCTGTATGCGCTTTCGATAGCTCTGATCGGGGGCGCGCAGTTCATTTTTCATCACGTACAAAAGCATATAGCAGTATTCGCGGGTCACTGCCGCCGCGGCATCCGGCGCTTTTTTCTCCTCCGCAGTCCGTTTCAAAATCTCCATCAGCCGCTCCACGCCCGCCAGAAGCCCGGCGTCGTAGCTATGCGCCAGCGATCCCGCCACATAGCGGTAATGGTAGTAAAAAGCGTCCTTCATAACAACCACCCGGCTGCTTGCAAGCAGTGCCGGATACATCAGGTTCGCGTCATCTCCGAAACGGAGACTGTAATCATAAAAAGTCTCATTGCCCTCAAAGAGTGATTTCTCGCACAGCTTCATGCATCGGGACAGTGGGATCACTTTCTTCTCCACCCCGATCAACGCCGCCTTAATCTGCTCCCGCAGTCTGTCCCCCTCGTAAATACCGGGTTCCACGCCGCTGCCGACCCGCTCTGTCCCCCGCTGCTTTTCCATCACATAACCGCAGCACACGATTTCTCCCGGCGCCCCTTTAAGGCGGTCCGCCATCTCCGAAACCATCTCCTGCTCCACATAGTCGTCACTGTCCACAAACATATAATATCCGCCGGACGCCGCAGCCATACCTGCCACACACGCCGCCGTCGGACCGCCGTTTTCCCGGTGAATCACCTGTACCCGGTCGTCACGTTCAGCATAACTGTCACAGATTTCACCACTCCCATCCGAAGAAGCGTCATCCACCAGTATCAGCTCCAGCCTTTTATAAGTCTGTGTCAAAATGCTGTCAATGCACTGCTCCAGATACTCCTTTTTGTTGTATACCGGAACAATGACACTGACCAAATGTAGTGCGTTATGTTTCATCCAGCCTAACCTCCGTAATTCCGTTTCCGCGGAACCTCAAAATCCACAAGCTTCTCACACGATGCCCCCCTGCGGCGTAATCAGCGTCCAGCCACTCCATAATTCCTTCATCTGCGCCGGCATGCAGACCTGTGTATTTTTATGGATCGAGGGACGTATCATTATTTTTTCCCGGTTTGGATTTAATCTGGCGCCCCAGAAGCTGAATGTGCTGTTGGCACATATATTATGCCTGCATCTGCTCATCAGCATCATATCGTAAAAACTGTTTTTTCCCTTATTCCAGTCAATAATCCGATATTCCTCACCTTGATAGCGCTCCCTCACATAAGCGGTATCATCGGAAAACAGAAAAAACTTCGCCTGCGGAAGTTTTTTTCTCATATAGGCGAGCGCCTGATCGTAATAGGCTTCCGTACAGATCCCGCCGAAGAGCGCCCTGTTAATCTCATCCAGATAATCGCCCCGCCTGATATGCACGCTGACAGACTGGGTTTCCTCCATCATCCGGGCAGTCTCCCCGTTCTTCTTTCGCAAAGCCCCGTCTTCCGCAGGTGGAAAAATGATATCACACTGCAGGACATCCATAATATCCGCGTAATATTTGTCGCACGCCCAGTATCCCGTCAGATATTTATTGTCCATGCCAAAAATCTCTTCATGGTACATATCACTCTCCACAAAGGACGGCATAGAACGGGGACGTATTTTTCTTTTGAGTTTTTCTCCCAGACTTTCCGGCTCCTCCCACAATCTTCCAAGCACGGAACGGATATCTTCCTCCGATGCCTCCCTGTACGGCAGGGAATCAAAATAGGCAAGTTCCAGTTTCCTCCCCGCCGCCATGCCTGCCTGCAGTTCTTCGTCAAAAAACCATGAGGTGTCCAGCCTTGCGTCCTTCCCCATGTGCTCCAGTTTCCTGTATAACGCGTACTGCTGCAGCTGGTTCCCCAGCCCGCCCATCGCTCTGACAATCACCATTTCACTCTGTTCTCCATTTCGGAGCGTTTCCGCTCACTATCTCTTCCATAAATGATAAGCGCACATATATCCGCGCGGAAAAAGAGAGAAGAATAACACCTTTAGCCGATAGCCTGCAGACAGCCTCATGCAGGCGCCGGGTACCTTTCTTATTTCCCTCAGCTCCCTGCGACATGTCAGCACACAATCCTCATACCGTTTTCTCTGCGCTGCGGGAAGTTCCGCAAGTTTCCCTGCCGTAAGCATAATTCCCATGAGATACAGCGCGCTCACACGGTCGTCCAGACTCTGGTCCGTCCGCCGCACCTCTTCCCGCGCAAGCCGCCAGCAGGTAATCTGATCCATATAACGCGGCGTAAAAGGCCGATTAATGGCTCCCTGCGGATTCTGGTAATATCCGTAGCCCTGATAATCCATCTCCGTGATCCGGCGGACACGGGCAAGGAGTTTCAATACAAACAGCATATCCTCGCCAATGCTCAATCCCTCCCGGAACCGCATGTCCCCTATCGCATCCCGCCGGTACAGCTTGCTCCAGCACCGGCTGTTGCCCTGCAGCAGGCAGTCCCGGAGATAACCGTCCGCATTATAAGTAACTGTCTTTCCCTCCGCCGCATCTGCCCGAACCGCCTGCTCCCATTCGGTCTCGTCGCTCCACTGAAAAAAACGGCAGCCCACAATATCGCTCCCGGTCCGGGTCATACAGTCGCTGAGTGTCTGAAGCATGGCGGGATGCAGCCTGTCATCCGCGTCAACAAAAGTGACAAACACTCCCGCCGCCCGGTCAAGCCCGGCATTTCGTGCAGCGGACACGCCCCTGTCATCCAAGGTGATCACATGCACGTTGTCATAAGCCGCCTGCAGGGCGCCGCACACATCCACCGTGCCATCCACTGAACCATCGTTTATAATGATCACTTCGAGATTCCCACAGGTCTGGTTTTCTATACTCCGAATACAGCTCTCCAGATAATTCTGCCCGTTATGGACAGGTACAATCACGCTGATCAGAGTTTCTCTGCTATCCAATCTTTCCACCATGCTTTCCGTTTCTGACCGTCTCGTAAACCGCCAGAAGCCGCTCCATATTGTTTTCCATGGAGAACTCCGCCTCCGCCTTATGTCGTGCGTTCTCTCCGAGTTTCCGGCACAGCCCCTCATCCTCCAACAGTCTGCCTATCGCCTTTTCCAGTGCAGCCGCATCCCGGGGAGCCGCCAAAAGCCCTGTCTCTCCATCCACAATCATATCCGGAATGCCTCCCGTGTCTGACGCCGCAATCCCACAGGCATTTGCCATAGCCTCCAGGATCGACACCGACTGCCCTTCAAAATAGGAAGGCATCACAAAAATATCACACTCCCGCAAATATTTCTGCTTGATATCACCGCTGACCCAGCCCAGGTCTGTCACACAATCCTTCATTGCCAGCGCACGTTTTTTTAACTCTTCGTCCTCCCAGATACCGCCCAGAAAAAGCTGTACATCCTGATATCGTTCCCGCAGTCCGGGCATCACAGACAACAGCTCACCGATCCCCTTTTCCCTGCAAAGCCTCCCAAGAAACAGGATTTTATGGACGCCGTATCGCTTTTCCCGCCGTTCCGGAATCTGTATGGCATCCGGCAGTACCGTAATTTTTTCCCGTCCGATAATTTTTCCAAAAAAATCCTTCCATGCCGTGCCCAGCACAAGAAAGGCATCCCCCATGGAAAGAATTTTTCTCGCGCGCCTTCTCCCCGCCTCGCTTAACTCCTCCTCATAAAATACGGGGAAATTTCCGCCATGCTGATGAATCACTATCTTTTTCCCACAGACAGACGCTGTTTGGATAAACACCGACTTCCGGTAAAAGCTGACGTCTGACGCCATATTGACATGCACGATATCATAACGCGGCAGCCTGACAAGAAACTGCAGGTAAGCTTTTGCCGCCTGTACCAGTTTTCGCCATTTTGCGCCTTCTACCATAGTGCCGATATAACAGAGCACAATCTGCCTGTCCAGCCCCGCCTCATAATAATTGTTAACTACGCCCGATATCCCGCCGTGCACGCTTCTGTCCGGACCGATCATCAGCACTCTGTATCTGTCTCTCTCCATTATTTCGAGCCTTTCCCCGTAAGAACCACCCACACCGTCTGGAACAGAATTTTGACATCCAGTCCCAGCGTCCAGTTGTCAATATACTCCAGATCCAGCTTCACGACCTCGTCAAAATCCACGATCTCGCTTCGGCCGCTGATCTGCCAAAGCCCCGTAAGTCCCGGCGTCATGCTGATTCTGCGTCTGTAGTGGGAATTGTACTGCTCAAATTCTCCCTCTGTCGGCGGTCTGGTCCCCACCAGGCTCATGTCTCCCTTTACAATATTAAAAAACTGCGGCAGCTCGTCTATGCTTGTCTTTCTGATAAATTTTCCGACCTTCGTGATGCGCGGGTCATTTTCCATCTTAAACATAAGCCCCTGCATCTCGTTCTGCTTTTCCAGTTCTTTTTTCCTTGCCTCCGCATCCGCGTACATGGACCGAAATTTATAAATCTTAAAGCGCCGTCCATTTTTGCCAATTCTGGTCTGTGCGAAAAGAACCGGTCCCGGCGAATCCAGTTTTATTGCCAGCGCCACAAAAGGGGTTATAACAACTGTTATCAAACATCCGACAAGCCCGCCCACAATGTCGATCAGCCGTTTCACCACCATGCGCCTGTAGTCAAAGTGATTGATGGAGTAAGTCACCACCGTAAAACCGGCAAAACTTCCAACCCGCACCTCCTTGCTCGGCCTTTCAATAATGTCGATATTATAGTGACACGCCATGCCCATGGACTCCAAGTCATAGATGATATGTTTCACATAAGCCATATCCTCGTCCGGCAGGCTGATAAACACCTCGTCGAGCGGCATCTGCCTTGCCATGGAGAGCACATTGTCTCTGTTCGCGTTTATTTCAACGCCTGCCACTGTCTCGCCCTTCCTGTCCTTGTCCACACAGGCGAGCGCCACAATCTCATAATTGATGTCCATGGACGCTTTCAGTTTGGACAGCGTTTTTTCCATCACCGCGTCTTTCGTGATAATCATAATCTTGACAATGTTGGATTTGGCTGTGAACCAGACCCGCAGCGCCTTCTTCATGGCGAGCCTTACCAGCCATACGATAAAGACATTGAGAATGGCAAAATACCCCATCACCAGACGGGAGACGTCCGCACCCTTCTGCAGCATGAAAAGAAGCGCCATCACGGACAGCTCCATAAAGACATTGAATTTGGTGACCGCTATAAATTCAACGAGGACTCCTCTTTTAAGGAACGCCCTGTTCCAGTCAAACAGAAAGCTGTAAATCGTGCAAAAAAGCAAAAAACCGATATATACCGCGAAGTGAAGTTCCGGTTCCATAACCCTGGCAAACTTCCCGTACCGTATCAGGATGGCAATGATATAGGCAAGAGTTATACTGCACAGATCCGTGAGGAGCAGCAGGTAACTTTCAATCAGTTTCATTCTACGATTCATAAGAATACCTCTGTTTCTTATTTTACCACATACTTCCTGTTTCTGCCACCGGCAGCTGTAATCTCCGCCAATTTCAGTCTGCACGCTCCCCAGAAGGCACAGCCGTTTCGCACCCTGACCGCCATGATTCCGCACCGCGGAATCTCAAATCCGTGCGGAGAATGCCGCTTTTCAGGCATTCTCCTGCGTGAGACTTAGAACTTCTCCACGAAACAGCCTCTGCTGTGAGTGGCTAGAAGTTCTTCTCACGCTACACCCCATCATAATAAGCAGATAATTCCTGCCGATATAGACGGAGATCAGATGTGCCTCCACCACCGTGTACACCGCAAACATCACGAAGAGCGCCAGTCCGCAGGCATCCCTCCTGCGCCAGAGGCGCCACAGAAGAAACAGGTTTGCCGCCACATACAGAATCCCCGGAATCACGCCGTAGCGGTAAAATAACTTAACCCAGCCCATATCAAAATAATAGTTCATATTATTCTCGCAGGAGAAAGCCGACCACGTCTGTATCATGCCGTCATTATTGTCAGAATTCGTCAGGGAAACGATCCTGCCGTTGATGTGGCGGTCGATCTTTGCAAGCAGCACGATATGTTCGTCGTCCCCGGGATTCAAATAGAAGAACTCGTTCCACTGCGATTCCCTCACCCGCTGGGCACAGACCGCCGCGTCCACGGAGAAAGCGATGCACAGAACAAAAACAAGCAGGCCACAGACATAGAAAATTGTCATCTTCCGTAAGCCCTTCACGAAAGTCAGCAGACAGGCGCCGCAAAGATACGCCGCCGTAATCAACATACTGGTCTTGGAGCGCGCCAACAGATAAACCCCCGCGTTTAAGATCATCAAAAACAGGTAACTGTACCACTTCATCCGTTCAAACCAGACATATACGCCAAGCGCAGCCAGCATAAAAAACATACAGGAAAGTGCATTCGGATGCCCCATCCCAAGCGTGTAACGTGTTTCCACCGTCGGAAACTCTCCGACATAGAGCGTGTCTTCCAGGGACTCATGTCCAAAATCCTGCGCCAGGCTGATATCTCCGTAAATTCCTGTCACGGAAAGCGCCACAATGGCAAGACACCCTGCCAATGTCACATAAAACGTATACTTTAACGCCTCTTTTAAAGGAATGCCTTTACATGCCGCCACAAAAGTCACCACACGGATGATGTCGTTGGCGCCAGTCACCCGGTAGGAAATGAAGCCCACCGCCTCCATCGCAAGAATAACCGCCCACTCCCGCGCTTCATAGCGGGTGAGCAGGATCTTGCACGCAAACAGAAGAAAGGTCACCCGAAACAGATACCCCTCGATGGGATTGATATAATTGCTCTTGTCGATAATCACCATCAGCAGCTCTATGGTCAGTCCAATATAAAAAGCCAGGCGGGGAACCGGGCTTTCCTCCCGCAGCCACCTGTAAGTGTTCTTCTGCATATTCCCATCCATTCCGAAGCGTTCTGCACCGGAAATGTGCCGCTTCTTTTTCATTCTACCGCCATCTCGCAACTCTGCTGTGACTAAGGGCAACAACCCCGCCACAAGCAACGGGGCATCAATGCGACCGCAAAACCCGCGCCGCCATGCCGTGCGCCCTGCGCAGCCACTGCTTTGCCGCAAGTTTCATCCTTTTCCATAAGATTCCTGCCGGGCTGATTTCAGGTGCAATCAAAAAATCGTACTCTTCCCTGTGCGCCCGCAGATACGCCGGAAAGCTCTCGTCAATCTCTACCCGCACAAACTTTGCGTCCCGGTCAAAAATATCCTCGCCGCAGAGCAGTCTGTCCACCGCCTCGTTTAAATAGCGTTTGCTGTTATATTCCGAATGCGCAGCCGCCTGTACCTTCACACCGATGCGCTTCGCCACATCCCGTTCACCGTCACCGCCCATATAACCGAAATGCCAGCCGCCGTCCGCAACGCGCACACTGCGCTCATCTTCCGGCGACACCTCGCGCAAATATACAATCCCTTCCCCTGGCAGTTCCGAAAAGCTGCAGATTTTCGTGCCGAGCCACTGTCTTTTCTCCACACCCGGAAATTCCCCGGTAATGGATAAGAGATTTCCTGACACTTCCTCCATATTTAAAAAGCAGTAAAACATCCGCTGCGCCAGATGATACACCTTCCCGGATTCAAACCTTTCCATCAGCTTCGTGAGCGTATTCGGATTCGGAATCTCGTCCACGTCGCTGAAAATAATAATATCTTCCGGCTTACAGTCGAAAAGCCCCCGGATCAGCTGATTCTTCTGAAACTTGTCCCGCTCGTGGGTGGTGACCCCCTCCATGGGAGAGTTCTCCACCGGCACATACCGTATCTTTCCCTCATATTCCGCAAAAAGCTGCCTGTTTTCCGCAAAGATCATCCGCTTCGGTTCCCCCGAAAACGTGACGGAAGCTTCCTCAATCACAAAAAAATCCACATAGGGCGCCATGATCTGCATGCGCAGTTTCAAAATATCCAGTTCATTAAAAAAAGGAATGCAGTCAAATACCATTCGCTATTTTATCCTTCCTCACTTCTGCCGCCAGAACAAAAACGGTCTCACGAAATCCTTACATTTCTGCCATCTGACTTTCCACGGATTTGAAAATTTCGGATACTGCGCGTTCCTGCCTCGCCATTTATGGAAGAGAAACGGCTTCTCCACATCCATGATCTCGGGTATCATATGCTCGTGCCCGAAATACTTCGCCACTTCTATGGGTGCAAAGCGCATTCCCGCCTCCTCAATCACATTGCGGTATTTACAGCAGAGAAAAATGTCCTCGTTATACTCGTCTTCCTTCTCGATTTTTTCCCACTTAAGCCCCGCCTTCGCCGGAAAGTCCATCAGTCTTTTGCTGCGGATCGACACGCTGTTGCCCACCCGGACAAGTCGTCCCTCCGCATCCCGGTAAGAGTAATCGTTTTGCGGCAGCGGCCATGGTGAACCGATATAATCATAATCCAGAAACGCATCCTGCCAGCTCCCGGGATTCACCACAAAGCCATCCGCATGCACAATCAGCGCAAAATCCGTGTGGATATGTTCACCCAGTTCATACACCATTTTGTAGTTAAATTTATCAATATCATCCAGTTTTGATGTGTGGGAATATCGTATGCTTTTCGGCAGCGACAAAGGCTTTCTGTGCGTAATCAGCACCACATCCCCAAATGCAATCCCCCGCATACTGTATTCCATAGCGCGGATCGTCTCATACACATTCACGCTCGTCATAGCCGCCAGCGTTACATTGGGAATATTCAGTTTTCCTTCCGCAGTTCGATTCATCGTGTATTCCTCTCAGAAATTTTTCTTACACTGTCTTTGTGATAGTATCTTGCGACCGCCAGATTCATCCAGTTCCCCTCGTCCCCGCTCAGATCGGTAAAGTCGAAGAGAGCCGGTCTCGCGCTGTAGGGAGTGACCACGGCGTCTGTAATGCTCTCATCCGTGTATATCTCATAACGCGCCATCGCCTCCTGATAGAATGTCTGCGCCTCACCCTTTGCCACGGAGCGGAGGGCGGAAATGCTCGTGTAAGTGTTCTTATCCGCCGTAAGCACCCAGACTGCCATGAGCAGTATCAGGCAGACCGCAGTCATCCGGCTGCCCGCACGCTCCAGAAACACGCCCAGCGCCGCAGACGCGCTATCTCCCGAAGCAATGCCTCCAGCCGTACTGCCAGCTCCCCCTGCCTCGTCCGTCCTGTGGGAAAAATACCCAAGCCAGTATGCCGTCACCAGCAGAACCGCCAGATAATAAGTCATCTGGATAATATTATCCACCCGGGAAAGCCCCGTCATTCCTACCGCGTAGAGAGTCGGCGTAAACATGGCGGAAATCACGCAGTACGCCCCCGCCGTCACCAGTGCGGGGTGAGAAAATTCCCTCTTGGACGCCTTCATCCATTTCCATAACAGAGGCAGAAACGCCAGCCACAAAAGCACCATGAACACCGGTGTCCATCGGATCGCAAACACCGCTGTGTTATAAAAGGACAGGGCGATCGCCTTCACGGCGGAGTATCCTTCATCCATATCAATGCTTCCCCGCCTGCCGTTGCCGGGGGCAAGAACATTCACCAGAAACCCGGCGCTCCCCGTCAAAAACGGAATAACAGCGTATGCTATCTTGTCTTTCTTCCGAAAGAAAGCATAGCAGACGAGGAAAGCCATGAGTACCTCCGCCTGCAGGCCTGTCACAAGATTGCCGCCGCCCACGATCACGGAAAGAACCGCAGACATCGCACAGCACAAGCATGCCCGTCTCTTCTTCTCCGCCCAGAGACTCCCCGAGACGAGCGTCAGCAAAAAGAACCATACGGACTGCATCAGTACATAGTGGGTGGAACCGTTGTACCAGTATATCCCCTCAAAAGGCGCCTCCATCACCTGATAAAACGCAAACAGCAGCAGAGCCATAATAAAGGACGCGCCCTCCTTTTCACATCCGAGCCATCTGACCAGAATATGCCGCCCCAACAGGAAGGAAGAGGACGCGAACATGCCGATCATCAGAACCGGCACCACCCACGCAATGCTGTAATCAAAATTCATCGGGCACATGCCCATCAGGAAACAGGATATATAAGTCCCCTGCCATTCCTGATAAAAGTCCATGTTCTGCCGCCACGCTTCCTGTGCCGAAGCCGCAAAAGATCCCGTCGTCTGCCAGACGTCGTGCACCCGCCGTCCATAATCGTAGTCGTCAATGCACATCACATTATATTTTCCCAGCCAGAGCAGCGGAACAAACGACAGAAGCAAAAGCCCCACTGCCAAAAACACCGGACACCTGCCGCTCAAATATTTTTCCGCCTTTTCCCAAACCTTCATGCAAATCCGCCTTTATCTTATATTCACCCGCGATGCGAAAATTTTTTCACCCGACGCGCCGCACCTCTGCCAATTTTTCCAAGATACGCCTTCTTATAGATATACCGCGCGCGCAGCTTCATCATCCGAAGCCTCATGCCCGCAGGCTTTTGGTTAACGCCGGCGTATTTTTTTGACCGCTTCTTATATGCCGCCAGCTCCTCCCTGCACTCTTCATCCGTAAAGACCCTGCCATTCCGGTCCATATAATGCCATCCCTTGTAAATGTTCTGCTCCGAAGCCCAGTAACCGTCGGACACATTGTGTCTCGCCCAATACTTCGGAGCCAGAATATACTGCACCGTATCGCTCGTAAACGCCGGGAAATACGAGAAGGATGAGTTTGCCAATAGTAGATAACGCGCGTTTTTTAATATAGAGTAATCCTTTGCCAGATCAAAATTATAAGCCGGAACGCCGGGCAGAAACTTGTTCGCCTCCTGCACGTCGTTCGTAATAATCATAAACTGCATGTCCGGATTGATCCTGCGCATCTGCCGCATTCCCTGTATCCAGTAGCGTTTGCGCAGATAGAGTTCCGGCGAGCCCATATAGTCGCTGCAGCGAAGATGCAGGATGCAGAGATTCTCCCGGCTGTACTCTTTACAGTCATACTCCGGTTTTACCTTGAGCCACTCTTTGATCTCCGCCTTATGGGTGATAAAGTACGCTTCCGCCTGCAGATTCCCGTAAAGGAGCGTGCCGTCCTCCACCTCAAAAAGGTGCCTGTCCGCATCCGTCACATAGACCCCGTGGGTCAGGTCGTGAGTGGAATTTCCCGCAAAAAGCCGGGTTTCCTTCTCATAATAGATTTTTTTATAATCCTCCTTTTTCGAGGGAACTCCCATATCCAGATCCATAAAATACAGCCCGCAGTCACTGTGCATATTGTTGGCAAAGTGCTCCGGGTCAAGCACGCTGAACTGATAGCCCTTATCCTGCGCGATGCACCTCGCAGTCACATAGAAAAACAGCTGATTTCCCAGCCCGAAGCCTTCCTGTGTCTCGATTCCTAACATTCTTTTATCTCCATTTCGAAACGCCGCCGCGCTGCCTTTCCGTTTGACTCCGGCATCACGCCCGCTCTGTCACTCCTTTAAACTTGTCTGCGTGATTTTTTCATTTTCTACCTTGTAAATAACATCGCACTTGGCAATGGTATTCAGGCGGTGCGCGATAATCACCATCGTTTTTTTACCGTGGAAACTGTTGACCGCCTCCATAACCGCCGACTCCGTGTCCCCGTCCAGCGCGGATGTCGCCTCGTCAAAGACAAGAATCTCCGGATTGTGGTAAAGCGCCCTGGCAATTCCCAGACGCTGCCTCTGCCCGCCGGAAATTCTGACACCTCTGTCACCTATCGTCGTCTCCAGACCATCCGGCAATTCCTCCACGAAACTCTTAAGCTGCGCCTCTTCCAAAACCTCCCAGATCCGTTTATCGTCAATCCGATCCGCATCAATGCCGAAAGCGATATTATCCCGGATGGACTCGTCAATCAGATAGATGGACTGGGGAATGTAGCCGATCTTGGAAAGCCAGAACGGATAGTTTTCAAAAATGTTCCTGCCGTCGCAGGTAATGGTTCCCGTCTGCACATGCAAAAGTCCAAGCAGGATATCTACGATCGTGGATTTGCCCGCTCCCGACGGTCCCATAATGCCCACCGACTGTCCTTTTCTGACTTCCATGTGCGCGTCCGTGAAGATGGGCTTTTCCGTGTTCGGGTAAGTATAGCTGATGTGATCCAGCACAATTTTATCCGTCAGCGCAAGCTCCGGCAGTTCTTTCTTTGCCTCTCCCGTAAGCCCCGTCACACTGCCGTTCACATCCTGCTTCATGTTCTCCGTCAGGTTCTCATACAGATAATCCAGGCAGGGCTGCGCGTAAGCGATCTCCGACAGATAGGTATTGATGCGGTTCGTTGCCGGCATCACACGCACCGCGGCTGCGGCGAACGCCATAAGCTGGGGCATCAGCACGGTAATATCACCGTCCTCCAGCATATAAACAAGAATGAAGGAGAGCATTGCCGCAATAAAGACTGTCTCGATCAGGAGTCTCGGCGTATTGTTCATCACCGCGTAGTTTCTCGCCACATTGGCGCCCACCGCGCCGCTCTCATAGTAATTGCGCACAAAGAACTCCTCCCTGTGCAGCACCTTTACATCCTTTAAGCCATAGATGGACTGGATTCTCCATTTCGCAATCCGCGACTGAATCGCCTGATTCCTGCGCCCGATGGCATTCAGCCGGGGTTTTAACACTCTGGTAATCATCAGGGTCATGCCAAGGAAAAGCACGCCGCATCCGATGGAAATCAGCGGGCTCACCCACACCAGCAGCACAATACAGATCGACACCGCCACAACGATCTCCGTGGTCATCTGGATCAGCACCAGCACCAGCTGAAACGCATTGGGAATATCGCTGTCCGTCAGGCGGAACACCGTAGGAATATCGGCTCCCAGATAGTCTTCGTAAGGGCGGTTCAAGAATTCCCGCATCACCCGGCTGATCATTCGGTTTCGGTTTCTCGTCACAAACGTATTCTGTACAAAAGTCAGAAACAGAAGATACGCATTCTTAAATACAAATACAGCAATCAGGGCGCCCAGCATCCAGACAATGAGACTCCTCGATGAGCTAATCCCCAAAAGCGCCGCGACCCTGCCCACCAGTTCATTCTCCATGACTTTATCCGGCGACATAACCGCCTCCGCCACAGGAAGCATCATGGAAACACCGAGTGTCTCCAAAATACCGCCAATCAGAATAAGGACAGCGAGACCGCCAAGCTGCCAGAGCTGTTTCCTTTCAAAGAGATATGCTATTTTTTGCAGCAGCCCCGCCTGCTCCTGACTCTGTTTCTTCATTATATATAGTGTCCTCTCAAATGCTTCGACGGATCACATCGGAACTCACCGTAACGATTATGATTCCTGCAAAGGTCCGATTTTGCACATATCCGCCCGGTAAAAATCGCTGTCATCCGTCCCGTTCAGCCAACGCTGCGGCGCGAGAACCGTTTTCTCCGGATTTTTATTCAGATAGGACGCCCACCAGCTGAAACTGCTGTTGGCAAGGATATGATGTTTACAGCGGCTCATAAGGACAAATTCCGCATAATCGTTGTCGCCGCCCGGCAGATCAATCCATGTGATATCCGCCGCGGAGAAAAGGCACTCTGCATAACCTGACGTCTTCCCATTTCCGCCCGGCTTCTCTGCCTCCGTCTCCTGACACACAGCCTCCGCAGACTGCTGCACCGCCCATGCCCTGTCGTTGGTAAAAAGGAAGAACCGGCATCCCGGAAATCTTTCCCGCATCTGACGGATTCCTTCTATATAATAGGCGTCCGTACAGATCCCACCGTAAAGCTTCTGATTCTCCGGCGTCAGATAATCGCCCCTGCGGACATGCAGACTTACGGAGCACGTGCTATTTATCTCATCCAGATAGTCCTGCGCCATCTTGCGCGTTCTTCTCTCTCCGCCTGCTCCCCAGCAGCCCGAACGCTTCAGATATGCCATCAGCCTGTCCGTATCATAAACATCCCGCACCTGTCCCTCCACTGGCTGAAAATATTTTTCCGTCTGCCAGTAGCCCTCCAGATAAATATCGTCCCAGGTCAATACTTCCGGGATAAAAAGTTTGCTTCCCTCAAAATAAGATTTCTTATGCCTGCCGAACAGTTTCCGTCTCAAGCGCTGCCATGGCATCATAGAAGAATCCAGCATTTTGACCATTTCCTCACGGGAAGGTCTGTCATAGGAAATGCCAAACGGAGCAAGCGCCGGAATCCTCTGGGGATCCTGCGCAAACCCGGACACGTCGTCAATTTTTACCTCCCTGCCGAGGGCTTTCAGTTGCAAATATAGGGCGTACTGGAACATCTGGTTGCCCAAGCCGCCCGCAAGTTGTACAATTACCATCTTTGTCCTTCGCAAACCATGTGTTATTTATTCTTTCCTTAAAATACGCTTCACCTTCGCCTTGCAGGGAATCACAACCTGCTCATCCCACCGCATCTTTCTGCAGTACGCCGCCGGCGACTTGTAAAACAGTTTCAGCTTCTTCCGATCCCTCTGATCCGCCATCTGAGACCGAAACGCTTCGCGCGCACGTTCTCTGTCCTTCCCGAGAATCTCCGCCAGACGCATCATATAGCCGCCGCTGTCCTCCATGCCGGAAAGCTCCCAGTAAAATAACAGAAGTCTTTTATAAAAAAAGTAATCGTGCGTCAGCGCCAGATCCTCTCTGCCAAGGTTTCTGAGCAGTTCCGTTTTCTCATAATATGCCGGAATCTGATCCGTAAAAGTGCGCGAATTGATCCGGCAGTTCATAATACTTTCCTCTCTGTCTATTATATAGTTATACAAGGCAATGTCAAGGTAAATGCAACGTCCGGCACGCGCCAGCGCCTCCGTGGCAAAGACAATATCCTCATACCACCGTCCTTCCGGGAACAGATTCCCCTCCAGCAGTTCCTTTCGGTACAGCTTATTCCATGCTGCATTCTGAATTGCGTACTCCTCCCGCTCCTCCACATAAACCTGAAGCGCTTCCTGCGCCTCAAAGAGAATGGCGCGATCCACCGACCCGTCCAGTGTGCGCGTGCGGGAAATCTGACGGTAACGGCAGACGGCAAGATCCGCCCGTTTATCTTTCAACGCGCAAAACAGCATCTCATACATATTGGGATCAATCCAGTCGTCCCCGTCCACAAAACCGATATAATTGCCGTGGGCTCTCGCAATTCCCATATTTCTTGCATGGGAAAGACCACCGTTGTCCTCATGTATCACTTGTATGCGGGCATCTTTCTCAGCGAGTTCATCCAGAATACTTCCTGTCGCATCCGTGGAACCGTCATCCACCACGATAATTTCCAGATTGGCATATGTCTGTTCGCAGACCGAGCGGACACCTCTTTCAATATAAGCCTCTATATTGTAGGCGGCAATGATTACGGAAATCAATTCCGTCTGCTCTTCCTGATACAGTTTTGGCGGCTGATAACGCTCTAAAATTTCCACTGTCGTCCTCCTGTCTTTCTCCCCTTCTTTCGTGACTGTTCTTCCGGGCCAACTTCGCGAGCGACATTTAATATCGCCCGTTGTACTTTATTCCAGCCAAATTATCACTCTATTATCCGTAATAAATAACGCTAGGCACTCGTTATTTAATATATCTCCACAAAATGGATTTCTCTTCGTAACAGCTGTTTCTCCGGCTCTTCTCAATGCGCATAATTGAATCATGCTTTAACTTTCGACGCATTCTGCCATTCCTGAAACATCAGAATGTACCAAATCTGCGGTCTCCACACATTTCTCGTAATATAATCATCCCATAATTTCTTTACATTTGTCGCATTAAACAGCCCCTGTTCCTCCAAAAGAGAAGGAGTCAAAAGGCTCTCCGCCCACTCTCGCAGCTCCTTCTGCTTCAGCCAGCGGTGAAGCGGAATGGAGAACCCCTTTTTGGGACGTTCCATCAATTCTTGGGGCACATAACGATAGAGAATGTCACGCAGAATCTTTTTGCTGACCCCGCCGCTCTGCCGGAAAGACAGTGGCAGTGTCCATGCAAATTCCACCACATCTCTATCCAGCATCGGCACACGCGTCTCCAGCGAAACCGCCATTGCTGTTCTGTCCACTTTCGTCAGAATATCATCGGGATGGTACATCAGCAGATCCATCAGCATCAGATTGTGCTGCCCGTCCTCCAGAAGCCCGGAAGGATAAGTGTCCATCCATGTTTCTCCCGCTCTGCGGGGCTGTACGGCATCCCAGACGCCAAAATCCGGGGCCCTGTCCTTCATTCCCTGCCCAATCAGCTCAAGCCCTTCTCCGATTTCCGAGCGCAGGTACATGTCCTCTATTGATTTCGCTCCCAAAAGCCTTGCATGGGTTGTTGTGGCAGGGCGCTCCGCTGCGGCAAGCCCCAGCAGGGCGCTTGCCGGCGTGCGCAGGGCGCGCGGTATTTTCCTTACTTTGTTCCAGACCCGATCAATAGAATAATAGGTGTTATATCCACAGAAAAGCTCGTCTCCGCCATCCCCGCTCAAAGATACCGTCACATGTTCCCGCGTGATTCGGCTTACAAGATAAGTGGGAATCTGGGAAGAATCCGCAAACGGCTCCCCAAACATCCCTGCGAGCTTTGGAATCACGCCCTTGGCATCTTCCTCCGTAATATAAACCTCCGTATGGTCCGTCCCCAGATGGGCGGCAATCTCCTTCGCAACAGGCGCCTCGTTATACTGCTCTTCCCACATGCCCACAGTGAACGTTCTGACCTTTTGCGCGCTCTGCGCCTGCATCAGCGATACCACCGTGCTGCTGTCGATCCCGGCGGACAAAAAAGCGCCCACGGGCACGTCAGCCACCATCTGTCCCGCAATGGATTCCCGCAGAAGACGCTCCAGTTCCGCCGCCGCTTCCGCCTCGCTTCCGCGAAAGCGGTTTTTCTGCCCGGAAACAGCCGTTTCCATCATGGACCAATAGCCTTCAATCTCTGGTTTATCAAAAGGTGATTTAATCTTTAATATTTTCCCGGGTTCCAGTTCCCAGATCCCGCGATATACGGTATACGGGGCGGAAATATATCCATAACGCATGTAATCGCCCATAATATCTGCGTTGACCGAATTGGTGAATCCATCCATTGAGGCGATCGAGCCAAGGTCTGAGGCAAAGACAAAGGTGTCGTCATTACCCCTGTTATTTATATTATCATTTAATTTTCCATAAAATAACGGCTTCTCTCCAACTCTGTCCCGTGCAAGAAATAACGCATGTTCTCTCCTGTCAAACAGCGCAATGGCGAACATTCCTTTTGCCATTTTCAGTGTATCTTTTAAGCCGTATGCGGCAGCCGCCTCCAGAAGCGTTTCCGTGTCGGAGCTGCCACGGAAGGCAGGCGTCTTTTTCTCCGCCAGCAGTTTTTTTCGGATGGAAGCATGATTATAGATCTCTCCATTGTAGACAATCACATATCTGCCATCGCGGGATACCATGGGCTGCGCCCCCGCGGGTGAAAGGTCCACGACCGCAAGCCTCCTGTGGCCCATCACCACCCTGTGATCCTCCGAAGCCCACACCCCCGAAGCATCCGGTCCCCGGTGGTACATCCTATCGCACATCCGCTCGATATTCTTCTGCCAGTCTCCCCTGAAATTACAAAAGCCCGCAATTCCACACATGTGTTATCTATCCTTTCTCAAGCATTTCGTTTTATTCGCGGGTACCATTTAGAGCCCTACTCCTCTCCCGCGATCTCCGCGTAATCCCCGTTCGCAATCCGCTCCCTGATCGTCCTGACAGCCTCATCCTGCCTCGTTTTCCACAACTCATAGGATTTATCCCACGAAGCGTAGGAAACGTCTCCGCGGCGGTCCGGAAGCGTATAGTGCGCCGTCAGGTATTCCTTCAGGAAATCCGTGCACTTCTCTGCCCCCACTGCGTTGGTATGGCTGCCGTAATCCGCAAAATCTTCCTCAAAGACAATGCCGATCTCGTCATAATAATCGTTCATGTTTAAAAATGCATAGCCGCTTTCCTCCACGATCCCCGCCATGTAGTTGAACATCTGCTGTTCTTCCGCCGATTCCCCGTAAGGAGAGACGATAAACAGCGCCGCCTGCCCATTTTCCTTTAAACAGGCAAGCAGGTCACGCAGATACGCCTCCTGCTCCTCAGGGATCGCCAAAACGCCTTCCATGCCGCCGCAGGCGGGCATAGGCTGCGGTCCCACCTCGTCCCGGAAGGTATAACCCTTCAGCGGATGGCTGTGGTGATAAAACATATTCGCCCACTCGGAAGGAAGCGCCAGCATTTTCCAGTTTGTGTGATACTTCATAATATCAATATAATAGCTTAAACGTCCTTCCTCATCATCCTCCGGCACCAGCCCCTGTATTGTTCTGATCCGCTGCGGCGAATACCTCAGGTTGTCTGTCACGCCCCGTGTATATGCCATGTTCTCCATCAATCCTGCCTCTTCCATGGTAAACATGCGCATCTCAAAAATATAGAGCGCGGGCGACTGGGTTTTCTCCGCTTCTTCCATCAGATACCGCATGGCGGCAGGACGCTGCACGTTGGTAGAAAGAGGATACATCGCAATCCCCGCCTCCCCCCAAAGCTTAGGCGCTGCATAATAGGGAAATACCGGGCTGGAACCGATCATCACAACGTCCAGCGAATCCTTCTTTTCCGCGTAAAAGCCTGCGAAGCGGTCCTTCACTTCGCCGTTTGTCCTCACCATATAGGATACTGGCAAAAGAATGGCGAGAAACAGCAGCAAAAATACAGCCGCCTGCAGAAATTCTTTATAATTGCGTGTGTTATTCATTTATGATCTCCTCAAAGTAATCCTTCCACATCGGATTGACCCGCCCCGGCGCGAGTCTCTGCTGAATCCCTGCCGCCTCCCTGCCAAGCCTGTCCGCATAATCCGCGTCCCCCAAAAGCCTGTCCATCGCACGCGTCAGCGCCGTCTGATCCCCCGCCGGAATCACCAGACCGTTCACGCCGTCCTCCATCAGCTCCTCCGTGCCGCCGCTCGGCACGTCCGTGGCAATCACGGAAAGCCCGAGCGCCAATGCCTCAATGAGGGCATTGGAAACACCTTCCGAATAAGAAGTAAGCAGAAACAGGGACGCCCGCCAGATCCGTGCCGCCACATCCTGCACCACACCGGGCAGGAAAACCCTCTCTGCGATGCCAAGCCCCGCCGCCGTTTCTTCTATATGGGAACGCAGCTCCCCATCACCGTAAATCTCAAGCGAATATTCCGGATATTTGTCTTTCAGCACCGCGAATGCGCGAAGCTGCATCTCGTGATTCTTGTTGGCGTCCATGCGCCCCACAGACACGATTCTTTTCTCCCGCGCACCCTCGTATCTCGGCCTTATGAAGGCAGGATTCAGGGAATTTGGCAGGATCACAGCCTTCTCTCCCACTTTCCTGCAAAAGAAACTCCTGGAACGCTCCGTCTGTAAGATAACCCCCGCCGCGCGGGAAAAAAGAAAATCTGCCAGCATACGCATCCCCCTGGATGGGTATTCTTCCTTCGCCTCCCCGACTACTGAGACGACAGCTTTCGTTTTTGTTCCCATCGTGGTAACGACTGTCATAAAATTATTTTTTCCGATACAGGACAGCACAAGATCCGCTTCCTGTTCTTTCCATATCACATGTAACTTATTGAGTCGCCTAAAGAAATTTACTACCCGGCTTGCGGACACTTTTTCTTCCCCGATGTCGGAAAGGATTCTCTCAATCCCATCCGGCAGATCATACTCATCTTCTCTCTGATATTGTGTCACCATCACGACACGATATCCTTCCGTCTGAAAGTAATCCGCCAGATTTACGAACACACGTTCCGCTCCTCCCTTTCGGAGGGACCCGATATAGAAGGCTATTTTTTTTCGTTCATTTTTTTCATTCATAGGCTTGCATAAATTCCTTCATTTTTCGACTGGAAACACCTGTTTTCGAATGATTTTCCTGCATTTTCGCCAAAATTCGGCGGAAATTTCATTCTTAATTAAATTCTCATTTATTTTCGTCCGTCTGAATGTGTCGAAAATTCATTCTATTTTCTGAAAATTCTTTTTCATTTTCGTCAAAATAACATTCGCAATACTTTCGTTTTTTTACATCTCACCTGTTACTGTTTTCGTGGAAACAGGTGTACCACTGTTGGAATACAAAGAACGCCCAAACCAGCCCTGAATAATTTTCCCCCGTCCCCCGACCCCTGTCACCTGTATCAAGGTAGCTTCCCACCATCTTTTTTACATACGATTCGTCGAACAGATTTTGACGTTTCAGGAAGCCATATTCCGTGTAGCATAACAGTTGTTCCCTAAGCGGACCCCTGAGCCATTTATCGAGCGGAACACCAAACCCTTTCTTCGGACGCTCCAGCAGTTCCCTCGGTATATAATCGTAAGCAATTTCTTTCAGAATATGTTTTTTGTCTCCCGACGCATATTTGAACGCATGGGGAATACGGTAGGAAAAATCCATCACATCCGGATCCAGAATCGGGCATCTTGCCTCTAGGGAATATTTCATGGAAGCGCGGTCCATCTTGCAGAGAATATCCCCCGGCAGATAAGTGTCCATATCCAAAAGCATCCGGCGTACCTGCCAGTCCCCGACCGGATAGCTGCACTCCACGGGATAGTGCACCGGCAGCGCGCGTTCCCCCGAAGCCATTCTGCCAGCCATGGCGCGCGCCATCCCCGGATAGTTTCCCGCACCGAACTGTGTCTTCGTCTCCCGGTCTCTATTACCGGCAATCACACGCGCTTTGAAGGGCAGCCTTTTTTCCAGGCCAGCCTGCCTTATTCCCGGCAGATTGCACAGATTATGCACCAGACCACCCAGCATGTCCAGTTTCTGCGCCTGCGCCACTTTCTCATAAATGTTGTAACCACAGTAAAACTCATCCCCGCCGTCGCCGGAAAGCGCCACCGTCACCTGTTCTCTTGCCAGTTTGCAGACTAACATTGTCGGAATCTGGGAGGGATCGGCAAAAGGCTCGTCATAATACTTCGGAATGCTCTCCACCATCCGAAGCATGTCCGTCTCGTCAATCATCAGTTCCGTGTGCGCCGTTCCCAGATAATCCGCCACCGCCCTGGCGTAGGGCGCCTCATTATAATTTTCCTCATAAAAGCCGATGGAAAAAGTCTTCACGGGCTCCCCGGAATGCACCTGCGCCATTGCCGTCACCAGTGAGGAATCATAGCCGCCGCTCAAAAAAGTCCCAAGCGGCACATCAGCAATCATGCGAAGCGACACAGCGCGCTGCAGCAGGTCTTTCAGCTGTTCTTTCGCCTCCTCATAAGCTGTGACAGGCATTTCGGATGCCTCCGCATAAGCCTCCCGCACGCTCCAGTAACTCCACGTTTCGATCCGCCCGTCCTGAAACCTGAGTATCGCGCCCGGCGCAAGCTTAAACACATTCTTATAAACGCTGTCCGGCGCATTGATATACTGCTGGAAAAGATAACGCGAGAGCACGCCCCGGTCTATCTCGGCATGAAAATCCGGGCACGCCATAATTGGCTTTAACTCCGACGCAAACACAAGCTCCTCCTGCTCGTACCAGTAATAGAGAGGCTTCTTGCCGATACGGTCGCGTATCAGATAAACCGCCTCCTCCTCCCTGTCAAACAGCGCGATGGCAAACATGCCGTTAAACCGTTTCACACAGGATATGCCCCATTTTAAATAGGCGGCTATGATAACTTCCGTATCGCAGTCCGACCGAAAGGGATAGTCCGCCAATTCTTCTCTCAGCTCTCTGAAATTGTAAATCTCCCCATTGTAAACCACAACAATCCTGTCGTCCGCCGAGTGCATGGGCTGATGCCCCAAAACCGAAAGATCCAGGATGGACAGCCGCCTTTGCGCAAGTCCAACGCGATAGCCGCCCGACATCCCGTAAAGCTCTTCCCCGCTGTCGTCGGGACCTCTGTGATACATCGTGTCATTCATCTTCTTTAATTGATCGGGCGTGACCTCGCGCCTTCTGATGTACCCGCAAATTCCACACATATGATATATACTCCTCTGCTACAACGGAGAGTGCCCGTCTTTGGCATTCTCCCACGCGAAACATGGAACTTCTTGGCATCGCGTCCTATGGCGCGATGTCTTTAGAAGTTCTTTTCGCGTTGCTACTTCACATCCTTACCCATAAAGTATTCCCTGTATTCCCCGAAATCCTTGCATTCATTGTCCACAGACTCCACCAGTTCCTCATACTTTTCCTGTATAAGCGCCCTGTAATTTTCAAAATTATTATATCCCTTTTTACTCCACGCAAAAGGATGTGTCAAAATCTGCACTTTATCATAGCCTGTGATATTCGCCTCGTCCGGATAACCGTACCGCCAGATGTGGTTGGCATCCGACATATATTTCACGCTTAATTTCGTATCGTCCGTTATTTTATCGGCATAGGTGAAAAACTCATCCTGATACGCGTTGAGCAGACCGTCCAGTTTGATATTCTCCCTGAGCACATCGCCGGAAGGTCTGTGCACGGAAAATTCCGTGATGGCAAAACCGAACATTTCGCTCAGAATATCAATTTCCATACGGATGCGCTTTCTGATCTGCTCCATGTCCGTCATGCCGTTTAATGCGAAATGAAGCCCGATCCGCTGTCCCCTCTCGTGCATATCCTTGATGATATCCATGTTTTTCCGAGAAAGGATATTATAGGAGTTATTGGTCCACTGGAAAAAGAACGTGGATGTAAAATCCATACTCTGCTCCACTTTTGCAAGCTGCCACGCCCGCTCCACACTGTACTCCACATCATGGCGCATGATAACGAAAGAGTCTCTGCCAAGCGCCTCCGCATAGCCGCACTGCCGCCCCGTTGACTTTATGATTCTGATCATTTCCCTGTAATCGTCAAATGAAAACATATTTCCCTCCGCTCTTAGGCATCTGCCCCTGTGCTTTTGAATAAGTTTACCATATTTTTCTAAAATCCGCTACTGCGCCCGCCCTCAGCCTCCGATCTCTCCGTGCCAAAAGCTGCCCATTACTGAACCGAACTACTTCCGCCGCACAGATCGTTTCCCATAATAGGCGGCAATCCCCTGATTCACCCAGCCATCCTCGTCCTCGTCCATATAAAAGCATTCAAAATCTTCGATATACTCCGGCATCTCCAACTCCACATCCTCCTCCGGGCACGTTTCCAGATAATCGTAAATAGCGACGCACTTTTCATAATATTCCCTGTAGCTTCCGTTGTGCACATAGCGCGCCACCCGGTAAAGAGGCATCTCTTCCATGGAGAGGGGCGTGACAATAAACGCTGCCAGACAGATGTAGAGCAGTACCGCAGTGGTGCGCCCGTCAGACGGCAGATTACAGAGCCTGTGACCACAAATCCCCAGAAACAGCGCCAGATTCAAAAGGGATAGTACCATCACGGTATCTATTATAAAATAACACCTGTTCGGAACATAATAGCCGCCATACCCGAGCGCCACGGGAAAATATGCCACAGCTCCTGCCAAAAGAGCAAACGCCGCAGCAATGCCATATTCCCGAATTGCAATCCGGCATCTTCCCGACAGATACACGCCTGCAGCAATCAGCAAAAGAAACACAAGACCGAGTACCGTCTCCCGGAACAGCCGGCACGTCTCTTCCGTAAACATACGCACGGTATAGCCGATTGCCTGACCAAAATGCAGACCTGCTCCCGCCGTACCGTCATGTCTGGAAAAGTTGCCCGGCGCTGCCGCGTTGATCAGCGCACCGGCAAATCCTGCCGCAAAAACAGTCAGATTGTACCTGGATACTCTCCCTGTAAAGAGGAAAAATATCCCCGTCAGCAGCAGAGCCATGTAGCATCCAACGCCAGCCACCGCCAGAGAACCGCCAGAGGCGAGAAACAGAAGAACCGCCGCAGTTCCCGCGCAAACCTTACTTCTCCGTGAACTGACTGTCTCTTTATTGATAAGAAGTAACAGTGTCAAAGCAATAAGCATAAGAGAAAACGGCATACTGTACGCCACCGCCCCGGAAAACCAGAAATAAATCTCCGCATAGACGTCCGCATTCACTATGGACAGAAAGAAAAGCGTAAGAATCACAAACCGCAGGGACATAAGGCTCCTTGCCGGTCCCGCCGCCGTTTCACAGGACACATCCGCCTCTTTGCCGCCTATTCCCGCCGCCGTCCAAAAATAAGAGAGCCCCGTCCACAAAAATGCAGCCAGCGAACCGAGAAACAACAGTGCGTTTCCCACCATCACCGCCCGAAGCTGCGGCAGACCGAAATTGTTGATCGGTGAGAGGAATGCCTGTAAAAACATGGAAAACCACGTCCCCTGCCAGTCCATATACAAGTCCTGAACATACAGAAGAGATGCCGCAAAATACTGCGGCAGCGAGACATGGAATGCCCCCACCCTCACGCCGTGGGTAAAATCATCCCCGCTGAGTACCGTATAGCCAGCGCCCATTGCGAAAACTGTCGTTACCGCCGCCAATACAATAACGCACGCTATTATAATAAAGATTTCCGCTGCCTTTTTTCCTTTCACACCATTGCCCCTTCCACTTGGCACACTCCCGTTCGCCGGACCGCGCCGCTAGAAACTTTGATATAAAAACGCCGCCGTATCGTAACTTCCGCCGTAAATCCCCGTGATCAGCAAGAGCAGCGCCACGCCATAATAGCAGCACCACCTCAGCGCCACCGGACTCCCCGCAATCGTCCGCCGCACGTCTTTTCCCTTTTCCTCCCAGACGGAAACCGCAAGCCACAAAAGGCATGCCACCGCCAACAGCAAAAAGCCATACCTGTTCAGCCCGTAGTCTGTCACGCTAAGAATTCCCTCTTTCAGCCGGAAATCCGCAAAAAACGCCCGGTAAATCTCCCCCGCCTGCGAAAGGCCCTCTGAGCGGATCAGCACATCCGCCACAAATACGATTATCCACGTTCTTGCCATGGTAAAGAAACCGTAGACTTTTCCCGCTTTGATGTGAAGCTTTTCCTTCCATATACTATATTGCGATTCCAATACGAGGGAAATACACATGATCACGCCGTAGTAGACGCCCCACAAGAGATAGCTCGCCGTCCTGCCGTGCCACATGCCCGTCAGCAGCCAGACAAGCATGGTTCCGATGATGCCCGTCACATGCTTTCCCATGCGGGGCATTTTCTTTTTTGCCGCTTTGCCGATTTTCCGCCCCGTCCCCGACATCACAAAGGAAAACATCACATAATCCTTAAACCACGTCCCGAGCGTAATATGCCATCTGCGCCAGAATTCCGCCACAGATCTAGAAAAGTACGGTCTTTTAAAGTTCTCCGAAAGGGTAATGTCGAAGGTCTCGCTGATGCCCAGCGCCATATCCATATATCCCGAAAAATCCGCGTAGAGCTGCAGCATATAGAGAACGGTCGCCAGCGCGTAAATACTGCCGGGCAGCCCCCCGTTCACACTTCCGAACACGCTTCCCACAAAGAGATTGATCCTGTCCGCAATCACCAGTTTCTTGAACGCGCCCCAGACAAAACGCTGTACACCGAAAAGCATTCGCTCATAGTCAAAGACATGCTCCCGCTCAAACTCATCCTGCAATTTCGCATAGCGGTTGAAAGGTCCCTGTGTAATCGCCGGAAAATAGGCGAGAAACAGGAAAAGTCTGACAGGATTTTCCTGCGCCTTGCACTGTTCCCGCCCCACGTCCACCACATAACCGATTGCCGTCAGCGTATAAAAAGATATCCCCAGAGGCATGACCACACGCGCAAAGAACGCGTCGCTCCCCGGCATGGCCAGCCCCAGCATCTGTAAAAAAGGCAGGAGCACAACCATATATTTCGTACAGAGCAGAATACCGACACTGTACACAAAATAAAGGATTTGAACGCGTCTTCTGCGCCTCTCAAATCCCTGTTTCACTGCCTTTTTCCGCTCCTTTTCCGCAATATCCGAAAGCGCCTTTTTCTGCGCCTCCAGACTGCGCGCCAGATAAATGCCGCAGCCGTAAGCGCCTGCACCCGTCAGGATAATCCCCACTGGAATCCCGCCTGTCCCAGCCACATAAAACAAGCCGCTCGCCACGGCTAATATCATCCACTGCCGCTTTTTCGGCGCCAGATAATAAAGGGCAAAGGAAATCACCCACAGTATGACAAAATCGGTTGACAAAAACTGCATATTCTAATCTTCCACCAGCTGTCTCACCAGCTCTATGATTGCTTCTTTGTTCCTGAAATTTTCCGCTACCACATACTTGGCATCAATTTCAATATCAAAAACATCTTCCAGCTCGCTCACCACATTAATCACCGTAAAGGAGTCAATCACGCCCTCCTCCATCATGTTGTCGCCCGTGTAGTCAAGCGCCTCCTCGCAGTATTCTTCCAGCACTTCCAAAACCTTTTTTTCCATAGACTTATTTCCTTTCTCGCCTGTCATTCATCTTTATATTTTACACCCGCATCTGCGGATTTTTAATTCCTCTTCCTGCCATTTCATAACAATCGGTATTTTATTTTTAACAGCTCTCCATCCGCGAACGGCAGATACAGCATGTCCGCGCCCTCTTTTTTCTTTTCCGGTGCCACCTTCCGATACCGCAGAATTTCCGCCTGTTTTCCCGCAACTTCCGTCTGTAGCGGCGGAAATATCCCGCTTTTCCCGTAATCCACGCTGCGGAGCAGGCAGTACAGCTTCTCCGGCGGCTCATTTATATCGAGAAATCCGTCTCCCGGTATCTCAGACGAACGGTACATTCGTCTCTCCGGCGAAAAGCCCTGCGGTCTCGCCTCGGCGTTTTCCTGTAAAACGCCGTCAAAACATTCACAAAATCCCTCGTATGCCAGATCCATCAACGTTTCTGTCAGTTCATGCGCCTTCGTATCGGAACCGATCTCACAGCTTTTCTGGATGATGATACTGCCTTCATCCACCCCCGCCGTCACATAGTGCCAGGTAATGCCCGTCCGCGTCTCACCCCGATAGATAACCCAACTCGGCGCGTTTCTTCCGGGATAATCCGGCAGGAGCGCATTGTGAAAGTTGATAATCGTGATATTTTTCCGTTCCACCAATGCCGCCGGAAACAGAAAATTGTTGCTGGCGGAGACAATCAGCGTTTTCTCCTGTATTTTTCCAAAATAATCGCCTAACTCCCGCTTATCCGGCAGGGACGCGAAGGGAATACCCCGTTCCTCACAAATTTGTTTCGTGACACTCAGCGCGTGAGGCTCATGCTCAATAAATTCCAGCGTATAACTATAATCCGCCCGCCTGTCCGCCGTATATTTCAATATTTCCCCGGTCGCCTTCCCGTAACCGATTATCACGACCCGCCGAAAATCCGTCTTCATACAACCCCTTTTTTCGTACCACATGTTATTTTATCTGCTGCCAATGCTTATTCCCTGCTATTTTATGTATTCGTATCTGTTCGGTGCCTTCACAGTTTCGGTACAAAACCCATTTAAAATCGCCTTCGAAGATGGGGGTGCACTCTTAAGTCACACTATTACGCTCTCTGCAGTGAATGCTTCGACCTATACTAAATAGTTACATGTATTCTTTCAGCTTCACCCGGTCAATCTTGCCGTTGGCGTTGATCGGCATTTTCTCCACCCGGACTACCTTATTTGGCAGCATGTACTCCGGCACAAGATGGGAAATCTTTTCGTTGATATATGCCTTGTCCAACTCCTCCTCGATAAAAAGCACGATCTTCTGTCGCTTCTCGTCATAGAGACAGCAATTTAAGGAAATTTCCGGCAGCGAGGACACCGCCGTCTCAATCTCTCCCAGCTCGATCCTGTGCCCCATATGCTTGATCTGGAAATCCTTTCTGGAAAGATAGATGATCTCCCCGCGCTCATTGTATTTTACGATATCGCCGGTCCGATAAATCAGCTCCGGCACCGCATCGTTCAGCGGATTCTGCACGAATGCTTCTCTCGTCTTTTCCGGATTCTTATAGTAGCCCATGGACAGGGATGTGCCCCTGACACAAAGTTCGCCCGGTTCCTCCCCCGTCACCAGTTCATTTTTCCCATTCAACACAAGAATGTCCGTGTTCGGCATGGGAAATCCGATTGGCAGCGGCTCCTCGTCCGAAAATTCACGGTCTACAATATAATAAGTACAGGCATCGGTAATTTCCGTGGGACCGTACAGGTTTGCGTACTGCACATCCGGCAGGAATTTGCGCCATACGTTAAGCTGCTTATTCGGCATGACCTCGCCGCAGAACAGCACCCGCCGCAGCGTGTCCGACAGATCCACATTCTTGAACGCTTTCAGCTTCGCCACCACAATCAACGCTGACGGCACCCAGAAAATGGTATTGATCTTCTTTTCTTTCAGATATTCCAGAAGGGGTACCGGCTGGGCAAAGAGCGTTTTTGGGATAATATAAGTGGTCGCGCCCGTTTTCAGGGTGCTGTAAATATCCAGAATGGAATTGTCAAAATAAAACGGCGCCTGATTGCCGAAACTGTCCTTCTCAGTGATTTCAAAAGTCTCCGTCACCCAGTCTATGTAGTCGATCACCGCCCGGTGATTGATCGTCACGCCCTTAGGTACGCCAGTGGAGCCGGATGTGAAAAGTACATACAGAAGGTCTGTGTCAACACCCTTCCTTCTTGCCGCCTCAAGAGCTTCCTCCCGCGCGGACTCTGATACCGCTGCATCTCCATTTTCATCCTGACTCTTCTCCAATGCCGCTTCCGGGCATTCCTCCGATGAAGATATTCGACCTGCCGCTGCTTTCCGTATCACAACATCCTCCAGCAGAAGAAACTCTCCCTTATAATCATACGCCAAAAAGACCTCCCGCAAGGCACCTGTGGTAATCACCACGGAAGGCTCCAATACTTCAAGAATCTTGTTGACACGGCTCCCCGGCATATCCACATCAATCGGGGAATAAAAGTTACAGCTGTAGGCCACTCCCATAAAGGAGATCAGCACATCCACACCCTTTTCCAGAAAAACAGCGACCGGCTTCTTAAAAAGCCCCCGCGCCGTCAGTTCGCAGGCAATCGCTCTCGCCTGAGTCCGCAGCTGTCCAAAAGTAACTTCTTTATTTGCATCCGCATAGGCTGTCTTATCGGGGAAACGTGCCGCCGTCTCGTCCAACCAGTAGGTAACGTTCGCTTTCATTTTATCCTCATTTCCTAACATCCATGCTGCAGCAGCTCAATTCCCGCCAGATGCCTTACTTCATTCCGCCCATACCTTCATGCTGTTTCCGTGACAGCCGGTAAACTGTAACCGAATATTATGCTCTGTAACGCATCACCGTGCCGGAATCACCCGATAATAGGTATCCGCCGTCTTTTCCGTCTTCACATGGTACACGTCGTACAAATCCGTCATCTCAAGACCACACCCCGCCGGATTGTAGGAACCGTAGAGCGCAATCCCTTTTTCGACTGCCAGATCTTTCACCTTTTCCTCCACATCCAGCGCAATCTGAAAAGCCTCCTCAGATTCTATGTAATTATACATCATGGGCGAATAGGGTGGCAAGTATAAAATGACCTCCACGCTCTCCCCCTGCAGGAAGTCAATCAGCTCCGACAGACGGCTGAAATGGTGCCCGTCTATCTCCGCGTAATCTGTCATTCGATAGACTACATGCTCCTCCATGGACTGTCTTGTCATCTCTTCCACTTCAGAGGGATTTACCTCGCGAAGTTCCCGCTGATAGCTGACACTTCCGTCAGAATGCTTGAGATAGCCCTCCGTCACCCAATCGTCCGTATAAGAAACGGAAAACCGCTTTCTATCGGGAAGCAGTGTAACGTTGTAGCGGAAATAATCCAAGGAAAGCGCTTTCGGCAGCTCCCTGCCCGTATCCTTACACGGCTGTGCCATCTGCGGCGACAACTTTCCGTCCAACGTCAACGCCATATAATCGGCATAACCTTCCAATTCCTTCCATTTCTCGTTGTCGTGGCTTTTGTTAAACAGGAAAGCGTCTACCCCGATCACCACGGTTTCCGGCAGTTTATCCTGCCTGAGCAAAATACCCGATACCGCCAGCAAATCGTAAATCGTTGCTTCCGACAACCCCGCATTATAAAAAGAGTCTGTCCCAAACATGGTATGATCAAACGTATACACCCGGCTGGAGCCGAGAACCATGACTTGCGGTGACTCCTCCATCCCTTTTATGCGCGCCGCCAGAAGGTTCCTGTCGTTGTAGTCTGAGTCTTCCAATCCTTCCACATTTTTTCCCGCCGCCATCTGCGCGGCTATATCGTCGTAGGTGACGCGGAGAAGGGCGTAGGAATCCACGTACCAGTTGACCCAGCCTATGAAGAGAAGGAGCGGCAGGAGAAAGAGCGCCGCCTTTAACCATTTTTTCATCGTTTGTTCCTCATAAATTTTGATTGCATTTTTCGCTCATTTAAATGAACTGATTTATTTGAAATTTAAATCTTGTTCATCATCTTGTTCACTTTGAACAGGATGCCTTTCACCACGCAACAACTCTAAATACTTATCGCATCCGTCCCTGTGCAGGCAGCATTTACATTTCTCAACGTCAAAAAAGTAGGTCATGCGGGGATTCTTATTCTTCTTTTCTTTTTCACGCCTGTCCAGATATTTAAGGACTGCCAGATGTCCTGCCTTACACTGGTACATCCCTGCATCTTTATTAAATTCCTCTTCTGTTCGGTTTCCGCCCCGGCATATCTGACAGAGGTAAAGCAAAAAATTTACTTTCCGAATCCGAAATAGTATAGCCGGCTTTTCGGAGTTTGCCGACCCAGTTGTAAAAGGTTGCGGGATGAATGCCCTGTTTCTGGCACCACTGATAATCGCAGACTCCACTCTGTCGGCATTCCATGATAAGTTTGATCTGTTCTGGTTTTCTTACACAGTTAGGATTCATAATGACTGCTTCTTGAAGGCAGAGTAAAACGCCTGCCTCTAGCGTTGAAGACAGAGTAAAATGCTCGCGTTCCCTGATAATCATTATAAAACAAACATGTCTTTCAACTGACAGTTTGGCAGTCACTTTATTCATCGGCTAACATATCAGGGACATTATTGTCAAAAATTGCCTCTTCAACAACTCGAATACATTCCTCAGTATTCTTTATTATTTCCTGACCCCAAAAATGAATCACCGTCCACCCTAAAAACAAAAGCCTGCGATCATTCTCAGCGTCTCGCTCCATATTCCGTTCTATCTTCTTAATCCAATACTCAGAATTATTGCCTTTCTGAAGTTTATCCTTTTTGACCTCCCAGTCCTTTCCATGAAAAAACTCACTATCACAAAAGATGGCTATCTTCTGTTTTGTTAAAACTATATCTGGTTTACCCGGTAGGTTTTTATAATTTTTCCGATATCGATATCCCCGATGCCATAGCGCTTTTCGTAGAGCACGCTCAATGCTAGTGTCAGTTGAGCAGTTATGACACATACTCTTTTTTCTTTGTTCAGGAGTAAGGACATCCATAAATTTTCACTTCCTTCGTCCTGCATAACTATCAACGATTAGCCGTTTGCCTCTAACGCTGATTTGATTGCAGATCCTACTTCAAATGCCAAATTCACCGGAACTGCATTCCCAATCATTTTATATGCAGTATCGGTATCATCATAAATGAAATGAAAGTCATCAGGAAAACCTTGAACTCTCGCAACTTCGCGAATGGTCATTCTTCTATACAAATCTTCTTTCCCTTCCACAAATCTGCAATCATTCTTCCCGACTTTTACCATTTTAGGTGCCTGAGGGTGAAGTTGACACTGTCTCCCCGATGCCTGAACCGTATAGCCCTGCTCATCCCATGACTTTACTCTATTACGGCTCATAAAAATAGTAGAATAAGCTCCGGTAAAATACTCATTATTATTTAGAGCCTCCGAATTGTGCTTATTCTTAGGTGCAGCTGGAACCGCAGTAAACTGTAAATCCCAAATGATATCCCTCAATGTTATTTTTTTATCATTGCTTTCTGTTGATCCCTTAGGAAACTCAAACTTAATATTAAGGTCTTTTCGAAAGCCGATGTAAAAAACCCTTTTCCTTTCTTGTGCGACACCATAATCCTTTGCGTTAACCAGTGTAAGGGATACATCATATCCGGCATCTTCAAAAAGCCTAAGAATATTCTGAACCGCCTCCGAGTGTCTGTTTGCAAGCATCCCACTGACATTTTCAGCCAAGAAAAACTTAGGCTGGAAATCCTTAAGAATTCGGATATAGTCAAAGAACAACTGCCCACGCTCATCCTCAATTCCGCGAAGAGCGCCCGCTTCTGACCAAGACTGGCATGGAGGACCACCGATTATCCCATCCACATCTCCATCAAGAAACTCCGCTATATCTTCTTTGTTCACCTGACGTATATCTCCTTCAATCAGGTGTGTTTTGGGATGATTCGCCTTAAATGTTGACCAAATCGTTTTATCAAACTCATTGGCCACAGGAATATCGAAACCGGCTCTTTCAAAGCCAAGATCCAGTCCACCGCATCCCGAAAACAAACTAATAACCTTCATCAGATTACACCTCTTTCTTTAATTCTTCATAGACATTTTTCATGTCCGAATTGTTTACATCAATGTCATCTGTTGTATGTATTGACAATCTTTTCATACATGCCAATAGCCTTTCCGCCATTTCTGTACCATTCATTTCGAGTGGTTGATCAAAAACAAGATCATACGCCAGTTTCCCATTCCTGACCTTCCAATCAACCTGAACAGATAAAGGACGATTCCCGTCATACTTCTGTCTAAACGTCCTGTAGTTTAAAGCTTTACACACAAAATAGATATTTGGATGGGCTTCTATATACTCGCCAATAGGCACCATCGTTTCAACTATTTCCTGCGCAGACCCCACTCTATCTGTCATAAGAATATAATCAGCAACTCCAGAATCACGAATAATTCTGCCATTTACCATCGCATCTCGTTTGTCGGGAGAAAGATTTGTACCAGCATAAACGTCATAAACTTGTTGCGGTGTAAGGTTCATGAGTCCAGAAAGATCCCCTCCTGGTTTATTAAGCAGTTCGAACTTCCACCCTAAAGTTATTGCTCCTTTTTCAGTTCTGCCCAACGCATCCTTATATACAAGCATACGTTCCGTAAACCTCTCAGCTATTGCAGATGTTGAATCACTAATTATTTCTCTCCATTCTGGACCAAATAGTTGCTCCGCTCTCTGGCTATTCGTTTTATTCTCTAAAAAATCTGCATTTTCTTTTTTATATGATATCTTCAATTCCTGCTCTTGACATCCGTTAGACAGCAAAACATAAATATCTGTTTTCGGTTCGCCATAAGAGCATGTCGGTTTATCAGCTTCTTCAACTATATACCTGCTACCCCTATAAAAAAGTTCAATACCTCTTTTAAAGTAACTAAGCATTCTACGTTCAGCCGCACCAAAATCTGGCATATCAGCACCTCCATATTATAACGTTATTGTGACTTATAGCCAACGTTTAGATGTCTTTAAAAAACTCTTGGAATGAGACTTCAAGAGCATTGATTATCTTTTCCAAGCTGCGAACAGAAATATTTCTTTTTCCATTTCCACACCCGCAAGATATGTTCTGTCAAGATCAGCTTTGAGTGCAAGTTTCTCTTGACTCAAGCCCATGCCCGATCGTAAATCCCGAATGCCACCGGTCATGTCCCCGGATGCTCTATACCGCCTGCCACAGGGTATTCGACTTACCATGCAGATGGTGCATCACTCTCCCCGTTCTGTCCGCATAATGCAAATGGAATATGATCACTGTTCCCTTCTCCGAATACTCAGGATTATGCATATACCAGTAATGGCCGGTATTCCTAGACATGACCGTCACATCATAGGCATCCGTGGTTATGACAGAAAATACTTCTGATACAGGCGTTTCTTCCTGTGACGACTCTTCTGGCTGAAAGAGTCAAATAGTATGTCAGACAGAATTATGCCTCCGATTTAAGCATCAATTCTGTCAGCGCGCTCTTTCACGTCTCACCCACTTATTTCAGCCGGGTATTTCACGAGAAAACAGGGCAGAAATATATCGATTTTGTCACGGAAGTCCGCATGGGCGCCGCCATCATGCTGCTGTCCGATAACCCGGATGCAAACATATGACAGGCAGCCAAAATGCTAGGTTTTTCAAGCGCCCGGTACTTCTCAAAGCTGTTCCAAAAGTATACGGGTATGCTTCCTTCGCCATATGGGAACCCGACTACAGCAGAGGCAGTGTCTCTTCCCTCCCCAAACCCACACTAAACAAAACCGGCAGCGCCACAAACACCCCATACGCATACCGAAACTCATTGTACACAGGCGTCGCCAGAAGCAGGCTTCCCAAAAGCATCACGCAGGGCGCAAAGGCGATCGCCCGCCGCCCCCTGTAAAGTGCGCAGGCAAGCGCAAACAGCAGCAGCCACGTATTCAGCCCCAGACTCCACACCCTGTTGTAAAACGTCTGGAACCACTGCAGGAACTCACCCATGGCAATGCTTGCGTCATAGCTGAAAACCTTCCGCTCGCTCTCGATGCCAAAAGGATTATCCACCATAAAGTATTCGCTGTAAAGAATCTGGTCGTGAGGAATATGTAACGCGTAATACCCAGCCGTCTGCCGGATCTCCGCTTCCAGATAAAGCATGGGATTGCGCAGCCCCACATTCAGCCAGAGCTTTGCGTACGCGCTTTTGTTTTCCGCGATCACCTGCTGATTACCGTGATCACGTATATAGTTTTTCGTCATATCAAACAGATACGGATTATAATACTCGTCAATATGCTCCAGCGGCACAACCGCCTCCAGCATTTCCACTTCCTCCGGCTTAAGGTTCCCGCCTCTGGCATAGGCACAGAGCAGATGCTGCACCGGCATGGTCAGACTCTCGATTGTGTCCGGCGGCTGTACCTGAAGAGCCGTCAAAATCGGTCCCTGCCAGAGCAGATAGCAGACCAGCACAGCAGCCACCGAGGTGTACATGCGCTGTCTCTCCCGCCATAAATACTTCCGCCGCCCACCATCCGTTCCATTCAACGCCGCCTCTTTCCGCGAACTCTGCCTTTCAGCCCTGTCCGCCGCTCTCCCGGAAAAAATCTGCGATATCACAAGCAGCACCGCCGTCCCCAGAAACACAAAAATACCGTTACTTCTGAGCAGGCAAACCGACACTCCCGTCACAAAAAAGCAGAACCACCGCCGCACGCCCGGTGTCCCGGAAGTCCCTGTCTTTGCCGCACAGTTGTGTACCGCCCACACAAAGAGCAGAAACGCCGCCGTAAACCACGCGTCCTTGCCCATACAGATGCTGAACATTCCATTAATGGGGAGAAGGGCATAGAAAAATACCGCGAGAACAAGCCATAGAATCCTCGTGCCCCGCCGGTACAAAAGGTACAGATAAAAACTGAACACCGCCGCCGTCAGCGCCATCTGGCAAAAGGTATAAAGCGCCACCGCCGCCGTGTAGTCGTGAAAAAGATCATACCCCACCGTCAGAAACACTTTGATGATGAGCGTATGAAAATAGGGGTGGTGATTGGATTTTGCCGCCATACCAAGCGCCTGCTCCATCTGCCACACCGCATCGTTGTTAAACCACGTCGGATAATATATTAGGAAGTAAGGGAGATAGCAGAGCAGACAAAACATAAAGAAAGCAAGCCAAATCCACCATTGCCCCTGCCGCGCCTTTCTCGGCGGAAACATTTTTTCATAGACTACGCGCGCGCCGGAAGGCATAAGAGCGATCAGCACCGCCCAATTTTCCAACAGAAAACCCGCCGCAAACAGTACGGCGAAACTTCCCGCCGCCCAGAGCACGAGCCGCCCCAGATTCTGCGCATTGCTGTAGCCCACCGACCCCTGCCAGTCCCCCAGCACCACAAAACAGGCGTAACATAAGGCAAAGGGAACCAGAAGCAGGAGCTTACGCCCCGTTGGGCGCTGTATTTTTATATCCCTGTTAAATCCCATGTATCATCCTCTATGCTTCCTGCGATACTCCTCGCACACTTCGTCGATATAATCCCGCCATTGCCCGTAAATCGCCTCGTCGTTCGCTCTGTCTGCGATCTTTCTCGCCTCGCACCCGAGCCGCGCGGCAAGCGCCGGATCCTCAATCAGCCGGTTGATGCCATCCTCCATCGCCTTCTGGTCCTTGATGGGAATGAGCAGCCCGTCCACCTCATTTGTCATAATCGTGCGCGGACCGCCACAGGGGCAATCCGTCGCCACAATAGGCAGCCCTAATGCCATCGCCTCCATCAGCGCATTCGGCAGCCCTTCCCAGTCCGAGCTGAACGCAAAGAGCGCCGCATCCGGAAGCTGTTTTTCCAAGCTGTCGCTGGCGCCCATCAAATGTACATAATCCTGCGCCTGCAGCTCCTCTATCGTCTTCTCCAAAAGCTCCTTCGTGCCGTCCTCCGTATCCCTGCCGTATATTTTCAAATCATAATCGGGATGCTTTTTATGCACCTCGTGAAAGGCGCGGATCAGCATGACCTGATTTTTGAAATCCACCAGCCGCCCCGACTGCACCACCGTTTTTGTTCGTTTCTCAGGCTCCGGCACCCCTATATACTTGGGATTCAGCGGGTTTAGGATAATGCGGGAATTTTTCTGCAGTCTCGGCGCAAAAAACTCCCTCGCCCCCTCCGTCTGAAATACACAGCCGTCCGCCCTCGGAAACAGGAAAGGAATCTGCACCTTGTCAAAAGGTCTGTCGTAATGTCCCACCGGGTCTGTGCGTATGGATATCAGCACGGGGATTTTGATAAAGAAAGCCGCTGTCAGTCCCCGGTACAGCGCTTTTCTGGCAAAAGGAATCAGAATGTCCGGCTTTTCCTTTTTCAAAAACTCTTTCAGATAGCGGATGCGCAGAAAAAACTGTGACAGGCGGTTTTTCTTCTCATCACCCGGACGCAGTCCCACATGCACGCGCCGCACTCTCTCATCAATCCAAAATTCATCCTCGCCCTGCCACTCCGTAGCGACAAGCACCTCATAGCCGTTCTGCACAAAGCGGTTGGACAGATTGGAAACCACCCGCTCCGCGCCGCCCTGTTCCAGACAATTTAAGTGAAACGCAATCTTCTTTGCCATACTTCCTCCTAGTTGAGGGACCACTCTCGAATCTTCTGAATATACGCCTCCTTGGAAAAAACACCCGCGCGCTCCACCGACAATCTGCTGTAACGCGCCAGCTCCTCCTCGTCCTGCAGAAGCGCCGTCACCCGCGCCGCGGTATTTTTCTCTTCCTTCTCTATATGGGAGGCATCCATATCCGGCTCTTTTCCCATGTTCGGCACCAAAATCCCATATTTCCCGTCAAAAATCTCCGCCGGTCCGGTCATACAGTCCGTCGCCACCGCAGGAAGCCCCATTGCCATCGCCTCCACCAGCGCATTGGGAAATCCCTCCCAATAGGAAGTCAGCAGATAGAGCGTACCCTTTTTCAAATAGGGATAAGGATTTTTCTGCAGCCCGGCAAAATGCACTGCGTCCGCAACGCCCAGATCAGCCGCCAGTTTCCGATACGCCGTAAATTCACCTTTGCCGATAATGAGAAGTCTGGTATCAGGCAGTTCCCTGTGTACAAGAGAAAAAATCTTTATAAGGTGCCAGAAACCCTTGACCACATCTTCCCGCCCCATGGAAACGATCACGCGTCCGCCCTGCCACGGCAGAGACGCCTCTCCCTCCGCGGCACGTGCCTGAATCTGCGGAATATCAAAAAACCCCGTCAGTGTGTATGTACAACTACATGCATACTTTTTCTCAATCATACCGCGAAGCGTCTCCGAACAGCACAGGAGCCTGTCGGCTCTCCTGCAAAAGAGCCCCAGCCATGGATTATCCATATCCATGTAACTCATCACACCGAGCCAGCACTTTGCTCCCTTCCGTGAAAAGAACCGTCCCGCAAAAATGTTTGCCAGATTTGCCGTGGGACCAAAACTGTAGGCTATGTCAATCTCTTCCTTCCTTTTCAGCCTCTTAAGCCTGTATCCCCGCCGAAGAACATTGAAAACCTTCGCCAGTTTTCCCGGTCGGCTGGGCAGTCCCAGATCAGAAATCGGAACATCCTCCACATCGAAATCAATGTTTCTGGAATCAAAAACGGCAATCTGTACGTCAAAATAGGGTTTTAAAATAACAGCCGTCATCGCACATACTTTTTCCGAACCGCCCTGATGCAGGGACGGCACAATCAGCAATAATTTCTTCATAATATTTCCAAACTCCATTTCGGTCAGCCACGCGGCAGCCGCCTTATCACATTTTCCCGTCTCCTATGCGCTCTGCGTCTTCGCCCAGATAAAACCGCCTGTACCCCTGCGCCTGGGTCCGCACGTCAAATCCTGCCTCCCGCAGCTCCTGCGCCGTATCCCTGCGGTCATAATCCGCCTGCTTTAAGATTTCCTCCGCCCAGCGCGCGGGAGATTCCTCTATACTCATGTAAGTGACCAGATCTGTGGCTTTCGCTTCCCTCGTGACGGTATCGGACACCATACAGCGAAGCCCCGCCGCCTGCGCTTCCACCAGTACTCCCGGCAGCCCCTCAAAAAAGGACGGCAGAAGAAAGAAATCCATCGCCTGATAAAACCGCTCCGCGTCCTTACGATTTCCCATAAACCGCACGCTGTCGCCGATTCCGAGCTGCCTGCATCTTTCCTCCATGGCTGGTCTGTCCCCGCCGTCCCCCAGAAGAAACAACAAGGCATCCTTTCTTTTCTCACGGACCGCCGTAAAAATTTCCAACAGATACGGGTGGTTTTTCTGATAATCAAAACGCCCCACATGTCCGAGCACAAACTCCCCGGAAAGCCCGAGCTGCGCCCGCGCCTCCCGCCTCACTTTCTCATCATAGGTAAATCTGCCCACGTCAATGGCATTATAAATGACTTTGACCTGTCCTGCGTTCATCGCCGTTTCGCCAAACACGTCCTGTCCCGCAAGCTGCGAGCAGGCAAAGCAGTAATCCGCCTTTTTCACAAGCCCCCGCCTGAAAAACCGGGTTGCAAGCCCCTTTAATCCCTTCGCCACGCCCGCGTTTCTGGCATGTGCCACCGTGACAGGCACACCGGCTTTTTTCGCAATGGGCAGGTAAATGCCGGCGGTACTGGTCATATGCCCCTGCACCACCCGAAATTCCCGGTGCGACACAAAAAAAGCCTTCACCGCTTTTCTGTATGCAAAATAGTTATATACCTTAAACTTCGGGAGCACATAAATGTGCCCTCCCAGAGACTGAATCTCCTCATCATAAAACTGCGGCTTTCTGACAGATTCTTCCCCTTTGCCATCCTTTCCTGTATCGCCGCCGTTCTGCCGCATCTCCTGGAAGCCACTTCTTACCGCGGCGGAGTGAACCAGAAAGTCAAACTGAATCTCCTCCCGGTTCATCTGTCGGTAAAGGTCCATAATTCGGCTTTCCGCGCCGCCAAGCCCCACGCCGCCAAGCACATGCAGCACACGTATCGGTTTCTCCATATTTTTCACTTTAAAATATCCCCCGCTTCCAACGTTATGCCGCTCTCGTAGCGGTCAATCAGCAGCGACCCGTCCACCGTGCGCACCACAGGCTTACCGTCAAATACGTCGATCACCTCACCCGGCGCATAAGCCGAAAAGTCAATCATCTCATCAAAGGGATGCGCCTCCCAGACGCGCACCTCCTGCTCCCTGCAGTAGGCGAACGCTCCCGGAAAGGGAACCGCCACACCCCGGATCAGATTATAAATATCGCGTGTTCTTTTATGGAAGTCAATTTTCCCGTCCGCCGCCGTGCGCTTCTCATACCAGGAGTCAAAATCTTTGGAATCTCTGCGAATTTCGATATGTCCGCTCTCATAGGCGGCAAGCAGCTTACGGATCAGCCGTTTCGAACAGATCATATTTTTATACTGTGCCGTGCGTATATCGTCATGTGGCGTGATGGAAAACATCTCCGTGGCAAACACGTTGGGGCTGTCCGCCTTCTCGTCATAGCGGAACAGATTCAGGTTAAAACGGGTGTCCCCAAGAATCACGGACCAGTTAAGCGGCGAACGTCCCCTGCCGAACGGCAGATAGCCACTGTTGCCGTGAAAACCGTAAATGCCGTGTTTAAAGCAATCCAGCACAGATTGGGGAATGAGCCTCTGCCAGCCCATGGAGATGCCTATCTCAAACTCATTCTCCCGCATAAACTTCTGTGTTTTCTCATCCGTAAGGAAATAGCTGTCCGCCTCATGCACGGGAATCCCGTACTTCTCCGTCAGGACAGACAGACCCTTATACCCCGAAACCTGATTCTTCTTCGTCACCTCCGGGCTGATCGTTATAACGAGATCTACGGGGCAGATTTCCTTCTGAATAAAACTGACGATATTTTCCGAGGTATCCTTCACCCCGAACACAACAACCTTGTAACGCATATTTTCCCACCCCTACTTTTTCATCAGATAATGCTCATAGAGATAATCCTGCATATTCACATACTCTCTGACTTTCTCAAAATTGCGCAGCACCGCCGGCAGTCTTGCCTCGTAATTCTCTCTTGTGCACATTTTCAGCACATCTTCGATGTTCGCCAGATCCTTTTCCGTGACCGCAATAATTCCGTCCCCATCAAAATAGCGGTCAATCTTCCGCGCCCCTAAATAAACAGGTATCGTCTGCGCCGCAAAACAATTTGTAATTTTTTCCGTAAAAAAATAATCCGAGATGTCATTTTCGATAATAATCGAGTATCTGTAATCTCTGAGACTGTCATCAACCAGACACGGGGCTCCCCCATCAAAAGTTCCAAACGTATCTGCCAGACAGTTCCTCTTGCAATAGCGGCTCAACTCGACCCTGACTTCATGTAAATGGCACATTGTCTTTGCGGAAGAAAGAACGGAAACGTCCCTGCTTTTTTTCAGATAAGCGTCAGAATCCCATAAAAACTGATTGTCCTGTCCATACCAGACCCTCGCGCAAATCGGATAAAACCTTGCATTCTCAATCTCATTTAAAATCGTTTCGTCATAGGTAAAGATATACCGAAACTCCTTCTCAAGCCCCTTATGCCTGCGGAACACCTCGTAGTCCTGCGGCACGATCGCTCTTGACTCCGTCAGCATACCGTATTTCACCTGCGGATTCCCAAGCGTTTTCGTCAGGGATTCCGGACCGTAGAAATGTGTGTCAAGCCCGTAATTGTAGCGGTCCCAAAAGAAATATTTTCCTTCCCTGCCAAATGGCGCATGCTGGGAATGCCGGTTTTTGATAAAGTAGGTCTCCAGGAGACGACCTTCCTCGTTATAAATCCTTGGCATCGTGCCGTCAATTTTATATTCCTTCGCTATCTGTATACGATAGCCGGCAAATCTGAATTCCATACCCATTCCCTATTCCGTACTCACTGCACAGACATGTGTCAGCAGCTACTTCAAGTACTCTTTATACCAGTCAATGGCAAGCATAATCCCTTTCTCAAAATCGTAAGAAGGATCATACCCCAAAAGTTTCCGCGCCTTACTGATATCCGCGTTGGAATCCCGCACGTCGCCCACTCTTGGCGGACCGAACTTCGGCTCCACCGAAACGCCCATCGCCCGGCAAAGCTGCTCGTACATATCAATCAGGTACAGCCGTCCCCCCGCACCGATATTGAAAGCCTCTCCCGCCGCCTCGCTGCCAGCCTTGCAGGCGCGCAGATTTGCCTCGATCACATTGTCGATATAAGTGAAATCGCGGGACTGCCTGCCATCCCCGTTGATGGTGGGCGTTTCCCCGTGAAGCAGCTGTTTGATAAATTTCGGAATCACCGCCGCGTACATGCCGTCCGGATCCTGCCTGCGTCCGAATACATTAAAATAGCGCAAACCGTAAGTATCAAGCCCATACAGCTCCTTGTAGAGCCTTCCGTACTCCTCGTCCGTCTTCTTCGTCAGCGCATACGGCGAAATCACTTTCCCTTCCTGCCCTTCCCTCTTTGGCAGCTCTGTGGAATCCCCGTACACGGAAGAGCTGGACGCATAAACAAACTTTTTAACCCCACACTGTGTCGCCGCCTCCATCATATTTAAAGTGCCGCGAATGTTAATCTCTTCATAGAGAAGCGGCATCTCAATACTTCTGGGCACGCTTCCCCATGCCGCCTGGTTCAGCACATAGTCAGCGCCCATGCACGCCTGCTCGCATGTCTCAAGATCCCGGATATCTCCCTCTATAAAGGTAAAACTTTCCTTCCCCATAAAATGCTCAATATTTTCATACTTTCCCGTCGACAGGTCGTCCAGGCAGCGTACTGCGCAGCCCATGTCAAGCAAAGCCTCGCAAAGGTTTGAGCCGATAAATCCCGCCCCCCCTGTCACAAGAAATACCGTTCCCTTTTCAAATGTGATGTCCTGATAACTCATTTTTGTTTCAACCTCCATATTAGTTTGTTTTCAAACAGTTCCCTGATTACCAGATACAGCGCGATATAAAACGGAGAAAGCCCGTATATCATATAACGCGACAGGCACATGATCGTAGTCGACGTCGCGCAGACATTCGCCGCGATAAACAGCAGCGCCGTTCCCATAACGACCGCTGCCCGGAACCGTCTCTTTTCAAAAACCAGCCAGAGCGACAGCCCCGCTGAAAACAGATACAGAAAAAGCGCGGCAAAATTGAGAAGCGGATGCACCACCGCAATACTCCTTACAAACCCGTTGCGGCACAAGAGAATGTAATCGTACAGCCACTGCCCAAAACAGGCTGGCAAAAGTCTCTGAATCATTTTTCCCGCCATCTCATCCGACATGCTGCTCTGCTCATAATAATCCACTTCGCCAAGACTGAAATAGTAAGCCGAAAATCCCGCCTCCAGGACATCAAACTTCAGACGATCGTGCTTTTCCTCCAAATAAGCCGCGCGCTCCCCGAAACTGTCCCCTCCGAAGGCATGATTCAGCCCCCGCTCCATAGCCTGCACATAAAAATCATCAAAAAATGTACGCTCCAGACTTCCCTCGGGAAAGACCTCCCCATCCTCCTCGTCGCAAGCGTAAATCACATTGGTCAATGTGTTCACCTTTCCGTAGGTATTTCCCATAAAGTAACCCGTCACCGCATAATTATATACATGAACCGTCAGACTGCGCAGCGCGAACATAAGAACCACTGCTGCCACAGGAATGAATAATAACCGATATTTCTTCTTAACCACCAGCTTGCATCCAAGCAAAAGCGCCCACAGCAAAATCGTTGTCATCAGCTGTCCTCTGGTCATGGAGAGCAGCCAGGCAAACACCAGAGAAAGCACAGCGCCGCTGCTTTTGTCCTCCAAAAGCATCCGCAGGAGAAAACAGAGGAAAAAACTGAACAGCGGAAGGCACAGTGCCTCGCTCATCACAGAGTTTTCCATAAAAATGTGCATCGCCGACACATAACGAGTAACCAGATGAGGCGCAAGCTGCAGCAGGAGTACGAGTATTTCCTCCCAAAGCCGCAGCCCGAAACGAGCTGCCAGATACTCCGTGAGTGTCCAAATGCCCAGAGCCGTTAAAACACCCTGTGCAGCAGCCACAGCAGACAAATACCCGTCACCGCACAGCACTCGGAAAAACGCCAAAAACAGCGGGTAGAGCGGCTCCCTGTGAATATGCATCGTGATGTACTGCTCAGAGTCGTTGTAGACGCCCACCCCGCCCACTGCCAGCATCCCCAGAAAAAACAGGAGCAGCGCCGCCAGAATGCACCACGATTTAGTTGAAGTAGTTCTTTTTTTTATAATCTCCAATACCAGTAATCCTCTGACTGAAATACTTTTCGATCCAGCACACCCTTGATATCCATCAGAACCTTCCGTTTATGCGATGTCTGGTAGCAGGCGTCGATCTGCTCTCTGTCAAGCTTCAGGAACGCGTCGTGCGCCACCGCGATAATCAGCGCATCCATGTCCCTGATCTCCTCCATTGTCTGGAAGGTGATTCCGTACAGGCGTTTCGCCTCATCCGCATCCGCGGACGGATCCACCACCATCGGCACTATCCCATACTCGCCAAGCTCCTTGTAAATATCAATGACCTTGGTATTTCTGGTGTCGGGACAATTCTCCTTAAAAGTAAAGCCAAGAATCGCAACCTTCGCGCGCTTCACCGGAATATCCGCTTTAATCAGCATTTTCACAAGGCTTTCCGCCACATATCTGCCCATGTCATCGTTGATTCGTCTGCCGGATAGGATAATCTGGGAATGATATCCCAGCTCCTCCGCTTTATAAGTCAGATAATAAGGATCTACGCCAATACAGTGACCGCCCACGAGCCCGGGCATAAAAGGAAGAAAGTTCCACTTTGTCCCCGCCGCCTCCAGCACGGCTTTGGTATCGATCCCCATCTTGTGAAATATGATTGACAGCTCGTTCATGAACGCAATATTGATGTCTCTCTGGCTGTTCTCAATGACTTTCGCCGCCTCCGCCACCTTGATGGACTCGGCGCGGTAAACGCCCGCCTCCACCACCAGTTCGTAGACCTTTGCGACAATATCAAGAGTTTCCTCGTCCATACCCGACACGATTTTCGTGATCGTCTCCAGTCTGTGTACTTTGTCCCCCGGGTTGATCCGTTCGGGTGAGTATCCGATTTTGAAGTCCACACCGCACTTTAAGCCGGACTCTTTCTCTAATATCGGCACACAGATATCTTCGGTCACGCCGGGATATACCGTGGACTCAAACACCACAACGGACCCCTTTGTCAGATTCTGTCCCAGAATGCGGCTTGCCCCTTCCACGGGAGAAAGGTCGGGCGTATGGTCGTCGTTGACAGGCGTTGGCACCGCCACAATATGGAATTTTGCCTCCCGAAGCCTTCCTGCATCCGCCGTAAACTCCACTGTGGTGTTTTTAATGACCTCGTCTCCCACCTCGTTCGTTGGATCCGTTCCATTGCGGTAAAGATCGATTTTTTGCTCGTTTAAGTCAAAACCCACTACCTTGATTTTCCTTGCAAATGCCACCGCAATCGGCATCCCTACATAGCCAAGCCCCACGAGAGAAAGCTTTTCTTCTCCGCCCACCAATTTTTCATACAAGTTCATGCTGTCATCCTCCATTATGTAACATTCGTTATTTATTTAAATTCCGCGAGACTTCCTGCATATAAGCCGCAGTTACCTGCCGCCTGTCAAACTCCCGCTCCATCTTTTCCCTGCCCAGACGCCCCATCTTCGCCCGTTCCTGCGGTGACAACGCCAAAAATTTTTCCATAGCCGCAATCAGCTCTTCGGGCTTTCCCGGCGTGAATCCGAAACCCGTCACGCCCTCCTCAAATGCCTCCCGGCAGCCGCTGATGCGGGAGGCGATCACCGGGCGCCCCGTTGCCGCACCCTCAATCAGCGTATTCGACATTCCCTCGTGAAAGGATGCCACCACAACAGCGCTCGCCCGCGCCACATAGGGATGCACTTCCGTGTGAAAGCCGAGCTGGCGTACCACGCCGCGTTTCTCCAGCGCCCCCAAAAATTCCTCATAATCCTCATCACAATTTCCCAAAATTTCAAAGTGCACTCGGTCGCTATGAAGTTGTTCCGCCGCAGCCGTATATTCCAGAATGCCCCGCTCCTTCATCACACGCCCCATGAACAGAAACCGAACCGGTCCTTCCTCCGGATAAGGCTCGTAAATATGCCTCTGCAGATTGACGCCGGAACCCATGACTAACTGCTCCGATCTTCCCCTGATCCCATATTTACGGCATATTTCCCTGTTCTCCTGATTCTGGAAGAACACACATGCCGCCCGCTTTAAACCCATGCGGTAAAGACGGACAATCAGCGCAAGCAGCAGCCCCTTCTTGTCAAAAGCGCCACCCAGTCCAGTGATCGTCGCGATATGCGGAATCCTCAGCCGTGCCGCTGCCATGCCGCCGTAGATATTCGGCTTGATCGTGTAGGTCACGACCAGATCGGGCTGCAGCTTTTTCATCATGCCGCGGTAGCGCAGATACAGCCTGATATCCTCAAGCGGATTCATGCCCCGCCTGTGGATGGGCGTCTGTATGATCTCCGCGCCCTCTGCACGGAGTTCCTTTGTCTTCACTTCATCAGGCAGGCTGATGAAGACCTCATGTTCCTGTAACAGCGCCTCCACAAACTCATTTCGAAAATCATAGAGACCGCCGGAAGAATTTGTCAAGATCAACACCCTGCTCATCCCGCATCCATCCTTTTATTATATCATATCTCTGAAGCAGACACCCTAAACAATTCCGAAAGAATTGCAAAACAGTTCTCCTAGCGCAGGGTGCCGGCCATGCGCTTATTATACCACCCGACAACCCGGTACGCATCCACAATATCGCAAATTTTTATCCCGTAGGTATTCTCCGGCACATCCTTCCTGTAATACAGCCCGTCAGAGTTTTCAAAGTATATGCTCTCCATGCCAAGCTGTATTGCCGCCCGGAAATCTTTGTCCGGATTGTCCCCAATATAAACCAGTTCCTCAAACGGCAGCCCCCATCTGCGCTGCAAAACCCGAAAAGCAATATCGCACGGCTTGCGAAACTGCGGACCGCCCAGCTCGTCAGTAATTATAATATTCTCGGGGGAAAGATCAATGCCAAGCGCTTTCAGTTTATTTCGCTGTCCCTCCGGTCTGCCGTCGGTGATGATACCAACGCAAAGCCCGTCATCGCGAAAGCGCCCCAGCACATCCGCCGCTCCCTCATAGAGCGAAATCTCAGGCTCATGGAAACGATAGACATGCAGACAGTTTTCCTTTTCGCCCTGCCGCTCCAGCTCCTGCAAAAGCGCGTCGACGGCGCTTTTCCCCTCCGTAAAATAATTCCACAGCTTTTCCTCCGCCTGCGTCTCCCCCAGATACTCTGCAACAGCGCGAAAGCCGCTTTTCACATACTGCTTTTCCGCATACAGCGTGTCATCCAAATCAAATATAACGCCTGATATTCTTCTTGTTCTTCCCTCCGTCGGCCGGCTCTCGGAAACAATGCGGATGCTCTGGTCGAAACGGCTGTAAACCGCGCCATCCTGCACGCCTCCGTCCCGAAACCCCGGCTTTTCTCCCAGCAGGAGCCTGAGCGTCATCTGCGCGGAGTCCGCCCCCGCCTTCATGCTCAGAGGCGCGCCGCCGCCGTAGCGCGGATTAATCTCAATGTAATAGTCTTCCCCCGTCTCCTTCTCCCGGATGAGCTGTACCGTAATGGGACCGCAGGGTTCAAACCTGCGCACCAGTTCCCTGCACTCCTCAATAATCCTCTCATCCAGCGCAATCCTGGTCTTTAGCACCTCGCCGCTGCGGACGGCAAGCCGCTCCCTGGGCGTGATATAAATCGGATTCCCCTGCAGGTCACAGAAAATATCCACCGTGTATTCTTTTCCGTCAATAAAGGGCTGGATAATATAGTCTTTTACGCGCTCCGCGTAGGCGGCAAGCTGCTCTTTTTTCTCCACCTTGTAGGCATCGATGCTGCTGCTGCCGTCTTTCGGCTTGATAAAGCAGGGATAAGGTCCCGCATATGCTCTGTAATCATTGACTGTCCCAGGCGCTTTCAGACCACAGGAATGAAAAAAAGCCGTGGTATCGTTCTTATCCCTGCACAGTCTGACCTTGTCCAGCCCGCTGATCATCACCGCGATACCCGCTTTCCGAAACAACTCTCTGTTTTCCGCCAGTACGAGAAGATCCGTGTCAATTGTCGGAATAACCAGGTCGATACCGTCTCTTTTGCAGATCTCCAAAAGCTGCGGAATATAGTCCGTATCCTTCATGGCACAGATCTTCCTGCTAAAGTCGCAAAAGGCGAGAGCCGGCGCAGTCCCCGCCATATCCGCCCCATATAGTTTCAGGGAGACGCCAAGCGCCTGCGCCGCCTGCCTGAAAGCCTGCAGCAGCTCTATACGTCTTCCCGCCCCGGTAAATAAAATGCGCAATTCTCTCATAAACCCTCCGCTATTTCGCACAACGCCATCTCACATGTCGGCATCCTTCCTTTTGACACCCAGGCTTCATGATTCGCTCCCCATAAATTCTTCCATCGTGGCGCTGGTCTCACTGTTTATGCCTTCATGCTTTAACACTGCGCGCACCGTGGCAAAAAAAATGCGCACATCCATCGCAAAAGTAAGGTTGTCCACATAGCGGACATCATATTCAAACTTTTCCTCCCAGGTAAGCGCATTTCTGCCGTTCACCTGCGCCAGTCCCGTAAGCCCGGGACGCACCTCATGCCTGCGCCGCTGAAAGGAATTATAGCGGGGCAGATACCGCACCAGCAGGGGGCGGGGACCAATCACGCTCATATCGCCTTTTAGGATATTGAAGAGCTCCGGAAGCTCGTCCAGACTCGTCGCCCGCAGAAGCCGCCCGAATTTTGTGAGGCGCACCTCGTCCGGCAATAGTTCCCCCTTCTCATCTCTCGCATCCGTCATTGTGCGGAATTTACAGAGCGTGAAAATCTTCTCCCCCTTTCCCGGTCTCTCCTGTTTGAAGAGGACAGGGCTTCCCAGTTTCACCCGCACCAAGATAAACAGCACAAGCAGAACGGGGCTTAAAACGATGATGCCGCACAGGGACAGCACAATATCCAGACATCTTTTGATCCGTTTCTTATACATATATTGTTCCTCTCTGAGGACATTTTATGATTCTCAAAAGCCATAATCTATGGCGGTCTGCGGTTATTATAGCATATATCATTTCAATTGTCTCTCCGATCCGTTACAATTATAATCGCCCCCAATGTACATTGCGATGCATTGCATTTTCCCAAGACAACATTGATTTACATCCGTTTAAGCTGTATAATATTCACAACAACATGATAATTCCTTATGGGAGAATTGTGCAAAAAATAATTGTATCGCGAGAAGGAGGTACACACATGAAGGAACTGATTAAGATTCACTCCAAAAGCCATCCCAACATTGAATTAAAAGCAATCCACGGGCATTTCGTAACCCCCAGTTCCCATATCAATTACTTTTTGGATATGACCACGATGAAAACGAGACTGAGCGAAGCGTCTACCGCCGCAAAGGAACTGAGCAGACAGATCATGCTCTCCACCGTGGTAGATACAATTGTCTGTATAGACGGCTGCGAGATCATCGGCGCCTTTTTGGCGGAGGAACTGACAAGAGCCGGCGTCTATTCCCGCAATGCGCACCAGACAATCTACATTGTCACTCCCGAGTATTCCACGTCCGGGCAGATGCTGTTCCGCGACAACTATCTGCCCATGATCAAGGACAAAAATGTTCTGCTTCTTCTGGCAAGCGCAACCACAGGCCGCACCGTCACCAAAGCGGTACAGACCCTGTCCTATTATGGCGCGACCATCAGCGGCGTGAGTGCGATATTCAGCGCTGCCAACGCTGTGGCGGGTATTCCGGTCAACGCGCTGTTCACCACATCAGACATTCCCGAGTACAAAACTTATCATTCGGAGGAATGTGCGCTATGTAAGGAAAAACAGCCCATTGACGCATTCGCAAACGCATTCGGCTATTCCGTGATACAGTAAACCGTGAAAAGTACTTCCCGGCGTCCCGCCGTAAGACGGGGCGCTGATTTTTCCCTACTTTTCATCCCGCCCTTCCACCAAAAACTTTATCACGTTCTTATGGATCATCCCATCCCTCGAAAAATCAAAAAGATCGCGCTCTCACCGCACATCTTTGGCGCAGCATTGAAACCGATATCCGCGCCTGCTTCATTTTAGAACAGCTCCTTCACCGTGCGGATAATCGCCCCCATCTCCTCATCAGTGTTCTTGATATCGCTTGGCAGGCACAATCCTCTTGCGAAAACATCCTCCCCCACGCTCGTACCGTCCTCATTGTGGGCAAAGAAATCACACGCCTCAAAAACTGGCTGCATATGCATGGGTTTCCAGATTGGCCTGCATTCCGCATTCAGTTTCTCCTCCAGCGCATCCATAACCATATCCGGCGTCACCCCGGAGTCTGCGGCAACCGCCATGCCGGAGAGCCAGTTATTCGCATCCCCCTTCGGATTCATCGGGTTCATCTGTATCGCGGGCACATCCGCGAACTCCCTGCAGTACCGCTCGTAAATCGCCTTCTTTTTCGCTTTATGTTCTTCCAGATGCAGCAGCTGACCCCTGCCGATTCCCGCCGTCACATTGCTCATGCGGTAGTTATAACCGATCTGGGAGTGCTGATAATGTCTTGCCGGATCTCTTGCCTGTGTCGCCAGAAAGGTTACTTTTTTCGCCGCATCCTCATCTGCAGACACAAACATGCCGCCCCCCGAAGTGGTGATAATCTTATTGCCGTTAAAAGAATAAATGCCGTATTTTCCAAACGTACCCGTGTGTTTTCCCCGGTAGGTGCTTCCAAGGGACTCCGCCGCATCCTCAATCATCGGCGTGCCGTGCGCCGCACAGATCTCCATAATCTCGTCAAGCTTGGCGGGCGTCCCGTACAGATGCACGCAGATCACAGCTTTTGGGTCCGGATATTTTTCGTAGGCACGCTTCAAAGCCTCCGGGGACATGTTCCACGTATCCGGCTCCGCATCGATAAACACGGGCGTCCCGCTTTCATATACAATCGGGTTGCAGGAGGCGGAAAACGTCAGATCCGATACGAACACCACATCTCCCTGCTTAACGCCCAGCAGCCGCAGCGCCATATGGATAGCCGCCGTTCCCGATGCCAGCGCGGCCGCATAACCACATCCCGTATATGCCGCCATCTCCTCCTCAAACGCGGTTACGTTCGGTCCCAGAGGCGCCACCCAGTTTGTATCGAAAGCCTCCTGCACAAATCTCTGCTCATCCCCGTGCATGGTGGGGGAGGAGAGGTAAATTCTCTTTTTCTCCATGGTTTTGCTCCTTTCAGTTATCTGACGCTCAGCACTCGCCCATCCGCAAAGTCTGACGCTCCGGCTGAGCTGTTTAACTATAGTGATACGTCGGTACAATCTTTTTGATCAAAGGCCTGATATCCGAGTTTTCGATCTGGCACTCGTCCTTCAGCTCCTTCAACTGTGTGAAAAATACATGCTCGTCCACTTCAATCGGTTTGCCGATGTGAATCATTCGGTTAGCCGTATCTTTCATGCCTTCCTCGTCCATCAGGAGTTCCTCATAAAGCTTTTCTCCGGGACGCAGACCGGTAAACTCAATCTTAATATCCTCGCCCACACGGTATCCTGAAAGTTTAATCAGATTCTCCGCCAGCGAAAGAATTTTAACAGGTTCACCCATATCCAGCACAAAAATTTCTCCGCCCTTTGCGTAAGCGCCTGCCTGCAGAACGAGCGACACCGCTTCCGGTATGGTCATAAAATAACGAATGATATCAGGATGAGTGACCGTAACCGGACCGCCCGCCGCGATCTGTTTGCGGAAAAGCGGAATCACGCTGCCGTTGCTGCCCAGCACATTGCCGAACCGCACAGCCACAAATTCCGTGTCGTAGTGCTTGTCAAACGTCTGAATAATCATCTCACAGATACGTTTGCTGGCACCCATGATATTCGTGGGGTTCACCGCCTTGTCGGTGGAAATCATGACAAACCGCTGCACCCCGCTCATTGCCGCCGCCTGCGCTGTCTTAAAAGTGCCGAAAACATTGTTCTTAATCGCCTCGGTAGGGCTGTCCTCCATCAGCGGCACATGCTTGTGCGCCGCCGCGTGATATACGATATCCGGCTTGTATTTAGAAAAAATATAGTTCATCCGGTTGGTGTTGCGCACGGACGCAATGAGCACCATAAGGTTCAGTTCCGGATACTTCTGTTTCAGTTCCTGCTGCACATCGTAAACTGAGTTTTCATAAATATCCACAATGACAAGCTGTTTCGGTCTGTGGGTTGCAATCTGCCTGCAGAGCTCGCTGCCTATGGAACCGCCGCCGCCGGTGACAAGCACCACCTTCCCCTGCACATAGCCGAGAATGGAATCCATATCAACGCTGATCGGGTCCCTTCCAAGCAGATCTTCCAGTTCCACGTCCCGCAGCTTGCTCACATTGACCTCACCGTTTACAAGCTGGTACATGCCGGGAAGAGAACGCAGCTTACAGTTCGTATCCTTACAAATGTCCAGAATTTCCCGGATCTCCGTCCTCGGGGCCGAAGGCATCGCCACAATAATCTCATCCACGTCATAAATGTCCGCGCACTCCACGATCTTGTCCCGTCCACCTACCACTTTGATACCCTGAATGTATTTCCCCCACTTTCCCTTGTCGTCGTCAATAATACATTTGATGACCATAGTGGAAAAATTGCTGTTTACGATCTCTTTGATAATCAGATTTGCCGCCTCGCCCGCGCCGATCACCATCACCGAAATCAGGTTCTTTTTATTCTGCTGCTTATGCTTTAATCCGCGGAAAAACCGATAGGAAAAGCGGCTCGTAAAAATACAGACCACTAAAACCGCCATATATGCGGGATAGTAGCTTCTCGGCACCGCCCGGGTCGTCACCTTGAAAAGCTGCAGACCTGCCGCATCCACCAGCGTAGACAGCACGCAGCCCATCACGATATTCTGTAACTCCGTTTCCCCCGCAAAAGCCCACAGACTGTTGTAGAGCCGCATAAAATAGAAAATGACAAGCGCCAGCAAAATATTGATCGGCAGAAAGCGTTCAATCGGCTGCATAAAATGTCTGGGAATTTCATCCAGATGAAAATCGTAACGCCATAAAATCGCCACGTAGCTTGCCAGGGCAATACTGATAATATCATATATAATCAGGCATGTCCGTCTGTAAAACAGTTTTGCATTAAAAGGTTTTCTCGTTTTTTCCATATTGGTATCCGATTCCCTAACACTTTTGTATCATATTATCACGGTCCCAGCAGTAAATGCTTCGACCTGTATTACGTCCTTTGTACCTCGTCCGCCCGCATATCCGTAAGCAGCGGCGCCATCACGAGAAGCAGGCAGTGCGCTATGGGACAGCAGGGGTGGAAAATCCACTCCGTAAGCCCTGCCACCGCAAAAAGAAGCAGAAGCGCCAGCGGAAACAGCGCGCATTCCCGGTCCTGCCTGTGTCTCCGATAATAGAAAACCGCCTGCACGAGCGTCCCGATTCCCAAAATGAGGAACACGCCGCCCACAAAAATGCCATGGTCATACGCCACCTGCAGGTATATGTTATGCGCATGCGCCAGATAATTGCCGTCCGGCTCCATGACACCCATATCATCGTGTCCCGTATTGTTCAGTCTCTCGTAATACCGCGCAAATATATATAGTCTTCCATTTGTATATGACTCTTCTTCCTCAACCTCCGCGGCTGCCGCCATATCCTCCGCGGACGCAAGCAGTATCCTGCTGCCGTTCTCCAGATAGGGGCTCCTGTACTCCGACTCTCCGTCCGCCTTGCTGAAAAAGAGGAAAGCATTCAGACATTTTTCCTGCGGAATACCGAGCACCTTCATCTGAAAGGTCTGGATAAAACGCTCCACTGTAATATAGTAGTAGGAATCCATATCCCTGCCATGCACCAGTTCCGTGGGAAATTCCTCGATCTCATGCGACCTGATATCCGCCGCAACGGCGGGAACCGTTCTCTGCGCCGTAAACATCATCGGAAAACTTATGATAACGGAAAGCGCCATCAATCCCACTCCCCGCAGAAAACGTCCCCACTTTTCCCTGATCGTCAACGTTTTCCCTGAGAAAAAAGCCACAGGAATCACCACAACTGCCGTCACAAAGATAGCAAGATACCCGGTTCTCGACAAGGTAAACAACAGGTACATGGCGGATACGCCAAACACTGCCAGTTCCTTGTAAGTGCCCGCAAGGGAGGCTTTCCGCCCATAGGCATCCAGAAATTTAACAAGCGCCGCACACACCACAAGCGCCAGATATACCGCGGAAATCGTCACCGTATGGAAATGAAACGGGTATCGGTAATACCGAAAATACATATAAGGTCTGTGCAGCAGACAGTAGCCCACTGTCAGGACAAAATGCAGCAAAATGCCATTTACTATATTGTGCAGCAAAACCGTCCGTTTTACACCCGCTGCCATCCGCAGATAGTAAAGTGTAAAGCAGCAGACAAGAAATATGGGCCATCCTCTCGTATTTCGGTAAAGGATCAGCAAAGTGAAAAAAACACCCACCAAAATACCATAAGGCGCGGAAACCCTTTGCAGTTTCCTGGCAAAAAGCAGTTTCAGGGTATTCAGGATCACAAGCCCCGCAAGTACCCCTGCCCAGACGGTCAGTTTCAACGCCTTCAGCTCCAGCTCCGCCGGTTCCGCCAGCCCTGCCTGCGCACTCTTATCAACCAGAGCCGCCAACGCGTCCCGATAGTACATCGGCGCAATCACTGCCGCCGCCACGCCGTAAAGCAGATTGCTCCAGCAGAAAAGTTCCTTCTTCCGATAAGTCACAATCAACGCCAACGCCAGGAAAATAAGCACCTGCCTGTATGCCACTGTATGATGAATCTCATACAACGCGTTCATATAGTTGCAGCAGCCCCAGATCACTCCGGCAAACATGGCGGACTGCAGATCATCCTGCCACCTCTCCCTGATCACCGCAAATGCCGTCCTGTCCGAAGCGAGCCCCGTTCTGTCGTGATTCACCGCATAGAGCGCCGCCACTGCCGCAAAGGCAACCCCCGTCTCATAAAATAGGATAGAATAGATATCTGTCGTAAAAAGACGGCATGGTCCGATAGCCACTGCCGCCGCCACTGCCGCCGCCACAATGACAGGATTCAGGACAAAGCGCATGGCACGCTCCACCGTAAGCAGCGTGTTCCGTTCAGGATGCTTCTTATAGTATAACGTGGCAGCGCCAGAAACGAACACGCCCGCAAGCAGAAACACCGCGTACAGAACAAGCGTCTTTCCCTTCCGCAGGGGCACCTCGTAGACATAGTCCGCAACCATGCACCGCTCCGTATCCTCCACATCGCCGTAATAGAGCGCGCCGATATAAATATTGATGTTATCCCCCGTGTTATCGGCATAGGCGACGCGAAAGGCAGATTCCACTCCCTGCAGTAAAAAGTAGTAATCCCGTCCCACTTCCGTGTCAATATTTACCTGTACCTTAAGGTAGCCGGGAAATGTCTCCATATCCCCGGTATCAATCACCTGCTGCATCAGCGTCTGCATGGAAGCGTCCCGGACCGCGAAATTAAGCTTCTCGCCTTCCACTCTGTCCGCCAGATAGATTTCTATTTCCTTCAGCCTGTCATATTGGGCAATGAATCTCTGCTGTACCACATAATCTGCGGTAACCTCTTCAGATACCGCCGCCTGCTGCCTGCTGCTCTCTGCCCTTACTTCCTCGTGAATCAGACGAAACGGCCAGAGAACAAACGCCGCGCATACCGCAAATATCCAGACTATGCCACAAATGGCTTGTTTTTTATTGATAATTCGGTTCATATATTTCCTCTTAAATATCTGCAGTGCAGCTCGATTCCGCTTTGCTCCATCTCGCTCGCGGGCTGTCGCCCTATGCATCCGCAATCCGAAAAAATTGTCAGCAAGCTGCCATTTTTTCATCTTACGTCTGCGCACTGCTCATTGCCTTCACGCAAGTTAGTTTACCACGTTTGCGGTATTTTTACAAATCAAGCCCTTTCGCCTCATCACACCCCAGAATGATATTCATGCACTGGATGGCGGCGCCGGACGCGCCTTTTCCCAGATTGTCGAACTGGGAGGACACGACAATACGCTCCGTATTCCCTGTCACATAAATTTTCAGCCCGTCCCAGCCAGAAAGACCGTTGCCTGCCAGAAAGCCGCTTGCCGCGGTCTCGTCATCTGCGGCGCTCACCCTGATGAAACGCTTGTCCTTATAGTAATCCGCATAATACTGCAGCAGCGATTCTGGCGTCTCCTTCTTAGCCAGCAGCTCTGCGTACAACTGTACGGAAACCACCATGCCGCTGTAATAGTCGTCAATAATCGGCGAAAACAATGGTGTGCGTGCAAGACCCGTAATTTTCTGCATTTCTTTTAAATGCTTGTGCTGCTGCGTAAGCGCATATTCCCTTCCAGACGACAACTCCTTCGGTCTGTCCGCGCACTCGTAAACCGCTATGGTTTTCTTTCCCGCCCCGCTGTATCCCGAAATCGCGAAGCTGCTTACCGGGTAATCCTTCGGAAGAATCCCTCCCGTGACCAGCGGATATACCAGCGAGATAAACCCGGTGGCATAGCACCCCGGAACCGCAATCCGCTTTCCCTGCTCAATGGCGGTTTTATGGGCATCCGACAATTCCGGAAACCCGTATGCCCATCCTTCTTCTGTCCGATGCGCCGTGGACGTGTCAATAATTACCGTATTTTCATTTTCCGCCAATGTGACAGATTCTCTTGCCGCCTCATCCGGCAGACATAAAAAAGTGATATCCGACTCGTGAATCAATCTCTTTCTTTCCGCCGGGTCTTTCCTCAGTTCCGGGCTGATACGCAGCAGTTCTATATCGTCACGTTTCTCAAAACGCTCGTTAATCCGTAATCCTGTCGTTCCCTCGCTTCCGTCGATAAACACCTTTGTCTTCATAATGATAGCTGCTCCCTTTCCATAATTGATTTCAGTAAATTGTACACCGTTTTTCACTGCGTATCAATATTTTTTGCATCCCCGCCAAAGCCTATCTGCGCGACCGCCAGAAACAAAGGCAGACAGTACCAGAAAAACAGCACATACCGGGGCAGATATGTCGGTCCGAGCAATACCGTCAGCCAGATGAGGAAAACCGGAAGAAAAGGATACAGTAATTCATATCGTCTGTTATTTAAAAGCCACGCAAACAGAAACGCATACAGCCAGAACATGGCGCCCGGAGAAAACAGCCAGGAAATCACGGGTGCCTTCTCTTTCCATACTTCCAGGGAAAGCTTGCGGTACACCTCGTCAAGCCACGGAATTTTGCTCTCCCTGACGCCTGGCTGCTCCACCTCGTAGCCAAAATAGGAGTTGTCCTTATAGGTAAAGGTAAAAACCGTATTCCCCCCGTACACATTGATGATCGTATCGGGATACCAGAATCCGTATGAAGTCATCAGCCATGCGTTCAAATAGATCAACGGTTTTTTCATGCCGACGCGCAGCCAGAGCTTCGCGTATCTCCCCTTATCCTGCGCAAAAGCCGCATTGTCAAAACGGTATTTCACCGGGTCAGAAAGCCGCGGCGTATACAGGGAAAGCGCCTCCTCATCCAAAACCTCGTGGAGAATTTCCATATCCTCTTCGGAAAAAGCCTCCGGCGCATACTTACAGGTTCTGGCAAGCTGTTGGATCGGCACGGTCAAAAGCTCCTGATACTCGGAGTCGTCCGCATGGAGCGTCAGTTTCAAACCGCCGCTTATGAGAAGACATCCCGCCACCGCGCAGACCGTCAGAAAAAGCAGCCGACCTCGCCTCTTTTTCTGCAGAAGGAGCAGCAGGGGAATCATCACCAAAAAAGCGTAAAAACCGTTGTTTCGAAGAAGCATCATCCCCGTTCCGGCGAGCACAAAGAGAAGCTGCCATCCCTTTTTCTCAAAAAAGGACTCCTCCGTTCCCATCTCCAGCAGGCAGACGAGCAAAAGCAGCAGTGCCAGCGTAAACAGCGCGTCCTTTGCGGAACAGAGCGTAAACATCACCACCGTGGGAAACAGCCCCAGCCAGACAATCCCGATCAGCCGTATCACACGCGACACCTTTTTTTTGCGAAGATAGGAAAAAAGAAAGGTAAAAACGCCCGCAGCTGCCGCCATCTGAAAAACCGTATAGCAGGCGATACCCATGTTATAAGAATCCGTCAGCTTGTGAATGCCGCATACCACGCCGCCCAGAAGCAGTACGTGCACGAGCGGATGATGGGTGGAAAATGTCCGCGTCGCCACCTGTATATATTCATCCTGCGCGTCATACACGAAAAAGCCCGGATATACTGCCAGAAATACAGGCAGCCAGCATAAAATTAAAAAAAGAAAGGATAAGACCTCCTCATATCCGCCCGCCCTTTCTATAACACCCGCTATTATATTGGGAACTTTCCTGCCGTCCTCTCTCTCCCTTTTTCCCAAAACATCGAGAAACTGCCACAAAAGCAGCACAAACCCCGTAAAGATAACGGTAAACGCCGCCAGCTGCAGCCAGAGTGTTATGTCCTTTACGTCCACATTCTCCACGTCGTCCAGCCGCGCGCCAAACAGAATTGCCGCTGAAAACAGGAAGGACAAGGCACCGGCAATCAGACGGCTCCTGTTTTTGTTCCGTTTTTTATCGCTCCGCATCTCTTTCATCCACACACTCCCTGATTACATACTGGGGGGAATTATTCATGGAAATATAAATCCGTCCGATATATTCGCCAATAAGCCCCAGCATCAAAAGAATCAGCCCGCAAAAAAATACAATTGACGCCATCAGCGCGCTGAAACCGATCGGAACTGCCGGATTCAGAAATTTCTTTACTACAGTGAATATCCCGTAAAGAAATCCGACACAGGCAGAAGCCACACCGATCACCGTTGCTATTCTCAACGGTTTTACACTGAAAGCCGTAAATCCGTTGAACCACAGCCCCAGAAGTTTTCCCATTGTATAACCCGAAGTCCCGATCTCACGCTCCCTGTGGGTCACTTCTACGTTAGTGATCTTTTTCGTGGCGCGGAGCACCAGGCCAATCACATAGGGGTAGGGATTCTCATAGCGAATCAGTTCCTGCGCAATAAACCGTCTCATGGCAAAATAACTGGAAACATAAAGCTCCTTCGGCTTACCAAGCATAACCCGGGTCATCCGTTCGTTCACCCCGCTGCCGAAATTACGAAAAAAACCGTGCTGTTTATGCATATATTTTGCATAGACCACGTCATAGCCTTCCTCCAGCTTACCAAGCAGCTTTCCGACTTCTTCCGCAGGCGTCTGCCCGTCGTCATCCAGACAGACCACCACGTCACCGCGCGCATGACGAAATCCTGCCATAAGCGCCGCGTGCTGCCCGAAATTCCTCGCTAGATTCACGCCGCAAATGTCCCTCCGCCCCGCGCACAGACTGCAGATCACATCGAAAGTATCATCCGGCGAAGCGTCATTGACAAGCACAATCTCATATGCATACCCGGATAATTCCTTCATCGTTGCATCAATTTCTTCCACCACCCTGCCAATGGTCTGCGCCGACCGATAGCAAGGAATCACAAAGCTGACCAGCTGCTTCATACATTCTCCATTCTGAGGCGTCTTGTGCTCTCCCACATGCCCCGTTCTGTCTCCATAAAGAAAACTGCTTTTTTCCCCTGTACCAAATTGACGGTTTCCCGTCTTCCTTCTATCATTTGGAAACCTGCCTTCTCATAGCTTTTCTTTGCTCCCGTATTGTCCTCCAAAAAACGCAAAAATATTTTGTTTAATCCAAGTTTCTCGAAACCGTACGCCAGCATCAGCTTTGCCGCCTTCGTCCCATATCCTCTGCCGAGCGCATCCTCCTCGCCGATAAATACGCCGTATTCCGCCGTTCCAGCCTCTCTGTCAATGTCCCTCAGATAAACGCTGCCGACCTCCCTGTAAAAGCCCTCTTCGTCCGTCTTACACACCTTTTCCGTGCTGCTTTGCACATCCTCTGATCCATAGTTTTCCGCACCGCCGTTCTTTTCCCGACAGCCTTCCGAAGCCGCCACACAGATAATAAACTGCGCCACATGCCCCGTCTCCACCTGCTCCCTGAACCAGGTCATGTGCCCTTCCTCCGTAAAAGGCTTCTGGTAGATAAAATTTTTCCTGACAAAGTCTTTATTCCGCCATGCCACTACCTTCGTCGTATCCTCTGCCGTAATCGGTCTCAGATACACTTTTTCTGCACCCATTTGCCTCTCCCCACACTGGCTTCCTCAATCCATTTTCTGCTTTAACAGTCATGCGTATCCGCATTTTTACTGCTCCCGCCTGGTCTTTCTCAGTTACTGCCCGCTCCCCGAAAGGGGAATCACCCGATACACACTGTAGTTTTCATTGATCTCGTCATACTTCTCAAGATACACCGACACGCCGTTTTCTGCAAAGGGAACTTCAATCCAGCTAAGCCCGCGCAGACTCTCCTCCTCACGCGACATAATAAAGTCCGCCTTTCCCTCCGCGAGGGCTTCCGACGCCACATCTATGTCAAAAGCCGCCAGTTTCTCCTGATACAATGGGCTCTTGCACATCCAGCCGCCGGCAATGTCGTAGTTTGCCAGTATATTTTCCCGGCTCTCCAAAAGTTTCCCGGAAAATGCCACTGTAGAGTACACATCCTCAAAATAAAAAATATCCGGGTGCGCCCTGCAGTAGGCGTCTATCGCCTCCCAGTCCCTGCCTGCTTCCAGCCGCACAGCCTGATCGGCAGACACTGCGGGAGCCCCCTTCCACAATCCCCACAGGCAAATAAGAAGCAACGCTGTCCCCACAGAATACATTCCCCGCCTCAGATGCCGCAAAAACACTCCCGCCAGCAGACAAAACTCCACCAGATACAGAGGATGAGTAATCCTTTCGGGATCACGCCCCCGCATCAAAACGAACATCCACAAGCCGCTTCTTACCAGAAAAATCAGAGCCAGCTGTACTGCGGCGGCGAAACAAGACACCCTATCCCTTCGCAATAAAATAACTATCGATATTATATTTATCCCATACCCCAAAATCACCAGCAGATTATAAGGCGCGTCGCTGCCGTGAAAACTTCTGTAACGGTAAAGCAACAGCTTTTCCTTAAAAACCGCGCCCCAGTCCCTCCCGCCGCCCACATGCTCCCTCGCATACGCCGCCACGTTCGAGAGCATCCGCGTGTCGATTCTCTCGTCAAGACCAAAGTTATAATTGTCCAGCAGAATCTGCGAACCGGTCGAAATGCCAAGCTCCTCCAGCTCCGCATCAAACCGTTCCTCCGTCAGCACCTCGGGATAAAAGTCATAAACTGTTGTCCTATCGTTAAAAAACTGGCGGAACGTCTTCCATTCACCGCCGTAGGCAAGGCTGTCCGCCCCAATGGAAATCCCCATACCCGCAAGGAGAAGCAAAAGCAGACCGCCATATTTGCACAGATTTTTTTTCTCAAAAACTGGTCTGTCCGCCCACCAGCAAAAAAGCCCCGCAAGCCCAAGAAACGGCAGGGTGAGAAGCGCCATCTCCGACCGGAGCTGGAAGGCAAGCAGAAAAAGAAGTAAAGAAGGCAGGCTTCCTGTCAAAAAAGCTTTCACGGAAAGAGTTCCTGACGCTTTCCCGAAAAACGTTCCCCCCGGCATGGTTAGAAAAAGAAAAACAGCGGCGCCCACAAGCATACCACACGTTATTGTATATTGGACATTGACCATATGAATCAGCCATATGCCCCACTGAAAAAACACCAGCACCAGCAGGCAGAGCAGCTTCCCGGCAATACGCAGCCGCATGCCTGAGCCGTCCCCTGCCGTATTCCACGCTCCGTCATCACCCGTCCGCGTCTGTATCCGCGCGTGTAACACATCGGTAAGCGTACACATCCTGACACCCACCAGAAAAAAGCAGCCAAACTGGCACAGAAACAGAAAAGAACCATACCACGGAAAAGAACCTCTTATCCGATAGCACAGCGCAATCAAAGCGCCAAGCGGATAGAGCGTCTGCATATTATGCCCGTCGGGCGTACCACTGTAGACTCCCGACATAATGTCCCGCATCATGGTATCGTCGTTCATGTCAAAATAGAAATCAAAGAAAAAGCTCATCAGGAACGCACTGACTGCCATAACCGCAAACGCCAGTATGCAGTTTTCATATCCCTGCCTCTTATCCCGTTCCATCAGCTACATACCCCAAATCATCAGTTCGATGCATAAAACGCTTTTACCTGCTCCGCAATATAAGTTGTCTCATCCGCCGTCAGCTTATAGAACAGCGGCAGCCGCAGGAGTCTCTCGCTCTCCTTCGTCGTGTATCTGTCCTCCCCATGAAATCTGCCATACTTCTTTCCCGCCGGTGCAGAATGCAGCGGCACATAGTGAAACACAGACAAAATATCCTTTTCCTTCAAATAAGCAATCAGCCGGCTTCTCTCCTCCATATCCCTGGTTTTGATATAAAACATATGGGCATTGTGCGTGCAATACTCGGGAATATGGGGAAGTTCAATCTTTCCCGACTCCGCCAGCGGCGTAAGCATCTCCAGGTACTGGTCCCATCTGTCCATTCTTGCCTGTGTGATCTCCTCCGCCAGTTCCAGCTGCGCATACAGATACGCCGCGTTCATATCGCTTGGCAGGTAAGAAGAGCCATACTCCTGCCAGCGGTACTTGTCCACCTGTCCTCTGAAAAAGCGGCTCCTGTCCGTCCCTTTCTCCCTGAAAATCTCCGCTCTCTCTATATTTTCCTCATCGCGGATCAGCAGCGCGCCGCCCTCACCCATGCTTAAGTTTTTTGTCTCGTGGAAACTGAAACAGCCAAACTCACCGAAAGTCCCCAGAAGCTTCCCCTTATAAGACGCCATAATGCACTGCGCGGCGTCCTCCACCACCATCAGATGATGTTTCCTGGCAATATCCATGATGGCGTCCATCTCGCACCCCACGCCCGCATAGTGCACCGGCGCAATTACTTTTGTGTGCTCTGTGATGGCATCTTCAATCAGTTTTTCGTCTATATTCATGGTATCGGGACGAATGTCCACAAAAACCGGCGTAGCGCCGCGCAGCACAAAAGCATCCGCCGTGGACACAAAAGTGTAGGAAGGCATGATCACCTCGTCTCCCGGCTTCACGTCCGCCAACAGCGCCGCCAGTTCCGTGGCGTGGGTGCAGGAAGTCGTGAGCAGGCATTTTGCCGTGCCTGTCTGAGCCTCAATCCATTCGCCGCACTTTTTCGTAAAGGGACCGTCGCCGCAAATCTTCTGGTTCTTCACAGCCTCTCTCATATACTCAAATTCTTTTCCCGTGAAGGGTGGCACGTTAAAATTAATCATAGTTTTCTCTCTTTCTTTGCCGTTTTTCCGCAGTACACGCTCGAAAAGCCTACGGTTGCCATCACGCATAAAGTATACCACACTATAAAGCAAATTCCTACTCTGACAAAATCAGGTCGCCCCTGCTCTCCGCAAGTTCCTGCAGGCGGGGACTGAATCCGCTCATGGTAAACCAAAACCGAATATAATAATCTGTAATCCGATAAAGTCCCTTTTTATTAATTCTGTCTACTTCATGTAAACCACATACCGCGCGTTCCCAAATACCTCCGTATAACCATAATCTCTGATCCACTCTCCCAGAATCCGCTGTTTTTCATCCATTGCCATCTTTTCCACGTCTACCCCAAACCAGTTAATCGCCTCACCGTCGTCGCTCCAGTAAGCCGCTACCGCCGAGGAGACGATAATCACCGGCAGTTCCCCGCCCGCCGTAATCTCCGTTTCCAGTACCGCCAGATCCCGTGTATACTCTGTCATGCGGTAAGATTTCAAATCAGCCCAGCCCGTGGACAGCGCCGGCGGCATATCCAGCAGATAATGGAGCCCGGGTAGTTCGCCATAAGTAATCGCTTCCCTGCCTGTCAGCCCTTCCTCTTTTATAAAATCAGACAATTCTTCCAACAGCGCGCCGTTTTCCAAATTCGTGTAAACACCCGCCGCTTTCTCCAGCGCCGTTACACGCATATCGCGCGGCTCCCCGTAAATACCATCCTGAAAAACAAAGCAGGCATGGGAGCCTACGCTCTGCACCGTCACAAAAATAACAAGCAGCACGAACGGCGCGCACCATACAAAGTCATAACCAGCGCTGCTTTTCAGCCGCCCGCCAGTCCTGTCACCCGCTTTTTCCTGCAAGCCGCTCCACCGTCCCGCTGCAGCCCCACCTTCATCACGCTTCCGCGCAAACCGCTCCCACACTGTCCACAGCAGGAAAGGCGCCGCCACAAACAAATTATTGATGATTGGATATAAATCATTGTTGCTGCCAAGTGGTGTCAGAAAAATCAGCAAAAGCACAAACGCCGCCATTATCTTCTGCCCTGTGCACTCTTTTTTCCCAATCAGGCAGCACACCGCCGCCGCTATCGCCACCAGAAGCAGCAGCACCGCGGGATAATAAATACTGCCGTTGCCATACTGATAGTATCGGAAGTGAAACATCCCCCTGCCCCAGTAAAAGCGCATCAGTACCAAGAGCAGTATGATATACGCTGTCTTTATGATTACACCTGCTATGTTATATACTGTCCGGTTTTCCCGGGAACTGCCTGCACAGACATCATTTTTGCTCCCGCCCTGCCATACGGCGGTTTTCGTTCCACCCTCCGGCGTCATATCCTCCCCCGCGCCGTACAGCCTCTCCCGCACCCAGAACGCAAAACCTGCCGCCGCCGCGCACACGCCCGCGAACGCCAGCCAATACAGCCCTTTCTCGTAATCACCAAACATCCCTGTCAGCATGGACGTCGGTTTATAATCCACTGCCTGTTCCGTCATGGCAAACATGGTCTGCACCATATCCGGGTAAGCCGACACCCCGTAACGGACACAAATCACCGCCAGAGGCACGCCAAAACCGACGGCATAACCCAGCACACACCACCCGGTAACCGAAAAAAGCGCACGCCAAAGCAGCGGACTCCTCCCGTTCCCCTGTCCAACAGTACAAACTCCCACACGGTCTGCAGACGCCGTTATGCCTCCCGCCTGACTCTCCGCTTTCTTCCTTTCTCCCTGTCGGAAAATCAGCACAATCCCGTACCACACCGCCAGAATAAATGCCGCCTGCACCACATTCGGCATCCGCACCGCCACGTTGGCTCCGAGACAGACACCCGCCGCCACAAAGCATAGACGCCTGCTTTTGTCACTCATCGCGTCTCCGCCCGCAGCGCGCGCACCCGCTTCCACACGCATTCTGTCCGCAGGAGCCGTTTCCGCCGTCCTGCCGCCCGTCAGCCCGCGGTAAAGCAGCAGAACCGCCGCCGTCATCAGAAAATACGTCAGATAGTTGTACAGTATCGTGGACGGACACCAGCAAAGTCCCAGCGCAAGAAACTCTCCCAAAAACAATAACGGTGCGGCTATCCGTTTTTTCAGGCCGAAATAAACCATGAGCGCCGTCGCCGACTGCACAAGCGTCGTATAGCATTTCATGCCAAGCAGTGTCCCCCCGAAGGGAAGATGCATAAAGAGCCATCCCGCCGCATTGGACAGAAAAATCGCCACCATCCATGTCCCGTTCATGGAATCAAAATACTGAAAATTCGTCAAACTGTATGTCGAGTCAGCCACATCCAGCCCCTGATTCACGATCAGAAACGGATACAGCAGAAGAACGGCCGGAAACAGCCATTTTACTATGAAATTCTGATATTTCCTATAAATCGCCACCATTTTCCCCTTTTTGTTATGGATTCCTCCATGACTGCGTCAGATAAAATCAGATAATTACCCCACAGCCGCTTATTTCCCCGCTAAAACGATATAGTATGGACAAATATCTTCATACCGCCCGTCCTTCATCCGAAACCCGCCCGGGATCGTGCCAAGCTGCGTAAACCCGACTCTCTCGTACAGATGTCTCGCATGGATATTTGACGCGACCACCGCATTGAACTGCAAAACCCGGAAGCCGATCCGCCCCGCCTGTTCAATACAGTCAAGTACCAGCTTTTCCCCGATATGCCGCCCCCTGCTTCCCGAAGCCACAGCATAGCTTGCATTGCATATATGCCCGCATCTGCCCACATTATTCGGATGCAGGATGTACAGCCCTAAAATTTCCCCGCTCTCTCCCTGCTGCGCAACCCCGCAATAGCTCTGCTCTCCGAAAAACGCCGCTCCTGTCCGCTCCGTCAAAAAATCTTCCTGCGGAAATGCGACCCCCTCCTCCACGACCTCGTTCCAGATTGCAGTCATAGCCGGGATATCCTCTTCCCGATAGCCTCGAATGATCATAGTCTGCCTCCATTCGCAAACAATTCACTGTAGAAATATACGCCGCAAATACTGTCTTTCCCGCGGCAATTCCGTTTTTCTGCAACAAACTTTAACGCTTATCTTCTGTAGGCATTTCGGGTTGCCGCCACATTCTCCCCGCCACAGCCCGCACCCGCGCAAACACCCATGCCCGCACAAAATCGGCAGCCGTCCCGACCGCGTAAACAACAAGCACGCATACGAGCAGATGCGGCACAAAGAGATAACTTTCCTTCACGTTCTCCACCCCAAGCCACTTCATCCACTCGTACCGCACCAAAACATGCTCATGCAGAAGATACACGCCGAACGTATAAGGCGCGAGCGTTCTCACTGCCTTTGCGAAACGCCCCTCCTTGATGCGCAGATTTTTAAACATGTAAAAGAGAGAAACCGCCCCCGTAACGCACAGCAGATGGTTGTATGTGTAAAGCATATTCGCGTAGTGAATAAACGTCTCAATCTCACTGCCTAGTGTGTTAGAAGCCATCGCAAGCAGCCAGATCAGCACACAGGAAAGCACATAAAGCCCCGCCGCATGGGGCCGCTTTTCCAACCAGGGAATGCCGTACAGCCTGATATAGCCCGCCGCCACGAACAGACACAAAAACCACCCGAAATCATAGCCATATCGGTCCGTCGCCAGATACAGGGGAAGAATCGTTTTTTCCAGTGAAAAAAATACCAGCAGCATTGCCAGAAGAATCTGCAGTTCCCGCTTTTTCATCTTTCTCATGCCCGCCGCCAAAAAAGGTACAAACAGATACATGGCAAGATAAGCCGTCGCAAACCAGTAATGCTCTGTCCCAAAGGGAAATACAAACCCGATCCAGTCGTAGAGGTCAAGATCCCCCGCAGAAATCACGCCGGTCAGAAGAAGGGACACCGAAATCAGCAGAGAATAAAAAAGAACCTGTAAAACCAGAGAGACCGCCCTCCCCGGCTTCCACGCAGATTCCACAAGAAAATAGCCGCTGATAAGCACGTAACAGTTTACCGCCACAATACAAAACGCCTCAATCAGCCATGCCAAGACGCCGACGGGGTTTTCTCCTGCGGCAAAGGGAAACGGCACGGCTGCCCCGCCCTTCACCAGATAATGGAGGGAAATAATCATAAACATCGCCACAACGCGCAGCAGTTCGAAATTCGCCTGTCTCTTACTTCCTATGCCCATACATCCGTTCCCTCTTCACCCAATTTCTTCCCCCATATACCGCAACCCGTACCTTTCCGGCAAATACACTTCCCCCTGCTTATCACATGCTTTCCGAAAACAGCCCGTCAATCTGCCTTGCCGGGTGTATCCTTAAATATCCAGATTTTGCTGAGTACATAGTTTGCCAGGATCACAATCGCCTGACAGACCAGCTTGGAAATTTTATCATTAATTGAGCAGATATCCACCAGCACATACATCAGTGCGATCTCCAGCACCTCGGTGGCAACCCTCGCGCCGATAAAGGAGGCAAACTCCCTCACGACGGAGACTGCCTCTTTATTCTTACTCTTAAATACAAAGGTTCTGTTCGTCCAGTAGGCAAACACCACCGTCAGTACCCATGACAGAACCGTCGCCGCCATATAGTGCATGGCGATGGTATCCGCAAATATGAAATACAGAATATAATTCAGGACAAAAGCCAAAAACCCGAAGATCAGATAGTTGATTCCTTCCTCATGTTTCTTATACATTCCCCACCCGAAATCCCATAATTTTTTTATCATGCTCTTTTACCTCTCAGCAAAATTTTGCTCCTATATTTCCCAGAAAATTTTTCCGGGTATAATTTTTCTCTCAATTTCCCTTTTTCTATCATCTTTCCCGGGAAATTTTCCCCATGGCTACGCGGTACACCATATCGCACTTCTCAATGGTCTGCAGCCTGTGCGCAATAATCACAAGCGTCTTTCTCCCATGCAGCCTGTTAATGGAATCCATAATCGCCGCCTCCGTTTCATTGTCCAGCGCGGAGGTCGCCTCATCCAGCACAAGCACCTCCGGGTCTTCATAGAGCGCTCTTGCGATACTGATCCGCTGCCTCTGACCGCCCGAAATGCGGATGCCGCGCTCACCGATCCCGGTTTCCACACCGTCCGGCAGACTCTTTACAAAATCATCCAGCGCCGCCTCCTTCAAGGCGCGCCACACTTTTTCGTCGTCAATCTCCTCCTCCGGCACCCCGAAAGCAACATTCTTGCGGATAGAATCGTCAATCATAAAGATCGTCTGTGGAATATAGCCAATATTTTTCAGCCACGCCGCATAGTGCCCGTTTACGTCTGTGCCGTCCGCCAGAATCCGCCCGCTCTCCATCTGCAAAAGCCCCAGCAGAATATCCACAATCGTCGTCTTTCCCGCGCCCGTGACGCCGACGATGCCCACGGAAGACCCGATCGGTATTTCCATATCCGCATGGTCAAAAATATAGGTCTCCGTATTCGGATATTTATAAGTGATATCCTCCAGCCGTATCAGCTTCTCCAAAGGCAGTTTCTCCACGTTCTGCCTTTGCTTATACGCTTCCGCGTCATAAGTCACACTGCCGTCGTGGATCTCCTCCTGCAGGTTGTCGCTGACCCCCATAAAGAAAGGCTCAAAATAGGAAATGGAAGTCTGATAATTATTGATGCGGTTCACGCTGGGAAGCAGGCGCATTGCCGCCGCCGCCAGAGCCGAAAGCTGTGGCAGAAGCTCTTTCATCTGTGTTCCCTGCCCGATCGTCATGACAAAATACCCCACCATGCCCGCGATACATACCGTCTCAATCAAAAGTCTCGGGGTCGCGTTAAAGAGATTATATTTCTGCACGGAACTGACATAGCCGGCGCCGCATTTTGCATACTCATTGATAAAATAATTTTCTTTACAGCCGATCTTAATCTCCTTAATTCCCATCACCGACTGCTCGATCCATTTATAAAGCCCGCTGTAATAATCCTGATTGTCCTGCCCCGCCTTGACCATAATGGGCTTCAGCACTTTTTTAATCACCAGAAGAAGCGCTACCATGAGCGCCGCCACCGTCATAATCATCATCGCGTCAGAATAGAGAAAAAGCGCCACCACCAGACAGACGAAAACAATGCACTCGCTGAACAGCTGCAGGCAGCTTAATATCAGCCCGTACATATTATTTACGTCAGATGTGATATTGCGCTGAATCACAGACGTGTCCGCGTTCAAATAATATTCATAGGGACGCTGCATAAAGTTGATCATCATACGTCTGGACGTCGCGAACTGATTTGTGTAGACAAACTTAAGCTGCGCTTTCTGCTGAAAGAAAAGATAAATATTCTTAATTACCGTCATTCCTACAAACGAGAGCAATAAGAACATGGCAAACTGGGCGTTGCTCTCCATCCCAAGCATTTCGTAAACCGAAGAGAGAAGCTCACTTTCCCTTACCGATTCCGGATCCATCACCACAGTCACAATGGGCACCAGCATAGAAACGCCCACACTTTCCAACACACCGCCGATCAGCATCATAATGATAAGCGCGAACATGGCGCGCTTCTGCCTGCCGTCCAACAGGACATTCATTTTCCTTAAAATCTTTATCATTGTCCGGTTCCTTCTAAATATCGGTCGATGGCTCTAACCACGTTCATATCCAGTCTCTTGTCCATATATCCGAAGCGCCCCTTCCCTGCCGTGCGCCACTCGACTTAACTTCCATCGAGTATACCACAAGTGCGCACGCTACGCAAATTTATCCCGCTGCTGCCAGTGTTCTTCTCAGATTTCCTCATTCTGCCGGTGCAGCTTCGGGTCCTCATACTTGTCCATAAAATCTTCGCCCAGATAGACAGTCTCCTCGGCAAATCGAATGTTGCGCACCACCGTAAAGACAGAAATCACCCTGCGAAACGTCAACCCCTCGATAAAGTTTAGCACCTCCATCGGAAATTTTCGGTCAAGCACAATGTGCTCCGAAAACTTTTCTTCATAATTTAAAAGGTCTCTCGGATGAGGTTTAATCAAAATCACGGACTCCTCCCCTTCTATTTGACCATATAAGTCAATGCAGTCTCGGAAAATCTTCTCGCGTACGGGAAGTTCGCATAACGGCTCGGTCAAAAGCAGCACATTCTTCTTTCCCGTAGCTAGCTTTTCTTCTATCTCCCCTATATTGGCGATAAACAGCCGCACCAGAAGCGCTTTGTCCTCTTTTGTGAGCGCATCCGCCAGCTCCTGCCTGGACTTTTCGATATATTTTGGGCACGGATAAGGCAGAACGGAAATATCGTTGACCTCCATATCAAGACAGTATTTCCCCCATCCGTTCTGAATGAAAATGAGATTCAGCGAGGCGAGAAACGCTTTCAGCTTAAAATGTCCCCTGTTGTCGTAGCGGGCGGTATCGTAAGTGCTGATGCAGTCAAGCCCGTCCTCCAGCGCATGATAATGTATTTTCTTATAGCTTAAATAATAACCGATCGGATCGGAATCACAAAACACATAAACGTCGTTGTATTCTTTAAAGTCCACCGGCACATGGGGCTCCTGCGCCTTTCCCAAAAGTTTTGTGTAGCGGATGCGGGCCAGCAGGTTCAGGAGAAGATTTCCCCTGTCTACATGGTACTTCATAATCTCCGGGAAATTGACGTCCTCCTTCTCCTCGAACATGTACACCGCCTCAAAGAGTCCGCAGCGCGCAGCCCGCTCCTGCAAGTCCCCGAAATCGTTGGACATGGTACTCATGACAAGCGTCGCGTTCCCCCGCTTTTCCCGTTCCAGATTCAGTTCTTTCAAACACGCCACATACACGTGATAATACGTGTGGCAGACGTAGATTCTATCTTTCATAATCCGTAATTCTTTCCTCATGGACAGCCGCTCTCCCACCGTCTGCAAGCTGGTTCCTTGCTTCCTTCAAACTATGGCGTCATCTGCCTGTCAACCCGATATCTCCACCTGAATCTGCGCCAGTATCTGCTTGCCCAGTTCCATAGCCTGCTCCGGCGTCTCCCCCGTGGTGATCACATGCCCCAGCCTGTCGTTGCTCGAACGCGTCCCCTGTACAGGGTCTCCCGGCTTTTTGTAGAGGCAGATCTCCTCCACGCCCTCCTGCTCATAAAGCGCATCCGGCACGGTGATCCGGGTTATCACACTTGGCTCGTTGCCCGCGGAGATAAAATGGATCGCCGCACCGCGGTCCCATTTCGGAGTCAGATCAGGCTCCTCCCCTGTCGCTAAAAGTACCGATGCCCCCACCATATCAATTCCCGTCGAAAGCGGCACCAGTCTGGATGTAATAAAGTCACCGCCCAGCCGCGCCGCCAGTTCCACGATCTTCGGTCCTTCCTCCGTCACCTTGATCTCCACATGGGCAGGCGCATTCTCAATGCCGATCGCCCTGACCGCCTGCGCCGCCACCTTCCGTATCTCCTCCTGCGTCCCCGCATCCAGTCTGCTCGGCTCACAGTGCGCAAGTTCCACAAAATATGGCGGCGGTGTGATATACTTGTCCGTAATCGTAAGGATATGGGGGGCACCGTCTATCACCATAATTTCCACACTGACCTCCGCGCCGTGCATGTACTCCTCCACCATCACCATGCCGTTTCGGGCATTGCCCAAACTGTAGTCATAAGTCTCCCTGAGAAGCTTCATAATGCGCCTGTTGTATGCCAATAATCTCTTCGCCGTCTGCGCGTTTGTATTATGTTGCTGCTCGTAAGGCAGCTGGTTCACGCACGGAGACTGTGCCTCCCCGCCGTTCCACTCCGCGATTGCAAGCTGCACCACACCCCGGCTCCCCGCATTGTCCGCCGGCTTCACGATGCAGTCCCCGTCCAGCTTGTCCACCGCCTCCGAAAATGCTTCGTAATTTGCTGCCGCATAGTATTCCGGTATCGGCACGCCGCATTGTTTCAAACGGTCTCTCATTTTGCTTTTTATGGTGGCACAGAGCGCGTTCTCGTAGGAAAGATCCGGCTTTTTCCCCAGCTTTTCATTGACATAAGCCGCCGTCCGCACGGGACCGTCGCTTGTGGAAGTGATCACCACGTCGGGCTGGTAAATAAGCGCCTGCCGGTAAACCTCCTCCTGATCCAGCGTGCTCACCACCAGCTTTACATCCGCCAGCGCAAAGCCGACCGCGTTTTCGTCATAATCCACCAGAATAATCTGATATCCCAGTTCTTTCGCCTTTTTTATTGCCGGAACCTGCAGCGCACTTGCGCCTAAAATCATCATTTTTTTCTGCTTTTCTTCCACTTTACTTTTCTCCACCAAAGTACCCGCCTGCGGCTTCACTGTCACACGGCGCCTACTCCACAAACTTCCATTCCATCGGCGTCCCTCTGGCAATATCGCAGCGCGCCTTTTTTCCCAGCATTTCCTCATAATACATCGGCGCCATCCCAAATGCAGGACGAATGGAACGCAGATTCTCCGGTGTAAAGGCCTCACCCGCCTTCATATCCTGCGTCACAAAGAGAGACCTTCCCTCCTCGCGGCTTCTCTCCTGCTTTTTGGTCAGACTATAGGTCACCCTGCCGAGCGCTTTCTCGACAATACGGATTTCATCAACCATCTGTTTAAACTCCGCAGGCTCCATGGAAAAAGCCGCGTCGGGACCTCCATCCGCACGTGAGAGTGTAAAGTGCTTTTCCACCATCCGAGCGCCGAGCGCCACCGAGGCAGCCGCAACCGCGGAACCCATACTGTGGTCGGAAAGACCTGTCATACAGTCAAAAACCTCCGCCATATGAGGGATTACCTTAATATTCATGTCCTCATAAGGTGAAGGGTAGGTAGATGTGCATTTTAGTAAAATAATCTGCTCATTTCCCTCCTCACGGCAGGTTCTGACCGCCCGCTCAATGTCTTCCAGATAAGCAATCCCCGTCGCCATGATAACCGGCTTTCCCAGCCCTGCGATTTTGCGGATGAGCGGAATATCCCGTATTTCAAAGGAAGCGATCTTATAGGCGGGCATCTGCATCTCTTCCATAAAATCTACCGCCGTGAAATCAAAAGGCGAGGAAAAGCAGTCCATCCCCAGATCGTTCGCCAGCTTCATCAGCTTTGGCTGCCACTCCCAGGGCGTATATGCCTCCTGAAACAGATCATAACAGGTTCTGCCGTCCCAGATCGTTCCCTGCGTGATCTGAAAGTATTCGTTATCGCAGTCCATCGTGATGGTGTCCGCCGTGTAAGTCTGCAGCTTCACCGCATCCGCGCCCGCTTCTTTCGCCGCCCGTATAATTGCCTCCGCCCTGTCATAGTCCTGCAAATGGTTTGCCGACATTTCCGCCACGATGTAGGTCGGCTCCCCCTCTCCGATCAGGCGGCTGCCGATTTTTATTTTATCCCGTCCCATAAAGCTTTCCTTTCCCCGGCAATATGCCTAAGCCCTGTATAGTAACCTGTTTTCAATCAGCCGTCAGACTGTCATGTTATCCGCCTGACAATTCCTGTACAGCTCACCTCATTCAGCCATCCGGCAACTCATATTTTCCCTCATCATCCGAAATTTCATCTCCGCCATCGCCAGATCGGACGGATTGTCAATATCCTGCACCTCCGTCTCCGGCACGATAATGGGCAGATACCCATCCGGCAGGTCGCCACTGCAGGACAGATACCGCTTTACATGATAACAGTAAAACTGCCCGCTGTCGTGGTACACAGGTTCCAGATCCTGCGATCGCTTCATGGCGTTTTCAGGATAGCAGTACACAAGCTTTCCGCCACGGATCGCCATGCCCCGCTGGGGCGGAAACGAATAGCGGACTACTGGCATTACCCCCGAGGCATCCTGCTCGACCAGAAGTCTCATAGCCTCTTTCAGCTTTTCAGCCGTTATAAAAGGCGCTGTCGGATAAATACATGCCATATAATCGAAAATCTCGCCCCGCTCCTCATAAGTCCGAAGCACTTCCATCAGCACATCATCCGTCGTGGCAAAATCGCCCGACGTCTCCGCACTTCTCATAAAAGGAACCGCCGCACCCGCGCTCCGTGCAATCCGCGCAATCTCTCCGTCGTCGGTGGAGACCATGACCTCCCGAAATATGCCCGCCTGCAACGCCGCTTCAATGCCGTATACCAGCATCGGCTTACCCATAAATTCCCTGATATTTTTTCCCGGAATCCGCTTACTTCCGCCCCGGGCGGTGATGATAGCCACCGCATTTAATTCCGTTCCCATTTTGCGCCCTCTTTCCTTGTATACAGTATCGGCACCTCAAATCACTACGGAGAATGCCCTCTTCGCATTGTTCACACGATGCCCTCCACAATTATCTTGCCGCCTGCTTTTATTTCCTTTACTCCAATTTCCTTGTTCTTATTGAAATTGAAGCTCAGCATATAGCCCTTGTCTTTATTGTAATAGTCAAGATACTCGGTAAGCTGCTTTTCTCCCCTCTCGTTGTACTCATTACCATGCCATATTTTTAGCTCCACGATAAACTGCTCGCCCTTATAATCCACAATGACATCTGTCCGCCTCTCATCCCTTGTCTCGGCCTCAATGTAGTAATTTCCTGTGCCGTTTATGATGGGTTTTAAATAGATGAGGAAAATTTTCCTCCCTTGCTTTTCGATGAATCTATCATCCTTATCCCCGCAAATTTCCGTAAAATATTCCACGAACTTTCTGAAAACCAGCTCCATGTCGAGCATACCGTCTCTAATAAAACCAATCCTGTCGCTGCCGCCCCGGGCGTAGACATCGCCTCTCGATTCCTCCGCCATAAACAGATTGAGCAGACACATTTCAAACATCCTGTTGGCTATTGTCACATGACCGTTTTCCTCTTTCAAATATCCAAACATAAGCCCAAGATTTATGGATTTTTGCTCAGGGCTGAACGTTATTTTTCTCCCGCGGTATATGATGTCTTCTATCATGTCTCGAAGGTCTTTATAAATATCGAGCTGCTTGACAAGACTTTCAAACAGCGGCGAGCTTTCTTTCAGTATCATTTCTACCGCCTTCGCAACGCCGTCCTTGGACCACGCGGACGCCGCATCTCCAAACGCATCATCCTCGGGAAGCTCCTCATCGATACATTTGCATATGGAAGAAACAAGCACCGGATATCCCGAAGTATACTGATAAATTTCATCCGCTATCGCAGGGATATCCATACCCGTATGCTGATCCTCCTCATATTCCGCCAGCATGGACGATATCTGTTTCACCGAAAAGCTCATGTCAATATTAAATTTCGCGGCCACATTCCATGGGCTGTTATACTGATGTTCCGAATCCGGGCGAAGTTTCAGCTTCAAATTTTTGATATCATATACGCCCGCAAGGATTACCGAATGGAAGATCGGAGTCTTATCTCGCTTTAAATAATAGCTCCGCAACTGTGCCAGAAACTCAATAAACACCTGATTGTTTGACGCGCTGTCCACCTCATCAATCATCAGTACAATCGGCTTTCTGCTGTTTCCGCAAACGCCGCTGAGAGTCATAAACATCACCTTTAAACCATATCCGTTTCCCCGGGCAAGCTCCCTTAACGGTTTTAACAGTTCATCCGCGCCGTCAATACTGCCAAGTTCACACTCCCTGATGAACACATCCAGAAAAGCAGACGAAAACCTTGCCTCATCCGCGAAGTCCTCGGTTCCAAGCATCTGAAAATCAAGCGAAACAACAATGTATTCTTCGGACAAATAGTCCTCCAGCGCTTTCAGTGTTGTCGTCTTGCCGTACTGACGTCCCCTGTTGATGACAAAGTAGCTGCCATAATCAACAAAATTTTGCTTAATCTTTTTCAGCCTGTCATCAAGCCTTACCATGTAATGTCTCTGCGGACTGCAGGAACCTGTCACGTTGAATCTGCGTTTCATACCGTTACCTCCGTTGTTTCTTCCCCAGCCTATGTTAAAATTATTTTAGCATTGCTGCAAAAATATGTAAATGCTCCCTGCATTGCATGATAGCATCCGCCTCTTGATCTGTCCAAGCGCCATATGCATTCAAAAGGAGCACGTCTCAGTTCCTGCCGTATCTTCTGTTGTCAGTGTAATAGAAAAATTCGACAGAAACTGTCCTGAACGTGCGGAATGCACCTCTGTTAGAATTTCTCTGATGGGTTTATTGTATAGAAATTATTTGGAAAAGTCAACGATGATTTTGAACGGAATATTCAATATTGTCCCACTAATAAATTGCGCAAACTACACCTTGCAATTGACATCCTTAATCGTGCTAGCTACTGTTATACATCTTTCTTACGTATGCATATTATCTAATAATATACTTTTTCCTCAACCTTATAAAATCCATTATCAATATCAAGAAGCCCCATATTATATAATTCATTAACTGTATTCATAATTTTACCAGTACTTAACTTTTCATATCCATATTTTCCTATATTACTTATAATAACATCTACAAGATTTTCATCAGTTATATTAATGGTACGCCTTACCTCGTATAATGACATATAAACTGACATTTGCCATCTGCTGATATTAAGACGTAACTGCTCAAACAAATTATATAGAAAAATCACTATGGATATAGGCGTCATATCCTTCTTAAGCGCAAGTCCCTCTAATATTATTTTCATTGAGATATGTACATTTTTGATTGATATATATTTCCCTGTTCCATTTTTCTTCTTAACAATTCCCCTTGTTTTAGCATCCTCAGTCTCTTCGGCTTCAATTTCTATGGCCTCGTTTAAAAGCGCCTTCATATCATCAATACTATAATCAAATAAAGTATCTTCAAATCGACTTTCCTTCTCAATTTTCTTTTTCATCTGTATCAAATTAATGTCTAAAAGATCAATATTTCTCTCCAACATATGTTTCCCTTTCTTAAATGTTAACTACAGTAACACACAAATCCTGCCCAATATTTATCTCTACTAAACGGATGCTCTCTTCCCAATTCCGCATTATCATACTGCTCAAACAAGCTATTCATTACACTATCGCTTTTTATCTCTTCGCGCCTTAAGCTCCGTAATCTGATTTTCGCCATATGGAAAGCTTCTCCCACAGATGCAACCTTCAAATATCGGTAAAATAATGTCATAAAAATCGATGTTGCAATATCATCCGTTTCCCATAATGTCGTCACCGAAAAATGTACCCCGGCGATGCCTAGCGCCCATCTAAATCCGTATATATTTCCCAATAGTATATTTACATTCGCAAAATTCGTTAAACATGCGGCTACAACAGCCAGTTTAGTATTTCTCATATCTGCGTAACTAACATCATCTGCCGTAATGGTTCCATTTCCATATCCTTCGACCGTTCTCTCTGCACACCAATCAGAATACCCTGCCAATAAAATATGTATATATTTTAACTTATTTTTCTCAGAAAAAATATCTTCAACATATGACATCTTTCCGTGCGTCGATATATGTATAATATCTTTATCAAAGTTCCTATTAAATTCCTGCTGCCGTGCTTTTGCTCCTACCAACGCTGTTCCCTTGATGATTTTGGCAATTTCTCTACATTCAATTTCGGAGCAAAGAAGCTTTGTATATTCATCAGGCACATCATTACCTATGGCATATTGGGGATTCCCCATAATCAACGAACTCGCCCTGCCAATATCAAGCTTCTCGTCATTTCTTATATATTTAACACTATCGACATGAATATTAACTATATCCTTATATTTTTCTCCCAGTATCCATTCTATCGGAATTAAATGCATTTCTGCATCCATACCCCAATATACTGTCTGTGTCCTCTCTATGTATGGTTCAATGACAGGACGAATTGCATTTTCAAAACTAAGTTTTATTTCTGTAACAGACTGCTCGTCTGCATTTTCTCCATTAAAAAAGTAATCATAATATTCCTGCAGCATATATTCTTTGTCATTATAGCTTCCTGCATAACGAACTGTTTTTTGTTCTTGATTATATGATAACGCAAAACAAATATATCTCACGTCCAAATTGTCAAAGTCTATTTCCTGTGCATCAAAATCCAAATCCAGATAGGCAAAAAACTCCATTGCTAATGTTTGATTTGGCAGACAAAAATCTTTATATTCCATTTTTTTGACATGGTCTTTTAAATTAATTTCTTTCTGTAACCCCCCCTCCAATTCAGCTATTTGCACATCATATTTAAAGATTTTTTGGTCGATTTCTTCCAGTTGTCTCTCTCCGTCATCACTGTTTTTTCCCTTTATTATATCTCTGCGCATTTCCAAAGCGTTTATTTTTCTGTGTAAATCCCGCCATTTATACAAATCAAAATCAATATTTTCCTGCCCGGACTCATATTTCCCCAAAAAACTTCGAATATCTTTCTCTACGGTCTTACAATTGGCAATGCGTTCAACCAGACGAATGCAAAACGCCTCATTCTGATAGCATGAATACATATATTGGTCAATCAGACATATATAATATGACAGGGATATTCTGAGCGAAATAATTTCAGGTGTTATATCCCCTATTCCCCTATCTACTATTTCATCATAACGATAATCAATCAACCTTTCCCCAAAATCCTTTGCCTTTTCATATTGTCCATTGTCTACCAACAGTTTCAAAAATATAATTGCCAGCGTATTATTTGCATAAGAATAAATCTTCCTGCCACATTTTTGGACTGCTTCATAACATAATTTCAATGCTTCTAATTTCCTGTTCTTCCTCCATTGATATAATACAATACACACTTCACAGCTCACTTTAACATTTTCCGGTATGTTGTGCTGCTTGTATTGTGTATACATTTTCTTAAAAGGCTCATCAATTTCTGCGAAATCCACCTTTTTATCAGTCAGGCATGTAATCAGCCACATGATCTGGATTCCAATTTCTGAGCTAATCCCCATCTTGGTAAATTTTACGTTTGCATACTTTTTGACATAAGTATCAAATATTTCCGAATTCTCCCCTCCCATACTTTCAATCCAATGTAAATTTCGGAAAACCAAATCCCGCTTTAAATCTTCCAAGTCTTCTCCTTCTACCGAAGCCGCCTCGTCGAAGCACTGAATTGCACTGTTTATCTTTCTTTGTAATAAATATACTAATCCTAAGTTATTGATATATAAAATATAATTTACGCAGTTCCTGCCAAATTTGCGTTCAATCTCTCTGCTGTTTTTAGCGTAAAATTCCTGTGCCTCCATATATTGTTCACCACAAATCATTTTATATCCGATAAAGTTATATATTTCATAATACATTTCCGTTTCCTTTATTCCAAGCTGCTCACAAATATCCACACCTTTTCTTGCATATTCAGCCATCGTTTCATAATCAAACAATACGCTGCAATGAAATGCGGCTTTTTGCAAAACCTTTATATGAAACGCATTATTTTGGACAGTATTCGGAATAATATATAAACATATTGCCTTTTTCAGTATGTTTACAACCGCCTTACTATCCTTTCTTTTCTCATATTCTAAAGCTTTAAGATACGCAAATTGACAAACCAAAGCTGAATACTCTCTATTTGCTCTATTCGCCATAATTGCCCTTTCAAGCTCTGGAAGCCAATATCTATACTGCTCCTCATTCTCTTCTAAAAAAGTCACCAAACTTAAACACAAGCAACTCACATAAAAAACATCGTATCCTTCTAAATACTTTTTAAAATACCCATAATTTTCAATAAACTCATCTTTATACTTTTTTACATCCTCCAAGTCGCTTTCGCATAAAAGATGTAAATATATAGATGCATATTCCTTGCTTTCATATCCGTATATAGTCCTTATACAATCTAAAACATTATCTGTATATCTTTGCTGCGTTTCCTGACCCCACTCATTTTTTATCAGTTCTTTATTTCTCAATAAAATCGCCAATATTACATCAGCCTGTTGCTCCCATATTTCCGGAAAAAGTTCCACAATCCTCCCACATGCTTTCCGATATTTTCCCGACTCTGGCTCCAACAGCATAAGTCCTGCCAGTTCCAACAATAATTCACGCATATTTTCTGTGCTGTCCGAAAAAATAGTCTCTGTCAAATCCTGCAAAATAGAATATTCCTGCCGCAGAATCCCTCGACTAATAGTCATACTTGCTTTACATTCCAAAACCTTAATACTCAATGCCTGTAGAAAAAGCGCTCCGCCATAATCCCCTTCTGCCAAATAGTAATTTCTGAACTCATCCAAATTATTGTTATCCCACTTTTCCATTCTTCTCCATTCCTTTTTGTCTGTTTAGCAAATACACAATCCATTTTGTATCGCGCATATACCTTAATCTACACTCTTTGTCATCGTATAATGTTATGTATATATCTCCTTCTAACTCCTCTGCCCTCTTATAATATGCTGTCCCACCCACCAAATTTACCAATTTTCTTTCATGTGAAAATTCAACTTTTCCAACAACCGCATTCTCATAAACATCTATAAACATCCGAAAATTTTTTAGGCACCACAGTATCCAAATTACCATCAAAATTACCGTTGCCACAAACAGCAATATAAAATAAGCAGAAAATCTGATTAGCATAAATGTGCCCGATATTATACCAAAAGCAAATATGATTCTACAAAAGAGTCTTCTCTTATCTGTCTTAAAACTGCCAATCAGTTTCCCCTTATTATTTAATTGTTCCTCAGATATAAAGGAATCTGCCATCTGTGAAAGGAGGCGACTACTATTCTCACTGTGTGGCTTATCTCTTTCCAGCTCATATTCCATATCATCTAAACAACGATTTTTTTCTTCGGCTTCCATATTAACTCTTGTCCCATAGTTTTTATTATTTTAGTACAATCTTACTGTTCGTTGAGCTTTTACTACACTCTGTTAATAATTCCCTAGCCCGCTCCACATCTTCACCGCCACTGCCGATTACCTTCTTCAGAATAAAAATCCCTTTCTTCAGATTAGGCTCTCTCCCCCTTCCTTCCATATAGCATCTGGCAAGTGAATACCCCGCGATACTGTAGTCTCCCTCTTCCACCGCCTTACTGAGCCACCTGAATGCTGCCTCTTCATTCTTTTTCACTCCGACTCCATTCAAAAAACATTGCCCCAGTTTAGCCTGCGCACGCCTTTCACCCAGCTTAGCCGCCTTACCGTATATTTTTGCCGCCACTATAAAGTCCTTTTCTTCTTTTGCCAACGTCGCACAACATTCGGCAAGCATATATGTACCTTGAGACTCATCATTGGCAAATGCCTTTTTGAAATAGTTGACCGCCAATTTCTTATCAGATTCCACGCCCCTGCCATTCATATAGCAGCAGCCCAATTCTGTATACGCTCTGGGTTCGCCATGTTCTATCGCTCTTTCCAGCCACTCTATGCCCGCCTGTTCTCTGTTATGGTTTAAGCAAAAAACACCCGCTCTATACAGTTCCTCCCCGCTGTAGCTCTCCGGATGACGCAAATAGTCCTCTACGCTAAATGCTTCCTCCAAATTTTTATCCAAAATTGCCTGTCTCTCAATATCTTCATCCGATATTTGATCCTGTACTTCCTTTATTTCCACTTCACTGGAAATCTTTTGTAATCTCGCAATCCGCTCCTCTGTCGGCGGATGTGTGCCATACAGCAGATATTCCACAGATAACTTATTCACCTTTTTCTCCTTAGGAAATTTCCCAAAAAGAGTAACAAGACCATTCGAAAATCCTATCTTTCCTCCAAACGCATCTGCCGCGAATTCCTGTTGCCTGTCAAAAAACCTGAAACATGCTGTTTCAACATACGCAACCCCTGCCAGAAAGAAATCAATAATCCCGTATATTTTATCAAATATGAAATTTACAATTTTCCACCAGCCTACCCCCTCATCCAAATTCCCATCCGCCGCCGCGAATCCAATGAATGCCGCGATCACAGCCGCCAATTTGCCTGCTATCCAAAACACAACCTTTATGACAAATCTAATTCCGCCAAATATAACCGTCCCCTGTAAGGACATCAGCAGGCAGACTGTATCTCCATGAATGTGGTGAGCCAGCTCATGAGCTAGCACTCCTGCTATTTCCTCATCGCCTATATAGTTATTCAGCAATTCCCGGTGCACAGCAATTGTTCTTGTTCCCGTCGCAAAAGCATTTAATCCTTCTTCATCCGAAATATATAGTTTAATGCTTTCTTTTACGGGAATACCTGCTTTTTCGGCACCACAGCATACCATGTCCCAAACACGTTTTAGCCTTTCGTTCTCAATCGCATTGGGTTCTCTCAAATTGAGAATCATCCTGTAATACCAGTCAACAATCGGTGTCAAAGTTAATGCGTATAAAATAGCCAACGCCGCTATAGCCAAGGGAAATGCTGCCCGCCAATCTTCAGTCAAGGCATAAAAGACAATAGTCAGTAAAAAATAATTGAATACAGACGCGAACAGAAAACCGCCATTCAGAAACTTTTTCATTCGTATAATCCCCCTTATACTTTAGAACATTTTTTCATAAGTTCAGTATTTTCATGCAATAGATTTGTAATCAGTGTTTGGTACACTGCTGTCAATTCAGGTTGCTGAATCACTTTCTTTGTCAGATCTTGAATTAGCTTCATCAGTTATGTACTTAGCTGATTTCTTTCTTCATACGCAAGAATTTTCTAATAATATTATTACTTTTTGCAGCATTGAAAATTTCATTATGATCCATTACTCACACCCTCAGCCTGCACGCCCCATGCACCACATTCAGCCGCCCCGCATTCTTCATAAAATAGAGCGTCTCCAGTGTCTCCCCCATATACCCCAGATACCTGTCGCTCCTCTCACTCCCCTTCGGGGCGCTCAGCTCCTCCGTCCGCCTAAGTATCGGGAACAGCCACTCACAGTATTCCCTCAGCACCCTCTTCTTCGCGAGAATCACATTGTAATTATACAGATACCGCTGTCCCAGAATTTCGGGAAAAGCCTCCGCATACGTCGGCTGCAGCTCGGAAAGCGCCTGCAGCAATGCCTGCCAGTCCGCTTCCTTTATGTACCTTTCGTGGTGGGCATGGATGTCCGGCTCATAGGGGAGCGGATAAGGCAGCACCGCATCCACGTCATTGTCCGAAAGCCGCAAAAGATCGTCCTCCGCAAGATCGAACCCCCGCCGGTACTGGCACAGCCCGTAATACTGTCCCTCCTCACCGTCCGCACAGCCGCCTGTGTCCATTTTGTTCTTCCATATCCAGTAAAGCGCCGTCAGCTCGCAGTAATTTCCGTTTCTGTCCGAGATATGCTCTCCGGTGTTGTCCGTAAGGTCGGCCACCCGCCCATCGCAGCAAGCCGCCCCCGCCTGGATCGGAAACACATAATCCGGCAGACTGCCATTGTTCCTGAGAGGCTTGTCCACATGGGATTTTGCCATGTACATTCTGACAAAAGGCATACGACACCCTACCGGCAGCGCGGAGAGAGGCAGGAACCTCCCAAGTCTCACATGGAACAGCTTCATCAGCTCCGCGTGGCGGGCGAAGGTGAGCCGCCTGTGATGACGGAATCCATAGTTTTCCAGCGTCTCCTCGATATCGGGCTGCACCTGTTCCGGGGTGGCAATGAGGACTTCCGTCTCCCGCTTTTCCTCCACAGAAAGCCCCTGCGCATAGGTGGACAGTTCCCGCACGGGGATTCCGCCGAGGGCAGGCGCATTGCCGTTCATCTTTGTCACGAGGAAGCAGGTGATCTCCCGTTTCGGGTATAAAGTTTTTATTGCTTCAAAGGCGCTGAGGGCATAGCCCTGGGCACCGTAGACTGCCAGTTTCATTCCACATCTCTCCCGCATCGTGTTATCCCGTGCTTTATAAGCTGCTCCCTATAACGCGTTTTACGTTTTTTTCAAATACATCCATTGCAAAGCGCTCTTCATAAATTTTCCTTGCATTTACGCCTATCCGTATAATCTGTTTCGGATTTTTTATACACCATTTGATTTTTTCAGCAAGCTCCACGGCGTTTCCACTCTGAAAGCATAACCCATCTTTCCCTTCCGTTATATATGCCGCGGTTCCTGTTGCATCCGAAAGAATACAGGGCACGCTATGCATCATCGCCTCCGCCGCCACTGTTGGCATTGGGTCTTCTCTGGACGGACAGATCATCACATCCGCACGGTCTAAAACAGTTTCAATCCCATCTCTGTCTACAGGTCCTGTTATAACTATTTCCGGTATGTGCACAGCCTCTGCTCTAACCTGTTCCGCCAAAAACGAGGTGTCCTGCCCCACCAAATAAAAAACCGCCTTCCGCCTCTCTTCTTTCTTCAACAAGCTGACTGCCCGTAACAAGATATCTTGTCCCTTTCTCTCTTCAATATGACCAATTGTCACAAAGCAGATATTTCCCTGTGTATCTTTCTTTTCTGCTTCAGGCTTTTGCAGATAGCCACCGCTTTCCACGTTGTCCTCTACCCCATACAGGAGCTGTCTCACCGGCAGTTCCGGCGCAAGCGCGTGAATGGCTTTTTCCGGAATCAGTCCGACCGACAGAACTGTGAGGTTTTCCCCGGATATCTTCCGCAGGATTTCCTTATCCACTCCATCGTAAAAAAAGGGCGAATCATGCAGCCACCAGATCATGGGAATACGCAGGTCACGCTCCGACAAAAAAATGTAGTAGTTGACAGCATTACATACGATGAAGCGGAAACCGAACAGCCATTCCGTTTCCCGCATCGTCGCAAGCTGCAGATTCGGGTCTATAACAACAGGAATCCCCATCTCTTCCAGCTTTCCCCTGAGCGGTCCATCCATCATAGAGGCAAATACAATCTGATATCCTGTCTTCTTCAAAGCTTTTGTCATTTGAAACAGTGCAATGGCAGTTCCTCCCAATGCCAAGTCTGTGGATAAAAGGGCAATGCTTCGCTCCGCTCGGATTTCCAGCTCCTGTTCAGAAATGCCATAAAGCTGAACGCTCTGCCTGTTTTTGTCCAGATCAATCAGCTTGCGCAAGTCATAAAAATGATACATTTTTCTTTCCGGCACGCCTAGCTCCAGAAGCTGACATTTCATTGCCTTCACATAAAAGCTCATGATAATGACTGCGTCAAACTCCCGGCGTACCCCCTCCTGCGGGGATAGCACCTCTTTCCCATCCACAACGCCCTGCTGTTTTGCAGGCGAATTGTCAAGCAGAGCCACGACCTCTTCCTTTGCAATCCACTTTTTAAAACGCTGGTAATATTCACCTGTTCCAAAAACAAGAAATCTCATTTTGCCTCCATGGGCCAAGCGATGACCCTCAAATCAAGGTTGAAAGATTTTCTTTCAACTTTTCTCCATAACACTTCCTGTACACAAACTTTAGACAATTTACTATGGTATCGCGTACAAAACAGTATCATAGTCTGAGAATGAATAATGCCTCAAATAGAATTTATAATCTGTACAATAATCCAAAATTATCTTCGGAATCATCCAGATATCTTCCGGCTTGTGGTAAATGCTGATCGCCAGTCGGGGCTTTTGTTCAGATATGGTATGAGCTGCCCCGTGTAATGCCTCCACCTCCGCGCCTTCTATATCCATTTTGATAAATGTCACGCCTGTATCTGACAAGATATCGTCCAATGCCACAGCCTCTATCCTTTGCCAGCCATCATATCTATCCGGCCCGGCAACAGACGTTGCGCAATTACCTCTGGCATTTATTGACAGCACCGTTGTTTTTGACCATACTGCCTTTTCGACCATTTCGACATTACGGTTATCACCTAAGTTTTTTCTAATCAATGCGATATTCCGCTCATCAGGTTCCATACAGTATGCATAGCCTTTTCCTCCACACCACGTAAAGAAGCGCTTGGTTGTTGCAGCGTCAAAACAACCCGCATCCACAAAAACTTCTTTCTCCCTGACTGGTTGCAATTCTTCCAGATCAAAGTAAATAGCTCCTTCTGTCAATTGGTGAATCACGCTTCCTGCATCAATGATCCTCTCATCGGAAATACCATGGTCCTGCAGCTGCCCTTTCATTTCCCGAAGATTTTTAAAAGAAGACAGGACAATATACTCCCCCTGATATTTCTCTGTAAAGTGCTGAAAAGAAAAAACCGGTATGGAATCGACCGCTTTTTTTGCCGGTTTTGAATCAATCATATACCTCCATTTTATTAACTTGCATGTCTCCCTGTACAGAATATTTCCCCACATACCTGCACCGAAAATAGCCAGCTCATGGTTTTTGGACAGTTCTATCAATCTTTTTAGTAAATCCTGCCATATGGTCTTGCTTTTTATTACTCGGCCAACCATTTCCTTCAAATAAAAAGAGTCCTGTGTAATACTGTAATTCAGCCTGTCAATATAAATTACTTTTGATTCATCATCCTGCAGTCTTTTATATGTCTCCTGAATGCTATTAACGTTGCACAATATCCATTTCCTCCAAATATACCAAACTACCGCACAAAGCCCCATTTCAACAGCGAGAACTAAATATCTACAGACCGCCGACTCATTACTCACAGAAATAAACGCTTTTCTTCTCACCACCTGGCCATCTCATCGATCATAGTTTCCAGAGCAATGATAGTTCCTTGACATCTCTCCTTCAATTGTCTGTGAATTGTGCCCGTATCATAGGCCGTAATAATAACTGCATCCACCTCCGGAAATTCCTCCTCCGGGCGGTATATTTTAAAATCATTCCCAAACTGCCCAACATAACGGTCAATTCCAAAAAGAGGAGCGATACCTTCTTTCCTTAACTGGAACAGCACATGTTTTCCCAAAGCCGCCATGCCATAGACCGCAACGCTATGAATGCTCTTATTCTGAAAATATCTTCTGAAATTCACCTTATTTTCCTGTTCCAAAAACAGCCATTTATCGATCAATTCAAACAGGCTCTTAAATTTCTGGACATTATCGCTCAGTGCGCTTATTTCCGCTTTCACTGTTTCCTGAGCTTTCTCCTTCTCACCTGCCTTTTCCCAGCTATAAGAAACTTTCAAGGCATTTTTAACAGCGCCAAGATATTTGTATCCGTCAATCATATCCGGTTCAAGATACATTCCCTCTCCCCATTCGTTCCAGGCATTGACAAAAAGAAACTCATTCCCCTCATCGATGCTTTTTTGCATGAGCGTTTCCAACTGTCTTTCAAATATGGCTGGTGAAGCTTCAACCAAGCACTCTCCACTGGTTCCCCGCCTCGGCGTGTCGTCATATCCTGAAACACCACAAAAGTATGTCTTACATCCATAAACTGGCTCCGTTTCATTAATACGATCCCAGATATCATCATACGAAAAACACCTTACGCCGTTTTTTATCTGCACTTTCCCAATAGAATTCAACTTATTAATACTGTTTCTCGGTTCGTAAATGAGCGCGGCATCCAGATATGGGGTTGGCGCATTCAGCTTAGAACCAATTAGATATAGACCATCCAATCCTGCTTCCCGGGCTAACCTGCGCCAGCATTCCGTCATTTCGTCAAGCGGTTTTATATCGTTTGGACTGTAAAAAACAAAAATCGGCCGACCATCCTTTTTGATATATCTGTCATCCCGGAAAAAAGGCAGCAGATATTCAAAATGCATTATCCAGTCTCCCTCGTCTCCATAATCCTGCTCTGCCAGCATCCCGTTTGCGATATCGACCACGCCTTCCGTTTTCTTTTCATATTTTTCCGCCCATACGTTCCCGGTAAATCTGCTCCATGACCGAATCCAGGACTCATTTGCCCAATTAAAGCAAAATGGCATCCTAATGTCTTTCCATTTCAGCAAATTCTCCGCCGGAAGCTCCAGCTCCTTTTTCCCGTCCTTAAAATAATAGTGATAGAAGCAAAACCCGCCAATACCGTAATCCGCCGCCAGCTCCGCCTGCCTTTCCATGACCCTCTTTTGGCTGAGATCATAATAGTATTGGTTTAGCGGCATCCTCGGTTGGTTGTGCCCGGGAAAATATGCCTCCGCAGTTTTCACAGTCTCCCAATCCGTAAACCCTCTGCCCCACCATGCATTATTGTCTTCTGTCTCATGAAACTGCGGCAGATAAATTGCCAGAACCCGTGGGATTATTTTTTGATCCATTTTGACCTCCATGAAATTTTACTTTATACACTTTCTCACCACCGCATAAACAATCAGAGGATAATACTTGTCATTCGGCGTAAAGTCATCTTCCGCTAAATCCTCGCGACACAAGCCATTCAAATGTGCTGAAACCGTCTTCACATTCCCATAGCTTCCAACTTCCAAAACTTCCATATCCGATTCCTGCTCAAATAATCTGCGCAGGGCATCTTTATTAAAATTGAAGCAACACCCGTATTCATCCATGCACCGCTTTGAATTTTGTGAGATACCTGAACATGTCACCAGCACGGTACCGCCACTCTTGAGCAGCCGCGCAATATAGTGCACCGCACTTTTCAGGTCAAAAATATACATTAAGGTCTGCGTCAGTATAAAGCAGTCCGCTATCTCATCCTTGATTCCTTCCCCCGTCTCGAGATTTCCCCGGAATGAAATATCCTCGCCTTCCTTACCCACATCCATGACAATGGCTTTTTGCAGCCTTTCTTCCCCATACCGGAAACTGTATGTACTGTCCTCTATCTCCAGTACGTCTCCCCTGATCATCTGTTTATGTTCTTCCAAAAATCTTTCAATGTAATACCGATCAACCGGTGTCCCTCTCTCTGTGCCAAACTGTCGGCTGATAGGCTCCGTTTCCATCTCCGCGGTAGAACGGATTAACGGATAGCGCCTTCGGTAAGCAGCCCGCAACAGGTTCCGCCACTCATCCTCATCTCTGACTTTTGTCACCATTCCATCTTCCCTGGTACAGGAAAAGCAATCCCGTGAAAAAGCAATATGGCTCAGATAATGGCACAGCGCATCGTCGTTTTCAAAATACGGCTTCTCCTTATAAGGAAAACGGAGCCGTTCCGATGAAATACCTATCTGACAAAGCTGGCGCCACATACCCACAAAATATACCGACATCAAAAATATAACCGTGCTGTCATCCTTACTTAAATCAGCCGGATTGACCACCTCTATGCCCGTATTCTGATAAAGCTCCGGTTTGTTCCTTTCTACCCTGTTATCCACAAATTTTACAATATGATATTTCTTCTCCAGCGCTTCCCTCTTACATTCAAAATACTTACCTGTTCCAAAAACAATAATGTTTTCCATAGCCGCCTCCCGCTGCTCACCTATATGGACACCTGTACCTATACCTCCATCTCCAAAAGCGTCCTGAAAGAAAAAATGTTCCGATACCCCATCTGCAACAGCTCCTCCTTGATCTCCTCAAAATAGTAAACCGCCGTAACCATCACCGCGTCCACGTGAGGCAGCCCGCACTGTGGGATATATACTGGCAAATTTTTCTTTCCCGTATCCCTTACCCGTTTATCTAATACATAAGAAACATGCACTTTACTCCCGTTCAATTCTTCACAAAGCAGCTGACCCAACTCCGCATAGCCGTATACCGCTATCTGACACCAGTTTTTTTTCAGAAGAATATCAGCAATACATTTACCTTTGATTTTCCAATCCATCCACCGCGTCAATATCCAATAAAACAAAACGCTTTTCTGCCATTTCTTTTCCAGTTCTACCGTTCCGCTCTCCAGATCGTCACCCGGTCTCACACAGGCATACGTTTCAAAGTAACATCCATCTGCCCGGTTCTGCAAAGCCCTGTACTCGGCAAGCGATCTTGCCATCTTATCATATGGGAGGCTAGTCAGCTGCGACTGATGATGTCTGATCAGATTTAGCTTTTTTTCCAAAATCTGTGTAATATCCAGCATATGCGTCACTTCCCGCAGCGGGGCATGCACTTCATACAGGTAAATTTCCACATCCGTAATCCCCTGCTTTTTCAGCGCCTGCTGCACGCTTATACATGCCGCCGTATGATCGGGATGGTTGTCGTGTATCCCTGTCACAAAAATCTTAGTGAAGGAACTCAGACTCCTATTTTCAAGGCAATCCGTATGCTGCATCAAGCTGCCGTCTTCATAGTCCAGCATTTCATAATCACCGATACCCGCTTCCCGCATTTCCCTGATAAATTCCTGTTTCCTTATCTGTTTTTCAAGCTCCGGCGGCGCATCTCCCTGCCCCTGCCTTCCATCTGTAAGCACAACCACCTTGCAAAGCTTCGGATATAATGTAAGAATTCCTCCAAGTCCGATACATTCGTCATCCGGGTGAGGCGCCACGATAAGCAGCCTGTCATTGTCTCTGATCGTTAATGTCTGCATCCTAATCACCATTCCAAAACGTTTACGGGCCGCTGCCCGCGGATATCAAACTTCAAAGGCAGATTTTCTTGGGAAGAGCCTAGCAAGCTCCCTGTTAATCTCCGCCTTGATTACCGAGAACTCCCCTTCGCCCGTCTCGTTTAAGCTGACAATCGGGTATTCCTGGTTCCTGATGGCTGCTGCCGCTTCCCGGTAATTACTCTCATCCACCAGAAACATTTTCCCCTGATATTTATGCGGTGCAAAATTCCCGGAACAGATCTGCCACATTGTAACCAGCCTTTGTGTCACGTCCGAATATGTACGAAATTTATTCCGCGACGCAGCAGCGAGCGCTTTCGGTTCCTTCTCCCAAATTTCCCTCAATACCGATTTTTTCATCGGCATTGCTTCATGGGGGTATACAAACGATTCAAAGTTGTTCCAAAACTCCAGATTGTAATTCTGTTGCAAGCGTTCCCCGTAAACCGGCGAAAACCACTTGTCCCTGTTCTTTTCAATGACACTTCTCTTATCAAAATTGCGGTTTAGAAGAACCATGTTATTTACACAGGCATAAATCATCTGCAAGTCCATCCCCTTATCCGTTTTCAATATAAAGTGTGTCTCCACCGCCTCCTCGCATGGCTGGTTATTCTGAAAATAGTATGTTTCCGGTATCGGCTGTAAGGGAAACAAATCATCGTTAAACAGGACAAAGTTCTCGCTTAATTCCCTGATTCGAAAATAATTCATCTCTATCACATTGGAATTAAAGGTTGGCAAAAAAACCTTAGGAATGTAATCCTCATGTCTGACCACCACCAGTCTGTCATAAGCGGTATTCATCCACTCCGGGATATGCCCCCATGTGATGAAAAAAACTCTATGTACCCACGGCATATATGCTTCAATCCCTCGGAGAAGATATTGCAGATTATCCCAGGATTCATAACGGACATCAGATGCCCTGTGTTCCGGGTCATATTTATTTTTCTCCGCCTGCCACAATGGATCCCTGCTGTCTACCCAGGGGAGAACTAGGTCAATTGTATTAATCTGCATAACAGCACCATTACCTATTTTTTAGTCATCTATAAAAGCTTTTCCAATTGATCACCCATTTTTCTCAAGGTGAAATTATTTTCATATATTTCCCGCCCCCTTTTTCCTATATATTTCAATTGATCACGATGATCAATACACCATGCTATCTTTTCTGCCAGATTTTGCTCATTACCATTTTGAAAAACAAAACCGTTTTCGCCAGAAACAATATATTGTGCAATACCTGTTGTATCGCTTACAATACATACCTTCTCATTCATCATTGCCTCGGTTGCAACCAAAGACATCGTTTCATAAACAGAGGGAACGATCACGACATCTATATTATGATACATTTTCTCCATTTCTTTACGTTGTAACTCTCCTATCATCCAGACATGTTCCATCCCGCATGCCATTCTGTTAACAATTTCTGCATACGCCTTATCTGCAACTTTTCCGATAATGTAAAATTCTGCCTGTATGTTTTTTATATTATTTATTTTCATAATTGACTGCAAGAAAAAAACCTGTTGTTTAATCGGGTGAATACTTCCAATCAGAGCAAACTTAAGAAAGCTTTCTCTATTTTCTCCGTCGCTTTTAGAATCCGGAATTCCATAAGGCAATACTTCTATATCACATGCTATGATATTATGAATAAAATTCTGTTTTGCCGTTTCACTAACCGCATAGATATGCAGATTTTTTTCGCTAATGCAATATTGAATGCGATCTTCCCAATAGCGCATCTCCCAGTAGATGTTATCACTCTCATGTAGCCACAAAGAAACCGAATGGTTTGGACAAATTTCCAGAGCACACAATATCATAGGGTATGTGTTCACAATAATTTTCTGAAAATTCATGACCCAGTTTAACTTCTTCCACTTAAGATAGGGCAGATTCTGATTCAATATAAATTCAATTCCCCTTTTTTGAAACTCGTTTATAAACAAAGCATCACCACCAGGCGCTGCCACCACTACCCTATATCCTCGCTTCATTAGCTCTTCTGCCGCATAAACTGCTACTATGGCTCCACCATGATATCCCAACTCCGATGTAATGATAAGCCAACTCTTTATATCTTCATCTTCGTCCCATTCCACTGTGATTCTTTCTTTTGATTTTTCACCAAAATATTCGCGATAATGGGATATCATATCCATCGGACACCCCAAATTCAAAAGCTGTTCCTTCATTTCCGCTGCATAGTCACTCATAAGCAGAATATTTTCATAGTCGAGCTTTTTTATTTCTTTGGGAGAAAAAATCATTTTACCATCCAATAATTTTCCTTGTTTCTTTTTATCATTGTCAAGAAATGCCGTGATTTCATCTGCATTGTCTAATTTGCCTTTATTCTCTCTGTATACTCTTCCTGTCCCAAAAACAACTAATTTCACTAATTTTTATCTCCCATTTTGTGACGTTCCCACAATGCCATCCTATTTCGTTAATACCAGAGTTCCCCCTTCATCTGCGAGCGGAATCTTGGGCAACTTTTTCCCTAGCTCTTTTTCATAATCAGTTAATGCCGTTTTGACACCTTCCAAGAAACGGTTGTTATAATCATGTATAAAAATCACTCCTCCCACATTCAATCTCGGATAAAAATAACGCAATCCCTCTAGAATAGATTTTTCAAAATCAACATCAATCGATACAAAAGCGTAATCCTTATCCTCAAGCCCTTCCATCGTTTTCGGAAAAAATCCTTTTCGGATTACACATTTATCTGGATATGGCATACGGCTCATAACATACAAGACATCCGTATTTTTGAACTCTTCCAAAAATTCTTCCGGCACTCTCCCCTTTTCCAGTTCATACCTAAACTCCTCTTCCCGAAAAGACTCAAATGTATCAAACAAATATAATGTTCTGTCTTTGAATTTCTCATTGATCAATCTCGCAAAATCACCTCTGAAGACGCCCAATTCGGCAACATTTCCTTTTACCTCATCTCTAATGAGCTGATTTGCAGTAAGCTCAAAGGTTCTATATCTGAAATAATCTGTCTGATACTGCAAGGTATTATATTCTTCTTCAAACATCGGCGCATTTTTTTCACATAAATCATATCCATTTCTTGATATGATCATATAACGAGCTGCCTGTATGTCCGCCTCTTTTATGTAATTCTCATACAACTGTGGAAACAAACATTCCACATCAATTCCATTGTCAACAATCTTTTTGCAACACATACTGGGATAGGAAGTTATCGGACTTCCGTCTATCCATTCCCAATTATCTACAAGTATAATCTTCTTCCTGTCGATATGCACTTCCTCGCATAGATTACAAATTTCTCTCCCCATATTTTTCACACATACCAAAATATAATCATACTCTTCTCTGCCTACAATCTCCTGCGGCTCATATACCCTTTTCCCGGCGAAGATGTCTTTTGTCCTTTTGCTCTCTATATAGCCAAGGATATCATCAGGCGCAATTTCTCCCTTTTTAATATAGTCCGATGCCAGCATGCCAGTACCCCAAATATATACTTTCATAATGCCGTTCTCCTCATCTCTCAAAAACCGTCTTCTTGCTCTGATTGATTATCCGCTGATAAAAACGAACCAATCTTTTCACAGCAATTTCTGGTCTTAACTGATCAATCCTTTTCTTTGCGTAAAATTCCATCTTCTGTTTTTCGTTCTCCTGCAGATTCATAACATAGTTAATTTTATCTAACAAATCTTCGGAATCATGTCTTTTGCACAGTACTCCGTTATGTCCATGTTCTATCACCTGCTCAAAGCTTCCCCCATCTGTTCCAATCACTATTTTTGCAAATGACATCGCTTCCAGACAGGCATTGGATAAATTATCGTTAAAATAGGGTAATACAACAAATTCCGCCTGCATAATAAGTGGATATAATTGTTCATGCGGAAGCGGCTTAAACAGCACTATACGATCTGCATATTCCTTTGCACATTCCCGTAGCATTGCGCTTGCATTTTTTCCATTTACTATATATGACTGTCCCACAAACACAAAGGAATACTCTTTATAGGTGTCCAAAAAATGATACAATATTTCAGCAATGGTCCCAATTCCCTTTTCCGGCGATAAAATGCCGAAAAAAAGTACATATTTCTTTCCCTTAAGTTTATCGGAAAACGAATAATCATACTGCTGTACGTCATTCAGAAAGGGTGTTTCCAAAACATATACTCTTTTATGTGCATCTTTACCAAATTTATCTGCCGTAACCCGACAAGGCGCATATACTGCCGCACATCTTTTTGCCGAACTCCTCTCGAAAAAAGCCATTGTTTCCACAAGCATCTTGTCAATCGAAATATGCGTTGAAAAAGCGATCCTCGCATATGAGGACAGCCGTAATACCGCTGGAATACTTCCCATATATAAAATTGGGAGTCCCATTAGGGAGGTATACTGGATAATATCAATTTTTCGTTTTTGAGATAATTCCTTTATTTTTTTATTCACGCTCCATGATGCACGAAGAGCATCGCCTATAAAGCCAACGCACTTATTTTTGCACGCTATACGCGGTGCATAAACTGTATAGACCTCTATTCCATCATCTTTTTGATAAAAGTCATAAAGCCCTAACGTCAGAATAATAGGCACATGCCCCATACCCAGCAACGCCTGTGAAACCCTATATAAATATGCCGGCAATCCAGTTGTCGGTTTCCCTTTTCTTACATAGCCGGTTGTTGCAAATAATATCGTCATAACCTGTTTCACCCTGTTTTTTTCTTAATAATCCATAAGCTGCAATATCTTTCTTATACCTCATATAAAATATCTTCCAATGAAATAATAGGGCAGTTTACTTTCTCGCTTAGCTTTTCCTCAATCTCATCAAAAAAGGTAATCGCTGTCACCACTACCGCATCAACCAACTCCAGCTCGCCCTCCACGGAAACAATGTTCACATCCGCATAAATGGAATCTGCCCTTTGGTCAATGCCATACACAACTTCCACTTTTGAATTTTTCAATTCTTCTATAAGCGTCTCTCCTGCATAACTCATTCCATAAACAGCAATCTTTTTATAGCCATTCTTTTCAAAATAGGATGTGAGACTTTTACCCTCCTGCTTCACCTTGACCCATTGATTCATCATTAAAAATAATGCTAAATGCTTATCCGACAATTGCTGTAGATGATGCAGTCGACCTGCCTCCACTTTCCCTATAGCTCCCGCTCCTGCTATTGCCCCCGCCAGCACGGACATAACTGATATAACACTCTTTTTCATTAAATAAATCTCCTTCCTCATTAAAATATGTTATAGGCAAAAATCAATTTGCCAAATATGTATTAAATATGCTCTAAATAAACCTCTTCCATCGATCTAGGTTATTCCAAATATAACAGAATGAGGCAAAATATAATTTTTCAATTCGTCCAGGATAGAGAGCTTTTGAAAACTGAACATTCTTTTCGTTAAAACGCGCTTTCAAAGCCTCCTGTATTAAAATCGGATCTATTTCTTCCCTTCTGTTGATCCTTCTGAAATTTTTGATAATCACTCTAAACAATTTAAAAAGGGTTGGCGTTGTCTCTAAAGCATAATTGCCGGACAGATTATCTTCATGAATTCGATACATAGTCAATGGTTTTCTAATATAACCAATCTTTCCATAATGTGCTACCATAATCGCAATAAAAGTGTCATGCTCGCATATCTTATCAGGAATAGGGAATATATGATCCAAATGTTCTGTTTTTAAACAGAGACAGTTGGACGAATAACAAATAGACCGATTTAATACATCCTGATAACTCCTTTTTTGAGCAGTCCTATGTTCATAACGCATCAAGGACCCGCATACCACTTTGCCCTTATCATTTATGACGCTTCTATCACAAACACACATTTCACAATCATCGTTCTTTTCCAAATACCCTACCTGAGCAGAAATTTTGTTCTTCTTCCACACATCATCCTGGTCTGCAAGAAAAAGATATGCTCCATGAATATACCTTACAGCATTTGAAATGTTCCCGCTTAATCCCCGATTCTCCTCATTTCTAATATATTTAAAAGAAATATCATCTCTACTTTTACCTTTCAGCCACCTGCATACCATTGCCGATGTTTTGTCCGTAGATGCATCATCCGTTATAATGATTTCCAGAGGTCTGTAATCCTGAAAATATATTGAATTTAACATTTCAGTAATAAAGCGCTGTCCATTATATATAGGTAACAAAACTGTAACTAATTTCTCCATATATTTTTCTCCAAATTCTATACTACCACCCAATCTTTAGGAACTATTTTCGTCTGCTTGGAAAGCCAAGGTCCTCTTGGAGCAATAACCGTCTTATCTGAATTCGGATTTAACCATGCGCCCCACCAACTGTAAGTACTGTTTGCAATAATATTTGATTTACATCGACTCATAATCATCAGCTCCTCATAATCCTGAAGTTTTTTATCTTCATTTACATAAACACAGCAATCGGCTCCCACAAGATTTTTTCTTGCCCACTCCAAATCTTCAGAAAAAATCAAAAAAATTGGATTCTTATATTTCTCCTTCATCATTTGTATAGCGCGTTTATAATAAGCCGATGTTAATGTATGACGTACTCTCACATAATCTCCACGGCGGATATGTATGGACACACTCTCTTCGTGCTCCAATGCTTCGCGTAATTCTTTCGAAACTTTAATTTTCTTTTTCGGGGTAAACTCCCGCAACAGAATTGACCTGATGTGTTTAAAGTATTTTTCATCCTGAAACCACGCCCGCACATAGCACTCTCCCCTTAAATAGAGTGGTCCCCTCATATAACGATATGCCTCTTCCTCATAAAATCGGTATTTCCACAAACCGTATTTCGCCATGAAGAAAACCAATTGTTTCCCTTTGCTATCCCGCTTGATATATTCATATTTTTCATACTCTGACACATCAATTTCCGGCAAAGTGATATTAAAGTTCTGAATAGCGTTTTGCCGTATATCATCGTATTTATATCGGGAAAAAGCACTGTCGTATGTTTTCTGCATATCCAGCCTTATATCATACCCTTTCTCTTTGCAGGCTCTCGCGTTGGCATACTCAAACATTTGATTTCCTAAACCGTTATCTATTCTCCAAATGACCATATCTTTTTCCCACTTTCCCCAAAATTAAAATGTTTGACATCCCGTTCACAGCAGCCTTCCGCATTTTTTAAAACTTTTAATCCTTATCAAAACAACGTTTTATAATCTTAAATATCCTATGCCTAAAACGCTTTTTGTCCCAGCCAATAATTCTTTGATATCCTTTCTCTATCATCTCTTTCCGCAATCCATCATCTATCCATACTCGTTTTATGCATCCCGCGATTTCTTCTGGAGAGTCAGGATCAAACACCAGCCCGGCGTCACCCACCTGTTCAGGCATAGCATATTTATTAGCCACTATTACAGGACAGCCCGCCGCCATTGCTTCCAAAGGAGGAATATTTGTCGGTCCAAAATATGAAGGCATAACCATAGCTATCGCATGCTTATATAAGTAAACCATATTACCATTATTAACGAATCCCAGTATAGTGATATTGTTTTCTAATTTATTGTCTACGATATATTTTTTGATTTCTTTCAGACAATTCTTCTCTGATCCCACTAATACCAAATGAATATCTCTTATATTACCTGTTAGAAGCTGAATTGCCTTGATTAGATTAATATGATTTTTATGTTTCCAAAATTGCGCTGGATAAAAAATGTATTTTTCAGGTACATTAATATACTCCTCCGTCGTTTCTATAATGTAAGGCGGAACAACAAACGGTAAATTCACCAAATAGGGACGGTTTTTTTTCATATATTTCCCATAAGATTCTATAAATTGTTTTTTCCCTATCTGAGAATCCATTAAAAGACATTCTGCATATCTCGCCTGGCATTTAGACATCTGTTCCCTAAATTGATATCCCTCACTAACCTCCGAAAATTCAGGCTCGTATCTATGCATTAAATCATGTACAGGCGCTATAATTTTTGTATTTAAATTCGGAAAATAAGATTGCATCGATATAAATAATACATCTATTTTTTCTTGTCTTACAATTTTCCCCAGCTCGGTTTTATAGCTATTATATATATGGGACAATATCGGAAATTTACTATTGAACTCCATGTGAATTGCTTTAATTTCACCGATCATATAATATCTGACACCATTATTTCTACACCATCCCCGCCAGAATTTATTTGTGCAAAAAATTATAAGTTCAAAATATTGAACCGACAATTCTTTAAGACACTCTGCAAGTAACATTGCATACTGGTGTCCACCGCCAGCCGATGGGACACTAGACAATAATATCGCTATTTTCCTTTTATTTTCACTTTTTCTGCAACTCATAATTCTATATACCTCTTGCAATAAAATAACTTGTCCAAGAATCAAAACTTGTCTCATCAAGAGTCTGACAATCCACGTTACCGATAAGCTCAAATCCCGTCTGCCGCAGATAAAACTCCAGTTCCGGTCTAAAAAAATACCGCATATTATGTACTTCATTGATTGTTTTGGTATTGCCTGTTTCTCTGTCCATTACAAATACTTCATAGCAAACATCCACTACGTTTTCTTTATCATGCATGATCGGTCTGGCAATCCTCACCAGCTTGTTCTGCCCATCCTCTATCTCTTTCACTCTCACAACCGGCTTATCACTCAATACCCCCGGTCCATACCAGACATCAAATAAGAAAATTCCTCCCAAATCAAGTGCCGCTCTGGCTGCGCGGAACGCCGACAGGATATCCGCATTGCTGTTCTGGTAGCTCATGACATGAAACAGGGATATCACGGCATCATATTTCCCCGCAGGTTCATAGGTTCTTATGTCCGCCACAGAAAAATCTATCTCTGCTTTTCCAGCCTCTGCGTTCTCCTGCGCAATACGAATCATGAGGGAACTCATATCAATTCCTGTACACTGGTAGCCTAGCTTGGAAAGCTCGAGGTCATGCCTGCCTGTCCCGCATCCGTAATTGATGATTTTGCGGATATTCTCTCCATATTTTCTCAAAAGGCTGTCCACCTGCAGTGCTTCCGCCCTGTAATCCTTATCCTGATAAAATGCATTGTAATAATAGGCATAATCCTTAAATACTTCCATCTTCTATCTCCCTGTAAATCACCTGTTCCATATCAATTCCTTCAAAACGTTTCTTATCTTCATCTCCCGCATAAGGACCCTGTTTCACCTCTATCATCTCCACCTCTTCCAACGCCTGAAAACCATGACCGCCGGAAACCAACAGGATAACATCTCCCGCATGCAAATCCCTGCTCTCCAGATAATCTTCATACTCATCATAAAAATCCACGCGGAGCACGCCCTTCTTAATAAACAGCACTTCCTGTGTCATCACCACATTTCGGTGAACCAGGTTATGTACATGCGCGTCTATCATTTTTCCGGCAGGATGATGCATATAGGCAACCTGCTGGGAATAGGCGTTAGGTGTGATAAAATCTACCCCTTCGCAGGAATAATCATTGCGGATGATCTTTGCCAGCAGCTTATTCTTTTTTTTCACTTCCTCAACCTGTCCCATATCTTCTTTCCTTTTCTACACGCAAAACAGTCTCTCACTTTATATCTTATCCATCACTCTGTGCACCCCTGCCGCCACTCGTTCCACCTGCTCTGCAGTCAATGCCAAGCCGCTTGGGATATAGAAACCTTTCCTCGCAAGGTATTCTGCATTAGGATAGGATTCCTCTTTAAATAAGCCTTGCCTTCGGTACACTGGCTGTTCATGCATACACCAGAAGAACGTCCTAGAGCCTATTCCTTCTTCCGCCAATAATTTCTGCACCACTTTATTATCAGCCTCAATCTGCTCGTCCAAGACAATGCCGTATACCCAGTAAATATTATCAGCGTAATCCGTTTTTTCTATTGGCAATATCAGTCCATCTATATCCCTCAGCTGATCTGTGTAATACCTTCCCATCGCACGCTTGCGTCCCACGAACTCATCCAGTCTCTCAAGCTGTGCCAGACCCACTGCCGCCTGCAGGTTCGTAAAGCGGTAATTGTCACTGATCTCATCATGCACATATCTGATGTCTTTCCTGAAACACAGGTTTCGGAGCATCCTGCACCGCTCTGCCAGTTTCTCATCATCCATGACCACCATACCCCCCTCACCGGTGGTGATATGCTTATTAGGATAAAAGCTGAATGTGCTGATATCGCCAAAGCTTCCACAGGGTCTTCCCCGGTAAGTCTGTCCATGCATCTCAGCCGCGTCCTCAATTACCTTCAAGTTATACCTCTTTGCCAGTGCAAGGACTTTATCCACCTCAACTGGAAGTCCATACAGATGAACAATCATAATGGCTTTTGTCTTCGGTGTTACTTTAGTCTCGATCTCATCCACCTTCATGTTCCAGGTATGTATATCGCTGTCTACCAGTACCGGCACAGCGCCCAGCTTTGTCACCGCCGCGGCACAAGATATGATCGTAAAGCTAGGCATGATCACTTCATCGTCTTCTCCAATCCCAAGAGCCTGTACTGCTACCTCCAAAGCTGCTGTACCGTTGGATACGGCAATACCATATCTCCTGTTTACCGCAGCACTCATCTTCTGCTCAAATTCCTTTACAAACGGACCCTCCGATGATATCCAGCCTGTGTCAATACATTCACATAGATATTTCTTTTCGTTCCCGTTTAGCAGTGGTTCGTTTACCGGTATAAAGTCCTCATTTTTTGGCATATATGACTCCTTTGCGGAAATCCAGCGAAGAAAAAATATCCGGATCGATATAAAAAATCATGTGTCCATTTGAGAAGGATGTCTGATATCCGATACCATAAAAAAATTTTTCCAGTCTGACCGCATCCTCCTCCGAGTGATATGTGCATATGGCACACCTGACATTATTATTGCGAAGAAGTTCTTCCGCCGCCTGCAGAGCGCCCACTTCCGCCCCTTCAATATCCATTTTGATAAAATCAACTCTTCCATCCGATATCGTTTCCTGCAGGGTAGTCATATTCTCGTCCACATGGTCTCCCAGCATTTTAGGGATAATGACCACCTTATCCATGTAATCCCTGTAAGTCATCTGCAAGGCTTTCACCCATTCCGAGCCGCACTCAAAAATATATAATTTCCCAATCTCATCAATGTACTCCAGAGCGAAATCGCCTTCCATCGCCCCGGCATCTACCACCACATCCCCTTTGGAAATGTTTATATCTCCTGTCAGATATCTGTGTGGTGATCCTTGAGCCTGCTCTTCTTCCCTGTAACCTAATACATAGGCTCCTTCTTCATCATAGAGAAATCCGGCATAGGAACGTGGATAATACAATCTCCTGTTTTTAAACATGATATATGGCATATTGTATTCCCGATCCCAATAAACACTGTCACGAGTCGCATCCGCATATTCATGCTGATTAAAATAAGACAACTGATTATCTTCCCAGTACTTTAAAGTGTCCTGTATATCACTGTCCGTGGTTCCCCTGTATTTTTCTGTCATCAAATACTTTAACAATTCTTCCCTGCCAATAATCTTTTCGGGAGACACCTGATAACCATATACAAGCTGGTCATATACTTGTTGAAACCGCGTTAGTAAAATGCAGATTTTGTCATAATCCAATTTCTGTATCTGCCCCGGGTGATAAATCATCCTGTCGTAAAACTCTGCTCCGTACTTTGCATCATCATTGTCTATAAATCCCACAATCTCGACATATTTTAAGATATTTTCGATGCCGCGTAACACCTGCCTGGTAATTTCACCTGTTCCAAATATCAATACTTTCATCTTATGATTCCCCATCATATAATTACCTGATCTTTCTATTCTCTCGAATCAATTACCTATTCTCTGGATTCTGTTCCTAAAATTTTCATTCAATCCAGCATCCTCTTCTGTCCATACTGCGACATATTTTTCAGACAATTTTGCACTTTTTATATAATCATTTACACAAGCCACTTCACAGCCAAAATGAATATCCGAATGGAGACAGATTTCCGTCATCGCAAAGAGTTTTATCATCTCCTTACGCTTTAATGACCAGCTTATTCTATTAAAATCAGCATTAATATAACCATGCTCATTTTCTTTTGTAAGTGTATAAATATTCCATTCAGGACATCTTTCCTTTATTTTCTCAACATAAGCATAATCATCAGAAAAGACAAAGAGATTTTCTATCTTCTTTTGCATCTCTTTCATTCTTTCTACTACCCAATCCACATTCATTGGTCTTACCACTTCCAATGTCTTATCTCCACCTCTGAATTGAACAGAATAATAATGTGCCGGAAGGTTAAGTTCTTTTATTTTTGTTTTGATTTCCATTGCAGTTTTTCTATTGTATTGCAATGCGACACATCTTAATTTTGCAAATTCTGTTTGAATGTCCCCATCAATATCAAATTCCGTCCACTTTGCATATGTACTTTCCTGACTATAATTTCCGAGACAGGTTTTTGCAAAAATATCATTAGTCAGATAATTCACACCATTTCTAATCTTTAAGAGCATTTGTTCCGCACGGTAATATAACCCTGCTCCCTCTCGTTTATTTCTCGCATTATATTTATGATTCAATCCATCATGACTCTGCGGACAAAACGATACAAAAAACTCATTCCATCCGTTTCCTCCTGCAAAGGTGGCATCGTCCGCATATAAGATAAATTTTATTTTATGCACATAACAGTAAAGCATAGCCGTAAGCATACCATTTATTTCTGAATAAAAGCCCGCTCCTGTCCCCACATGAAAAATAAGCTTTTTCCGAAAAGAATTATTTATCTCATTATAAAGTTCAATATTCCGCTTTTTCATGCCACCTCCATGCATGTTCTACAATTTTATCAACATCAGCATAAACAGGTTTCCACCCCAATACATTCTGGGCTTTCAGACTGCTGCCCACCAGCTTTGCCGGATCACCAGGACGCCTGTCGGCTAATATCACTTTAAAATTCCTTCCGGTAATTCGTTTTACCGAATCGATCACCTCTAATACGGACGTCCCCAATTCATTTCCCAGATTAAAGGAATCGCTCTCTTTACCCTGCTCCAAATAATGAAGCGCCTGTATATGAGCCGTTGCCAGATCATACACATGAATGTAATCTCTGATACAGCTTCCATCCGATGTCTCATAATCCGTTCCAAAAACTTTGATTGCCTCTCTCTTACCACTTGCTGCATCCAAAACCAATGGGATAATATGCGTTTCCGGATTATGGCTCTCTCCTATTTCTCCATCGGGATCCGCTCCCGCCGCATTAAAATACCGAAGTACAACAAACTTGAGGTCATACGCTGTCTGATAATCTTTAAAAATCCGTTCCACCATTAACTTGGATGCACCATATGGATTGATTGGATTTTGCCTCATATCCTCTGTGATGGGAACCTTCTCCGGCTCTCCGTAAGTTGCACAGGTCGAAGAAAAAATTATTTTATTGCATCCATGCTTTCGCATTACCTTTAATAAATTCAAAGTGTTAGCCACATTATTGTAGTAGTATTTCTCCGGCTCCGTCACACTTTCTCCTACATATGCATAAGCCGCAAAATGGAAGACCGCATCAATTGAATACTTACAAAACACTTTCTCTATATCTTCAATATTCTTTAAATCGCCCTGCTCAAAACATCCCCATTTGACAGCTTCCCTATGCCCATATATCAAGTTGTCAAATACAACTGTCTCATAGCCTGCTTTATGTAGCTGTTTATTAATATGGGAACCTATGTATCCTGCTCCGCCGCAAACCAAGACTGCCACAGTATTCCCCCCCGTTTAAGCATTTTTTCATCAATAATTTTACCTTTTTGCAACTTCATCAACTGTAATTCTCCACAATGGATACTGCCCTGCATATTTTTGAATTATATTTTCACACAACTCCCTGTCTTCTGATTTACATGCAAGTACATCAAAGTAACCAAAGGTGTTTCCAATACAGCCCGTGTATGTTCTTCGTACATAATCCATTATGGAAATTAATATCTCTTTATCCGCTTTACACAAATAGTTTCCCCAATTATCAAAACAAAAGAAGGATGTATAATTCTCATTGACTAGCAGAGCATATGCATCTTTATATTGTTGATATTGTGCAAAAGTTTCCACATAATTTTCCCAGTATAACAGCGCATTTCCATCTCTTAATAATTCTTTCGCCGCGAAAATACAATCTGCATCAAACCCGTCTGTATCTATTTTCAGCAAGTCTACATCTTCAAAGGCAATGCCCTTTGACTTTATCAGTCCATCTACTGATTGATTGGGAATAACCTCATCCGTATTTATATTTATCCGTTCTTTATGAGCTGTTGCACCTTTTCCGCGTTTAACCTGATATAGTTCCTCCGTTTTATCCGTTATAAAGGCACGTTCTGCATATACACGCCCCGTATTTCCTAATCTTTCAACATTTTGCAAAAGTAATTCAAAGAATTCTCTTACTGGCTCTATCACTATGAAATCATCATCTGTATGATTCCACATGGCAGCCAGTGTATCTCCCACATTTGCTCCTATGTCCAAAATATATTTTCCGTTTTTTTTCCTTGTCATTTCTCCTATATAAGGGAAAAATTTATCATACATTTTATACATTCTCTGAAGCGAAGGTAAATTATGATCTTCACCCAGATCAATCCCGATGCCCTCTATATGATAATTTCTCGTATTTCCAAGTATATTTTCATCAAATATGTTTTTTATCAGATCTATATTCCATTCAAAAACATGAGCCAGCAACAGGATTTTCTTTTCAGGAATTTTTAATACTTTTAAACACTGTTCTACGACTGCCTGATAACCGTTAATAGCAATCAAACAATACTCAAAAGAAATATTTTTCAGTATTTTCGGACTTATAATCGGCACCCTGCATCGACCATTCCAAATACCCCCCCCCAGTATTTTTCATTATTATCAACATATGCTACAACTTCAACATCCTGTCTGATGTAATCTTCAAACAGGCGTGACAGATACCCGCATCCCCATATTACTATTTTCACTTTGACCCATCTCCTTCCACCAAATAAAAACACTGTATAGCGTACTTTAAGGAAACGCATATAAAACCGTCTCACAATTGGTCAATGTATAATGCCTGATCGCCATTTTATATTCAGGATTTAATGATAATATATATTTACCTAGATCAAGAATGTCTGTCGATTTGTGATAAATACATATTGCAAGTTTCGGATGACACTTCTGAATTGTCTCACTTGCTCCCTGTAATGCTTCTATTTCTGCGCCTTCTACATCCAGCTTAATAAAGGTAGCGCCTTCAGCATTAACAATATCATCAATACGCTCCCCGTTCACCGGCACACCCTCTCTTCCACTTCTCATCACTCTGGATCCATCCACCATATCCATAAAAAATAATTCTTCTTTTTTATGCCATGCCGCATAGTTCAACACTTTTACATTTTTTATATGATTATTTCTTACTCTGTTTTCAATATATTCATACATTCCTTTTATTGGTTCAAAAGAATAAACTTTATACTCCTTGCCCTTATTCCAAGCAAGGAATTCAAAAATGGTATCCCCGTTATATGCTCCTCCATCAATAAATATCTCTTTATGTCCAGGTGAAAACATATCAAAGTATTGTCCATCTGCAAACGCCCAATCATATACATTCCCACTAAATATCTCTGTCCGATCTAACGGGAATCCAAAAGCACGTAATCTCTCTTTTATATGTTCCATATATTTAGAAGAACCAATAATCACTAAACAGTCTTGATATTTTTCTACTAATTCCTCCGTGGAAATCACTTCTAAACCATCGATTCTTTTTCCCACAAGCTGTGGATTGCTGTCACACCAAAACATAACCGGATATCCGCATAAATCCAGAATCTCTTTAGTTAGTTTTCCGTCATGTCCGCATCCGTAAATAATAATTCCCCGATAATCTTTATCCTTCACAAACCTTTCCATGCCTACATGATGCCATTTTTTCTGATATTTGCGGGACAGGAAGAACACTGTATGTAAAAACTCATCAAGCTCTCCGGTTATCATATATTCCACTCTCGCGTCAAACCAGTCCTTTGATTCCTCATCAATTAGCACGTCATATATCGACTGTAAATTCTGTTTCAGTTCTTCATAATATCCCATCTTTATAAATCCTCCCTGTCAAATATCATATTTTTAATCTGCATATAGGAAATAATCTTGTAAAACCCTTTTTCTTCAGCTGTTTTCCGCATCTCATCATAATAGTCTGAAGACGCTATAATCATAGATTCTTCCTTGTAAAAACCCATCTCCCCTATTCCTTTAATCGGAATCTCTTCCCAAGCCTCTTCCGTCTGTGCTGCATGAGTGACTACAAATATAAATTTCTGAAATCCCAGCATTTTTAACATTCTATAAGTCTTTTTTCCCCAATATCCTGTTCCATAAATTATTATTTCCTCATCGACATGCAGGTCGCGTGTAAGCTCATTCCTCACTTCTTCCAAGGATCTGCCTTCTAATTCACATGCATGACCGTATGTATCTTTAGCCAGATTAACCTCATCAATCTCCATATAGTACCAAGACGCCTGAATATATCTTTTTACCAGCAGCCCGTTCCCGCAAACTTCTACTATTTCGTTACTCCATTTATCCAAAAATTTTACATAGTCATCAGCACACCTTTTTTTATGTGACATGATTCTGCCAGAAGCGTCAAAATTATAAACACCCAATATCTCTCTGACCAATCCTACTTTAAAATGCTTGCACAATCGGAAACACAAATCATCATCCTGACACAGAAAAACATCGGTTGGCAGAAGACCGATCACATCAAAACATTCCTTTTTACAAGTCAAAAAGGAAGGCGATGTCAAATAGCCTTGCTCTATCACCTCTTTGTAGCACCAACCTTCACAGCTATCATCCCTAATCGCTTCAATTTTTTGCACACCCTCCACTGTTTTTATAATGCCGGTCCAAGTGTATACTACTTTTACCTCCTTATCCTCCTGATACTTCTCCATACATTTTTCTAACTTTTCAGGCATCCATGTATCGTCAGAGTCACAAAACGCGATATATTCCCCTCTTGCCTTTTGTAATCCCACATTAACTGCAGAATTTTGTCCGCCATTCTCTTTATAAAAATATACAATTCTATCATCTTCATAGGTATCTATTAAATCTTTCGTGTGATCTGTCGATCCATCGTCTACAATAATCAGCTCAAAATCCTTAAATGTCTGTGATAAGATACTGTCTACTGTCCTCTTCAAAAAGTGTTCTCTGTTATAAGTTGGTATAATAACTGTAAAAACTGGTTGTCTATCCATTATGTCTCTCTCCCCTTATACCGTTTTGTTTACCAAAAATATTTAAAAACTAAATCTACGGTATTGTTAATTCATTTTCTTCTCTCAATTTATTTGCAAAATACTTTATCGTCTTTTTGAGTCCTTCCTCTAATGAAACCGTTGGTTCCCAGCCAAGGTTCTGTTTGGCCAGTTCAATATCCGGCTTCCTTTGCATGGGGTCATCCTGCGGCAATGGTTTATAAACGATTCTCGATTTGGAACCAGTCAAATTAATAATCAAACCAGCAAGCTCTACCATTGTAAATTCACCGGGATTTCCTATATTTACCGGTCCCGTAAAACCAGACTTGCTATTCATCATTCTTGTCATTCCCTCAACCAGATCATCTATATAACAAAAGCTTCTGGTTTGTTTTCCGTCTCCATAAATAGTAATATCATCCCCCTTCAATGCCTGCACAATAAAGTTAGAAATGACTCTTCCATCATCCAGACGCATTCGTGCTCCATATGTATTAAAAATACGAATTACTTTTATATCAACGTCATGCTGCCTGTGATAATCAAAAAATAACGTTTCCACCATTCTCTTTCCTTCGTCATAACAGGAACGAATTCCGATTGGATTCACATATCCTCTATAACTTTCCGGCTGTGGATGCATTTGAGGATCACCATAAACCTCGCTGGTACTTGCCTGCAAAATACGTGCATGACATCGTTTTGCCAATCCCAAGGCGTGCAATGCCCCTATCACATTTGTCTTGCCTGTTTTTATCGGATCATACTGATAATAAACAGGACTGGCGGGACAGGCGAGATTATAGATCTGGTCACATTCTACATATATGTCTTCCAAAATATCTTTGCGAATAAACTCAAAATACGAATTACTCATCAAATGGCGTATGTTATCCTTCTGTCCGGTAAATAAATTATCCATACAGATAACATCATTTCCCTGTTCTAATAATTTTTCACATAAATGGGAACCTATAAATCCGGCTCCTCCTGTAACCAAAATTCTTTTTCTTTTCATACTTCCCTCGCCCCTATTCCTATTTTCAAGCTAGTTAAAATTTCTATTCAACATTTGCCACATATATTTGTTTCCCCACAATACCAACTGATAGTTTTCTCTTTTCCTTTTTGCCATCCACAATCACGCTCTGTATCAGCCATTCCAAATCATCAAATTCATACATCTCTTCTCTCATAAAATTTTTATTTACAGCTTGTACAAATAACGGATTCTCTTTTGCAAATTTCATCCAGGAATCTTCTATCTTACATTCCAGCACGCCATTTTTTTCAGTATCCAGAATATAGAAAATATTTTCATAATAGCTATACAACAATATCTTTTTATTATCAATGACTTTGCATATAGTATAATTTCTCCTGTTAAATTCCCAGCTTTGAGTATAATTATTTAGAGTTTTCTCATATTGCTTCGTACTGCCGTTATATTTTATACATTTATTTTTATAGGCGGGAATAAAAAACAGCTCATTTTCTATTGGCACTATATCGTATAAAGAAGAAACGACTACTCCATCCGCATCATCATAATATGCATAACCTTCAAACAATCCACTTTCTATTTTATGTATGGCATTATCATATCGATAAACTCTTCCCTCAAAGGTAAATAGCCATAATGCCTCTTCAAAACTCTTTACGCCAATAATGAAATCCTCTGTAATATTTGATGACCGTTTCGGTTTTTCCTTTGACACCTCTTCTATCTTTTTAACAGAGAACTGTTTGGTTCTTATATCAAATACAGTTAATATATTTTTATAGTTTGTCCATATAATTTTCTCACGATAAAAACATGGGGCAGGGTATACCGTCCATTCCCTCCAAGGAAGTATGCTGTCTGCATATAACTGCATGTCAACTTGAAACACCTGCACTTCTTTCGTAACAGGATTAATTTCTATGACTGCATCTGGAGCCCTGTTGATACAATACAAATTCCCCTCTACTACAACCGCTTCTGTCCTTCTCCAATTATCACTACTGAATTCTTTAAAAAAGATATCTAATTTATAAATCTCATCTTTTGTTATGTCATAATAATAGATATCTTTCACCAACCAAGGGATAAAATATATCTCATTTCCCAACTTCACCATACGTGAGAAGGGACAAATGCCACTCACCGTTTCAGGAAATATTTCTTTTAGCTCTATTTTCTGCATTAAATAATCATATCGAAACAGGCATGGCAACTCATCCGAGATTATCCACATACAGTCTTCATCTGCTATAACGTCATTTATACTTTTTATCACGGAATTTTTCATAATACACTTTCCCTATCAAAAATCTGCATCATAACAACCTTCCCCGCCATCTGAAACAACCTCACCACACTGCTCCCATCCCCATAATAAGCATCACTCAAAACCACCGCCCGATCCAAATCCGCCGTATCATCGTAAATACCCCACCCCTCCGCAACATACCGATCCCGAATCTCCTGATACCCTTCCCACATCCGCGGTCTCATACTCTCAATAGTCGCCTGAATCAATGGATGCGGTCTCCACAGCAACGCCACCTCGTCCCTGTTTACCTTAAAAATCTCAAACACAGACTCCATCTTCCGCAGCATCTTCTCGCCGTGCTGCAAAAGCGCACTCACGCTTGTATTATAAAAAACAATCTTCTTCCAGCTTCCGTCCGGCTTTTCAATAATTTTCAGCCACTCCGCCGGAATCTCCAAATCTTCTTTCCTGGTATTTAACACCTTATCAATCTTCGGTGACCCCGTCCCCAGAAACTTCTTCTCCAGGAACTTCCTGTCCACATGCTCACCGGGCAGCCCCATTTCCTTTGCCGCCTTGATATACTCGTTGATATAAATCTGCCGCATGTTTTCCGACTGCACGATTACCTGATGGGCATAGATCGTTCCCGGCAAAAAGCAGAAATGCTTCATGCCGTCGATTGCCGCCTGATTATCCGGCTCAATTTCTCCCAAGATAAAGTACGGAATATATACCAGTTTATCTGTAAAATTTCTCAGATTTTTGGAGTAGAAATAGGGATGCACACTCGTCACATGATTGCACTCATCATATGGATTGTGAATATAAATCACATCGGGTCTGCGCGTTTTCAGATCGTACTCGTCATACCGGGCAACCGGCACATAAGCCGGATACTGATCCCCCTCGTAGTGTTCTTCTCTAAAAGTCCCATCCGGGTTCTTATCAAAATAGGGAATCGGAATCACATAGGCGTCCGTATTCTCATCAGCATCCGCCGCCTTCCAGACGCTCTCCAGAGAATCCCACATAGACGCCTTATAAGGAAGAAACACGACCTCTTTCCTGTCCTCCGGCAAATCGTATTTGATGCTGTTTTGCAAACCTGTCAACTGTTTCTGAATCTTTTTTGACACTTTCCGGCAAAGGTTTTCATCCGACAAATTCTCGCTCATCTGGTAAATGTTTTCACAGTAATCCTCAAGAACGTGAACGAGCGACGTATATTTTTCGTCAAGTGTATCTATGTAAGTGCCAAGGGCAATCGCCGACTCCTGACACTGCACCAAAGCCTCTGCAACTCCCTGCGAATTGGAACGGACAGTCTTTATAATGACATCGTTGGCGCGAAGCAGGGTATCCACTGTCTGCAGCATATCCTTTTTCCTGTATCGTTCCACCGCTTCCGCCTTCCTTTCATAAAAAAATCTGACATAAAATATGTCTTGCCTCGATTATGACAATTCCATACTTTATATCAGATTTTTCTGTTTCTCTATTCAGTTTTGACTATCCGGCGGATGTCTCGATCATCCTACACCACCGCCTCCACCACAGTCTTATCCCCGACTGTGATTGTTTTTACACCGACTTCTTTCTTTTGGTTAAAGTTAAAGCTGAGCATATAACCTTTATTCTTGTGATAATAATTCAGATAATCCACAAGCTGCTGTTCGCCGCGTTCGTTGTATTCATCGCCGTGCCAGATCTTCAATTCGACTATGAACTGCTCGCCGAGGTAATCTACTATGACGTCCGTGCGCCTTTCATCTCTCGTCTGTGCTTCGAGATAATAATTGCCACTTCCATTAATAATAGGTTTTAAGTACAGCAGGAAAAACTTTCGACCGTATTTCTCAATAAACTTCATATCCTTCTGGCTGTATATTTCCGTAAAATAGGAAACAAACTTTTCCAGAACCAAATCCATATCCAGTTGATTGTTCTTGATAAATCCGATTCTGTCGCTTCCGCCCTGCGCATAGATGTCGCTGCGAATTGCTTCCTTTGCCATAAACATATTCAGCAGGCACATCTCAAACAAGCGGTTCGCCACCGTCACACGGCCGTTTTCCTCCTTCAAAAACCCAAACATAACGCCAAGGTTTATAGACTTTACTTCCAGACTATGCGGAATCCTTTTCCCGCAATATATGATATCCTCCACTATTTTGTAAAGATCATCGTAAGTATCAAGCTGTTTCACCATGCTCTCAAACAACAGATTACTTCCCTTTAATATCATATCAACCGCTTTATCAATTCCCGCTTTGGACCACGCCTTTTTTGCATCCTCAAATCCGGCGCTTCCCATGATCTTTTCATCGATGCGCTTACAGATCAAAGAGGCGAGCATCGGATAGCCCGAGGTATAGGCATAAATTTCTTCCGCCACAGCCCGTATGTCCATCCCTGTATGATAATCAGCTTCATATTCTGACAGCATCCCCGCAATCTGTTCCGGCGAAAAATTCATGTCAATATCAAAGTCAGCAGCAATGTTCCACGGGCTGTTGTACTGGTGTTCCGATTCGGGGCGAAGTTTCAGCTTCAGGTTTTTAATGCTGTATACCCCGGCAAGGATGACTGAATGAAAAATTGGCTTTCGATCCCGTTTCAGATAGGCACCTCTCAACAATGCAAGAAATTTAACAAACACTTGATTATTTCCCGCACTGTCCACCTCGTCAATAATAAGCACGATTGGGCGGACGCTTTCACTGCACATACGGCTCAGGAGCTTAAACATCTCATCCATTTCTATCTGAGGATTCTGCACAATAAAATCCGACACCATACCATACAGTTTCTGCACTTCCTCATCTTCCCGATTTTCAAGAGCATCACGCAGCATACTTACAAAGGCAAGAGAAAATGTATCCCCACTCTCAAATTTTTCATCCGGCATCTCCTGAAAATCCAGAGAAAACACAAAATAATCTTCCGCCAGATACTCAGCCAAAGCCCGCAAGGTGGTAGTCTTCCCATACTGCCTGCCCTTATTGATGACAAAATAACTCCCATAATCCACATAATCTTCTTTTATCTTTTTCAGTCTGCCATCAAGCTGCACCATATAATGCCACTGGGGCATACAGGAACCCGTTACATTAAATCTGCGTTTCATACCCTTTACCTCCCGCATTGCCTATAACGATATTCTAATATTTTTTCCACGAAATGTAAAGGCATCTGATATAAAGTATGAAATTGTCAAGGTGCATTTTTCAACAAATCATCATAAGAATTAGCCGGGCGTTTCCGCCTGCGTCTTATACTCGTATAAGACCGCTTCGCTCCGTATCGGCTACGGTCCTGGCATATCGGAAAACCGCCGTAAGGCAGCTCAGGTAATGCCGTTTGGGAGCTGCCTTACGGCAGGTTTCCCAGCCCGCTGTATTTTCACACAGCATTTATGTGCAACATACATTTCTGCGATCCGTCCGCCCTGCGGCATCATCCGATAAAACCTTCCATCGGGATGTCCGTAAACATCCCAATTGGGGTTCATTCCCAGAACTGCATGAATCAGCCTGTGTTACATCATTTTCCCTGTTCTTTTTTCTCCGCCTGCAATTTCCTGTACATCTGCTCTATTCTTTTCGCTCCATTCAAAGCGACAGAACTTTGCAAACCGCACTCTCCGCAGATAAATCCCTGCGAAAGTCGCTTTCCCTCCGCCCCGCATGCTGAACAGATACTCCCCGTTCCTTTAGAAGAAATCTCCACAAGGGTAATGCCGTTTGTCTGGCATTTCTGCAAAAGTCTTCTTCTGACATATCCCTGCGGGCTTTCGGCATGTTTCCTGTTTGCCTGCTTATATCCGGGTTTCTTTTTATGGATCGTGACAGGCTTTGTAATAACGATTGTGCCCGGTTTTTCTGTCTCCAGCATTCGGTTGATGCCGGCATTAATATAGGACTCGATCTGTGCCTGTTCCTTCTTTTTCCGGCGATCATACTTAACGCCGCCAAGGTTATTCAGCTCTATGTCCGCCGCTTTTTTCCTGTCTCCTTCAGCAAGGCTTTTTCGGTAGCTGCTTTTCATCCTGCCCCGCTCCCGGTTTTTCTCCATCAGCCAGTCGCTCTTCGCGGAAGCCAATTCTCCAAGTTCTTCCCCGTAAACCCTCTCGGAAGACAGGGTACACATTTCGCGGTATCCTAGATGTACAAAAATGGTATTTTGATAATCATCATGCCGCCGCATTTTCCCATTGACCGGAAGCGCAATTGCGGCATCGCTTTGCCTGATACAGATACGCAGCTGTCTGTCACATGTCCGGCCGTCCTTGAGTGGAAGTCTTATCCTTTTTCTGGGTACTCTTGACACGAGGCATAGCGCTCCGTCCCTGTAGGAATATCCGCCCGGCGACACGCAGAAGCTGTCTGCTGTCCCCGACGGTACAGGCTTAACCAGATATCTTCTGGTCAGTCTGCGCAGAAGGCTGTTCAGGCGTTCCGTGTCAATGTCCAGCCCCTCCGCTTTCTCCGGCACCGGGTAATCCGCCCGGTTCAGGATAGCGGCGTATACCGGATCAAGCCGTAAAACCGTCCGCAGATACAGTCTGTCATCGTCACTCAGATTCTCATTTGCCGAAATCAGGGTACGTATTTTGTTTTTCAGCATCCCCCACATGCCCTTGATATCCGTGACAGCATCCCGCACCGCGAGTTCATAATACACAGAAGGAAGGCCAAGCTGTTCCCGCAGCCCGCAGTGGCGCATCTGTGTCATAATGTCATAGACAAAACCCAGCTGCCCGAGACCTGTAATCCCGGAATACCGCTCATAGACGCTGCGCTTCACCTTCGCGTAATCCTCAGCGATTCCCCACAGAAAATCCATGGTCTCCTGCGGAAGCGTCTCCGTGTACTGCCATGCTATCTTTGTCAAGCAGTTTTCCTTCTGCATATCCTCCCACCAGGTCTGGCAGTCTGTCTGTAGCAATTTCGCAGAACTGGATATTCTGCGAAA
>RAYM01000085.1 GCA_003611805.1 bacterium 1xD42-87 | reverse complement strand
GCCTGAGCGCTATTTTGTGAGCTAAAGTATTGATTTTTCAAGGAGCAAATCCCATTTTTAATGTGGGAAGTTTGAGTTTTTAAGGTATGCATTGATCTTGCGTTCCTTGTTGAACTGGTTGTAATAATCAGCTCCCAGATCCTTGAAAACAACACCATCCTTGAGGATGTGGTATATCGCAATGAGCATGGAATGGGCAACGGCCACATAGGCACGCCTTGTCCCTCGGTGGGCACTTATTCGCATAAACTGAGCATGGAAGTAAGACTTCTTGTTTTTTACAGCTGCATGCGCACAGGTGATCAATGTTGTCCGTAGCAGAGAGTTCCCTTTTCTGGTCTTTCCAGATTTTCTCTTTTTGGCGCTTTCATTGTCTCCAGGACACAACCCTGCCCAGGATGAAATGTGTTTATCCGTTGGAAAACGCTCCATATCCGTACCAATGACAGAAATGATGGCCTGGGCACTGGTATTGCCTATGCCAGTCACGTCCTGGATTGCCTGGGAAGCTTGCTTTTCCTCCGGTTTCATGAAGTTGTCAATCTCATCATCCAGATTTCTGATGTGAATATTCAGTTCGTCCAAATGGATGAGAAGTTCCTTCATCATCCGGCGCTGGAGAGATGACATGACACCATTGAGATCATCAATGATCTGCTCCCTGGTGGCTTTGAGATTATGGGCAATGACCTTCTGATTATACATCTCATCGTATTTTGCCTCATCGATGGGCTCCCCGGTAAGGAGATACTCCAGGATGCTGCGGGCGCTTTTGCCATTGATGTCAGATACGGTCCCGGACAACTTGATGTTGGCTCCTTCCAGCATCTTCTGGAGCCTGTTCAATTCTCTGGTACGTTCACCTACAAGGCTTTTGCGATAACGGACTAATTCCCTCAGTTCCCGCTGGTCTTTGTCGGGAATGTAACTGGGCTGAAGCAGACCGTGCTGTAAAAGGTCAGCGATCCATTCCGCATCTTTTACGTCTGTTTTTCGACCTGGAACAGCTTTCATATGGCGGGCATTAACCACCATGGCATTCAAGTCAGAAGATTCAAGGATGTTATACAGAGGCTTCCAATAAGAGGCTGTACTCTCCATAGCGACCATTTCACAGCCGCCTTCTTTGAGCCAGTCAGCCAATGAGAGGAGTTCTCTGGTTGTTGCGCCAAACTCACGCACGTCCTGCTTTTTGCCGCATCGGAAGCAGGCAACGATAAGTTTTTTGTGAACATCAATACCACAACAATTGTCGTAAATTCTATCCATACTGGCACCTCCTGGTGGAATTTACGGCACGGTACTCTGTCTCTTATCATTTTACTATACGTCCTTTTGCCGTGAACCGGGGTTCTTAAATGGCTGGACAGGTGGTGGTGCAAATGAGAGTACCTGAAATCAGTTTAGGAAACGGGCTTCCAGCCCAAAATAAACACGATTTTTGCCGTTGCCATAAGTATAAATAACGGCACAAACAAAATCAAGAACCTATCGTCTGCACAGTTTCATTTATGGTGGTGCCAAGTGTGCGGGCATGGAGGTTTAGGAAGAGATTTTCCTTCCTCGCCTCTTCCAGTTCCTTCCGCAGCCGGAGGTTCTCCTTCATAAGTTCCATTTCATTCGGAGCATCAGGATCGGTTTGGGCTTTCGCTTGGCATTCTTTGCTGAATTCACTGCACCACTTGGAGATACTGGCTTTTGATACGCCATACTCAGCGGTAATACTTTTGTATGTTCGTCCCTCTTCCTCATGGAGGCAGACAATCTTCTTTTTAAATTCGGGCGTGTAGTTTTGTGACATAATGAGTACCTCTTTTCTTGTGATTTTGATTATATCTCATTAGCCACTCCCGTTACAACTTTAGTATAGCACTTCAATAGCGGCTCCCGGTTCATCGCCGGAGGCCGCATAACTTTATACCTATTCAATTTCTTTTTCAGAATGAATATCCTGAATCAGCAATCTGCACTCTTTCTGAAGATCTTCTAACTGACGACATGCCTCACTTCTATTCGATCTTGTATCTCGGATTTCTTGAATATTTCCATCGATTGTAGCAATGGATGTCTCTAATGGACGATTCGCATTATCTTTTATATACTGCCTTGCAAAGTCTTCCAGTTCATTTGCCGCAACATTAAACTGACTTCTTATGTTCTGACGATTGTTCTTCAGATCTTCACGAATGCGTTCTTCGTCCTGATCAGCCTTAATCTGCATAAATACCGAGAACCCAACGCCCAAAGCGCTCAAGACCTGTCCGCCAATAGCAATTCCTTTTGTTATCTTTATTGCCTGCCACGGCTTAAATTTGAAACCTACTCCGTGCCCTACCTTCAAAACCATCTGATGTATTGTGCTTCCGGAGAAGTTCGTCAGCTTTAATCCGCCCTGCGTTCCTGCTTTATATGCGTTATTCAGCACCGCTTGTCCTGCCTTCTGGAAACCCGGACCGGCATTTGCTATTATTTTCTGTATGCCTTCAGGAAGTCCTTCAAATTTGCCGGACAATCTTGATTTTAAGTCTCTTGAAAACTCGGAGTTCTCAATTACTTCAAGTTGCTGCCCCATCTCATTCAGACGAGCATCAATTACTTCTACAGCATCCGACTGGCACTTTTCAATGATATCCTCGGCTTTTCTGATTGATTTTTGCAGTTCTTCCTCGACTTCATCTTGCTTGCAGCCATCTACCAGAAGATTGGCAGCGTCAAGTCCTATATCGCGGATTTGGGACGCAGCTGTTGTATAGATATCCTTAACCTCCTGCTGCATACGCCCTCTTGCTTCAATGAGCAGGTGCCTTTGCTGCATAAAGCCGTTCTTGGCATAATATCAGCGCCTTGATTAAATTCCCAGGGATTTGAGTTGATGACATCCAGAAATTCCGCGTTTTCTCCCTTGTTTGTCCATGCAGAACGGTTGTCTTACTTGATGTTGAATGTAGAATATACACTTATGCAAATCATCATAGTTTACAACAAGATCATTCACATCCGAACGTTTCTTGAAAGCTTTTCTTATATTATCCGAGGACAGCATAATATTACGGTTATCTGTTTCATTTTAGTTGCCAATTTTTATGTTTTACTCAATTACTTCCCATTCACCGGCTTTAGTAGCACCTTTTCTTGTAATCTCTCCAGATTTCTTCATCAATTTGATACGGTAGCGTACTGCTTCAGCTTTCACATTCAGAATCTCCGCTATTTCATTTGCACTAATTGCCGGATTTTCTTTCATTATTTTCTTGATTTCTTTGGTAATTTCTTTGGTAATTTCTTTGGTGACATCCGAACTTTTCTGTTCTTCCTCACGAATGGCAGCAAATTCCTCATTAATCATAACCACCGCCATTGTATAATCATCGGTATCGTTATCCGGCAAAAATTGCAGTTCCGGCGAATGATTCTCCTTTAATGCATCCTTTGCACGTCGAATTCCTGAACCATATGACTCTAGTGGTCTATATGTCGGTGCGTAACCAACACAAGAACTTTACTCTTTTTTTGTATCAAGTCTGTTGGTATTATGCCCGACAACAGACCTTCTCCTCTCCCTCCGGGAGTATGCATTGCATAATCGATTATTATCAGCAGTTCATCCTTTTCAATTGCTATCCCACTATTATGCAAATATGTAATTTTCAGTTGTTCCTTTTTTTCCATAGTTATCCTCAATCAAGAACCTGTAGACTTATATTTCCTAACGCCAAAAGAAAAGAACAAATAACATGGCATTAAAAAAAACAGCGATAACAATGGAGAGAACATATAATAGTCTTCATTCCGCTTACCTATCAAGTACAACAACGGATAATATTGAACTAAAGCCAACGGAATAATAAATGTCAAAAAGTTTAATATTCTTTTTCCGTATACCCCAAAAGGATACTTTCCATATTCCTTTGCTCCATAAGTAAAAATATTCATAAAATCAAGATTCTGGATTGTAAAAAAAGAAAAAGTCGCCTTAAACAAAAACAATGAAAAAAACAAAACGCTTCCGCATCCTATCATTAGGACCAATGTAACTATTTTTTTCCACTCCCAAATAATATTGCTTTTGGGAATAACATACACCAACACACCTATCGCCTGAATAAGCAATCCTGCACGTGTAAAATCCACTCTAGGAGCCAGAATCTGAAGGACTGTATTCAATGGCCTAACCAGTGCCCTATCAAACTCACCGTTACCCAATACGCTAGCAAATGTAGCCATACCTCCACCTAAAGCTTCTCCGATTGAAAACGCTAAAGTAACAATTCCAAAGCAAAGCATCACATCATAATACTCAAACTCTCCTACCGAATCCATATAATCAAACATAAATTTTATTCCGATAAATCCAGTAAAAGCCGTAACAAACTGTCCGATCACAGTCATTACGAATGAGATTTTATATTGCATTTGACTTTCCAGGTTTAAGAGCATCATTTTAAAATATACCCACATGTATAATCATCCTCCCTGCACAACAACTCTTTTCAGAGAAATCGACATTACAGTCTTCCCCAAAACTACTAATGCAATCAGCCATAACGCTTGAAACAATATCCCCATAACTGCGTCTTTTCCCTCTAAATTACCACTATATATGAGCAAGGGGGTGCTTTGCATGGCAGAAAACGGAAGCATATTTAAAACAGATACAACTTTATCCGGGAAGAATGTCAAAGGAATCATACCTCCTGACAAAAAGACACTAATGCAGTCACAATTATTTTGATTCCTCTTTGTGCTATCGTATAAAACAGCGTGATGAACATTAGCATAGCAAACGCTACCACAACACCCAGTGCCAAAATAAGAGCTATCAAAAACTCAATTAATTGCAAAACGCTTGTCGGAGCACTTAACCTGAATGGTTCTGGCAAAACAAAAGCCAATACTAGTATCGGAACACAACTTGCAAACATAGCTGCCAATCTATTTGACACTGCTTGGAAAAACCATTTCCAGTATAAATCAATAGGTCTCACTAGTTCGTATGCAATTGAACCATCGTTAATAACACTGTATATTTCTCCATCCGATGCTACTACAGTAAGCATAAGCATCACCATTCTCTTAACCCAGACATATGACACTATCTGCGAAAAACTCATCGGTAAAATTTTGTCTGCTGTTTCGTATATAGCAACATACATCATCAATTCCATGAATATCCATATAAAATTGGACAGTACACCCCCTACTGTAATTGCCCGATATTGAATATTGTTTATTAGGCGAATTCTAAAAAGCGAAAAATATTTTCTCATATATGATACTCCTCATAAAGCTTAGCTACCATTTCATCTGCTGAAATATCAAAAACCTCCAAATCTACTATTTCTACCTGCTTTAACAAATATGTAATACAATCGGAAGCCGATATTGTTTTTGGACAAAACGAAATGGTAATCTCATTTTCCTTCTCCTCATCGACACTCATCCAGTCACATATTTCCGGCCTATTTCCTTTGTATTTGACAATAATCTTTTTCTTATCGGATACCTTTCTTTTTAATTCATTCATGCTTCCGTCCAAAAGTATTTCGCCTTTTCCTATAAGCATCACTCTTTCAGTAAGAGCTTCAATATCTTGCATATCATGAGTAGTCAGAATGACTGTTGTATTCTTTTCCTTGTTTATTCTTTTTATAAAATCCCTTACAGCCAATTTTGAAACAGCATCCAATCCGATTGTAGGCTCGTCCAAAAAAAGAATTCGAGGATTATGTAATAGAGATGCTGCTATTTCACACTTCATTCTCTGGCCCAAGCTCAAATTTCTTGTAGGAGTCTTCATTATTTCGCATAAATTTAACAACTGACTTAATTCATCAAGATTTTTCTTATATTCTGATGTATCAATACTATAAATATCCTTTATTAAGTCAAAACTGTCTATGATTGGTACATCCCACCAAAGTTGACTTCTTTGCCCAAACACAACTCCTATATCTTTTACATAAGCTCTCCTGTCTTTCCACGGAACATATCCATTTACTAAGCAACTTCCGCTGTCAGGTGTTAGAATACCGCAAAGTGTTTTAATAGTTGTGCTTTTCCCTGCTCCGTTTGGTCCAATATAGCCGACTATTTCACCGTCATCGATTTTGAAACTCACGTCATTAAGAGCTCTTACCACCGTATCGTCATGAACAAAAAGTGCTTTAAAAGCATTTTTTAATCCCGACTGTCTTTTCGATATATGATATTCTTTTACTAAGTGGTTTACTTCAATCATTTTACATATCCTTTCTTATCTGTCGTCTTATCTGCTCAAAAATTTTGTTTGCCATAACGTCTCTGTCACAATTGGCTTCTATCCACAAAAAATCATCTCGTCTGGAAGCATAAAAACTATATGCTTTCAAAAAAGACTCTTTATTCTCATACTTAGTAATTTCCTGTCGTTTACCGACTCTCTCACAACATTCATCCACGCTAAGATTCAGAAAAATATTAACATCGGGCCTAGTAACTCGTTCATATATTTTAACCACACTGTCATCCCGCATATTTCCTTTCGCCGCTGGATTTTCATCTTTCCACTGTTTGGCTGTTTTCCCGAACAAAACGACATTGAGTACATCTGCTTCATTGGCATAAGTGTAAACAACTTGCACAGGCGTTAATTCTGGTGGAATCAAATTATCTTTAATTGCATCTGTATGTATCCTGTAATTCAACTTAGAAATTTCCCTGTTCAAATTCCAATTCAAAGATAACCGACTATTCTCATCTGTCTTTATACTCCAACGTTTGTATCCGTTCCTATATTGGAACAGATATAAAAGAGCGTAAAGTATCCGCTTGTAAATCTTAA
>RAYM01000084.1 GCA_003611805.1 bacterium 1xD42-87 | reverse complement strand
TTTGTGCCTTTTTTATGGACTAAAGTATTGATTTTTCAAGGTTCAGCACACCAATCAGTGTGGGAAGTTTGAGTTAAGTTATTGCTCCGGCTGTTTTCGGCATATTCAATATCCGAGGTATTATAAAATATATCCCCATCAGATTTTCCGGCTACAAATTCTGTAAACCTGTTTGACAGCCCGTTTACATCCCCTTCCGTCTTCATCATTATTATTTCCGCATCGCAGTCTGTTCCTGCTTTTTCCTGCAGAGAACGGAAAGCCTCTTCCGGCAGATCGAATGCAATATTTGACCTGCTTCCAAAAAGCACATCTTCCGTAAAACCTGCAATGATATAAGAATCCTGCCATTCCCCGAATGATATGTGAAACACATCACCAAGCTCAAAGCCAAAGAATGTCCTGCACACATAAGGTACATAGATTCCATTTTCCGGCACCTGTTCCAACCGCTCCACCATTTGAGGGCAAGAGAGAGTTCCCTGCTTGTCAGCGTTCCGGAACATCCAGCTCCCATTGATCGGCTCCCCGGTTCCTGCCTGAATGTCCATACTCCGAAGCAACAGAGCATCCGCTATTTCCATAGTAAGGATTTCTTCATCTGCCTTCTGGAAGCCCTCAATCTCTTCCCCGTATTCTTCACAAAACCCACGGGGCAGGACTGCCGCAAAATCAGCACTGTTCGTCTCCGCTGCCTTTTCCTGATACAGCCTCCTAAATCCCTCCGTCATCTGGCTGCCGGTATAGGACAGAAGCATCGTTGCCATGAGAAGAAGGAAAAATGCAATTGATGTTTTACCACTCTTTTTTATGTTTGATCTTATCAGCAAAAACATATCTACCACCCCATTTCTTCCAGAAAATGGAGCAGCTTTTCTTTTCTTTCTTCAAAGCCCGGCTCATTTTCACCCTGATAAGCTCCTAAAGAGCATTCCCCTTTTATCCTCCCATCCCGCAGATACAGGATACGGTTTCCACGCAATGCTGATTTCAGGTCATGGGTTACCATGATAGTCGTCTGCCCTTTCCGGTTAAACCCTGTCAGAAGATCTAAGACAGCTTTCCCGGAAGTGGAATCAAGCGCCCCCGTAGGTTCATCCGCAAATACGACTTCCGGATTGTTGATAAGCGCCCTTACGATGCCTGCCCTTCCCATCTGACCTCCCGAAATCTGCGAAGGATATTTTCCCCACTCCTTTTCAGAAAGCCCTACCTCCGCAAACAATTTCCTTCCCCGCTCCGCCACCTGCTTTTTGTTCTTCTCCACAAGCAGACCACTCACCAGCACATTGTCCATGAGGCTCATGCTGCCTATTAAGCAGACCTGCTGGAAAACAAATCCGCAGTTTTTCTTCCTGAACTGTGCCAGCTGCTTCTCTGAATATTTTGAGAAATTAGTATCCTTAAAATAAACCTCCCCCATGCTTGCCCTGTCCATTCCCGACAGGATATGGAGTAGTGTGGACTTTCCAGAACCGGAAGCCCCCATAAAAACAGTAAAATCTTTGTAATATATCTGGATATCCATGTTTTTGATCACATGCTGAGGTACTTCCCCATTCGTATAGCTCTTACATAATTTGTTTGTACTGATTACAGCATTTACGTTCCTTTCCATATATTCCATCCCTTCCTTATTGCTTTCAGCTGAAATACAAATTTATTATTTGCTATATCATATCACCCAGAATCTTAACTGTCTTTAACCGGAATCTTAACAATTCTTAACTGCTGGCATTCTTTATGGTCATTATACATGATTTACTTTTTTTAGAAGAAGAATTTTCTGATATACAGATTTTTTCCCCGAAAGACAGATAAAAGACAGGGGAAGGCACTTGACACGCCTTCCCCTGTCTTATTTGTTTTTCTAATCATGCTTCTACTTTTATCATTGCTTCATATTGCAGTCTATTCATTTCAAATTCCCCCAATTTAGTTTTTTCCATAGATAACTCCTTCATAGCAACCAACATTTTTAGAAGCTAAATGTATCCATATCTTCACTTCAAACCACACGCTTTCCTCAGATAGCAAGCAAGCTGTTGGATTGTGTTTACAGTCACAATACTGTATACTACATATATAGGAAATCTGTATATTCAAAAATAGATGTTTATAATATCAATTATTACAGGACGGAGTGCTGCTAAATGAATAAGGTTATGGTTGATAACTGGTTCTTGGAAGATGTTGTGAAATACCTTCTTGATGAAAAGAAAAATGTTCCAGATTCATACGAAGAATTATTGATGGCTATAGTACTTTGGGATGAAGTATGCTATCCGCAAAATGCATTCAACTGGTGGAACAGTATCCCAAGTCTTATCCAAAACAGGTTGTGTCCAATAGACGATACAAAGAATAATGGTATACCAGGTGTGCGTTTACAAAGTGCTGAGGGACCAATCAATATGGTTCTGCATTACATGGCGTTAAGCAGTAATTACGATTGTGATTACCTTCCCTGCTCACACAGAAGAATATCGAAAGATTGCTATACTTTACTTAATCATGCATTGCTTGCAATAGAGATGCAAAGAAATTTGGACAAAGCTATTAAAGAATATTATCGAGAAACATATAAGGTACTATCCGAGTTTTCTCAGCTTGAAATAAAAATGCCTATCCTTGTAAAATACATTTTTGACAATACACCAGAGGGTATGACGCATTTTGATTTCGCTTTCCATTTAAGAAACGAAGGTCCCGTGATTAGATATAAACAATATCTAAACAAAGTTAAAGATGCCTTAGAACACCAAAATTGGAAAGAGCTTCGCTATTTATTGCGTTGTTCAGAGGATACAGTAGTTGATGTACTCTCTTTAGATAAAAAAACCCTTGGAAGTATTACTTTCAACATTTTGCCGGTACCATCAATATCTCTAAAATTTCGTAGTATTAATGCGTCTATTTCAGAATCTCCTTCATTTTCCATAAAAAATATTGGATCATGTAGAAGATTACATTTAACTTTTTTGAGAGATTTAGCAACTTATGCAATCAATGAAATGCGACTTTGGTAACAATCAAAACATCAAAGAGTAAACGCCAAATTTCAAAGGGGTACTATGAAAAAAAATGTTTAAACAAAGATCTTCTATGATAATGATCAGGCGAAAGGCTTGCAAATAGGCTTTCGCCCCTATTATACTATTCTGTCAAGTTCAAAAGTACCTACATTACCTCCCCTAATTCCAGTATTTTCATTATCCCGGTTGTTAAAATAACGACCAAACAAATGATCTTCGTTATCTAATTCCAAAATATTATACCCATCATATTGATGTTGCAATTCTCTACTGCGGTTAAAAAAACCAAATCCCACTTTGGTTATTCCCCCTCTCTCTATCCACATATTAGCCATATTACTCTCTGACCGTGACTTAGGAAATGTGGATATAAAACTAATTTTACTCCATGTCTGCTTTATATCCAATTTCATATCTATATTGGTTCGTTGTGTTGCAGAGTACAAACTACCTTCCCAATGTCCATTTAAGTTTGGTATATTTAAAATATTCATCATAATCTTGGTTTTCCAAATATATTTATCAAAGAGCATATATAAAAAAGTATATATGAAAGGTACTCCTATAAAATTTGTAGTTATACCGAGTTTATCACTCAAATTCAGAATTTCCATAATCCAATCAAATTTTTGAAGGCATATCAATATACTGGATATTGGAGTTCTCAACAACAATGTTAATGCTGATGATATAATAATACTGAAAATAAAAATATCAATTATAACCTGTTTCCTTAAATCATTATCAATCGAATATGTATGCATATCTATCTCCTCAACTCGTTTATTTTATATTCGCAAATAAATATGATTGTATTGTTTCTCTATTACCTACGGTAATAGTTAATTCACCATTGTTTCCAACTATTATCATTATCGTTCCAGGAAGTATCGTTTCTGTCTTTGATATAATATCAATTAATGAAAAAATATCTGCCTGTGACGGTAAAGCCGTCATCTTAGGGTGTGTATGCCATTCGCCTACATAATTAAGTAATCCATTGGTTTCTTTCCACCTTTTATCAATTATCTTTTGTGCCATATCAACATTTCTTCTATAAGTAACACAAGACGAATTAGTTGCTTTTATCTCATGGATTTCGTCTACTTCTATAATCTTTTTCTTCCTACTAAATTTTCCAAGTAAAATTCCTCCTGTTTCAAATCTCTGACAAAATTCAAATAATTTATTCAAATCCTCTAATACTTTGTTATTAATTATTATTTCTATCTCATTAATCATATATTTCATCTAAATATCAATCCTTTTAAAATCTATATATCTATCCTCTTTTGCTCTCCACATTGGTTTAATATCAAGATGTTGTTTTCTTGCCCATTTTATTTTTCCTATCCATGTCAGTTCATAATTATTTTTTTGACTGTTTTTATAAATTTTTCTATAATAAACATCGATAACATCCTGAACAAATTTTTGTACTTCAAACCCAGCATAAGGTGCATATGCACTTTGACACCCTGCCTCACTTTTTAAATATTGACTACTATTTTCTAACACATTACTTTTAAACATTCCCCTATAATCAAATATGTTTCTTTCTGTAAACTCATCAATAGAATTTTGTATAAATAGGGCATGCCCCGCAATTAAATAGGGTTCAACCCATAAAATAATGCACTCCTTTTGAATTTTTTTCTCTTTAATCATTTGAATCATCTTCTTCTCAATAACAGTATTTCCAACACAGATAAAAATCAAATCGAATGTGTCAAAAAACTCGTTTTCATATAAAATATATTCCCATATATTTTCATGGATTGTTTGACATTCCAAGGTTGGATAGTGTTTATTGAGTTCTCTTTTTAAAGCCTCAACCTTATATGTATCAAATAACAAATAATCGCTACCGCACAAATGCCTAGCAATATTATCTACAGATAATATGTCGTTATCAAGGAGCGTCACACTTTTAACAATTCCAATATCTACAATTGCCTTACATAAATAACTGCCAACTGAACCACATCCAATTACTAAACAATTTTTATCGAAATTTACATTCCCATCTCCACCTCTTGTAAATAACCTTTTCATTTGAAAGTTTTTACATTCCATATATAAAAATTCTCGTTCATGGTTTAATTCCAATATTTCTTCTATACTTTCCATTGTATAATCAACATTACCAGATAATAGCTCTATTCTTAATGCCAAAAAGCATTTCCCTTTTCCATTATCTGCGCAAATAATCATGACACCTTTACCAGTATTTTGTATCAAGAATTCAAAAAATAATGGTAAATCTTCTTTTGGAATTAACCCATGAATATCTTTGATCGTATCTAACATTAATAAAAGCTTTTTTCCCACATTCACGAAAAACGCTTTTTCAAATAGAATATTTTTAGTTGTCAATCCATATGTATCTCCAACAAATTCTTTAATTTTTTCTTGTGAATCACACGCTATATAATGATTTTGAATCAATTTGGAAGTCCAAATTAAGCGAGTAGTATTGCTGTCTTCCAGCAAAACATCAACTTTTCCATTTGCTTTCGATTTCCAGTATTCTACAGCCTCCCATTGAAAATCAAGAATATTATCCTGATTTTTGCTTTGTAGCAATAGCTCCTTTGCTCTATTAACAGTCATCAGTGCATCTTCCAAATAGTTATCTGGATCTGGAAGCATCTCATTTAGGTCATATAAGCAAAGGCTCTCATCTGTATAACGATGAGGTATTTTATATCCCTTACAATCTACTAGCAATATTTTTGGGAAACTATACGGATAATATTTAGGAAATCTCATTATCAGTTGGAAAGTTTCACCGTCAATTGGTATATTAAGCAAAATGTAATCTAATTTTTCATTATAACTGCAATCAATTCCGTTTTGAAGCAAAAAACTATATACCTGTTTATGCAAAATGACTATCCTCTTTCCCTAAGTTAATAGATGCACTTGTACTTTCATAAATGCTTTTATCAAAATCCTCTCCTTCAGGAAATCTAATTCCAAATACTTTTTGTAAAATATCCGTGGCTTCTTTTTCATTCTTTTCCTCATAAATAGCTGTATCTAACTTCTTCTTTAAATTATTTAATCCATTCAATATAGCATTTTTAGAAGTTTCACTTGTATCTGAAAATAAATCTTCGTCGGTTGGTGTCACTGGCTTATAGCAGTGAAAATCCTCCTCGATGGAATCAATAATATTAGTTACTGTGTCTAATAAAGATATATCGTCTCTATTTTCGGTTAAGTTGAAGTTCCTACAAACCAGAATTGTAAGAGCCATTCCTTTGACATCAATCCCTTTATAATCTTTCCATGCCTTCAAATATTTAACTAATCGACGTATTTGCTGTCCATTTTCATTAACATAGCTCTGAAACCAGTTCGTAAATGCCTTCGGATCACTCTTTACCCATCCTTTTGATTTGTGAGCTAAATATGCCACATCATCATTATAGGCATCTTTACCCATTATATAAATAGGCAGATCTATATGATATTTATCTTCATACACTACTCTTACACAAGTGTTTTTATCTACTGGTGGGTTTGAGGTATGGCCATTTACTGCTTCTTTTACCCAACTATGTACACTTTGAGTAGAAGGCCAAGTAGATTGCATTGTTGAATAGCCTTGCAAATATATTCCATTATCAAGATCGAATTCATCTCCATCCATTGGCATTACCGCCGTTTTCATAGCATATGAACCTTGTGTACAGTATTTGGGTTTATTCCTTCCGTTTTCGATAAATTTATTACTAATCTTACTCCTCAGAGCATCTCTTCCTCTTGTAATTTTCTCCTTATATATCTTTTTTAAAGATATCTCCTTATCAAATTCCAAAAACAAATCATTTAAATCTAACATTGCTTCCTCCTGTTATGAAGTGACCTTTGTCAAGAGGAAATTTCAAAAGAAACTTTTATCCCTTGATTCAGCCACATTTGTT
>RAYM01000083.1 GCA_003611805.1 bacterium 1xD42-87 | reverse complement strand
TCATAAAGAACCAAATTGTAATCGCATCCTTCCGGAATATGATCGAGTGTTATTTGCAGATTAAGATTATACTTGCCTAATAACAATACATTTTGAGTTCTATACCAAAATGTGTCGAATTTATAATAGTCCACATCTTCTGCATCAGATAACCGCCCCTTTAAATATCCTTCCGGTTTGTCAATGAGGTGGGTTAAATCTAAATCTCTTCCTGTCCAATCCTTCCCTATATACTTATTACTTTTCCAAAAATAATCATTTGAAACCTTTTGATTTTCCCCAATTACCTTCTTGTTCTTAAAAAACTCCGCATCATGCTTAAATTCTTGTCCTATAGGTTGATAATGCAATACCACATGATTTGTTACTGCCATTCCACTTCTCCCTTCGCTGCCCAATACAAATATTGAAATACATCCATATTGGCGAATATAACAAAAAATAGTTATTAATTCAATTATCTTTGCAGAAAGTATACTGTTTTTTGCAGAAAACAACATAAAAAACCTTTCAGATGCACCATACTACACCTAGCTTAAAGGGCTGCCACACCTGCGACAGCCCCTACCATACCAATTCCCCTATTTCTAAAACGGATCATCACAACTCATAAATACACTCACCGAATAAACCGCATGAATTCCACATAGCACCAGAGCCACAAGCGCGAAAATAACACCAACAATCCCTAATAACACCAATTTCACCCAAACACCTCCTATCAGAAAAACGGATATGCCCACTGTGCGCTGACAGAATCCAATACTTTACAGCCGTTACCGCCGTTCTTAATGCCAGTAACGCGGATCATACTGTTTTTCAAGTCATAGGCGGCACTTTTGATGGCACCTTCCGAACTGTAATAGATATGTGGGAACATGTTTTCCGGAAACATCGTGCTGACAATCGTACTGACTGTCTTGAAATCTTCCACATCCTCACAAACTATGACAAGTTGAACGATATTATCTTCCCTGTTGAGCTGCTCCATATATCCTTTAAGCGCTGAAGCTTTCTTCTTCAGGTGTTTTTCCCACTCCGTTTCCGTAAAGCGTTTCAAATCAACCCTTGTAAACATCGGCTCTACCACCGTACAATAACGCTTTCCTGCAATCTCATGGGTAATCCGGCTGTTAAAAATAAGCTTGCCATTCTCTTTGTCCTGATAAACCGGCATAAAATCGAACTCTTTTAAATAGGGGCTTTTCATCAGCTCACAGACAATAAGGGAGGATGCCGCCTTTTCCACAATTTCCAGCGGTGGGAGAATGTCCTTCTCATGCCTTGCATCCGTATTCAGCTTCAGTGCCTGGTAGATCACTTTACAAAATAGCAACGCCATAGACAGATTGCAGGAAAAAGCGTCTGATTTGGGGCGTTTGGAGCGTCATTTCGGCAGGGAACAGGTGCAGTTGATAGTAGCACAGTCAAAGGCAATAGAACAGGCAGAAAAGGCAAATAAACACCCGAAACGTGCCTTTGAAATGAGCCGATAGGAAAGTGAGGATTGATTTGATATGACAGATATGGAGAAGAAAGTTATGGTGCGGCTGTGTGCTAAAATCGTGGCAGAAACAGCAGATCGAGAGAACGCTGTAACGATAAGAAATGTGCGGCGTGACAGTTGTTATGTCCTATATTTTTATGGTAAATGAGGAAGATAGAAAGTACCACAGAAGAAGACAGAAAAGCCATAACCGAGGATATGATTACAGTTGCAGATAAAATGGCTTTAGCGGATTTACAGAATAAAAAATTTCTTGACAGATTGGGCATTGGAAGAATGGAAATGTCGGATGCGGATGCTGCGCTTCATTATGCTGTTATGGATCTCAATAAAAGAGGCGGCGGGTCTGATTTGAAAAGTGCTGCTCATATTGAAGAATATTGTAAGTACTATCAAAATTTTATTAAAAGAGAAATTGAGATTATTAACCCGGATGTGGTCGTTTGGCTTGGTACAAAAACTTATGATATGGAGTTGCATTCTAAATATTTGGGTGCAGAATGTGAAAAAGATAAGCGATATTTTATCATAGACCATAAGAAGGTTCCTATTCTTAGAATGTGGCATACATCATACTATCAGGGGCATATAGAACCGTTGCCGGGGTATTCTAACAGGATTGTTGGAAAATTGTGCGAAAAATGCCTTGAAGAATTAGAAAAGTATAATATTTGCTTATTTTGATAAAGAATATCAATATCGCTCAAATGGCTTAGTGGGAATAATTAGTGGTTATTTGCATAGAATTTTAGTGGAAAGCACTATTGACTTTCCTCTTTGTGCTTGCTAGAATGTACGTACAAAGAAAGTTTACCACTGACCGATATGTGGTATATAAATGGTCGGGTTGAAAGTTTACCGCTGACCAATATGCGGTATATAAATGGTTGGGTCGAAAGTATAGTCCTTCGCCGCAAGGCGGAGGACTTTTCTGTAGTGAGGACAGGCAGATGAAGAAAACAGGCTTTTATATTATCAAGGACAAATTCTTTGTAGATATGCCCGATCCGTATCTCAAGGGAAATAAAGCGGGAAACAGACCGCATTATTACTGTTTTTGAAGATACAAATACCGGAATATACTGGATGATACCATTATCCAGCCGCATTGACAAATACAAACAAATTATGGAGAAAAAAGAAAAAGCTGGGAAATCTTGCGATATTCTCCATATCGTTAAATTGGATGACAGTCGGGAGAGCGCATTTCTAATACAAGATATGTTCCCGATAACGGAAGAATACATAGAGAGGGAATACACAATTGCCGGAAATCATCTGATGTTGACAAGTGAGCATACTGCTAGAGAGATTGAGCAGTATGCGAAAAAAGTTATGGGTATGTTGAAACATGGCATAAAATTCACTCCAACACAGCCGGACGTTATGGCGATTTTGGAGAATTTGAAGAAAGACAGATAAAATTTCCTTGTTAGTGTAATAATTACTTAGTGCTAGCACCATGTAGATATGGCAGTCAAGGAGAAAATCTGTGATACCCGTATGATACCTGTTTGCTTTGAAACTGTAAATACGGCGTAAAATACGAATATTATAGCTATGAAAACCCTTAAAAAGCAATCAAATATTTAACAATTATATTATAGTTATAGGGAATTGGAATAAAAGAGCAGGCAGGGATAAAAATTTACCGCTGCCCTGCCTGATGCGGTATACTATATTTACTGTTTTTTCAGCGCTTCGTTCTCGGCAAGAAGCTGTTGAATCAAGGCATCTTTTTCGGCAATCGCCTGTTCGTGTTCCAAACGGTCCTGCTCAATCTTCTGTTCGTAACTGCGAATATCCTGTTCGTGCTCCAAGCGGTTCTGCTCAATCTTCTGTTCGTAACTGCGAATATCCTGTTCGTGTTCCAAACGGTCCTGCTCAATCTTCTGCTTGTAACTGAGAATATCCTGTTCGTGTTCGATCTGATCTAACTCAATTTTTCTTTCATAATTACGCAGGTCCTGATAATATTCCTCGCGGTCACGGCACCTTTTGCGCACCAGATCGTCCGCGCTCATGCGGAACATGGTTTCAGACGCTTCTTGCAAATATTCATCCTTGGATGCCAGCATTTTGATCTCCTCCCATGTAGTGGATTTAAAGAGCAGTGCCCATTCGTGAATATGATACTTTTTGTCTTCCTCTGTCGCCAGATCTATCCGAGATAAGTCTACCACATTTAAGGTCAGGCTGTCACTATATTTTTGACGATTTTTGACGTTTATCAGTTTATAGGACGCATAAAATTCCGGCCGTTCCTTAAACAGGGTATAGTCCAGAAATCCGATATGTATGGCGGACTTTGCCTCCGAATAATTCTGTCCATGGCTCAGATGGTCAAAGGAACGGCAAAGATACATGACCGACCGTTCCCGCCAGTTCAGTTTATTGGCAATCTGCATTTCAAGATTGATCAGGGTGCGATTGTTCAGATTGACATTGATATCCAGACGAAATTCCTTTATAATGGGATTTGTGATTTCCACGGATATGACTTTTTGCTCGGAGAGATGCAGGAGGGAGCAGATCAGACCGCGGAGTACGCGGTTGTTGGACTGTAAGACAGCACGGAACATGTAGTCATTGGTCATGTTGTAGGGAATCTGACCGCTGGCATTCCAAAACGTATAGTTATTGATGGGCGGCGCGTCTGACATAGTCTGATGATCCGGGACAAAAGAAAGTGCAGAATAATTGTTTTCGCTGTGTGAAGAATGTTTCATAGATGTGTTTTCCTTTCTCAGATAATAATGACGGAGCAGTGCCCCGAAGAACTGCGGGATCATGGAATGATAAAACGGATTCCGAATGAAATGAATATAAGCATAGAACGTTAAACTTTTCTAAAACAGATATATCACAGAAAATTTGCAAAAGGAATTTTAAAATATGATGTAGAAAAATGGAATAAGGAATATTGCGAAAAACATGTCCTAAACCATATCTGGGGCATATGGGAGGTGATTATGGTGAAAAACGCGAGATATGGTATTGTGCAGCTTGCACAAGGTTTAATCGGGAACAAATAGAATGCGATGTGGGGCTGTAGCTGGGGGATATCATTGAAATGGTTCCGACAGGCGTGGAAAACAAAACACGTAATATATGTAACCCATGCCTCAATAGCGGATGTGTCAAAGAGAAGCATGGAAGCTTTCTGCGTATCAATACAATGGCAGACCGGTTCGGTCAGGTCAACAAGATGATCGAACATGGATTGTAAGTCCGATAAAAAATTGATTTATTTTGTAACAAAAAGAATCCCGTATTTATGCGGATTCTGGCGTTTCGCAAACACCTAAAAAACTTATAGGTATGAAAGGAGTAACAACAAATGAAACAAACAAATAAATTATTTCAAAAAGAATTTTCGTTAAAATCCCCTCTGTCTGCCATAGGTAGAAAAACTATCGTTTTACTGACTGGCTTTATACTGCTATTAACCTGTACCATAACAGGATGCGGAAGTGACAGCCAGCAACAGTCAACACTTCCTGTTACAGAACCGATTCCAATAGAAAGTCCTGCCCAGGAAGAACCGGCACAGGAAGAATCTAGGCAGGAAACTCAAAATCAGTCTGTGCCGGAACAACCCGACATGGATCAGCCCTCACAAGCTGAGGACAGCCAATCCCAATTTTCCCCCAGCGCTCAGTCTGTCCCCGAAAAAGTGGAAGCTGAAACTATAGCCCCATCCCCAGATGTATCATCTTCTTCACCCTCTTATTTGGGAGCATGGCAGATAACTTCATCAACTTTTGGCGCCTACAGTGCCATGTCAGAGGAAGATTGCTCTGCACTGGTGGGAACCCGTTTTGAATATTTTAAAGATTATGCCATATATGATGACCAACACCGTCTGGATTCCCCCCAATATATCGAAAGCATTCTGACCGCAGATGATTTTTCATCCATCTATCAAGGCACTAGTCTGGAAACGCTGGGAATTTCCAAAGATTCCATTCAGGTAGTGGCTATAGAAAATGCAAGCGGCATTGGTGATACTTTTTATATAAAAGACGAAAACACTCTGATTATTCCGTGGGATGGTGTATTTTTTGAAGTGCAGCGAGTCAGCTCCGACAGCTGATCCGCTGTGTATAGGTTCCTCAAAAAAGACTGGTAAATGAAAGTCCAAAATAGGGCGGCGGTGATTATCCGCCGCCTTGTCTGTTATCTCTCCATATCCTGTTTTCTGAGGGGCTGTTGCTCTCGCTGTTCCTGCTGCAAGATACTGTAAACGCTCTTTCTGATTTTCTCCGCTTCTTTACTTCCTCTTTCAATGCAAGATACCGCTGATTGAGCGTTTTCCTCTCGGCGGTCAGCTTGCGTCAACAGCCCCTTTGCCTTTAAGGAAAGCTCCTTGTTGCGTAAATGGTGGTTGCACATAACGGTGTGGCCCTTGCAAAATTATTCACCTGTGATTATTACAATTCTAACAGCTTGAGTTGGATGTTCTTCATCGTCAAGTGTCCCCCGGTAACTGATCTCCGCTTTATCGCCCACGGCAATCGTGGAACCTCCTTTTGCCTCATGAGCACTTTCCGTGGAATACCCTTCTAATATCGGGGCATTTTCCGTAAAAAAATAATAGAGCATATCGTCCTCCGGAGTCCTGAGTGTAAGTATGTTTTCTTCATACTTTTCAATAATTCCTGCTATGGGATCGCCCGCGGGGATTTCTTCGACCGGGATTTCTTCGAGCGGAATTTCTTCGGCTTCCGAAGTGGTTTTTTTGGTTTCTTCTGTAATCTCTGGCTTTGACGATTCTGTAACTTTTGCTTCTGTTTCAGTAGTTTTTGCATCTACAGTTTTTACATCTGCTGCTTCTTCCTGAACCGTTTCTTTCGGGGAATCATTCTCCACAGATATTTCATCCTTTTTTGGTTCCGATGAGCATCCGATCGTCCCCATAGTTAAAGCTATCATAAACATCAGCATCAATTTCCTTTTCATAATCTTTCCCCTCACTTTCTAAAAAAATCGTATTTCCGTGGCATAAAATTTATCATTTTTAAAGCTGCCCTTCATTTCCACAGACATATGTACCTTCAGGTCCTGAAATTCAGCCTTTGTGTCCTCATAGCTTTCTACATTTCCATCAGTGGTTTTTAAATAAAAACGGGCATCATCTTCCAAAATTACATGAATCAACATGGAATCAGGGAGATCAGCATTGGAGCTGGGAGAACTGTATGATAAGGAACCGTCATCAAGAATTTTTACTTTCTTTTCGGCAATGAAAAATGAGTCTTCTTCAATCTTCCAGACCTTACCCAGAAAATCCGCATCAACAGCAGCAGCGACATCCGGCTCTAGTACCTGCCATTTACCTGCTGTATTTTCCGGAAGTCCATCCGTGTTCCCATCAATCTCTTTTGACGGCGCATCATTCAATTCCTCTAATAATGCTTCGGTTGTCTGGTTTTCTTCTGTCTTAGCAATAGAATCGGAACCACATCCTGTAACCATTGTATTCAATATACAGACAGTACCGAGTAATATCATTACTTTCTTTAGTTTCATAAATACCTCCTTGTTATCTATAGAAATAATAGAAATTATAGTTTGTCTAAATCATTTAAACAACCTATTTGTGGTGAAATGTTTCTTAAGTGTAGCAAACGTCCTTAAACCTCTCTTAACGATTTATCTTCGGCAATTAACAGGGCAATCGACACAATAACAAGATGGTGCAACAAAGAGGAAGAGCAAAAAGCTCAGGAAGAAAGCAGAGAACCCATTAT
>RAYM01000082.1 GCA_003611805.1 bacterium 1xD42-87 | reverse complement strand
ATCCTGACAAGCGGGGGATATGGCGCGGACATTTACTGCCAGGGCACAAAGGTATTGACGTATCTCGGTTCGGGATATGGGTGGGCTTGCGAGAGGACTCCGGCTGAACGGGAAAAGGAAAGGGAATTTTACGGAATCTATTTTAATGAGTACCGCTCCCTAAAGAACGGCAAAGGGGAGGAACTGGAAGCACTGCCGGATTATCTGGAGGAGAAGCCGTCTTTTGACAGGAAAGCATAAATGGGGGTATCCAGCAGATTGGGGAATTAAAAACAGTTTTTGGAAGAGGTATCATATGAAAAAGAACATTATTTTATGGATGGCGGCTTCGGCGGTAGTTATGCTGGCGTTTCCGTGGCTTGCGGCTACTTTCGTAAAAGGTGATGCAGGAATGGCGGTATGTTTTCTTCTGTTTTTTGCAGTCAATCCATTATATTCCGTGCTAATCGGAGCATTTGCGGGAAAGGACATCCGGCGCTTATGGAGCCTTCCGGTTATTTCGGCTGTGCTGTTTTTCATAGGCACATGGATATTCTTCGACATGGGGGAGACGGCATTTATCCTGTATGCGGCAGTTTATCTCGTCTTGGGGATAGCGGCCATGCTGATTTCTATGCTTATCAGAAAGAAAACGAAGAAGTAACCTGACGAGGCAGGGCAGGCATCCCTGTTTTCAGATAGACCGGGGAATTAGGAAACTGCAGGAGTGAGGATTTTAGATGAAGGTTAATTTTGATAAACCGATTATTGAAAAGGAATGTGTGCTAGAAACAGTTATTGGAGATTTAGACAATTTTTATGCTTCTGCATCAGATATTGACAGGGTAAACTTCTTTTTTATATTGCTGGCATCGTTACACTATTATGAGGAAAATGGGGATGCCGTCCGGGCGGCGCACTTGAGCTTTCTGACGGCATATTATGTGTTTACCCCGCTGACACCACCGGGTTCCGAGTGCCTCGCCCTGCATTATATGAATAAAGCTGTGTCATTAAACCCGATACCAGAATATAAAGAGTGGCTTTTGATTATGGGGAAAGGGAATTGAGCCAGACGCATATCCCAAATAAGCCACAGCCGAACAAGGCAGGCATCCCCGGCATTCCGGTTGATTGGGGAACCTTATAACAAGAATGTGATGGAGTGTAAGATGTTTGATTTTATTATTGAGATGATTGCAGATATTGCAGAAATCTTTGTTGATTTGTGGGTAAACAGAGTGATAAACCGAAAGAAAAGATGTAATATTGATTCTGAACATATAAGTCAGTAGGTGGTACAAGATGGAAAGTAAAATGGAGCGAATCAATGCATTGCTGGAGAAGCCATGTTCTATTATGGATTATCTTCCGGAGCAGGTGGAATCGGACAATGGCGGGCAGTTTTTTGATGTGGAGTATTATCTGCTGAACAGCGATAAACATACAGGGCTGAAAGACAGGTTTGTTGCCATTATTTTGAAACTGATGTGCTATTACCATGTATCTATTCTGTGGAATGGATGGGTTGACCGTCCTTCACCGAAAATAATAGAGGAAGCAGTCTGTGAAATTATGGGGAACCATTCGGGCACGCTGAATGTCCTGTTTGTGGAGGAAGATGCGTTGCTGGTTTTTGATTGGGATTGCTTAAATCTGTCAGTGTATAATCCGTCAGAAAAAGCGCAGTTCATTATGGAGAGGATAGCGTTTTCAGAGGGCTTGTTCTGGAGGAAAGCGGAGGTATGATATGGGAAAGGGAGCGGGCAGCGTATCTATTATAGGCGGGGCGGACGGGCCAACAAGTATCTTTATTGCTGGAAAAGGTGGTAAGGTGAAGCTGACAACACGCATACAGAATTATTTCCGCAAATTAAAAAGGAACAGAGTAAAAAAGCGCATAACCGCCAATCCCCATACGCTGGAAGAAGTCGTGCAATGGCTGAAACGGGAGTACGATGCAGTGGAGGTTTCACAGCAGTCCCATAATTACCTTGAGCAGAGAAAGTGCTTAAAGGCATCCCTTGTAATGCGCCACCGCCCGGATTTGCTTGGGGAGCTGATGGACTTGGAACCGCCCAAAGGTGAGGATGTGGAAGCCTTAAAAGCATTTTGGGAGCAGATACAGGGGCGGGAGAAGATGGCAGCGGAAATTGCAGATGATATTTTCCCCTTAGATTTCCACATATATGAAGTTAAGTGTCCTAAGAACTGCATGATGCAGATAGGGGTAGAAACTGTCTGGCAGGCGATAGACGGCTCATTCAGCGGAGATAAGAAAAACATGAAGCAGTTGAAGAAGCTGTTCAGGGAAATATATCTGTATTATGGCGTCACCAGCGAAGATATAAAAAATGAGACGGAAAGGTACAAGTCACTTTTAGCAACATTATGTTCATAGATGGCTGCTTTCCGGCAAGGATAGGGAGGTTTTGAAATGGATATAACAGGAATAGCAAAAAGCCATCATGCGGACATCCCAAAGCCATCCTCCAAGAAGGAATGGAAGCTGTCTGATTCCCTCCGGGAGCAGATAGCCGGATACGCCAGGGAGGATGCGGCGCAGGGCGTCTATATGGGGAATAAGTTCCTTGCCCTGCGGAAAAGCGAGGTCGCCAAAGTCGCGCCGGACAGGGCGGCGCTGATGGGGAAGGTCAGTCAGGAAATGGCGGACATGAAAACGATACGGGAGGCTGACGAGCGGTGGCTGTGCCTCCTGTTCGGGGAGCCGTATGAAGCTAAGTTCCAGTCCGGGGGGACGGGCTCCGCTGTCCATGTGTATGACGGGAATGGTGATGAGGTACTGACCTACACGGCGGGCGTGGGCTGGCATGAGAAGGAGTCGAAGGCGGAGACGCAGGTACACGGGGCTTTGAAGGCTGCCTACTATGATGCGTACCATGCGGCGATAAATGCCGGGGTTGCCGGAATGGAAATGCAGGGCGGTTTTGATGCGAGGGCATGAGAAGAAAACCAATAATACACAAACGATAAAGGGGAACTGGCAGAGACGGGCTGGTTCCCTTATTACATATTAGTGCGGGGAGGCGGTGGTGGATGTCATAAAATAAGGCCGGTTACTGGCCTGAATGTAAAGGAGGCGGTGGCAGATGGAAGTGATCAGATGCCCCAACCCCAAATGCAGGCGGCGTATTTTGGACGATGAGGGGACGGAGACGGAGTGGACCGTCCTGGAGATCAAATGCCAGCACTGCGGAAAACTGGTAAGGCTGTACTGCGGGCCGGACGGGATTGAAGCGGGTATATACGGGAGGAAAAAACGGCGGAGGTGATTCTGCTGTTTTTTTATGCATAAATGATTAAGGCAGCGCTTTCCGGGACATACTGGTAACAGGCAATGGAAATTTCCACCGATGGGACATTTTATGCAGGATGCATAACATGGCTTTGTCATCCAAAACAGGCTGTGGAGGTATACGGTATGTGTATGGTCAGATGTCCCGCTTGCAAAGGACGGATCTGCGATTTAATTGCCACCGCAGGAGGGCGCGTAGTGTTAAAGGTAAGGTGCCCTGAGTGCGGGAGGATAGTCAAATTGGAATGGCTACTACAGGTCACGGAGACAGTTAAATAAAACTTACTACCGAGCGAGTGGGACCAGGGGACATCGAGTCACGAATGGCCGGAGTGAAGCTAGAGACAATGAGCCTTAGCTTACTCCGGCCATTTTTCCGTTTTAAATCAATTTCATATCAAAAATAGAAGCGTTTCTGGCTTTACGAAGGCGTAAAGAAAGGAACGCTTTTATGTCTGAAAAAATCATCAGGATCAAGTCAGGGAACGAAGAATTCACAATGAATGTTACGGAAGAGGAATACAGGAATTACTACCGCCCGTGGTGGCAGATGAAGAAAAAGGAGCAGAGGAACCGGGAGGCGATGGAGCAGAACGGCTATACGGAAGAATCCTATGAGGAATGGAAAGAGAACGATATGCGGACGGAGCTTTTTGCGGAGAGCATGGAGGAACTGGCGGAAAAGCGGATGCTGCTTGGTGTCCTGCAGGATGCTATGGATTCCCTCCTGACGGAAGAACGGGAGCTTGCCATGAAGGTGTTCGGGGAGGAAATGAGCATCTGCGAATATGCAAAAACCAAAGGGGAGAACAGGCGGACGCTGGCATTCCGCAAGGTTAAGGTATTGGAAAAACTGCGCTATTTTTTCCGGGAACATGGGATTGATGTGTAATTCTGCCCATATTCGACAGGAAAAGATATGTTTGTCGAACGGTTTTCAAAAAAGTTTCATTTTTCATTGCCAGTTTTCAAAAAAGTGTCATTACGACAGTGAAGGGGTACAAGATCATCTGCCCCGGAAAGGAGGAATGGAACCTATGGAAAAATCACAGGAGCTTATCGGCATCTTACAGGCAATCAGCATCGTGGCGAAAAGCCTCGCCGCCAAGCTGATGCAGATCGAGAAGGAAGTGGAAGCTGAGGTGGTCTATATCCTTTTCCACACGGGGATGCGTATTTCGGAATTCTGCGGGCTGCCCCTTAAGGATATCGATTTGGGAAATAAGGTCATCAACATCGACCACCAGCTCCAGCGGACTTCCGATATGCGGCTGGTCATCGAATCCACCAAGACGAATGCGGGGACAAGGAAGCTGCCCATGACGGAGGACGTGGCGCAGTGCTTCCGGGCGATTATCGAGGACAGGGAAGAGCCAAGATTTGAAAAGGTGATCGACGGATACAGCGGATTCCTTTTCACGGATAAGGACTGCAACCCTCTGGTGGCGATGCATTGGGAACACCGATTCAACCACATGGTCAAGCGGTACAACGATATCTACCGGGTGCAGATGCCGAACATCACGCCCCACGTCTGCCGCCATACCTACTGTAGCAACATGGCGAAGTCGGGCATGAACCCCAAGACGCTCCAATACCTGATGGGGCATAGCGATATCGGGGTGACGTTAAATACCTACACCCACCTTGGCTTGGAGGATGCCACGGACGAGCTGCGCCGGATGGAGGACTTGGAGAACGCCAGAAAGGAACTGGAAAAGAACAAGGAGGAGAAGCCCGTTTCACAGAAGATGTTTCGGGCAATCTGAATAAGGAGAGTTTTGCGCCCTGCTTCGGCAGGGCATTTTTTTATTGATGAGTTTTCATAGAGAATACTTGTGTCAATCAAATTTGCGACTTATAATGAAAGTGTGTTGGTGGAGGCACAGAAGGATGAAAATCATTTTCTGGAATATATACAAGAAAGAATTATCGTCAATTATAGCGGATATGATTTATCAATATGAGGCAGATATAGTTGTACTTGCTGAATCAGAAAATTTATCAAGCAATAAACTTGTTAATCAAATGCATAGTAAAGCCCAGGAATGGAATGAAATTGTAATAAAAGCAAAAGGAAATATAAAAGTATTTGCCAAAAAACAATTTAATATCCTTCCGCACAAAGAGGAAAAACATTTTTCTTCATATAAAATATACATAGGAGATAAGATATTTTTGATGAATACAGTGCATTTTCCAAGTGCAATGTATAGCGATGAGGTTGCTAGGGGACATTTTGCAGAAAGAATAAGTCAGCAGTTTGAAAAAATAGAAGAAACGATATATGATAAAAAAGAAAGAAGCTCTTTTGTTGTAGGGGACTTTAATTTACAACCGTACTCATATGGGATTGCAGGAGTAAATGCTTTTAATGCTACAATGTCAATGGAAAAAGCAAAAACTATAAGCAGAAAAGTGAACGGAGAACAATGTTTGTTTTATTATAATCCTATGTGGCAATTAATTGGAAAAAAGGGAAATGCACAAGGTTCTTATTATTCAGAAAATGATCAACAAAGCAAGTCAATGTATTGGTATTCATTTGATGAAGTTTTATTAAGACCTTCATTGATAGACAGGTTTGAATGGACATATTTTGATTATATTACAGAAATAAACAAAATGAGTTTATTAATAAATGGAAAGATAGATAAAAAGAAATATTCAGATCATTTGCCGCTAAAACTTGAGATTATGGAGGAATAGAAAATGGGTAAAGATTTGTGGGGATTTAAAGATGAAAGAGAATTGGAAAAATATGTTGTTGACATACCAGAGACTATATTAAAAGAGCAAATGGATAATTTAGGTGATAAGACGGGATATAACATATATGGAGTATCAAGTTTAATGAAAATTAAAAATTCGCAGATAGGATATGATATAGCAACTGTTTTTGAGCTGATGGTTCCTGCTTTGGATAAATATAGAAAAACGCTATTAATTGTATACTCAAAACCGGAATCAACATATCCAGTTGCTATTACGGTTGGAAATAGTTACGAAGATGATATGGCGATGTTCAATCCAAAATATATATGTGATAATACAGATGAGTTTACTCATGCATTAGGTGAAATTTTACAGTCAACTGATACATTAAATTTGATTGCTGTTTTATATGCAAAGGCAAAAGCTATCAACAATGAATGATTTTTTATATTGAAATGACAATCAAAATCCATATTGTTTTCAAGAACGGAAACAGGAATGTGTTCCATATTTCCTTGTATTAGTTTGTATTTATGAATAGGTTAAAATCCCACAGTAGTAAAAACCCCCAATTCCTACTACGTTTTTACTACGATTGACGGAATCAATATGCCCCGATTTGCCCCGATTTGCCATTTTCGTTACATTTTTAACAATCTCCATGGAAAAAGCAAACCTCGCAAATCGCGCCAAAACACGGCAAATCGAGGCATTTTAGGAAGGAGAAATAACATGATTTCGATACTTTTTGTGTGCCACGGAAAGACTGCGAAAGATAGGAAAAAATGTTGAAAAATAGGGGGTTTTCTGGGATTGGTAGGGAAAGTTCACCTTTGTTTTACTTATTTATATTTTGCTAATAAGGTAAGGGAAAAAATTGGTGTTGGATTTGGGAAAGTCATGGATAATAGGAAGTGACTTTCCCACTTTTATATTATTTTTGATGATAGTAGGTACAGTGGTTATAACATTATTAAGATGGATAGATATAAATAAAAAAATTAAAAAAGGAGAGAAAAAATGAATGATTATATAATGCAACAGTATCGTCGGGGTTTAGTAAGTCCCGAAATGAGGGCGTATGTAGAGGAAGAGTTGAGAAGTGAGGCAGAGTATGAAACTGCTGAAAGAGCATATTACTCTCGTACATCACCATTTGAGTATAGTCCCAGTCCACCAACAGATGAGGAAATAGCTTTATATAATGATGAACAGTATAAAAAGAAATTAAATCTCGCCAGAGACGAAAAAGGACGTTTAAAGAAAGGTGCAACCATTGCCAGAAAGAGAATCTGCGACGAGGAAGATTTATGGTCGCTCTATAGTATGGGGTGTACAGTAAAGGAGATTATAGAATTGAGGGGCTGTTCAAAGTCAACTGTTTATAATGTAATAAAGAAATATAAAGAGAAAGGGGCGGACATAGAAAAACAAAAGTTCCCAGTTCCCAATTTTGCGACACAATAAAGAGGTGGGAAATGGTCTTCTATTTTGGAAAAATTAACTATAAGAGAGGTAAGGAGGTGCAGAGGCTTCCCCACCTCCTCATTAAATAAAAAATTTATATGCAACAGGGCTTTCACAATAGTGACATATATATGACGGAATAAGAAAAGTATACAAAAAATTCCCCCATCAGCATTAAGGAATATAGCTGTACAATACAATACGAAAGA
>RAYM01000081.1 GCA_003611805.1 bacterium 1xD42-87 | reverse complement strand
GCAGAGGATTTAGATTTGCCATTGAGTGTAGTGGAAAGACTTGAGAATGATTTACAACTGGCATAATGAATTTTGCGGTGGATTGTGAAAGCAGGAACTCATGAAACGGAGAAATCCTGCTTTTATTATATTGATTTTCTTGTTTTGGTATTATTCAACAATAAGAGAAAGGAAAAAACCATTATTACAAGATATTTTTCACAAAGTTCGTGTCACTAACTTGACACAAGGCGGGCTTAAGGCGATGGAGGAATTGGCGAAACTGGAGGCGGAGCGGGGGACGGCGGGGTATTTGAGTAATCACAGCACAGATGGAAGGAGAGAGCGGGTCGCCAGTAGTGAGATGTGTACGTTTTTGATATTGAATATTTCTTCTTTGCAGTTGATACCTGTCAATATGATTGCGTACAGACAGCAGTACGGGAGCGTGAATCCGGCGGGGATTATTGCACCGGCGATTGTGGCGACATTTGTGAGTACATTAACGGCGGTGGTGTATTGCAAAATGAAGGATAGAAAGCGGAAAATATGAGACTTTACTGAAAGTAAGAGGGTGAGAAAATCGTTCTCTTGCTTTTAGTTTGCCTAGCATGGGTGAATTTTAACAGGTGAAAGTCGTGTGTTCTACAAACTGTTATCAGCTTGCCAGTGAAAGTCTGGTCAAGGTAATCGCCAGTGAGCCTTGTAGCAAGCCTCCAATGCTTTTGGGTAACCGATTGTGTTGAAGCGGGGTATGTCTGTGAGAAACAGGTGCAAAATAGCAGTCCGTAACATAAAGTGAATCCTGTAGCATCGTTACGTTAGCCCTGTAAAGGGACAAAAGGGAGTCGAGTCACTGACTTTCTGACGAAGACCATGGAAAATGTGCAGATACTGGAATACAGCTTTGAAGAACCCTTCGGTGTAGAGGGAGCGGAATGTTATGATAGTTGATAACGGAACAGAAGAGGTCTCATATCATCATATAACCACAAGTATGTAACTGAGGATATAAGCGCGCATGCGAAGTTCTTTGGGAAGTGGTATGAGAAGTCGGAGGAGCCCATAGTATCTATGAACTGTTGATAAGAAAAACAATGGGAGAAAAGGGGCTCTGCTTTAATCAAGATTAACGGGAAGGTAAGGGATAGTGCATGCCAAATATTGGACAACAACACGCAATTGAAAAATCACGACAACTTCAACGTAATCTATACCTGGCAGCCAAAAAGGATAAGCAACGCAGACTTCATGCGTTGTATGACCGTATCTTTCGCCTGGATATTTTGTGGCGGGCATGGAAAGAAGTACGAGAAAACAAGGGGAGTGCAGGAATTGATGGCATTACCTTTGAAATGATTGAGGAATACGGAGTAGAAGAATACTTGCTGGATATCCAAGAAGATTTGCGGAATAAGAAATACAGACCCAAGCCGGTAAAAAGAGTATACATTCCAAAACCGGATGGGAAGCAAAGACCGCTGGGAATACCCGCTATTAGAGACAGGATTGTGCAACAGGCCTGTAAGATAGTGATAGAACCTGTCTTTAAAGCAAACTTTCTGGATAGTTCTTATGGATTTCGCCCTAAAAAAGATGCAAAACAGGCTACAGAAAAAGTGAAAAATGAATTGTTTAAAAACTGGTATGTGGTAGATGCAGACATACAGGGATATTTCGACAACATCAATCATGAAATACTACTGGGATTGTTAAATCGTCGCATCAGTGACAGAAGAGTCATTAAGTTCTGCAGACAATGGCTGCAGGCAGGAGTCATTGAAAATGGGAAGTATTATCCAACGGAAAAAGGTTTACCGCAAGGAGGGGTCATTAGTCCGTTGTTAGCAAATATTTATCTTCATGTTTTGGATTCTTACTGGGAAAATCATAAGGAACTGGGAGTTATAGTCAGATATGCCGATGATGCAGTGATTGTGTGCAGAACAAGAAAAGATGCAGAATTAGCGTTTGAACAGCTGAAAAGAATAATGGGCAAGCTGAAACTGACGCTGAATCCGCAGAAAACAAAGATTGTAGATATGAATAGAGAAAGCTTTGACTTTCTTGGATTCCGCTATCAGAAGTTTGGTAAAACCAAATGTGGGGGGAAGCTGCCTTACATGATGCCAAGTAAGAAGGCGGTGAAAAAGGTAAAAGATGCAATCAGAGTGATTACTTGCAGAAAATCAGCCTATGAAGGTTTGGAGCTGAAAGTAGATAAATTAAATCCACTCATAAGAGGATGGAGAAACTATTTTCAGCACGGGAACTCAACAAAACAGTTTAAACAGCTTGATGAATACGTGTGGACAAAGCTATGGAGACGGGTGTATTACAGACGAAAACAGAAGAAATACAGAGAGCATGTGTTGTATGGATTTCGGAAGTGGTACGCTAACAGTGGAATAGAGTACTTTTATTATCTAAATAAGAAAAGATATGAGACAGTCCTTTGAATGCTGTGGGAAGAAGATTATCGGAAAGCCGTGTGAGGGAGAACCTCATGCACGGTTTGATGCGGCAGGCGATGGAAACGGGAGCTACCGCGCCATCGCTTGACCCTACCCGAGTGCGCAAAGGCAAATGGAAAGTACGAGAACTTTTTCAGTTATTTCTAAATAGGTAAAAACATTGACTTAGTAAATTGCGTGTAATATAATACAATTACAAAAAAATCTGTGAAAGAACAACTTTAAAGAGAAAAGAGGAATGTTATGAAATCGGATACAATGGTTATGTATAGAGATGCATATTTTAAAGATTGTGAAGCATTGATAGAAAATAATCACCCATATAGGAATCATGTCAATAAATTTATTGAATATTTAAATTTGCCGGAGGTAAATTTAGCAGACACACCGATGGATATAAGTAAGGAGACGGTGAAGGGATGTGTAGGCTATTACCATGAAAAAGGAGAAATCAATTCTAGGAAAACGATGGAATCACATTTGGAATCTGTAAAAAGTTTTTATGATTATTTAAGTCGAACGGGGAAATTGAGAGATATATTTTCTGATTTAGATTATGGAGAGTTTAAGGAAAAGATAGTACAAATGTATAATTTATCGGAGCCGTCAGGAAGGGGAGTTTTTGGCTGTAATGATATTCAGAAAATATTGCTAAACCTTGATGTTGCCATTGATAATTTTAAAATGGAATCAGCAGGGGTAAGAGATGAGGATAAATATTTACAAAGAATAATTTTACGGTTGTTTATAAAATTAACATTAATTGCTCCAGCAAAAAGAAATGTGATTACATCTATAAAACGGTCAGATTTAGATGATAATTTGAAAAAACTTAGGATAAATGATGCTGTAATTAATGTTCCATGTGGATTATCAAGAGATTTAAAAAATGCAATAGAATATGCAGAGGGGAAAAATAAAAAAATAGTAACGGATAGTGATAATATTTTTGATTTTATATACAGACATAAAGGTAAGTTCCAAGGAGAAAGTTTAAATACTTGGTTTTTTAATATGAATCAGGATTTTGATATTATTAAGGGGCAAAAAAGTAAGAAGTCTTTAGCTGTTGAACCAATAAGAAATACTGCAATTAAGATGATGGTTGATAATATGGTGAATCCGATTCTGATCTCTAAAGTTTCAGGTATTAAACTATCTATCATAGAAAAAACGTACTATCCGAAAGACTGGAAGGTTGAATTTAATGAAGATTTAAATAGAAGCATTAATAGGGCTATTGCACAAAATGACTATTATTGTTATATATAATAAAGCCTAGAAGTGTATTTTAAACATTGAATTTATATATGAGCCTAATTAATGTATAAAATATACAATTAAAGCATAATTATTCTGAAAGGTATTGGTTGCTTTGTTGCTAAAGAAGGATACGAAAGGAAGGATATTTATGAATACATTTCATGATTTTTATAATATACAAGATCAGTTGTGCGAAGATATATACGGACAACTTATAAACATTCTTGAATATAAAGATAATCCTTATTTTAGATTGGATCAAACAGGAATTTACGATATGCTTTATTATGTAAAAGTAGAAAAACAGGAATATCCAATTGTAGGGATAAAATGTATGGAAAACTCAGATGAAACAATAATTCGTAAGCAACATTTGTTATTTTGGAATCGGAATGATGTTCCAATTTCAATTTTAATTTTATCAGGAGAGATAAGAATTTATAATAATTTTTCGCTAAAGAAAACAAAAGCATTGTTATACAATAGTAGTAAAACACAAAAGAATCATCAAATAATTGATGACTTAAAGGCATCAAGAATAACAACAAGAGTGGTATGGGAACGTTTAACACAGTTGTCGAATTCCAGTGAACGGGTTGATAAGCAGTTATTATCTAATTTGCGAAATACTGTAATGCAGGCAAAGTCTGAATGCGGAATGTCTTTAGAAAATGCATATAATTTTATGTCGCTCTGTATATTCGTAAAATATTTAGAAGATAGAGGTATGCTTACGCCACAATTCTTTTTAAAGTGGAATGCAAGTACTTTCACAGAGTTTTTGGCAGTAGCGAATCCAATAGAGCTGGATGATTTTTTTACAATTTTAAAAAATAGATTTAATGGAGATTTGTTTGTTGTATCAAAACAAAATCTGCCTTCAGAAAAACAGTTAGACATTTTTTATCGTTTCTTTAGAGGGGATGATATTTTTGAAAATGGAAACAGTCAATTGCGATTATTTCCATATAATTTTTCAGTGATACCCATTGGTCTCATAAGTAATATATATGAAACCTTTTTTTCTATAGAAGAAAAAAACAAAGAAGATAGAATTTCGACTAAGACTGGAGCTTTTTATACACCACATTATTTAGCTGATTTTATGATTCAGCAAAGTTTTTCATTGTGTATAGATCAAGATAGAATTCCTTGTGTGATAGATCCAGCATGTGGTTCCGGCATATTTTTGGTAAATTCGTTTAAGCGTCAAATAGAAATGTTAAAGAAAATAAAAGGGAAACTGTGTGCAAAAGATTTAAGTTGGCTGATGGAGAACAGTATTTATGGTGTAGATATTAGCCTAGGGGCACTTAAGATTAGCTGTTTTAGTTTATATATAGCGCTGTTAGATGAACTGACACCCAAGGATATAATGGAAAATAATTTTAAATTTCCTAATTTAATTGGAAACAACCTTATAGAAGGAAGTTTTTTTTCATCGGAAATAGATTTAAAGTTATCGGGGAAAAAGTTTGATGTAATAGTTGGAAATCCACCGTGGAAGAGCATGACAAATTCGGATCATGTTTTATACTGCAAAAATAATAATATCCCAATAGCAGATGCTCAGATTGCTCAGTCTTTTTTATGCAGAGCTAGTGATTTTGCAAATGATAAAACCCAAGTAGTTTTTTTGGTTACAAATGCGATTTTTACGAATAAGAAAAGCAAGAAATTTCTAAAATATTTATTAGAGAATTTTTATATTGAAACAGTAATAAATTTAGAGGCTGTGAAAACACAGCTTTTTGCGCATGCAAAATATCCATGTTCTATCTTATACTATCGTTGTATAAAAAAAGCAAAGTATGATATAAAATATCAAGTATTTCAGGCGAATGGGTTGTTTAAATTACTTCATAAATTTGTGTGTGATAAAGATGAAGATTTGTTCATAAGTAAAAGAAAAATAATTGATCGAGAATATATATGGACAATTCTTACATATGGAGATGAATTTGATGTAGAATGTATAGAAGAATTATTAAAATTTCCGAGTCTAAGTAACAGCATAAATGAAAAGATAAACTTTATTCAAGGGTATAGTACGTCAAATAGTGGTTGTAAGCATGAAGAATTTTCCGTTTTTCGTGGCGGGTCTTTAAAAGACGTGTTTTTGCCTTATGGCATAGACTATGCAAATGTCCCTAGGATATCTCCGGATATACTTTATGATAGACCGAGAAAGTTGGAGATGTATACTTGTCCTCATAAGGTGTTGGTAAAGAGAACTTATAATGAAAGTTGCTGGGGAGCCGCATACGTAGAAGAACCTTTGATTTTTAGTAATGATTTTTCAACATTTAATGATTACTCTGGGGAAAATGTTGATTTATTAAGGTATATTGAAGGGTTAATTAATTCAGATGTTTTTCGGTATTATAGTTTTTATATGACGAAAGTAAAAGCTGCAAAAAAACCAGAAGTGGTAAAAGAAGATATAATGAAATTCCCAGCACCTGTCTATGATAAAGAAAATGGGGATATAAAAAACATTATAAGTTTAGTGATGCAAATAGAACAACAAGTTCAGAAGGAATGGGAATTAAGAAAAAACAGTCCATGGCTTTTGGATGAAACCGTTAAGACCCAGATTCAAGAAGAACTCAACAAATGTATTTTTAAATTGTATAGATTTGATGAGTTTCATATTTCTATAATTAAAGAAGGTATAGAAAGATTTTCTGAAAAGCAACAAGCAAATATTTATGCATGTGAGAATGATTATCAAAATTTTGCCAACTATATTTGTGACTATTTTAATTATTATATGAAACAAGCATCGCAGGGATCATGGAAAATGATGAAGAACGAGGGGGATTTCTATACAATGATATATTTTTCATTTAAAGGCGAAGAATATTTAATGTCTCCGGATGTTATAGGGCTGTCAGGGTTAGAGCAAATTAATGAACAATTGTTAGTACAAAGAAGAGTATTGCTATTTGTAAGTGATGGCTTTCAGGTCATACAAAGTAAAGAAAGAACTAATTGGACATTAGGAAAAGCCAAGAAAATAGCCGCTAAGATAACTCGAGAAATCATGTGTGAGGGAGGAATGGTGTGTGAATAGAATAATGCCCTCATGGACTGATACATTTCGGGTAAATTATATAGAAAATTACATCCTTTTAGTAATTAAAGCATATCAAAGTATAGGGAATGGAAGCCATATTTTGATAAAGAAAGAGGAGGAGCGAAGGACAGAGCTTGTGGAGGCCATGCAGAACAAGAAAGGAGAGTTTAATATTACTTTTCCCATTGGTTATGAAGTGGGTGAAAAAACAAAACGTATGGATATATGTTGTTATTTGGATGGATTGAAAGAAAACAATTATATTTGTTTTGAATGTAAGAGGTTTTTAAAAACTACTATTACAAAAAGTCATTTTAACAAGGAATATTATGGGGAAGGAATTAGCCGCTTTGAAAATAACGAGTATAGCAGTTGCATGCCAGAAGCGGGAATGATATCTTTTTTGGAGACCGGCAATATGGACAAGCTAAAAAAGCTTATGGAAATGAAATTGCCAGAAAAAGCTATGGACAAAAGGTATGAGGATTGTTCCTTGAGATATTTATTTTGCTATGTTTATCGAACGATGCATAGAAGAAAAGGGAATAATCATATTTTGTCTATCTATCATATTTTACTTGATTTTACATAGTCGTAAATCGTAAATTTTTTAAGAGTTGAAATATTTTTAAGTCCTAACTTGAAACCAGCATACAAACAGCAGTACGGGAGCGTGGAATCAGCGGGGATTATTGCGCCGGCGGTTGTGGCGACTGCTGTCAGTACGGGGAGATGTGGTGTGTTGTAAGGTGAGGGATAGGAGACGGAGGAACTGAGGTTTGCGTTTGTCTTGTCCTGCTGGAAGGAAAAGAAAATCTTACAGACCTTGCAAAAGAGGTTGTCAGACAGCTTATAGATGCGGTTTATGTATATGGCGGCAACCGGGTTGAGGTTGTTTTTAAGTTTCAAGACAGATAAGGAAGGACGAAAAATTATGAGTAAAATCATGGAGCAACTTTTAAATGAAGAAAAAATTGAAGCAGCAAAGCGTATGCTGGAAAGAG
>RAYM01000080.1 GCA_003611805.1 bacterium 1xD42-87 | reverse complement strand
TGATTAACTGGTTTGTATCCCAACCGGCATTTATCAAGGCTTTATTCCCGGAAGTAGTGTGGGAAGTTTGAGTTAATTTCCTCAGTTTCTAAACCCGCTGATGTTAATAATATCCTCATGCTTCCTCCTATTCTGACCAGTTCATCTGCTCATTAGCAATACCTAATTTCTTACACTCATTGCATACATATTCTTTTTCAGCCTGATTTCCAATCTGATATTTTAAAATCCTGTCTCTAAACACAATGTATTTTTCATTACCTGCCTTAAAATCAACAAACCAGTTTTCATTTTTATCAGAATCAGACAGCATGACTTTTGAAATTTGTTCTGGAAAATCTTTTCTGTCACTTGTAAAAAATAATGCAGTCCAGTATTTTGGTTTCCCACCGGTATTCCACAATTCAATTTTATGAATATTAAGGCAATCAATGATACTGTCATCCGCCAGGCTTTCTTTAATCAATATTCCTTCATATAATTCCTGTTTCTTTTTATGGATTGCATTGCTGCCACAACTATGAACATCTTTTGCCTCATTTAACGTCAATTCATCTTTTAATAAAATATCCATAGATACCCGAAAAGTATCTCCCAATATCAATAGTTTTTCTGTCTCTGGTAATGCAATGTCAGCTTCCCATTTAGATATAGATTGCCTGCTGACGTTACATATTGCTGCAAGTTCTTCTTGCGTCATTCCATTTGTTTTTCTTAAGTTTATAATCTTTTCTGATAATTTCACTGTCACGCCTCCTTTTACTAATTGTATTATGCAAAATAACACTACTGTTTACCACCAACATTAAAGTTCTTTTTGGCAACCCACAGTTGCGAATACAGATTTTTGCCTAACCTACCGAGGAGCATTACCTTGCTCCTCGGTCTTTTCCTTTAACCGCACTTTGTTGCTGGCAGTCTATCGTTTTCTTTAGCGGATTCTTCAGTCTTTCAAGCACACTTCGCTTATCCCGCTTTTGATTATCCTCTCCGTAAGTTCTCTCCCATTCAGCCACTTGTTCCTTATACGCGATATAGGCACTGTGGGATTTATGGTAAATACGGTAAAACTCCTGCACATTCTTATAACCGTATCTTTTAACAATGCCGGATAATCCGATTTTTAAGATGTCAATTTCCTCATTTTTGCGGTCTATCCTGCTTTGCAGTTCGCCTTTCTTGGTAAATCTCGCAAGTCCTTTCAGTTCGTCACGCTCAAACTCCAAAGCATTGCGTTCCTTTTCTGCTTCAAAAATATTCTCATTCTGTTGTTTCAGTTCCTTGTAAATCTTAAACAACTTTGGATAGGCGGCTGCCTCTGCTGACATGACAGGTTTGGGTGGTATCTTCGGCTTGGTCTGTGTTTCCTTTTCGGCTGGTTGGTGGACAGGTTCTTGTACTAGCATCTGCGGCTGTATCTGCTCTGTATCATATCGTTTTGCGGACAGTTCCCTTGCCTTTTGCAGCACCTTTGAAATCAGCATTGCCAACACCGCAACTGCACTCATGAGGATTGTTCCAAACCGTTCCGACTGACTGCCGAATATATCAATCGATTCTTTGATACGGTCAGAGATATACTCTTTTTTTATCTGTTGTATCTCCGTTTCTGCCACACCACTGATAATTGCCCTGTCAACCTCACGATTCCAGCGCACACGGTATTCGTTATCTGTCTGTATCTGTTCCGATTTTGGGTTATTCTTCCCTATCTTTTTGGTGGCAAGGTATAGACCGTTTTCATCAAAAACGTGCAGTTTCTCTTTGTCGTCTTTTATCAGAGTGTTGATAAGCTCTGTGTAAACGTGTTTTACTTCGTCCACAAAGTTGTCCTGTTTGAACAGCTTATTCTTGACGGTAAAGAGTTTGCTCTCATATACTTCGCCTTTTTTCACAATCTTACAGCCTTTGCGGATATCCCCGTTTTCGTCAAGTATCTCTTTCTTGGTACGGACATGTTTCCCCTGCTCGTCATAGAACATATTCCTAGTTGCGGTTTTTTCTATGCGTTCAGGCAATCTCTCCCTCTCTGAAAAAATAAGGTGGATATGGTAGTTTGTCTTTCGTTTATTATGGTGCAGAGCCGATACACACTCCACACCATACTTTTCCTTAAAGCGGTCTGTGAACAACGGTAACAGCTTGTCCGGCGCATAGAGATTTGGGAAGGATTCGGGCAGGGCAATGATAAATTCCCTCGCTTCGATACATTTCCCCTCTGTGCCGCTTTTTTGAAATTCCTGCTGGCTGCATTTTGCAAGCTCCGTCCAATAGTGGCGGTCTGTTGTTTCATAGACCGCATACAGATTCTCCTGCCTTGCATGGCTGGATATATAAGTGATCCTGCTCCTGACATCAGGCAGCTTACACATACGGATAAATGAATGTCTTTGTATTGTGCTTTGTCCTCCCTCCTGCAAATGGCAATGACAGATTTTGAAAAGAAGTGGCACTGGTATGGCAGGCTGTGAGTGGGCAGCATAGGCGGCACGTTTACGAACATATCCGCCTGTCGGCGGTTATCACAAATGCGTCAGCATTTGCTAAGTCACGCTAGCGTGACTTATGCCCCCTGCAAGGGCGAAATCCCCATTGCATAAACGAAGTTTGTGCAATGGGTGTATTTCGCTCTCAAACGCCGAGGGCTTAAAAAGAAAAGAATCTCCCCCGAAAGTGTCTGGATTACGCTGTCAAAATCTGCCGCAATGATAGTAAAAAATGCTATCATATAGCTTAAAATGCAGTCACTATAATAGTAAAAAGTGCAATCATCTGACTTGAAATGCAGTCACTGTGATAGTAAAAAGTGCAATCATCTGATTTGAAACACAATCACTGTGATAGTAAAAAATACAATCATAATGGCAGAAAGCACTGGCTGAAATGTCCGTTGACTTTTTAAGTTTTCTTACATCACATTGAAAATGCCGCCCGACACCTCAGTTGACTTTTTCAACTGAAAATATAGAAATCAGTTGATTTTTTAAGTCCGCTTTTATCAAACTGACTTATTTTTTCAACGCACTTTTTCCACGTTCCCGCAAATTTCCGCTTGTATCCGAAGGAAGCACATGATATAATTTATTTGCGTGTAGGTATATCATGGCTTCGGTCTGATACATACCATTTGGTAATGTCAAGTAGGGAAATAGAAAAAATGTATTTTCTTTTTAATCGGTTACACTGTCCTTGTCATTCTCAATCAGCCGCACTACCTTGTCCGTAAATGTTTCCCGGCTCGTTTCGCTGAAATGGATATGAATGTCAAAGGTGGTATTCCCTATCCGCTTCACAAGGTCGGGCTTCGCGTCCAGAGGGGCGGGGGTGCGGCTGGTCTTGCTGGTGTCATTGTTCATAGGCTCTCCTTTCCGTTCATCAGTCCTTTTAACCGTTCCATTTTCCCCTGTGCCGTGGCTTTTCTGATGTTTTCCCCGGTAAAGAATACCGGGCAGCACATTTCAAGCAGTCGGTCATAAATCCGGGCATGGGCGGTGTCCTCCGGGTTCTGCAATTCCTCCAGCGTCAAATTTGTAGTGACAATCAGCGGTTTTTGGCTTCGGTATCGGCTGTCAACCACGTTGTAAACCTGCTCCAATCCGTATTCTGTGCCGCGCTCCATACCGAAATCATCAAGGATAAGCAGAGGGAAGCTGCAAAGGCGGGCTATGTATTCGTTCCTGTCCTTGTAGCTGGCGGCAAGGTCATTGAGGATAAGGGCAAAATTCGTCATGCACACGGAAATCTCACGCTCCATAAGGGCGTTGGCAATACACCCGGCAAAATAACTCTTACCTGTGCCTACCTTGCCCCATAGCAGGTAGCCGATATTCTCCGCTTTCATTTCCTCCCAATGCGCCGCATAGAAGAAAGCCTTATCCATTTGGGGGCATTTGCCGTTATCGTTTTCAAAAGTCCACTGGCGCATGGCGGCGTTGGAAAATCCCCGGCGTTTTAATTCCTCCACGGTGTCGCGGTGCTTGCGTTCCCGGTCGATGGCTTCCTGCTTTTCCCGGCGTTTGCGCTGGCAGTCACATTCTTTGGGGTGTCGGTCACGTCCGAAAAGCCCTTTTCCCTCGGTGAAGTAGGCTTCTTTGGGCTGGCGGCAGCTCCCACAGTATAAAAGCCCGTTCTCGCCCGTGTAATCCTCCGGCTGTGGCTCTGCTTCTGTGGCAAGCCGAAAAATGGCGTTATCATAATCACACATAAAATCGTCCTCCTTGTTCATGGTTTTATTCACGCCCTGTTTACAGGGCGTTGTATCTTCGCTGTCAAAGGTGCTGTAATGCCGTAAAACCTCGTCCACGGCTTCCGGCTCGCCGTTTGTCGCCCGGACAATGGTTTCATACGGCACAAGGTTAGTATTCCCCATGTGAAAATCCCTCCATTTCTCTCTGCAACATCTGTAATGCGCTGTGGATATAATGCCACGCTGTACTTTTACAATGCCCGTATAAATCCGCGATTTCCTGCTGTGTGTAATTCCCGAAAAAGTAAAGGTAAATGATTTCCCTCTTTTTCTCCGGCAGGGATAGCAGGGCGGCGGCAAGCTCCCCATTGGTGAGGATGATTGTCTGACCGCATATCGTAACGGGGTATTGTTCGTAAGGTGATTTGAGAAATTCGTCTGATGTGCTTAGAGGGTAGAACTTTTCTTCTGTGAGGTATTCAAAGGATATTTCTCTTTGCCGCCGCCTGTTCCTGTCGCGCCATGCGTTGATAGCGGCATAGCGTATGACGACTTTGCAGAAACCGTTGAAAGAATACATGATGTGTTCCTTGTATGCTTCTGTGCAAGTCATAGAAATTTCTCCCTTTCTCCCACATGGGGCGGTGCTTGGTTTACAGTTGCTTTTTATAACCAAAGGGGCGACAGCACTTTAGACTATTGCCCCTTAGTTGCGTTAGCTCTACTAAATATTAGTTGATAAAATATTCCACGCAATGTTCCTACGTTCAATTTTTACTTATACGATACAATAAAATCATAAGTTGTATTGAACCACCCCGCATTATCATTGAAACCCTCCACATAGAAGTAATAACTCCCGTCTTGATTTACTTCTATGGAAGCGGTATCGCCCTCTTGCCAAATAGTAGTTTCTGCTTCTAACTTTTCACCATTTTCATCAATAAGCCCTACATGGAATGTTCCTGATACCGAATCACCATACTCAATATAAAAAACATTTCCTTTGCTCATGCGAAAAATACATTTAGGATAAATAGTCATTTCATTTTTTTTGATAATACCGCTAAGCGATACTTCTACATTTGCTTCAACAATTCTTGACGCAGTTTCTATAACCAATCCCTTTTCTTCTTCCGTAAGATTTTTCATATATTTACATTGTTCCGTGACTTCTTCCATAAGCGTTTCCATATTGTCAAATGGTCCGATAGAGGTATAACTATCTTTTCGTACCAATACAAACTTAATGCTTCCGGCAGAAACAGAAGAAAGTGGCTTGTCATCTTCCCCTGCACCATCACAAAAGATATAGTATACTCCATCTTCTGTTAATATTTCATTCAGTATTTCGCTGTCCTTCCATGTTTTCATATCATTAGCTACAGAAGGGGCGGCGTATGCACCGGTTACAAAAAAACAGACACAAACAATAACCGTAAAAATAGCAGTGATAGCAGTAATAACTTTTGATTTTTTTCTAAATTTCATAATCGCTCCTAACCTTTCTTTTAACTGCTCTGCTCCCTCTGTCAATGTAACGGAAGCTAAAGAACTTTTGTAAAGATTGTTTGACTTCAAAAATGAAATCAATGTGTCCCCATACTCACGCTTTGCCTTTTCGTCAAGTATGGATATGGCTTTTTCATCACATGACAATTCACAAGATTTATTCACTTCTTTTTCCAGAAGATATACAAAAGGATTGAACCAATGGACGCACACAACAATCTGTATCAGCCATTTGTAAAACATATCCCTCTGCTTGTAGTGGGTTAGCTCATGCACAAAGATATAAGACAGTTCTTTATCTTCTAATTCCCCAACAGGTAAAATGATTCTTGGACGAAAGAAACCAATCAGCATAGGGGAAGCAATCAACGGATTACAGGATAGTTCCACTCTTGTGTTAATATTCAGTTTTTCTTCACAATCAGATAGCAGATTCAAAATCTTTATATCCGATACTTCTTTATTTCCTGCTTTGATGTATTGGATAAAGCCTTGATAAACCGTTATCTTACGGACAAATAAAACCAGTGCCAATGCTGACCAGATAAAAAATAGGCAGACGTATATATTAAAAGGCTCACGCATGGCAGTGTCGTTTATTTCCCGGTTTGTCTGTATCGGCTCTGCTTTGCTGTTACCCGTACCTACTGGAACGGGTACATTGGGGCTTGTAGGGATTTCATTCGTTATTGCTGCCGTATCGAACTTTTCAAACAGGCTTCCAACAATCGTAGTATCGGGAGTAAAGGGAAGCAGAAATCGCAGCGCAACGATTATCCAGACATAATACTGCCAACGCTTGCTGAACCTGTTTTTATACAGCGGTTTCAATCCCAAAATGAAAAGCAGTAACAGGGCGCCGGAAACAGACAGCGATAATAATATTTTTATAAATTCATTCATTTTCTTTTCTCCAAAATGTTTCAATCTCTTTCAATTCGTCTGCCGAAAGAATATCCTGCCGCAACAAGGTTGATACTAAGTTTTTCACATTCCCGCCGTAGACTTTATCAAGAAAGCTGTGGGTCTGTATGGTCTGGTATTCTGCTTCTGTTACCGTAGCCACATACTCATTCTTCCTGCCTATTTTTTTGACTTTCAAGAACTTTTTTTCGCCCAGACGGGAAAGCAGAGTGAGTACGGTGTTGTTCTTCCATTCGTTTTTGTCTTTTTCCAATTCCTCCATGATGAGGGAGTATAAAGCTGCCCCTCCATTCTTCCAAATGATTTTCATTAGTACCAGTTCGGATTCAGAAATTTGCTGTGCCATTTTGTCCTCCTTTTATCTTAACATTTTGTGGGTGTATAAATATATTAACACTTTGTGGGTTATAATGCAATACCCTAAAAGAAATTTAAGAATTTACAAAAAGAAAGGAAAGATAGGTGTGAGATTCCGTAGTAGTCGGCATTGGTGAGAAAATCTAAACTTTTGGATTTTCCCACAATGCGGTTTTTGTTTTTCAGTTCTTATGCGGTTCGCTCCGCTTCCTGTTTTTTCCTGTGGTATGCTTCCCGCCTTGCGGCAAGGTAATTCTCATAGCGTTCCACCGCTTCCGGGTTTCCAGTGGCGGCTTCCTCATACATTTTCTGCCGGGATTTCTTGGTGGCTTTGGATTGGTATGCCCGCTTCTTTGCCAGTTCTGCCGCCGCTGCCGGGTCGGTTGCGGCTTGCTGTACCAGCTTTTCCCTTGCGGTTTTCTTCCGGCTTTTGTGGGCTTCCAGACGTTCCGATTCCTCCGGCGTTAGGGCTTCCCCCTCTTTCTGGGCGGCGGCAAGTTCTTTGAGCGTCCTTGTCTTTGGCTGTCCGGCTTTCTGCCTTTCGCGCCATGCCTTATGCTGTTCGGCTTTTTTTCGGCGGTGTTCCGCAAGCCGTTCCGTTTCCTCCGGCGTAAGTTCTGCCCCGGTCTTTTCAATCTCCATAAGTTCTTTTATGGATTTCTTCTTAGGCGGCTTGGGCGGCTCTGTGGCTTTGCGTTTCTCCCGCCATTCCTTTTGCCACTCCCGGTTGTGTGCAAGCCGCTTTTCCTCCGCTTCCTGTTCCTCCGGGGGTGAGAAGTCCCGCCTTTTTCCTTGCGGTAAATTCCCGTTTCTCTGCCTTGCGCTTCTCATACCGCGCCTTTGCAAGCTCCTTTGACCGGGCTTCCTTTGCCGCCTGTTCCTCCTGCTGGCGGCGTTGTTCCTCCACCTCTGCCGGGGTGACGATA
>RAYM01000079.1 GCA_003611805.1 bacterium 1xD42-87 | reverse complement strand
ATCGTTTTTTCCAAAACTTAGTATACAGGTAAATCCACGTTGCTACAAATGTGGGGTCACTTCATATTGTCCTATATATGCCTATATATGCCTATATATGCCTATATATGCCTATATATGCCGCCAGCGGATATAAGAACGGCGGCTTTCAATTTCTCAAAAGCCGCCGTTTTAGGGCATGACAAGTTGTGCTGTACGACAGCTTTTTTCTTTTGCCGTCGTGCGGCAGTTTTTCAAATATTGGCTACAAGTCAGTTTACCAATCCGGTATTACTGCAAAAAATTGAGAACCAAGGCAAGGGCGACAATCCCCAGCATTATCAGCACCAGCGCCACGCTGATTACCGTGGACATGATGTTAATGGCGCTTCGGCTTTCCTCGCTCTTTACGCAAATCACGGAGAACAGGAGGCCCGTCAGCGCAAGGACGATGTTGCAGATCGCCCAAACCATGCGTACACCATCCGGCAGGGTGATTTTCAGAAACACCGGGACAAGGGTTGCCAGCGGCAGCAGACTGACAATCAGCGCCGCCAGACTGAGCTTTTGAAGTTTTTTTGTGACTTCCATACGATTACCTCATTTCCTTTTTTCCAAATTGTGTGATTGACAGGGCAAACAGAGCAGCGAATACAGCGATTGCACAGGGCAGGAAAGGCATCAGCGCAAATGCGGCGTCAGAGGTTTCCGCTGTAAAGTCATGCAGGGAGCAGGACACCAGATAGCCGCTGTAACAGTAGGGATAAGCAATCCAGAGCGGTGTGTTGGCGACCAGAATACCGGGGATCACCAGCAGCAGGTTCAGCCCCACGGAAAGCAGCGGCTTTTCAAATAACACCGTGATTGCCCACATTGCCGCCAAACATGGGAGCATCGTCAGAAACAGTCCCGCGCACCATTTCAGAAGATAGAGAACGGGCAATGTTTCTGTAATTCCCATTGTTGAAGTAGCCAGCATACCGGCAACTACGAACACCGCCAGAAAGACAACCATTTCCATGAATAGATAGAACATCAGGACACAAAACTTTGCCAGGGAAAGGGCTTTCCGGCTCACCGGCAAGGCCAGCATTTTCAAAATGCCATTGTTCTGTGTTTCCCTCCCCGCAATCATCACGCATACCACGATCATGCTGAACGGCAGCAGATAGTAGGCGTAGACCAGGGCGCTTTGAATGAACATAGCGGGCCATGCGTTGGTGTACTCCGGCGTAAAATACTGGCTTAACGCCGCCACCCCGGAGGCCACTACCAGCAGCGGGGCAATAAAAATCAGCGGAACGATCTTTGAGCGTTTCACTTTCATAAACTCAATGCCGAGCAAATCTAAAAAGTTCATGCGGCTCCTCCTTTACTCATAGCGCAGATTTTTTGCCATCCACAGCCCAAGGCCAAGGAAAAGGAGCGTTTCGACCAGAGCAAACAGCACCACCAGCATATCGGGCTGTGCGCTCATAGCCACCGCAGGTTTGAACATCACAATGAACGGATGCACCATCAGGACCGCCACAGCCGACGATGCCAGGGCCATCCCGCTTAAAAAACCGGCCACTCCCACGCCAAGGGGAACCCACATATTTTCAAAGCGGGAGGAGATCAGCACCATAAAGGACAGCACCGGCATGGATGTGATGAACGAATAGGCCGTAAAGCGGAGCAGCGTTCCCATTTCAAATGTCCCTTGGGGCAGATCGCTCATTCCGATTTTCATAAGTGCCAGATTTTCCAGAGCCACCGCCACAAAGAGCATGACGGTCAAGATCAGGAATTTGCAGAGATACATCCCCGGTACGCTCATGGGGAGCATATACATCTTCTTGATTGCGCTGCCCTTAAACTCCATGTTGTAGACCATACAGGCCGCGACAACGATACCGAACAGGTTCAGTATCATAATCATACCGTAAAGCTGGGTCAGCAGTACGTCCATCGGGGCCAGCGGGAGACCCAGCAGCGTATCTTTTCGGACAAGGAAGTTGACAAAGGCATAGGCCGCGCCTAAAATAGCGACAGCCAGCAGCACCGGGATCACCCCTGTCCGCTTCTCTTTCCGAAGTTCGATCACAAGCGCCCTCATAGCTTTGCCCTCTGCTTTCTGGCGGCGTTGTCCTGCTCCACGATGGAGAGGAACACATCTTCCAAATTGTCAGCGGACATTCCCGCCTGCCTTGCGCTGTGCCGCAGATCATCCAAGCTGCCCTCAAACAGCAGCCGCCCATGATTGAGGATGCCGATGTCGTCCGCCATCAGCTCAATTTCCGACAGCATATGAGAGGAAATGAGGATGGTGCAATCGTACAGATCAGGCAGGGATTTTACCAGATTGCGAATTTCATGGATGCCAGAGGGGTCAAGGCCGTTGGTCGGTTCATCCAGAATGAGGATAGGCGGACGGCCCAGCAGCGCCCCGGCGAGGCCAAGCCGCTGTTTCATACCCAGGGAATACTTCTTTGCGAGGCGATCTCCAAATTCGGACAGCCCCACCAGCTCCAGGGTGTCCTCCACGGTGTTTTGACCCAGGCCCAAAATCCGGCGTATCACATCCAGGTTTTCCCGGCCCGTCAGGTTGGCATAGAACGAGGGGGCCTCAATGAAAGAGCCAATCTCCCGCAAGATTTTCGGCCGGTCATTTGGAAAGTGTTTTCCATCAATGGTGAAGCTGCCCTTTGTGGGGGCGGTCAGTCCTAGGAGCATCTTCATGGTGGTGGATTTGCCCGCTCCATTGGGGCCGAGAAAGCCGTAAATACTACCCCTGCGGACGTGAATAGACACATTGTTGACGGAGGTAAAATTTTTGTATTTCTTCGTCAACTGCTCTGTGGCGATGATATAGTCCATAGACACATCTCCTTTCTGCCCCTATGGTACAGTATCAACCTGACTTCTACATTCTCTTGTCCTTACTTTTACCTTACTTTTTCATAATGGCGTTCACAAAGCGGGTGGCCGTGTTATAATCAAGTTGCAAGTTGACAAATCGGAGTTAATAATAAGGAGGAGACTGAAATGCCGGAATTGTACAATATACCACTCACCTACAGAGAAGGTACGTACCGTGTGATTGATTTTAGTAAGGACATTGACAGAGATGGCGTTATCTCCTTTGACTATGACACACAGTATCAAATGCTTGAATATGACATTCCTGTTGGGAAAGAGCGGCGTGAGATGACTCTGTACAGCGTACCGGAGGATGAATTCATTCGGACGCTGCGTGCCGTCTATGACAAGGATGGAACACTTCAGAAGATCACAGCTGTGCTTGAGGGCTGCGAAACACTTTTATACATCCGCTATGAAAGCGAGGAGGATGCTAAGGAGAAAATTCGGAAATTTGCTATCCGAAATGCAGATGTCATAATCGAGCAGATTCAACAATGCACAGATGCTATAGCAAGGCTTTTTATCGACTACTACTGTGACAGCGATAACATGGATTACCATGCAGTGGTTGGCACTGCGGCGCAAATGGAGGAGGTAAGACAGAAAGGGCTTTATGAGGATTCCTGCGACTATTCCGGCAACTACTCGTCTGAATATATGGAAGGCGACGATAGGATGCTGATTACGATGGTTCGCTGTGCCGAGGGGCATCCGTCAGAAAATTTTCGGTATGCCATAGAAATCATGTCGCAGCATATTGAGAAATATGCTTTGGAAGCGTTACACAAGACGGAGGATTTCAAATTTATCTGTGCGGAATATGATTAAGAAACGAGTGAAAATAGCGGAAAGAAAAGTGTTATCATGCGTGAGAAATGATGTCAATTTTCCGTTTATTGGGGAGACACTACGATGGACAATTCTTTTTTACACAGCAAAAAGCTCCTGCTGGTCGATGACGAGCCGGAGCTTTTGACAATGGTATCAGCTATTTTAACGGACGAGGGCTTTCAGCGCCTTGTGACCGTCACCAATATGAAAGAGGGAATTGCCGCCGCCAAAGCGGAAAAACCTGATCTGGCGATTTTGGATGTGATGCTCCCGGACGGTGACGGCTTTTCCCTGATGGAGCAGATCCGCACATGGACGGATGTTCCCGTGATCTTTCTGACGGCCCGTGACGAGGCGGCGGACAAGCTGGCGGGGCTGGGCCTTGGAGCGGATGACTATATCGCAAAACCCTTTCTGCCCCAGGAATTTCTACTGCGGGTCTATGCGGTTCTGCGCCGGTGCTACAAAGAGGACGCAACCGTTTTGAAGCTAGATGGCTGTACGGTGGATTTCAGCCGGGCCGAAGTGGATAAGGGCGGAGAGATACTTCCTTTGACGGCGATGGAGCACCGGCTGCTGGAAACCCTTGCGAGGAATGAGGGCCGTATCGTGACTGTGGACACGCTCTGCGAGGCCCTGTGGGGCGACAATCCTTTTGGTTATGAAAACAGCTTGAACGCCCATGTGCGGCGCATCCGGGAGAAGATCGAGGCAGACCCGTCAAAGCCTATTTCCCTGCTGACGGTCAAAGGGCTGGGCTATAAGTTGCTGGCGAGGAAATAATGCGTGGGGGATAAACAAGGGCCATGAAAAAAAGCCATTCCAAAACACATTTGCTTTTCTATATCCTGATAACAATACTGCTTGCCTTGATCGTATGGACGATTTGGGGAAATACAGCGTTAATGGTAAATTCAATTACTGTTTCCGGCAATCAGATACCCTCGGAGTTTTCCGGGTTTAGAATTGCACAGATTTCTGATCTGCATAACGCTGAATTTGGAGAAGGAAACTCGCATTTATTAAACAACCTTTCCGAGAGCAAGCCGGATATGATTGCAATAACGGGCGATCTGGTAGATGCACAGTATACGAACATAGATGTTGCTCTTTCTTTTGCTGAAAAGGCGGTTCAAATTGCGCCGGTCTATTATGTGACGGGCAATCACGAAGCCAGCCTGTCACAGTACAGTGAGCTTAAAACAGGACTTGAAGCCGCTGGCGTGATCGTTCTTGAGGACAATGCAATACAGCTTGAACACAACGGCGGTATTGTCACTTTGATGGGACTTTCAGACCCTAATTTTACAATTAAAAGTAATATCTTCGATGAAGTCCCCGCTATGATAAGTACCAAGTTGAATGACCTGATGGAAAATAAGGTTGGCTATACGATTTTGCTTTCACACAGGCCGGAATTGTTTGATACCTATGTAAGCTGTGGTGTTGATTTAGTTTTAAGCGGTCACGCACACGGCGGGCAATTTCGGTTGCCACTGATCGGCGGGCTGGTTGCTCCCAATCAGGGATTTTTCCCAAAGTACGATGCTGGCCTCTATACAAACGGCGGCACAAATATGGTTGTCAGCCGTGGCCTTGGAAACAGTATCATACCGCTCCGCTTCAATAATCGGCCAGAGATTGTATTAGTGGAGCTTAAAGCAGATTGACCGGCAAAGGGGTGGAGTGACCGATGAAAGCATTTGGAAAATATATATCAAAGTATCTTCTCTCCTTTTTTGTGTTTGCTCTCATTCTCCTGCTTATCAATATTCTTGCGTTTGCCTTGACGTTCGGGGGTATCGTATTCAGGGAATACGGTTCGGCATCACCGGCGAATATGTTAGAGGCCGTGGCCGCTGATCTGTCAGCATCCGGCATATCCGAAGAACGGCTGCAAGAGTTAAACTGTAATCAGATTTGGGCTATGCTATTGGATGCAAGCGGACACTGTATTTGGGAGGCATCTTTGCCAGAGGAAATACCGACACAGTACACCATTCAGGATGTGGCCGTGTTCTCGAAAGGCTATCTGCAAGACTATCCTGTTTTTGTGCGGAATACAGATAATGGTCTATTGGTATTGGGCTACCCAAAAGACAGCTTTATGAAGCTGACAGGAAACTATTTCCCAATACGGGCGATTAGGATTTTCCCGCTCTTTATAACCGGCATTTTGGCAATAGACATAGTGCTTCTGTTTTCGGTCTACTATTTCTCTAAAAGAAAAATCTCCAAAAATACGGAGCCGATTATGGCCTCTATCAAAACACTGTCCACAGGCAAACCTGTTGATTTGTCCATTCGAGGCGAGTTGTCGGAAATTGCGGATAGCGTCAATCAGGCGTCCCAGGTGTTGAGCAGACAAAACCAGGCCCGCGCCAACTGGATCAGCGGCGTTTCTCACGACATCCGCACGCCACTCGCTATGATTATGGGATATGCCCAGCGGATTGCCGGAGATCACGAGGCCAATGGAAATATTCGGCAGGAGGCAGAGATCATCCGGGCGCAGAGCGCAAAAATCAAAGACTTGGTGCAGGATTTGAATTTAGTATCGCAGTTAGAATATGAAATGCAGCCGCTCCATAAAGAGCCGGTACGCCTGTCTAAACTGTTGCGCTCCTATGCGGCAGATTTACTCAACGTAGGTATCGGTGAGAAGCATTCTATTGAGGTTGAAATATCTCCCGAAACGGAAACCGCAGTTATAGACTGCGACGCTCGGTTGATTTCGCGGGCTATCGATAACTTGGTGCAGAACAGCATCAACCACAATCCGCAGGGGTGCAATATTTTCCTGTCCCTTGATTGTTCATCGGAAAATGTTTCTATCACAGTTGCGGACAATGGCGTGGGTATGTCAGCTGAAAAATTGCGAGAGTTGGAAGAAAAACCGCATTACATGGAAAGCACCGATGAACGGCTGGACTTGCGGCATGGGCTGGGGATGTTGTTGGTAAGGCAAATTATGGAGGTACATGGTGGAGTAATGGAGATAAATACTACTCAAATATGTGGATTGACAGTAATTCTATCCTTTCAAAAAAACTCACAGTAAATGTATTGCAACAGGCCAGATGGGTTATTTGTCCATCTGGCCTGTTTGTTATCAATAGTAAATCAGTTCTGCAAAAATGATTTCCTCCACCTGGGTCTTACAGCAATTCATCAGCCCCACCCAGCGCATGGGGTCGTGTGCTTTCAAATCCTCGGTGCCCCGGCCTCTTTTGCCATTCCCGGCATCATGCTGTCCAGCATATCATTGGCGGCGTCCTCGGTTTCAAGCAGATGGGCGAACAGCTTGCCGCTCAAGGTCAGGCGATTGAACAAGCCCGGTCGATGCTCTTTCAGATACCGCAGACGCAGCAGCCCATACTTGCCCAGGCTGCGGTCAGGCTGCGGCTCCAATGCAAGGTTGGGGATATAGTAATCTCCAACTTTGGTATAGGTCAATTCGATTTCCATAGTGATGCTCCCTTCTCTCTCAAAGCGTGGGGCGGACTTGTATTGCCGCCCGTTTCGGCTCCTGGCGCGGTAGACCAGCGACATGGGCATAGATACCCTTTGCCATGTCCTCCTGCCGGATAGCGGCTTTTTGTGCGTCGATTTTAGCCTTTTTCCCCGGTCTGGTGCGTTCCTCATACTGCCGCTGCCAGCCGCTGGCCTTGCGGCGGAGATAGGCTTGGTGGCGTTTGTCTTTCAATTCCTCGTTCTTCCGAATTGCCTCCTGTTCCTCCCGGGTCAACTCCACTTCCCGGAACGCCGGAGGGATGTACTTGCCCACAAAATTGAAGTAGACCTCCACCGCCTGGGTGGTTTCGATACTGCCCTTACGGTCACGTTCATGGACAAGGATTTTCTCGACAAACTCATTGAGCATGGTATTCGTCATGTTCGCGAAACCCTGGTATTTGTCAATCAAGGCAATAAACTTCTCTGCCGATTTCTTTCCCTGGTCGTAATTGCTGACGGCCTTTTCCAACTCGGCAATCTCGGTGGCAAGTGCCTCCTGCTCCTTGGCGTACTGTGCGTCCAGCGCGGCATAGCGGGCGTCTGGCAAGCGTCCCAGGGCGTTATCCTCCCTATTTAGTCAAGTCTTTTTTCCTTATTTTTCAAGGATTTTTAGTTATATATCTCAGATGAATGAGCCAAGATAATGGAGATTTCTCTGTATCTGGTACGAAAATAGAGGTGTTGGGGTATACGAAATAGAACGTCTTCCGTTTCCGCTCTACATGGCCTTGTGTATGCCCCTCCTTCTACGGCAGCGTACCTCCCGTGTCTACCAGGATCACCAGCATCTCTGCCGGGTCCTAACTTCCTTCGTCCCGCCTGTCCATAACCAGGG
>RAYM01000078.1 GCA_003611805.1 bacterium 1xD42-87 | reverse complement strand
TGCCGGATCTGCGGATGGATGTGGATGGGCTGCAGTTCCCTGAAAAACTGTTCATCCAAAGCTATGATATCGGCATTGTTTTAGGGAATGCGGTGGACAATGCAATGGATGCGTGCCGGAAACTGAAAGCGAAAGAACCGGGCGAGGAAGCCTTTATCCGCATCAGTTCATTCCAAAAGAGGGAGCTGTTTTTCCTGAAAGTGGAGAACAGCTTTGACGGGAAGGTGGTGAGGAGACCGCAGAATGAGTTCCCTGTGACGGACAAGGCGGACAGGGAGAATCATGGGATAGGGCTTATTAACATCAGAAGCACAGCGGAGAAATACCAGGGAACAATGGATTTTAAGGTAAACGGCAGGGTGTTCATCCTGTCCGTGATGATGAAAAATGAAAGGAGAGAGGAAGATGGATTTCGGAGTAACAGGTAAATTGGGAGGATACTATCTGGCGGAGCAGTACCGGAAGAATGCGGCAGGCAAGAGCGAGGGCGTGAGTTTTGCGGAACTTGCGGCGGCAAAAGCTGCGGAGCAGTCGGATGTATCGGGAATGAGTTTTAAGGATATGTGGCAGGCGAGGTTTCCCGGAGCGTACTACCATACGGCAGATGCGTCCGATATTCCGCAGGGGGTATGGGAGAGGAATGATTTCCCATTTGAGAAATTTTTCCGTAATGATTTGGACGAATCCGCCGTGAATTGGAAACCGAATGGGGCGAATCCTGCGATGGATTCATCCGGGGTACAGTCAAGGCTCCACTCAATCGCCGGGCAGAAGTCGATTGTCGTGCCGCCGGAATTGGAAGAAAAAATGAAAAATGATCCGGCACTGGCAAAACAGGTCATGGCTAGAGTGGAGAGTTTTATTGCAACAAACCAAGTACCCGGAAGGATATGCTCCCATCTGATTGTTTTGGATGAAAATGGGGAGATTGCACGTTTCCGGGCTTCCAGCCACGGTGGAAATATTACCGGTCCGACAGAAGAAGAAATGCGCCAGTTTGAGGCGGAGCAGGCGGCAAAGAAAAAAAGGCGTGAGGAATATGCCCGGCTGAATGAGGAGAGCGCCCTGAAACGCAGGCTGATGGAGCAGGAAACGGACGATAGATATTATAAGGACAGCATGACCAAAAAGGCGGTTTCGATTACAGCATATGAGGCGGCGGGCATTTTGAAGTAAGGAAGATCATGCCCGGACTTACCGCAAGGGGGCATGGGCGGCCCTGAATGACAGAGGGACCGCAGGTAAGATTTTTTGAAGGAGGATGATTATTATGTCAATGGAGATCACAAACAATTACAGCGATTATGGGAAAGGCTACACAAATACTGCAAAGGAAGGAAATGTGACGACAAGCACGGTGGAACTGAAAACCTCGACCGGGGGAACAAAAACAGAGCAGATCAAGACGGGTTACAGCAATGTCAATGACTATTCCAAATATCTGCAGGGCAAGTACAGCTATATGAATTCGGGTACAACTTCCATGCAGGGCGTTCCGACAACGGTATCCGTATCGGGCGCTTTCCTGAAGAAATGTATGAACGACCCGGAAAAAGCAAAGTATCTGGAAGAAAATCTGGCGGCATTGCCGGACTGCGCCTCTTATGCGGTATCCCATGCGCAGGGAACACTGACGAGTATTTCCTATGAGATTGATGCAAATGGGAATATAACGGGAATTTCTTCCGGCACAAATGACCCCGATGGGAAAATAGCCAGAGAAAATGCGGAACGGCGGGCAAAAGAGAAGAAAGCCGCCGAGGAAAAGGCTGCCGAGAGGCGCAAGGAGAAAAAGGCGGAGGAAGAAAAGGCAGCGGAACGGCGGGCAGAAAGAAAAGAGAGGATGGAAGGTACGTTCACGGTGTCTGCCACTGGCACGGATGTGAAAAGCATTACACAGAATATTGTTGCGGCGGTATCCGGCACATCGTCACCCACAGGGGGCAGTTTTGACATAAAGGCATAAAGAGATGTTGCTTACACCCTATTCCGCAGAGGCGCATAATGCTTTGCCTCTGCGGTCTGCCCGGAGGCGAGGGGCGGATGTAGGTGATAGAAATGAAACTTTTTTGGAGGCTGGCTCGTATTATTAGCGGATGGCAGCGAAAGGGGGTGTTTGTCATGAAGTTTGACAGGGGAAGTTAGGTTGTATGTCCGCATGGAGGCATAAACTGCTCGGACTTATTACATGGGAGCAGGGGCGGCTCTGAACGACAGAGGGGCTGCTATCAAAATAATTGATGACAATGGAGGATTTGAAAAATGAACGTAAATGGAATAGGACAGAATTATTATCAGAACAATGTATCAGCGAATAGATACAACAGGAGCAGGGCAGGACAGTTCTACCCGCAGAAACAGGCGGCAGAGGAATCCGCTCCCGGAAGTGCAAGGCAGAATGCCAATGTGCAGGATATATATGACGCACTCAAATCAACAAATCCAATAATGGGGCAGGAGGAAAACACCGTATCAAATGACAGCGGGCTGACAGTGTGGTATGGCGATAAGACCTTGGAAGAATGGGCGGCAACAGACCCGAAATATACGGACAAAGCAACAGGTTTTTCATGGTATGTCAGGGATGGGAAGCACCCTTATATGACGGGGGAGGATGCTAAAAAATTTAAGGAAATGTGCAAGGAAACGGGAGAGTCGTGGCTGAAAAAGTTTGCGGAAATGACAGGAACGATACAGCACCTTGATGACAATACAACTGCCTATGTGGGAACAAACGGTACAGCGATTAAATCAAAGGACGGAAAGGAACTGTTTATAGATACGTCATCCATGACTTATGACATGATCATGAATATGTTCAGTAATCGGCCCAAAAGCGGGAACTATTTTGACAGCTCATATTGGCAGAAAAGTATCCAGAAAGCTATGTTTTCTGTAGAACAGTGATGCTTTACATATTCAGACTGGCACAGCGTAGCTGGGGGTGGAAACATATCACTCCCAGCCACAGTATTGAATAAATGACAATAGCGGAGGATTTGAAAAAATGAATGTAAATGGAATAGGGACAGCAGGATATCAGGCATGGCAGGGAACAAGAAAGGCACAGCAGAATGCGGTAAAAAGGAGTTTTGCGGAGCAGGTAAACAATGTGGCAGATACTCCAAAAGTCTATAATATTTTTACAGATGAAGATATGTTGTGGACAGGAGGGAACGGTACAGGGCTGTCTTATTATCTTAAGTATGCGGAAGATTCAACAGAGGATGATCCGACAATCATTGCAAAGGGTGTTGATGAGAATGGGAATGAATTTGAAAAGACCATACATATCAACGAGATAAATCCCAAGTCAGCGACTGTTGTGGAGATGCGTGCTTTGGAAGCACATATGGGGGTAAAGAAGCTGGGGGGATTTACTTCCCTTCCGATGGAAGCCGGGGCTATGGGATTAAATGACAGGACAGATTTCATGGATATGTTCCAGAAGCAGATTGGCGACATGAAGCTGTTGCTCCAGAAAAAGACGGCGGCATATTATCAGTACAGTATGCAGGCATATTGGGATTTTATGAATAAGAAATAAATTCCATCGGCTGAATATCCCCAATAAGCCACAGCTTGACAGGGCAGGGCAGGCTTCCCCGGCGTTCCGGCAAAACAGCGAGAGGCGATTGAAAAATGGATATTACAGGAATAGCAAAAAGCCATCAGGCGAACCGTATTGCAACGGGAAGGCTATCATCCAAGAAGGACTGGAAGTTGTCCGATGCCCTCCGGGAGAAGATAACGGAATATGCCAGAGAGGACGCGGCACAGAACGTCTATATGGGAAATAAGTTCCTCACCCTGCGGAAAAGCGAGGTCGCAAAAGTTGCGCCGGACAGGGCTTCTCCCCGGTTTCCGGCAGATTGGGGAGAGGCTTCATGAATGGCAAAGTTTTCTTTTAGCTGTTTTTGTAAAGAAAGCCAAAGCATAACAGGAAGGCAAGATATTATGAAAAGATTGATTATATTGGTTTTATGGGTGGTTTGTATGCTGGCTTTGCTTGTTGGGTGTTCCAGTCAGGAAAATGAAATAGGAGATATCGATAATCATACGCCGATTGCTTTGTTGGATGATGCGGTTGTTTATAACTATATTGATGATGACGGTGCATTGGTAATTGGACGATATGTTCTTTCCTCAAAAAGGCAATCAGATATCGTAAGTGTGGAAGAGTTTTATATTTCAAGTGGAAAACCTACAGTGATTGATAATTCTGTTATTCTGCCTGTAACCTTAAATACAAACGAACATAAACTTTTGATGGTAAACGCTGATTCTGACACATCTGAAATGATATTTAGCGAATTTAATTCTTATCCAATGGACGCAGTTTCTGTAATGAACACAGACATTTATATGTTAAGCACCATGAAAGATGATGTGGCTACAGCAACTTATATCAGAAAATATAATGAGAATACCGGGGATATGGATATCTGCATTGAAAAACAGTTTACAGATAATACAGGTGAGCAGATAACGACATTTGCCTGTAGCAACGAAAATATTTATGTGCTGGTAAATAATATGGGAGCAGAAAATGATGTTTATATAGAAATTTATGATGATAAAAAATATGATTTACTTGGTAAGCTGTACTTTGATTCTGAATTGAGAAATTTTGTTTCCAATAATGGGATAGTAGAATTTTATTGTTTTGACAGTTACATATACATAAGGAATTTTTCAGATTATGGTGCGATAGGGGAAATAGAAAATAACCAGATAAAAACCTTTCTTAATTTGCCTAGTTTGCGTATGGCTTATAACGGTAAAAATACGCAGGATAATTATTATGGATTTTTTGTAAGAAATGGCAGAGAGCTTTATCTTTTAGATGTTTATTCTGATACTCTATATGAAACCAATTTAGATCTATCACAAGATGAAAGCATTCGTAATGCTATCTCTGATGGAAATAATATATGTATCAGTATTCTTGATGAGAGGGATACAGAGTCTTTTACAACAAAAAAGACCATTATAGTGGATTTCAATGAATTGAAAGAAAAAGCATATCAAACAAAGTGAAAAAGGCTATCCATTATATATCTCCAATAAAACACAGAGAGCAGGCTTCCCCGGTTTCCGGCAGATTGGGGAATCGGGGAGCAGGAAGAAAACCAATAATACACAAACGATAAAAGGGAACCAAGCAGAGATAGAACCATATGCCTGTCTGGTTCCCTTTCTACATATCGGTGCGGGGAGATAGCAATAGATGTATTTTGGGGGAGAGGAGGTGGTATTATCCGGAAAATGAAATGCCCGGAGAGACGGTGCAAGAAACGGGCCTGTGATATTGGGGAGACGGGTTCCGGATGGATCATTGTGTCACTGAAATGTCCTAACTGCGGCTGGGTAGTGAATATTCTAACGCTTCGGAGCCACCGTTTTATAGCTTGAGAGCCACCTCGGATTTTAACACTTTAGAGCCACCACAAACACAAGATATAGTAATGGAGCCATGAGCATGAGCTCACAGCTCCAACTTTTTTTACAGGTCTTACAAGTGTCTATTTCTCAATCTCGGCCTTAAGATCAGCAAGCTTTTTGGACTCGTATATCTTCCTGGGATTCGTTTCGCTGCTCGGAATCTCATATGCGTTATGAACAATCCTGTCCATTATGGAATCAGCCTGTGTTCCGCCTCCCAGCCTGTCATGCCATTCTGCCACAGGAAATTGTCCGACAAAGATGGTAGAATTGTTTCCGCTTCTCTGCTCAAACAATTCATAGAGCATCTTTGCATCCCTCTCGTTAAGCTTGTAGTTCAGCCACTCGTCGATCATGAGGATGTTGTAGTTACCCAATCTCTTCCTGTACCGGGTCAACTCTTTAAGGTCATCCCTCCTGTCCTCAAAATTGCGCATTAAATCAGGCATTCGGATGTAGAAAACCCTGTAAGTTTTTTTGCATGCCTCAATTCCCAACGCACATGAAAGATAGGTTTTGCCAGCACCGGTCGGACCTGTGATTATAAGGTTTGTTGCCGTAGCCACAAATCCCATTGCGGCAAGATTGATCATCGTGTTCTTCTTGACTTGTCTTGCGTCAAAATCCAGAGACTCAATGCTTGCCATTGGATACTTGAATGAGGCGGCCTTTATCAGCCTGTTAATAAGCTTGTTTTCTCTTTCGCAAATCAATTCCTCAAGCAGTTGTTCCAATCTTGCATCAAAGCTCAGATCTGCCAATGCGATATCGCCTTCCTGGTTTTCCGCCAGTCTGGCTAAATCACCCAGCTCGTGTTTTGTAAGGTTTTTCTTTAACTCGAATTTCATAATGATATTTCCTCCCTATCTGTAGTAATCGGCACCTCTTACGATGCCAGTTGTTTTATTTGTTTCTTTGAATTTTTCAAGCTCTTTTTGATTATTTAGATTCTCGGCAGCCTTGTATACCGTTTTGTAAAAAGGCATATGATACTGCTTTAAGCTTTTTTTACAAGCGGCTTCTAAGATGTCCGGCGTAAAGGTGTCAGCAATTGCGAGAATGGCCACGACCGTCTGCGTGGGCTGCTCCTTTACTTTTGCCCCGTCATACATCCTTCGGATCAGCTCAAAAGTATTCGGCCCGATCTCTCTGGCCGCGTCAATCAGGTCTTCAGCCTGCTTATTCTTCTTAAGCGGAAACGGAAGATGGGATTCATCTGTCCTGACACCGTTTACTATGCCCTTGGGAAGGATTTCATGTCTTGCAATTTCGCTTCTGTTATGATAGACAAAGACAAGGCGGGAGTTGTATTTGACATCAACCTTACAGCCAATATATCTGCTGGGAACAGAGTATTGACCCTTGTTAAAGCTTATATGGGAGTTCTTGCCCACCTTATGTCCGTAAGACCATTCACACACCTCGTAAGGGACTGACGGCAGGGCTCTCAGATAAGCCTTTTCCTGCGTATTGAAAACAGTGCTCCTGCTTCCATCCCTTTTCTGGAACGGTCTGTCATTGTACTCCTTTACAGCCTTGCGAATAGCTGGGTTTAGCGATCCAAGTGATGTAAATATCTCATTCCTAAGCTTTGCTATAACAGCCGTCGCAATCTTGCCTACAGAACCTTCTACACCGGCTTTCTGCTTGGGCTTTTTAACGCCTGTAGGCATGATGGCGGTCATGTAATACTCCCCCAATGCCAGATATGCATCATTGAGGATGATCTCGCCCTTCTTAGGATGAGACACAACACCAGTTTTCAAGTTGTCGCAGACGATCTTCACAGGCGTGCCTTCAAAGAATTCAAACATATGCACATGGCATTCAAGCCACGCCTTTTCTTTCATATCCGTGGTTGCTTCCACATACCCATACTGGCTGTATGGCAGTGTGGCGACAAACAGATATGCGGTTATGATTTCTCCGGTATCCACGTCCACATATGACATTGTAGGACCAGACCAATCCACCTCTGCCTCGACTCCCGGCTTGTGCTGTATATGGCTGGTATAATTCTTCTCGCCAGTGTATTTGTAATAATTGACAGTAAATGTAGGATACGCACAGTATTCCCTGCCCTCGCTCACGCATCTGTCCCGATACTCTTCCCACAGCAGTTTCATAGTCACTCCAGTTTTCTTGAGTTCTGAATGTACGTATGCATAATCGACAGGCACATAGTTTGTTGTCCGCTTGAATTTCTTAGGATATAAAATATCGTACAACCCGTCATCTGTCATATCCTGAATGTCATCCCAAGTCATGCCCTGCTGTCTGCAGAGTTCTTTAATTTCAGAGACTGTGTTTCTTGAGCATCCAAGTATTGCCGCCACCTCCCTTTCGCTTAGATTTTTGTTTAGAAGCTCCATTACGCTTCTGGGTTTCGTCTTTTTGTACATAATAAAAGACCTCCTATAGATTTATTAAAAGCACCAGGCTTTCTATCAAAATCTATAGGAGATCCTATATAAAATCAAATATCAAAGACCACTAGATGTTGTGGTGGCTCTCAAGCATTAGAATACCAAAATCAAATGGCTCTCAAGCGATAAAACGGTGGCTCCGAAGCGTTAGAATATTCAGAGCATCCCAAATCGGGAGCCCAGCGCGTTCTGCTCACTGACGTAGCGGTCAATCAGCAGCCGGATTTCTTTTGATAAATCCATCCTGTCCAGTTCGCCGGAGTATATGTCCGA
>RAYM01000077.1 GCA_003611805.1 bacterium 1xD42-87 | reverse complement strand
AATTATACAAAAAAAGAACAGGGTACATATTTCTACATACACTGTTCTTTGCATCGTCCTTATCTAAATGACATTGGGCCTTAGGACTGCTTTTTCTTATGAGCTAAATATTCTTTAATGAGATTTTTTCCTGATCTCTTTTTGCTCCAACTGCAACCCGCACATTTCGTTGATCAGGTTGTAGTCGATACCAGCATCAATCCATCTACACAAGTCTCTATATAAAATATGATTTCCGCCCAAAATATCACAAAAGAGTAACATAGGGCTTTTGATGGAATACCCATGCAGATTCATAAATTTTTCTATCTCATCGGATGATGGAATAGTTAAGTAAAATGAAAGTTGAAGATAAAAATCAAATTTAGCTGGCAAATCGCCTTTTATATACCGCTTCCAGTTTTTTCTGTCTATACCCTTGCCCTGCAGGTAGTTGCTTGCAAGAATTTTTTCGTAGCCGTCAAAGGAAAAGTAGTCAGTGCAATGTATCTTGTTTTTGGTATTACCATAAATATTATTAAGAGTCCCTGTCAGATACTTGATTTTTTGGGCGGGATCTAAGTTCCGCAATTTTTCATTATCAATGATCTTCATGCCATTTAACGGTAGGGAGGTAAAATCATATGTTGCATAGAACTTACTGCGGGCAGCGGCAAGTTCAGTGATTCTGTTAATATAGACCATTTGGTGTTTTTCGGCATCAGCTACAAGCGGGTTATTCCATAGACTTCCCTGTGAAGAAGGGTCTTTATATAAATCTGTGTACAAATCTTTATAATGCTGTAGGGCAGCACACCTTTTACCAGCAATCTTACTGTCTTCATGGTTGATTTCCTGCGGTTCTGTATGTTCTACCATATAAGCATAGACAGGCATTACATCTCTCTCATGGATTTCCTGTATAGATGGACCAGCGACGTCCATAACAACCCTGTCAAGAGGATTGCGGGAATCTACACTGATCCATATGCCGTCAAAGGTAAAAGGCATGGAAGAGTAGCGGTAGGCTTCTCTTGCCGTGGCAAATTCTTCCTGTTCCATGATTCCTGATTCAGTAAATTCATCTATTGTATGCTGAAGTTCTTCAAAATCTTCATTCAGCAAGGAGTCAAAAACAGAAGCATTCAGTGCTTCCAGCTCGTCATATAGCTGTCTGTAGGATAGTCTGTCTTTCATTTGTGGGTTTCCTTTCTGGAATGGGGATGGATTGATATATGATTCTGTAATGATTATATCAATAATAGAAATGCAAAGAAAGCTAAAACAGATTTCGCAATAAATCAAACTGCCTGCGGAATGCAGACAGTCTGATGAAATGCAAATTTCTGAGGTCATAGATTGGTACACACGCTTACAAATTATACTTTTCTTTTAACGGATAGTAAATGTAATCTACATGAATATCATCCCAGTTCTGTCTTGGGATGCGCATATTTTGGAAGAAGTTGTCCCGTTTGGTGAGTCCAGATTTTTCCTGTCTGCAATAATCGTAACCCTGCTCATTTTCTTTATCCCGTAAAGAAAGAATCCTGTCTGCATCCGACATATACACCTGTAAGGTTATCTGTGGGAAGAAACCAAGATACCTTTCCAACATGAGATAGATGCAGATGATGTTCTCATAGATTTTTTTGAGATACATATTGTTGCATTTATCGAAGATGCCGATGGTGATATTTTTCCCTGTTGGCTTCCCGATGAAGAAGAATCCTGCGGCCGTCATATTGAAAAGAGAATAGTAGTTCCTTTTGTATTCTTTGGGTGAGGAGATCAGATCCCTTTCTCTTTCCAATCGCTCTTTTATGTCCAGATAATCAGAATAGTCATCGTCAATCTGATATCCAAGAAAATTTCGCTGGTGGTGGTACAGGTCTGCGGTGATCTTATAGTAATCATTCATAAAATCAGATACACGGGGAAAACCAGAGGCGATAAGTTCCTTGTCTTTGATAGGGAACTTTTTGTACAGTTTTCCGTATAACTGATAGACTGACATCTGGTTCTCTGTTGTAAAAACGGAGATACAGTAGTCTGTTAAGAAATTCAGCAGATTCTGTAAGGTCAGTTCCATGCCAAGCTGCTCCATCAGCGGAACAGCCTGTCTTATGAGGAATTCAGTCCTGTAAATATTGTGCCAGATTTTCCTGTTATTCAGTTTGACAGAGCAGGAATCTCTTGTGCTGCATTCGTGGTACATGGCAAGCGGAAACTTGGTCATGATATAAAGGCAGGTCTTCGTATCAGTTGCCTGTTTTTTGATCAACAGGCCATTGGAGAGCAGATCAGCAATCATATCATTTGCTTTATGCTCATTAATTTGGTAGAAAATCCTTACAAGCGTAACTGTCTGCTTTCTCAGCATAAATCCGCCTCCGAGGTAGAAGAGTATATTTAATATGGGAATATTCCTGTTAAAACATTCTTCGTTTGCCAGCCTGCTTTTGGTTCTGGCAGAAACATTTTCGTTCCTATACATATATGATTTCACACTCCTTTTTATTTATCAGTAAGCCCTTAAAGGCTTACCTTACATCATAGATAAAAAGAGTGGAATGATAATGGGGCAGACAGATAGAGGATTGCAGGATAAAATACGATATTTGAAGAAGGATATAATAAAAGCCCCTCGAATGAGGGGCAGTGAAGCAAGAGAGGTAATTATTTCATAGCCAGTCTCTCTATTTTTGGATCTTCGATATCTATATCTTTCGGCAGAATGCCAAATAATGATTTTGCGGTTTCCACTCTGTCATGGTATGGATTGGTCAGCTTTGCCACTACTTTTCTGTTTTTTGTGATAAAGATATCTTCCGTAGCAGATATTTATAGATATTTTCCAAGATTGTTTTTAAGTTCTGTTGCTGTAATTGTCATATAAAAAGTCTTCCTTTTTATTACTATTATGATAATTTAAATTACACGATTTTAGAGATTGTTGTATTTAAATGATTATGCCATATTCAAGTAAAGACTGGTGGTTGATTCGATGTAATATGTAACTATGCTAAACAATCTCTGCCATTCCTAATTGCAGGCTGCTATCAGTTGTATACCAACCAATTATTTCATCTTTACCATCAATCTGCATTTCAAGCAATTCATCGCAGGTTTTATCAGTATATACAATTTCAGCGGACAGCAGCGTTACCCCATCGTTATTCATATAAATAGGATTTTTTAATCCCAGCCATTGATTAGGATATTTTATAGCCATTTCTTCACAAGTTAATCTCATAAGATCACCATTAATAGTTAAAAGCCCCTCGAATGAGGGGCAGTAGGCTGTTTCTATTTCCAGAACTTATCCATGTATTCCTGGGCAGTATCTTCAGATAAGGAGAATTTCACCATTAACTGATTTTGGGTTTTGTTGTAGGGAATTTCCATTTCTTGCAAACTCTCAATCAATGCTTGAATACCTTTAATCATTCCTTCTTTTTCAATTTCATCAAATAAAGTACACATAGTAACATCTCCCTTCTTGGATAATGCATGATAATCAATCTTGCGGTTTGTAGCTCCTGCAACGGTCATAACTACTGTTTTGTCCACGTTATGTTCTATTGCATATTTTATGACTTTTTCCTTTGCTTCATTCTTTGTAATGCTTTTGTCTAAAACTACCTTCAGCATATCAAAAAATGCGATATTGGTCATGTTGTGGAATATCAGGTCGTTCTGTCTTGCCTCCACAAGGAGCATTTTGTAATCGTTGACAAAGGGTTTCATCTTATCAGGAATGTTTAACATTCCATGAAGGGTAGTAGCTCCGTCCCAGGGATTATCGCCGTAGTAGACAACAACGGTGATGACAGGAGTAAATCTGTCAGCCTGCTTCATTCTGGAAAGATATTCGTCATCCGTCATTCCATTTTTCGTCTGGTATTTCTTTGCATTGCTGTCATACTGCTTTTTGTATGTGCCGTAATCATACCCCATAACCCGCATCGGCATGGCATAGTGGATATGCTCCTGTGATTCCAAACCAAGCATAACAAATTCTACGCCATGAGTCAGGGATTTCTTGCAGATCTTTATGCTGTCTCTGGAGGCTTTGATGCTCTCGGCGTATTCCCTGTGTTCAAGGATAGAAGATTCTTCCGTATCGGCGTCTTCCAGTTCATCGGGGGAAATCACCTGTTCACCGCCAAACAGGATTGCATTAAAGAGATCGGCAAACTGTTCATTGTTATTCCAGTAATTCTTTAACACGGTATCAGGCTTTAAATCTTGCGTTTTCTTTGTCATCCTGTAGACCCTTTCTTTTGTATAATTGTAGTATACTATCAAATCATCATGGTTTCAAGCGTATCTGGAGGAATAGAGGGAGATTAGCCTGTACGCTGAATCCCCCTGTATACTTATCCCGTATAATAGAATTCCTCAAAGAGCTTTTCACATTCCTCAGTAGATTTCAGATCGTAATGACCATGATTTAAATTTTGGCTAAGTTCATTCCAGCCAGTCCATACGGCGTAAGTACCATTAGATTTCTTTGCTGATACCATATAGAGATGGGTATCGTCTGGATGGCTGGATTTACTTCTGATCTCCAATACTGTGTATTGGGGAAGGTTCTCTTTAAAGTAGAGTTCTATATGTTCCTTTACTTCGCTTAAATTTATGTTCATAAAATTTTTCCTCCTGTTTTTAGATTAAGGGCAGCTTATAAAAGGAATTCCCCATAACTTTGAGTAGTGTCTGGTTTTCCCTCTTGTTACAGGTTAACATAAAATGGTAGAACACAAGACCTGAGAAAGTCTGTTGCAGGGTTCTGTGATCCATCGCCATCCTTTTTGCAACGTCTTCCATCTTTGGGTTGTCAACAAGCTCTATCTTTCGTTTCACGAAGGGAATGTCTGCAAGCTGTCTGCCTACTATAGAAGATTTCTCGTTCCGAAGGTCTGTCCTGTAGGTGGGGTCTGATAAAATCCTTAACCAGCAAAGGTCTAAATCTTTCATAAGACGTGAACTTTTCAGGTCTTCCGCAGTTACCTTAGGGCTGAAGCAGAAATTGTTTACCTCACGGGAAAAGTAGGATGCGATCTCCTGTGAACTTGCTGTTTTTAAATCAATCATAAGAGTCTCCTTTCTTTTATGCTCTGGTCAGTTTTTCTGTTTCTTCCTGTTTTTCCTGAAACTTGATTTCCACAGAGCCATACTTTGCCCTGATGTAACTCATAGAAGCAGGTTTGGAACTGAATTTGTGGAAGTCATCGAAATGCTTGTACCACATCTGTTTCTGGTTTGCCCAGCGAAAACCAAGCGCTTTCAGTTCTTTTCTGTATGGATAGCAGTCTGACACCCATATCCAGACTCCAATCACCTCAACGGTAATATCCTTGAATCTGGAAAGCTGCATAAGCGTCTCCCTGATCTGGGTGTCTTTTTGCCAGTCATAGGACTGTTTCTGTTTATCCGTGGCTTTGCTGTATGTATCCTCATGTTCATAGTCATATTTTAGTTTCTTAAACAGGCGGTCATACTCTGCATTGATCTCTTTGATCACATCCTCTGAGCCGCCGTTATCAGGGTGGTGCTTTACAACAAGCCGCCGATATTCCTTCCGCAGTTCTTTTAATGTAATAATTCCCTGAAACCATTTCATGTTATGTCCCCCCTTCATAAGAGTTTTGCTTCCTTGAAACTTAAATAAGAGTCACGACCAATGATGATATGGTCTGCCAGATAGATATTTAATAGTTCCCCGCCAGATTTTAACCGTTTCGTCAGCTCCATGTCACATTCGCTGGGAACAGGGTTCCCCGAAGGGTGGTTGTGAACAAGGACAATCTGTACGGCACCAATGAGTGCTGCCCGTAGGAAGACTTCCCTTGGGCTTAAGAGGCTTTCGGAAACAGTCCCTTTAGAAAGCAGAAACATTCCTAATATTTTGCAGGAGCTGTTTAGTGCTATCATGTAGCAGTGTTCTTCCGCCAGCTCGTCCATATGCAGGAGAGTCTGAAGCATCCTGTATATTTCCTCAGGGCAGTTCATTTTTGTGGACTCGCAGTTGACGCCTTTTTCCTTTACTAAGATGGTTCTGGAATCATCAACGATCCTTGTATCATAAAAGTTAATCCGCATGGTATATCCTCCAATCTGAAAAAGGGATGCACATATAGAAACTGCATCCCTAAAACAACATTATTCTGTGTCCTGTATAGATTCTTCGGGAGGTTCTTCTACCTCTGCCTTTTCACTAAATTCTGTCTGCTCAGAGGCAGTATAGGAAGCAGTGTCCTCAGAGGCGGAAGCGCAGCCAACATTGTCTCCAATAGCTGCACTCTCTGTCTCATCCGCAGGAGGATCACTTTCCGTCAGACCAGCATCCGTTAAGGGAGTGCTGTCATCTGTCGGAGCAGCTTCCCCAAGAGAAGCGTCCTCTTTTGTCAGAGCAGACTCATCAACAGGAGAATCTTCATCTGCCAGAACAGATTCGTCAGCAGGAGCATCTTCCTTTGATAAGGCAGTATCCTGTTCTGCTTCGCCTGTTTCTTCCAGTTCAAAATACTTTACAAGGGAGGCTTCCATGATCTCAATTCTTTTTAAGGTTTTCTCCTTCTTGATGCTGCCAGAAGAGCAGTACAGCTTATACTCTTCATAGCATTCTGAAAAGAAATAGGAGAACCACTGTCTGAAATACATGGGCCCTACGCGGTAGAGATTCTTGAGGGAATCATAACCATCTCCCATAGCAGTGTCAGCGGCAAGCATGACGATCGGAATATTGATCTTCTTGAGCATCTTGTCCTTTTCAGGGAAAACTTTCTCAAGGTAGTCGATGATGTCATACAGCCTGTTCTTCTGTTCCTCTGAGTAATTGTTTTTAATGGAGGCTGCGTACCGCATGATTTCATCCGCAGAGATAGAAGAGAACTCATAACCTTCATATTTGTTGTCGAGAAGCATCATAGCCTGTAAGAGCGTACACATATCATCAGACTTCCTTCTCTGCAAAGCAGAGAACTGGCAGATCTCTGAAAAGAACCTGTCGGACAGGATCGACTTGATGAACTTCGCGTTTTCAACACCGCATAAGGGCATTGCTTTCTGCGGTTTAGATAACGGTGTGCTGTTGTTCAGACGGAAGAAGATTTCTTCTATCAGATCGTCATCCGCATCCTCAAATCCATAGATCGTGAATTTGAAGCGGAGAAGTTCCTGCTGGCATTCGACGTCGAGGTCTGTAAAGTATTTACCGCCTAATTCATAAACAGTATCATCAATGGTGACAGAAGGGGTCTCTGTATCAAGCGGATACCTGCCGTCTATGAAATCAAAGGTGGTGGTCAGCCGCTGTTTCCCGTCAAGGATCGAATAGGAATAATCCTTTTCGGAAATGGCTTCTTTCAGGCAGTAGACAGGCGGGACAGGGTAGTTGGCCAAAATGCTGTGGATTAACAGGCTCTTTTTCAGCCGATCCCCGTCCCACTGGCCACTTTGTCTTTGAATTACATGATCCATCTGAAGCGTATGCTTTCCGTCATACATGCTCTTTAAATTCTTTACTGTCCAGTTCAGGGTTGTTTTGATCATAGTGGTTTCTCCTTTGCAAAATGAAATATTATGTTTGTAAAAATCTAACTGCTTTTACAGGACTGCATATCAGACCACGGGGATGCCGCATTCAAGGGCAGATTCGTGGATCATATCAATGCAGTCCTGTATGACAGATGCAGAGTCAGCATATAAAAGTCTGAGAGTGGCATTCCCAGATTCCGCCTGAAAAGAAGAAAGATAGGAAAGACGTTTGGCTTCCAGTCTGTTGATGGTTCTTTTCAGAAAAGCAGAATCTAATCTGCCGTTCCCGAAGGTGTCAGAGTTGCTGACTGTGGGGCAGGCTCCGTATCAGAACCTGCTTCCTCCGCAGATGCCTCTGACGGCTGGGAATCCTGAGCCTTGGCGATCCTTACTTCAAGGAATTCCAGTGAATCAATTACGATCTCATTGGAATAGACCTTCTGGCCGTCCTTCTCGTAGTTGTTGTTTTTCAGCCTTCCGTTGATGAGCAGTTTCGTCCCCTTATTGCAGTGCTTCTCCACGATCTCAGCCAGTTTGTTCCAGCAGGTGCATCTGAAAAAGTCTGTAGGGTAGTTCCCATCTTCATCCCTTTTCATGGACATATCAGGGACGGCGAAATTGAATGATGCCCGTGCGACAGGTTCTGCACCTGCACTGTAAGTAACTTTTGGTTCCTCTGTGAGTCTTCCTGTCAATGTGATCCTGTTCATGTTCATACCCGCATATCTTGTGATATGCTTATCCTTTCTTGGTTTTTTAGTAAAAATAATCTGCATGTTTTTCATGCATGAGGTTTATAAAACAAAACCTTTGTCTTTTTCGTAGAAATAAGCCCTTGTGCCCAGAATTTCATCTTTTTCCAGAGATGCAGCATTTACATTCCTGTTATGTCTGGTAAAGGTATCAATATCGGAGCTGTCAGGTGATGGTATGAGCAATACCTCGTGTATGGAAGAAAAGATGACATAGAAACTCAATGTCATTTAGATAAGGACGATGCAAAGAACAGTGTATGTAGAAATATGTACCCTGTTCTTTTTTTGTATAATTT
>RAYM01000076.1 GCA_003611805.1 bacterium 1xD42-87 | reverse complement strand
ATCTTGTCGCGGAGCCGTTCCGAGCCGCCGCAGGAGGTAGACACTTCATAGTATGTGCCGCCGATTTTGTAGCAGACGGTTTCCTCTGTCGGCTTCCCTTTTTCGGGCAAATAGCCGCTGTCCTTGATTTCCAGTTCCCAATCCATTCTTTTCCCTTCCTTTCCGTATTTGCTAAATGATAAGTTTCGGAGCAAGCATAGGAAAAGGGTACCCTTTTCCGTAAATCTGCCCGTCCGCGCCATGGCTTGCCGGACAGATTTTGCTTGTTGGGAAGAATCCCAAACCCTCTTGAAAACCCTCTCACTACCTACAACACCGCACAGGGCGTTTTTGACGGAGTTTTGAGAAAAATTCTTCAAAAAGATTTTCTTGTTTCTTAATACGGGGAAGTTTGGGAAATGCCAAATATTTTTAAATTTCTTGTATTTATTCGGCTAACCGTATATAATTATAGTGATAGAACTTACAGAAAGGGGAATAAAGATGTTAGAGTATATTTCTGCCCCGGAAGCGGCGAAGAAATGGGGCATTTCAGAAAGGCGGGTGCAAAAGTTATGTGAGGAAAACCGTATACCGGGTGTGGCAAAATTCAGTCGCTTGTGGCTGATACCAAAGGACGCTGAAAAGCCAACGGATAAAAGGCACAAAAAGGTAGGAGGTAATACTTTTAATGAGTGAAAAAATACTGCTTGTTGATGATGAAGTTGGAATTATAGACCTCATATCATTATATTTAGTAAATGAAAGATATGAAATTTTTTCTTTCACATCAGCACATGAGGCTATGCAATGTATTAAAACAGAAAAAATAGATTTAGCAATTTTAGATATAATGCTTCCAGATATGAGTGGATTAGATATGTGCAAAGAAATCCGTCAACAATTCAATTTTCCTATCATTATGTTGACAGCCAGAAATCAAGAAATAGATAAAATAAAGGGGCTGACGTTGGGAGCTGATGATTATATAACAAAGCCATTTTTACCATTGGAATTAGTGGCAAGAGTAAAGGCTCAATTAAGAAGATATAAACGATATGGAAATGAGCAAGAAGAAAAGGATATTTTTGTTCATAATGGACTTGTATTAAATGTTAAAACGCATGAATGTATACTCAATGAAAAACCTGTTATTTTAACGCCAACAGAATTTTCAATTTTGCATATACTATGTAAAAACATTGGAAATGTTGTTAGCTCCGAAGAATTATTTCATCAAATTTGGGGAGATGAATGTTACAGTAAAAGTAACAACACTATCACTGTTCATATTCGGCATTTACGCGAAAAAATGGGGGACTCCTTTGAAGAACCCCAATATATAAAAACGATATGGGGGTGTGGATATAAAATTGAAAAATAATTTTTTTGAACAAGAAAAAGATTTGCGAACTATATATAAAAAGCTATTTTTTCAAATGGCTATTACAGCTATTCTATATGCTGTATTTGGAATAACCGTATATCTTATGATTATTAACCTACTTAGGCATTTTAATATTTGGGGTGGTTTAGTAAATTGGATAGAACGAAATAGGATAATTGGATTTTTCACATATGTCGGAGTAGGATATACAGCTATTCTTTTTTACTATTGGGAAAAACCTTTTCATTACCTTAATAGTATATTGGTTACCACTTCAAATATATATCAACAAGAAGAAAAGATGATAATTTTACCAACTCCATTAAAAACTATTGAAAAATATTTAAATGAGTTACGATTAAATGTTCAAGAAAGTAAAATTGCCGTGCAAAATGCCGAGCAACGCAAAAATGATATGATTGCATATTTAGCGCATGACTTGAAAACGCCATTGACTTTTATTATAGGGTATTTAAGTTTATTGAATGATACACCAAATATGCCTATGGAACAACGAGAAAAATACGTTAATATAAGTATTGAAAAAGCAAAGCGATTAGAAAAAATGATTAACGAATTTTTTGATATTACCTGTTATAATCTCCAACAAATTGAACTTGAGAAAGAAACGATTGATTTGTATTATATGCTTGTACAGTTATCAGATGAGTTTTATCCTCTTTTATCAGCACATGGTAATACGATAAAACTATTAGCAGATGAAGAATTAAATGTGTATGCTGACCCGGTAAGGCTTGCAAGAGTATTTAATAATATTCTTAAAAATGCAATCTCTTATAGCTATCCCAATACAGAAATTAAGGTTAATAGTAAAAAAGAACAAGGACATATTATCATAAGATTTCAAAATCAAGGAAAAACTATTCCACCTCAAAAGCTGGAGGCTTTATTTGATAAATTTTTCCGGCTTGATGAATCCCGTGCTTCAAATACAGGAGGGACAGGATTAGGTCTGGCAATCGCAAAAAATATTGTTGAGCTACATGGTGGTAAAATTTCTGCGGAAAGCCAAAATGAAACTACAACATTTATTGTTTCACTTCCTATAATAGGAATATAAAATTTCAATATTCTCTTAGGATTTTCTTAGGAAATAGTCAAGTAATACCTAAATTCCGAAAAGCTCTTATCGGCTATAATATTGTTGATAGGAGCTTTTTACTTTGTTTTATCGGTGGAATATCTATGAAAAAAACAATCAAACATAATAGGAGGATATGAATATGTCAATCACAGATATTTTAATCCGTTCACTAAGCGGATATATTTTTGTAGTTCCGGGAATTTTATTGTATTTTTGGTGTTTGAAGAAATCTGAAAAAAAGCAAACACCAATCCATATCGCAACCGTATTTGTGTTTTGCTATTATTTGATTGGAATTTTGACAATGACTGGTATTGGAAAATTAAAATCTTTTTCGCCAGAAATCGTGCTAATCCCATTTCTGGATATGATAAGCGGACCGATAGATACCGTCTTAAATATTGTCTTGTTTGCTCCATTAGGCTTTTTTCTTCCTTTGTTGTATAAGAAATATAGCCGTATTAGCAACATTGCATTAACAGGTTTTCTTTTTTCATTATCTATTGAAATTGTTCAAATGTTTGGCAGAGGTTCAACGGATATAAATGATTTGATTACAAATACGGTTGGAGCGAGTTTGGGATATTTTATTTATAAATGGTTCGTTAGAATAGCACGAAAAGAAGTTCTTGCAAAGTTTCAAAATAATAAAATCAATGATGAAATTGAAGTATTGCTTTTTATAGCTTACTCATTTGTGATTATGGTTACAATTCAGCCTTTGGTTATTAGCAACCTATTCGGGCTTGGATAAGTTATCATCTGTTTAATCATTACAATAAACTTACCATCACGAAATTATTTAAGTTCCAATAGCATAGAATAACAATCTGCCGCACGACGGCAAAAGAAAAAAAGCCGTCGTACAGCAGAGGTATTTACACATGCTTATTCTTACGCGGCGGCTTTTGAGAAATCAAAGCCGCCGTTTTTTTCTATTGGCAATATGCAAACGCTCTTAATAAAAGGTACGGCGGCTAAAGGAGGTAGCCGCCATGAAGCACAAACAGTATCGACAAAATCCGTCGGTCATTGATTTGTTAAAAAAATCATGTCTTTTAAAACGGGATATTTTGCCTATGAGTATGAATACACATATCATTTAGTATGTCTTGATAACTCGTATTACTCAAATACCTATGCGGATATATTCTGCATGGGTTTTTGTTGTAATAGCCCCCTACTGGGAAGAAAGGGGGTGAGAGAAAATGAGATATTCTGAAGAATTCATGGAACATATCGAATATACTTTCCATACGTTCTGCAAGGTTGTCCTGCGCCATGAAGCAATCAATGCATGGCGGGATTTGAAGCGGAAAGCGGAACGGGAAATATCCCTTGACTATCTGATGTCAGAACGATATTTTGAACCGTCTGCTATGGATAGTTACTTTGAAAAACAGGACAAGCCGACCATATTTTTTGTGTTGGGAAAGAAAGTTATTGTTGATGATGAACGGTTAGCAGCGGCATTATCAAGATTGCCGGAGTTAAGGCGGGAAGTCCTGTTGCTTTATTACTTCGTCGGCTATCGTGATGAAGCAATCGGCAGACTGTACGGACGTTGCAGAAGTACAATAAACAGTCGGAGAAATGTTGCACTAAAACAGTTGCGGAAAGAATGGGAGAGATTGGAACATGAGGAACAAAAAGCTGATACCTTTTGAAGTAATCGAAAAAGCCGTTGCCGGAGAGCCGGAAGCGGTAGACGCAGTATTGCAGCACTACACCGCACACATCAAATACCTGTCTATGTATAAGGGGCATATCAATGACGACACACAGGACAGATTAAAGGCAAAACTGGTTGAAGCCATATTGAAATTCCGCTTCGACCGATAGGAAGTAGCAAAGACGTGAAAAGCTGTCAAGGGTAAACTTCGCGCTACGCGCCCTTGACAGCTTTTCCCGCCTTTGCTAATGGGCAGTCAAGAGGACGAAATCAGTAGACTGCTTTCGCCCTCAATCCAGTATGGAATGATTGTTACACGATAGAGGGTGTTTCTCGCTTGATTTAAGCGCATTACAGCGGCGATAAGGACAAGGGTAAGGGTTTTATACTCCTACCCTTAAAAACGGTGTTCTATTGCGTAACATAGTAAACAATATTTCTTTATACTGCCGTTTCCGTTCCATTCTTTTCCATTCTTGCAGCTCTGTCACTATATTGTGCTTCAAAGGAAAGGGGTTAGGGGAAAGGATAGGAAAGGAATAGATATTTGATTAAGTCTGTATTTGGTTTTTCTTTAGTTAGTTATATCTTTATTTAATTGCGTTGGATTTTCCGATGTCGGATAACCCGGTGTCGGAAAATCCAATATCGGATAATCCAACACCGGGAGTTATTACGATGTTCAAAATCCGTCTAATCCAATCGCTTTATAAAACTACTGCTTTCTTGGGTAGGTATGTTACGCAGTAGAGGTTAAAAAGTCCTTGATTTATGCGGCTTTAAGAGCATGGAAAACACTTAGACGATATTTTATATTCCTACCCTCAAAAATGGCGTTCTACTGCGTAACAAAGAGCAGAGAACCGACCACTAATGAAAGTGATATGTTTTCTGCTCTTGTTTGCACCCTGTTTGTCAGCGTTGATGATAAGTTGTTGTAAATACTTCCTTATCACCGTAAAACTAATTTCTTTCGTTGTTTCCATCCAAGCATCTTTTACAGATTGTGGCGCATTCGGTCCAGCATTTTGTAACACGCGCTCTTCAAAATTTGCTGCCGGCACATTCTGAATTTGCTCTTCCTCTTTCTCCGTTACACATTGTGCAAATGTAGGAGTTTCACTACGTTTTCGCTTATTTTCGTATAATCCTATATTCTGCTGGTAATTGGAATTAACCTGCATCTATTTCCCCTCCGTATGACTTAATGTATATAAAAAGTAGTACTCATTGTATTCCATGGCGAATTTGCTGATTTTGAACTGGCCTTAAATGTTCCGGCTTCAAAACCATAACTGTTCTCATATCTCTAAACGCAAAGCCACCCATCGATTATACGATCATTATCAATGTCAATCGCTTCTTTTGATACCAAAGTCATATTAACATTATTAAAAGTGGCTGACCGTGTCTTTGCATATCCAATTTCTGTAGTTACAACTTCTAGCCAAGTCCCGCCATGATCCAATCTTGTACCAACCTGTGCAAATGATCCCGGACGTTCAATAATCTCTGTTCCACCTTTTTCAGAGGATACGGAATACACATAAAACTGTGTCAGCGCAGGAGCTGCCGCAAGCGGTTGTACTTCCGCAGCGCTCACAGGAATAACGTTGGCAGTCAATAACGCGCCCAGTAACATAATACTTAATAACTTTTTCATTTTTTTCATTTTTCATTCATCCTTTCTACTATTGTTAAAAATATCTAATCAGCCACACATATCCATATGTTGTGTCAATTTCCTTATTATTTATGATATCTGAATAAACCCCCTTTCTCACACATATAATCATATGCTCAGCTGAATAGTCCGATTTCCAACCTATTCACCGTTTAACATTGTCCGCATATGAATCACAGCACCTTTTTGAATCTGTACCTATACATATCAGAATACATATTGCCGGAGTAGTGTGGTGTCAGCCGCGCATCAAGCGCTCCCATATCCACCGCAAAACCGCTGTCCACAACAGAAAACGCCCCGTCTTTAAACTGGAACTGTGACGTGAAATCCGGAATCCCCAGATCACCGCTTATCCGGATATTCCCTATGATATTTCGTAACGCCTCCCTCATCTGCTCTGTCTTGGCAGTATTCTTCGTATTGTTGATCAGGTTATCCGCCTTCTGCTGGGCTCTTTCCGCGTCTTTCAGATTGACAAAGACTTTCACTTACTCCCATTCCGCCTCGCTTAATTCCTTACCCTCCGCAAAATCCTGCAACAATTCGTCCACCGTACGCCCGCCCATATACTTCTTTTCTTCCGACAGGCTGTCAAACTGCTTCTGGTGAAACCGTTCAAGCTCTCTTATATAAATCTGCTCTGTCTCTCGCAGGACGGCATTATATGTATCAAGATATCGCCAGTCTTCATCCTTCCTGCTGTATGCGCTTTGAAGATTCCCATAACACTGTGTTTTCAAATAGCCGCCAAACTATTGCTTATGTCTGACGGCTTAATCTAATTATATTGCTCTATATTTATTAAAAAATATTTTATTCTCCTCCATACGGTATCAAGTAGTCTATATACAATATCGCACTAGTGAGATAACTTGCATTCTTATTTGCTAAATTATCCCACCAATTTACCTTCACTTTTGTGTTATATGTACCTACTATTGATCCCGCATCCGGAAAACTGTCCACCATATCATGTTTCAGACCAGCTATATTGGCTATTGTCTTATATGAATAAGAATTCGGAGATTGGTACATCATTTCAACAGAGTCAATATATTGGTTAAATGATGCTGTACCCGTATCCTGAAATCTAACTTTATATAAAGCAAACAAATCCGCCACATCACTATCGACTGAAATCGTCACGCCTGAAGCCTGATAGGTTTGAGAACTTGAATAACCGTCCCATCGAATACTGCCATTAAACGCAGTACCAGCAAAATAGGTCTCCTCAATTGGCAGTGGATTACCTGTAAACATCGCATAGTGATAATTACCTTTTTTGTCTTTATCTTCCCCAAACATAATGAAATAATTACCTGCTGCCAGCTTTAATGTATGCACAACCTTTTTTGAACCATTGTGCATCAACGTCTGCGTATAATAATGCAGTAAATTACTATATGCTGGTGACTCTACATTTAATACTGGTTGCAATTCCATATCAAAAACTTGGAAGCCAACATTTTCATCCAGCAATACTGTCACTGAGTTCAATTGTTCATCCGAAGTAACCGTATGATAATATGCATGTAATCCCTGCTGTGAATGCTCCGTTGCCCATGAATCATTAACATATCCTTCCCTGACTGCTGTTTCGTATTGTCCATCGCTAGGGAAATCCAACAACTCTGTAGCCGCAGGATATAACCACCCATCATCATAAAACGGATATGTTGAATAAATCTCCCGATTTGTTGACCACGTTTGAGTAAAGGTATATGGATCATTACCACAACTCCATCCATATTTATGCTGTATTCCCCTTCTCTCTTGAACCGAATCAGCTTCCTCGGATACACTAATTACTTCTTCTGGATTGACAGTCTCAGACATTGGTAAATTATCCGCTTCAACTAACGAGATTTCCTTTGCCTCGCTGTCTAAATCCAAGGTTGATATAACCTGCCCCCGCCCCGTCGGAAGCGGTATCTGCTGCTCTTTCGCACTTACCTGTGTCGGTATTGCCAGTGTTAATGTTATGGCAACAGCCAACATTGTCATAATAAAACTTTTTGTTTCTCATTATCTTTCCTCCTTTATATTTATTTTGACACATTATCTTTTATCTGAATTTCGCCATTTCTGACACTAAATCCGACATTTAATTCAGATAAAATTCTCTTGTGCTGTGTCTGTTCATAATTTCTGATTGCCAATAAATCTGATTGATAATTTGAATAAGTCAAATTATTTCCGGGCTCATTAAGCAACTTATCCAAATCACGGGATATTCCTTCAATGATTCCCTGATCCACTTTTACATCATCAAGTGATACTTTTCCGTTTGTTGCCTTATTTAAGAATTTTTCCAGATCGACTGCCGCTTTTAAGAGATCCCTTTCCTTTTCAGACATATTTTGTATATCAGTATCCAAGGTAAAATAGATATCCATAAGTTTTTCTGAAAATTCTTTAAGGGTGGTTTCAACCTTTGACTTTATCCAGCCATCCTCTATTCCATCTACAGTTGTCTTTCCATCCGCACCTATCTCTATATTAAAGGAATATTCCGAAAGATCTATGCCTGCGCTTTCCAGCCTCTGCGTTATTTCCTTTAATGTTGAACTTAATTCTGCACTTGCTTTCGCAGTATCAAGTTCCTGTGCCGTAGCAAAAATATGAACCAAACCGTTTTCCTGTTCTGTGAGCTTCTCTCCCTTTGCCATTTTTTCTAACAGTTCTTTTATGTCATTTTTATCCGGAGCCTTTTCTCCTTGCAAATATTCTTTTGCCTGCTCCATATGCAGTTGATCCAGCTGCTCTGCATAATAATCCTTATATTTTTTTCTGATCTTTTCTAATGCCTGTATCTCCTCTGTTGCATCCTGACCATCATGTAATTTTTTCCGTAATGCATAACCATACTCCGACATTTCCTCCATTTGCTTAGCAATAATATGGTTTTTATCTGCCTGACTTGTCTGAAAGGAAAGATGAT
>RAYM01000013.1 GCA_003611805.1 bacterium 1xD42-87 | reverse complement strand
GTTTCATACAATAAATACGGCGGTCAATTAAGACCGCCGAAAAAAATCAAATTAATTTACACACTTTACTTGACAAATCCATTTTTAGCTGTTTCATCACGTAAAAAGGCTTTCGGAGAAATCTCCGAAAGCCTTGATTTTACTGAATAAATTATAATTACTCAATGATAGTAGCAACCCTTCCAGATCCAACAGTTCTACCACCCTCACGCTATATAAATAGCGTTTTTTGATGTATTTTCTATACTTTTTATGGTTGAAATCTGCGTATTTTCGCTAGTGTTATATGGTCTATTGATATTTGCATGATTTCTTGGCACCGGGATGCACCTCTCAATCAAACTGAAAAGAATCTATCTACTTCATTTTAAATGATTTTTCCACCAATGCAAGAGTCTCTTCTATTGTTCTTTTATCATCTCTTAAAATAACGTCAAAACCAGAATTTAGAAAATGATCGTATATTTCCTTTGAATTAACACGTTTTAAGCATTCTCTAAAATTTTCCATCGCTTTGTCGGTGTCTTCTTCCTTTAATAATAATTGATACAAAAACTGTTTTTCCTTATCTGGTCGCTCAAAAAATCTATTAACAGATATTTCTGGTTCTGCCAACATAATTAAAACATGATCATTATCTGATACTTCTGCCAATACTTCTACTGGAATATTCGTATCAACAAATATCATTTTATCTTGTTTAGATAAATCTTCAAGAATTTGTAATTCCAAAATAGTGCATTCTCTCGTAGCTTCTTTAATCCATGCTTCATATTCATCTGGAGTTCTTCTGATAAACTCTCTCCAATCCTTTAAATCCCTTGTATATGTCAAACCCGGAAATTCACAACTGTCTAACTCTGAAATTCGTGCATCATGGTAGTTTTCTTCACATGCCATTCCATTATATTTTTCTGCCAACATTTTTACCATAGTCGATTTGCCTGCATATGCGGTTCCATTAATAAAATAAACATTGTTGAATTTCATGCTATTTCTCCCACTCTTGCTTCAACAACCGATATTCCAATCGTGTTTTCATTTTCCCATCGTGCCACTCATAATCAACATGCTCCGCTTCCTTAATCAGACCACATTTTTGCATAACTCTTTCCGAGCCAACATTCTCAGCCAGACATCCTGTGGTCACTCTGTACACGTCATGTTCCGTAAAAGCAAACTCCAGAACCTTTTTTAAAGCCTCCGTTGTATACCCATTTCCCCAGAACTTGGGATATGTGAAATACCCTGCATGAACCAGTTTTCCCGCTGGCGTATTGTCTGTCACTGTGTAGCCCACACTTCCAACCTGCTCATGTGACTCTTTTAATTCCATATGTAAAAAATAGAATTTCCTGTCCAGCTTTTTCATATCCTCCAGAACCATCTGAAAGTCCTCATCCGCTTCCTCTTTTGAAAACAATTGAATATCCTGCAAATAATACATCGTTTTCTCATCTGTTTTCAGCCGAAAATATTCATCAAAATCATCTTCACGATAATCTCTTAAAATAAGCCGTTCTGTTTCTAAATAAATCATTTGTTCAATCCTTTCAACTCATCCCTCTTTTGTACGATACATTACCCTACCGGCATCCACATCGTGAAATCCATATTTTCTGTATAAACCATGGGCATCTTTTGTCTTTAATAATGCCCCTGCCTTTACAAAACGCTCATCTGAAACCACTGCGGACATGAGCATCTTCCCGATACCTTGTCCTCTGTGACTCTCATCCACAATCACATCACACAAATACCAGATGGAAACAAAGTCCGTTACCACTATGGCAAAACCCACAAGGTTATCTTCTTCGTCAAATGCACCAAAGGAATCCGAATTTTTCATGGCAGTTAGAACATCCTCTTCTGACCGTTCCGGCGCCCAGTATGTTTGCTTCATTAGGTTCATGAGTTGATTCACCGGTATTTTTTTCTCTGTTGATATGTAAATACATTGTCATTTTCTCTTTAGATTCAATAAAATAAAATCAATAAAATATGTGCCCCTACCAGTCACCCAAAATCAGGAAAGCGGAATGTCATAACGATTAATGTTCATCCCCGACACCTCACCATGAATCATATCGACATACACACCACTGTTAGCAAGAATTGTTTTATTGCTACCAATGTTTATATCACGACAAACAATTCGCACTTTATCAAGTCCCATTTCTTTTGCTTTCTGTAAACCAAGCCTAAGTTGCTCTTTTGCATATCCTTTGCCGCGCTCACTTGGGCGAACTGAATAGCCAAAGTTTGAAGCAAATTCTATATCGTCATCATCGTATTCCAGCTTATGACGAAAAACAATAAAACCGACAATTTTACCGTCGTTTTCACGGATTGCCATGTACCAGGTTATTTTATCCACCATATCTTCACAAAATTGAAGCCACTCAAACACAGTTTCATACTTTTCAAGATAATCCATACCCGGTATTCTGCTTGGGTCATATGTAACTCTCATACGTTCAGTAGGAAATTCAGCTCTATATTCCAAAATTTTTTCTGCATACTCAGCAGATACCTTAATCAGCTTAATTTGACCCATTATTTTCTACTCCAAACTTTAAAATTTCCTTTTAAGGCAAATTGATTATATCATAACAACAATTATTCTGCATTAGGAACTTGAAAATGCGAAGCATTACGCTCCGCACCAATACTACACATATATCAGTTCTTTTAATACAATTTCCTCTGCCGAACTTCTCATATTATTCATCAGCCCTATAATCAGAAGATCCACTCTTCCCTGAGAATGGAAAGAGTCCCCAGAAACGCTACTTTAGCGAGCCGGACTGCTTCCACCGCTTACCCGAAGATAAGATTGATCAGTCATTCTTACTGGAGTTAGAGCGTCGTGTTTCCATTTCAATACTTATATCGCCTTTTGTCAAAGCTAATAATTCGCTTATGGCACCGTTTAGGCACCGTTTTACACATTTTCACTGTTGCAAAGTTTCAAAAAGGGCTTCCCGATTTCTCGGAAAGCCCCATAAAATCTAGCTATTTTACTAATGAATTCGCAAGAATTCTATTTACTCAATAATCGTAGCCACACGGCCAGATCCTACTGTACGTCCGCCCTCACGAATAGCAAACGTCAGACCCTGCTCCATAGCGATCGGGTGAATCAGCTCAATCGTCATCTCCACGTTATCACCAGGCATGCACATCTCTGTACCCTCAGGCAGATTACATACACCTGTGATATCCGTTGTTCTGAAGTAGAACTGAGGACGATAATTGTTGAAGAAAGGTGTATGACGACCACCCTCGTCCTTGGTCAGAACGTATACCTGAGCCGTAAATTTCTTGTGGCAGGTAACTGTGCCGGGTTTCGCAAGAACCTGACCTCTCTCGATGTCAGTTCTCTGGATACCACGAAGCAGAACACCGATGTTATCACCAGCCTGAGCCTCGTCAAGCAGCTTACGGAACATCTCAATACCGGTTACAACGGACTTCTGAGTCTCTTCCTTAACGCCGATGATTTCAACTTCATCAGACATATGCAGAGTACCACGCTCTACTCTACCGGTAGCAACGGTACCACGACCTGTGATGGAGAATACGTCCTCGACAGGCATAAGGAAAGGCTTATCTGTATCACGCTGAGGATCCGGAATATAATCGTCAACAGTGCTCATGAGTTCCATGATCTTGTCGCCCCACTCGCCTGCAGGATCTTCCAGAGCCTTCAAAGCGGAACCCTTAACGATCGGGCAGTCTGTGAACTCATACTCCTCAAGCTGCTCGGTGATCTCCATCTCAACCAGCTCTAACAGCTCGGGATCGTCTACCATATCACACTTGTTCATGAACACTACGATATAAGGTACACCTACCTGACGGGACAGAAGGATATGCTCCTTAGTCTGTGCCATAACACCGTCAGTAGCAGCAACAACAAGGATAGCACCATCCATCTGTGCAGCACCGGTGATCATGTTCTTAACGTAGTCAGCATGGCCGGGGCAGTCAACGTGAGCGTAATGTCTCTTGTCTGTCTCATACTCAACGTGAGCGGTAGAGATGGTGATACCTCTCTCTCTCTCCTCGGGAGCCTTATCGATGTTCTCGAAATCTGTAGCCGTGTTACCTGCAACTCTCTCGGAAAGCACCTTTGTGATCGCCGCTGTCAGAGTTGTTTTACCATGGTCAACGTGACCAATGGTACCAATATTACAATGGGGTTTGTTTCTCTCAAATTTAGCTTTAGCCATTTCTAAAGTCCTCCTTAAAATAATTTACTTTCTTAGTTACACAAACAATCTACATGATTAATCAGCTATCTTTGATTATATTAAAGATTGCCAAGTTTTTCAAGCATTTTCTTTGTATTACTTGGTCTTTGCAGCCAATACTTTCTCCTGCACGCTCTTCGGCACCTGCTCGTACTTCTCAAAGAACATGGAATAGTTTCCGCGTCCCTGTGTCTTGGAACGTAAGTCAGTGGAATAACCGAACATCTCAGCAAGCGGCACATAACCCTTCACCATCTTGCCTCCGCCGATATCCTCCATGCCTTCAATGCGTCCGCGGCGGGAATTGATATCGCCGATTACGTCGCCCATATACTCCTCGGGCATGGTAACTTCCACCTTCATGATAGGCTCAAGCAGTACCGGGTTCGCCTTCTTCATGGCTTCCTTGAAGCACATGGAACCTGCGATGTGGAATGCCATCTCGGAAGAGTCAACCTCGTGGTAGGAACCGTCATATACATTGGCATGAACGCCAAGTACGGGGAACCCGCCGAGGATACCTGCCTTGGAAGCTTCCTCGATACCTTCTCCGACTGCCGGAATATATTCCTTCGGAATCGCGCCGCCGACAACAGAGCTCTCGAACTTGAAGGTCTCCTCCCCGTTCGGATCCATGGGCTCAAATTTAACTTTACAGTGACCGTACTGACCACGACCGCCGGACTGCTTCGCATATTTGTATTCCTGATCGATCGGCTTGGTAAAGGTCTCTTTGTACGCAACCTGAGGCGCACCCACGTTAGCCTCCACCTTGAACTCACGCAGCAGTCTGTCTACGATAATCTCCAGGTGCAGCTCACCCATACCTGCGATGATGGTCTGTCCTGTCTCCTGATCCGTGTGCGCACGGAAAGTCGGGTCTTCCTCTGCAAGTTTCGCAAGCGCCTCGCCCATCTTGCCCTGACCAGCCTTGGTCTTAGGCTCAATCGCAAGCTCGATAACCGGCTCCGGGAATTCCATGGACTCCAGGATAACGGGATGCTGCTCGTCACAAATAGTATCGCCGGTTGCGGTAAACTTAAACCCTACTGCCGCCGCAATATCGCCGGAATACACTTTGTCAAGCTCTGCCCTCTTGTTTGCGTGCATCTGCAGGATACGTCCGATACGCTCCTTCTTGTCCTTCGTCGCATTGTACACGTAGGAACCCGAATTGCAGGTGCCTGAGTACACGCGGAAGAACGCCAGCTTACCCACGAAGGGATCTGCCATAATCTTGAATGCAAGGGCGGCGAAAGGCTCGTCATCGGAGGAATGTCTCACGATCTCATTGCCTTCCATATCCGTACCCTTGATCGCCTCGATATCAGTCGGCGCCGGCATATACTCAAGGACTGCATCCAAAAGCTTCTGCACGCCCTTATTTCTGTAAGCGGAACCGCAGCATACGGGAACTGCCGTACATTCGCAGGTACCTTTGCGCAGCGCTTTCTTCATGTCTTCTACGGAAGGCTCTTCACCCTCCAGATACATCATTGTCAGATCATCGTCCAGCTCGCAGACTTTTTCCACCAGCTCATCATGGTAGAGAGCGGCGTCATCCGCCATATCGGCGGGAATCTCCGTGATGGTGATATCATCGCCCTTATCATCATTGTAGATGTAAGCCTTCATCTCGAACAGGTCGATGATTCCCTTGAAGTCATCCTCCTTACCGATGGGTAACTGGAGAATGATTGCGTTTTTACCTAATCTGTTTCTGATCTGATCTACAGCGCCGTAGAAGTTAGCGCCCAAGATATCCATCTTGTTGATAAACGCCATTCTCGGTACGTTGTAGGTATCAGCCTGTCTCCACACGTTCTCTGACTGCGGCTCCACACCGCCCTTTGCACAAAATACGCCTACGGCACCATCAAGTACGCGGAGTGAACGCTCGACTTCTACGGTGAAGTCTACGTGACCGGGAGTATCAATGATATTGATACGATGCTCCAATGCACCGGGCTTGGGTTTGCAGTTCTCTTCCAGAGTCCAGTGGCATGTGGTAGCGGCTGATGTGATCGTGATACCTCTCTCCTGCTCCTGCTCCATCCAGTCCATGGTAGCCGTGCCTTCGTGAGTATCACCGATCTTATAGTTTACGCCAGTATAATAAAGGATACGCTCTGTCAGTGTGGTTTTGCCCGCATCGATATGAGCCATAATACCAATATTTCTGGTTCTCTCTAGTGGATATTCTCTTCCAGCCAAGGTTTTTTCCTCCTTTTAGAACCGATAGTGCGCAAAAGCCTTGTTTGCCTCTGCCATCTTGTGCATATCTTCTTTTCTCTTAACCGCTGCGCCCGTGTTGTTCGCTGCGTCTAAGATCTCGTTTGCAAGTCTCTGCTCCATGGTCTTCTCGCCTCTCTTGCGGGAGAACATAACAAGCCAGCGGAGCGCGAGCGCCTGACGTCTGTCAGGGCGAACCTCGATGGGCACCTGATAGGTGGCGCCGCCGATACGTCTCGCCTTTACCTCCAGAAGGGGCATGATGTTGTTCATAGCCTCCTCAAATACATCGAGCGCCGGTTTCCCAGCCTTCTCCTCAACCTTTGCAAACGCCCCATATACAATCTTCTGCGCTACGCCCTTCTTACCATCCAGCATGATGTTGTTGATAAGCTTGGTCACAACCTTATTATTGTATAAGGGATCTGCTAATACATCTCTCTTCGGAATATGTCCTTTACGTGGCACGATTCTTCCCTCCTTATTCATAAATAGTAAGTGAAATACCTCGCAGCAAGCTGCGGTTATTTCACCCTCGCGGTATTCGTCAAATGTCCGCTTCGCAAGCCGACGATTGGGCGAAGCTCAATCAACTCATTACTCGCGGGAATAAATCTCAGGTACTCACATGTGTCCTCTAATTCAATGTGTCCGTGCGGTATTTCTTTCTATAACGATAAGAATCCCAACACTAAATTAGTTCTGTTTGTGGTACTGATACACCGAAACCCAAGACCTTTCACGCGCAGGTTTACATTTTAAACCTGCAGAAGTTAAATTGCTCCGCAATTTTACTTCGGTTATTTTGCGCAGCAAATTACTACGTTTACTTCGCGGCCTTCGGTCTCTTAGCGCCGTACTTGGAACGAGCCTGTCTTCTGTTAGCGACTCCCGCGGTATCTAACGTACCTCTGATAATGTGGTATCTGGTACCGGGCAGATCCTTGACTCTTCCGCCACGGATCAGGACAACGCTATGCTCCTGCAGGTTATGACCCTCGCCGGGAATGTAGCTTGTCACTTCAATTCCGTTGGAAAGACGCACTCTGGCAATCTTTCTGAGCGCTGAGTTAGGCTTCTTAGGAGTTGCTGTCTTAACAGCGGTGCAGACACCTCTCTTCTGCGGAGAAGCGGTATCGGTAGCAGCTTTGTGAAGGGAGTTGTATCCCTTTAACAGAGCAGGCGCCGTAGACTTCTTCACGGATGTCTGACGTCCCTTTCTAACTAACTGGTTAAATGTTGGCATTCTTTTCACCTCCTGTTGGAATATAAAATAATGGTATTTTGGCGCACAAAAGCGCGCAAAAAAACGCATTCATGTGCACACTACCCTAGTATACTTGCCCATGAATGCGTTGTCAATACACTTTTATTTAATTTTTGTGAGTGTGCGCGAGCTGAGCACTTTTATATAGCCCTATTCCACCGGCTCCAGCTCTTCCTCGGCTTCCACGAACTCCTCCGCCTCATCGATATCGCCATCCAGCTCTTCGATCTCCTCAATCTCCTCCATATCATCTGCGTTCTCGAACTCTTCGTCCTCGTAGGAGCCGTCCTCAAATTCCAGTTCGTCCTCCATCTGCAGACGGCTGAGAAGATTCTCGTCCGTGCTGAGTCTCGTATCGCGGTATCGTCTCATGCCCGTACCTGCGGGAATCAGCTTACCGATAATCACGTTCTCCTTCAGACCGATTAGGGAGTCCACCTTACCCTTGATTGCCGCCTCTGTCAGCACCTTGGTCGTCTCCTGGAAGGATGCCGCCGACAGGAAGGAATCCGTCGCAAGCGCCGCCTTGGTGATACCGAGCAGTATCTGCTTGCCTTCCGCAGGCTCCTTGCCCTCCTTGAACAGCTCCTCGTTCATATCCTCATAATCCAGAACGTCCACAAGCGTGCCCGGCAGGAAGTCGGTATCGCCGCTGTTCTCAATGCGGACTTTTTTGAGCATCTGCCGCACGATCACCTCAATATGCTTATCGGAGATATCCACACCCTGCAGACGGTACACTCTCTGTACCTCACGGAGCATGTAATCCTGTACCGCACGGATACCTTTGATCTTTAACAGGTCATGGGGATTGACGCTGCCCTCTGTCAGCTCATCACCCGCTTCCAGCGTGGCGCCGTCCAGCACCTTAATTCTGGAACCGTAAGGAATCAGGTAAGTCTTGGATTCGCCGGTCTCGTCGTTGGTGATAACAATCTCCCTCTTCTTCTTTGTATCTTTAATGGTCGCCACACCGCCGAACTCCGCGATAATCGCCAGTCCTTTCGGCTTACGCGCCTCAAAAAGCTCCTCTACACGGGGAAGACCCTGTGTGATATCGTCGCCTGCCACACCGCCGGTATGGAAGGTACGCATGGTAAGCTGTGTACCGGGCTCACCGATGGACTGCGCCGCAATGATGCCGACAGCCTCACCGACCTGAACCGCCTCGCCGGTCGCCATATTCGCGCCGTAACACTTCGCGCAGATACCCACATGGGAACGGCAGGTTAAGATCGTGCGGATCTTCACTTCCCTGATCTGTCTCTCTCCCTCGATCGGTTCCCCATTCTCATCCATGCCGACACTTAAAATCTTCGCAGCGCGGGCGGGCGTGATCATGTGGTTTCTCTTCACGATCATATTGCCGTCATTATCTTTGATATCCTCACAGGAGAATCGTCCCATGATCCTGTCTTTCAGTCCTTCGATGGTCTCCTTGCCGTCCATGAACGCCTTAACCACCATGCCAGGGATTTCATCCCTGCCCTCGCAGCAGTCCGTCTCGCGGATAATCAGTTCCTGCGAAACATCCACCATACGTCTGGTAAGATAACCGGAGTCAGCGGTTCTAAGCGCGGTATCGGACAGACCTTTACGTGCGCCATGCGCTGACATGAAATACTCCAGCACGTCCAGACCTTCACGGAAATTGGACTTGATCGGCAGCTCGATGGTACGTCCTGTGGTATCCGCCATCAGACCACGCATACCCGCAAGCTGTTTGATCTGCTGGTTGGAACCACGGGCTCCGGAATCCGCCATCATATAAATATTATTGTACTTATCCAGACCGGAGAGCAGCACTTCCGTGAGGTCTTTATCCGTCTTGTTCCATGTCTCCACAACCTGACGGTATCTCTCCTCCTCCGTACACTTTCCTCTCCGGAAATCCATGGAGATCCTGTCTACGGTAGCCTGCGCTTCCTCAAGCATCTTCTCTTTCTCCGCCGGCACCGTCATATCGGAAATGGAAACGGTCATCGCTGCCTGCGTGGAATACTTATAACCGGTTGACTTGATCAGGTCGAGCACCTCGGCGGTCCGTACCGCGCCGTGGATGTTGATGACCTTCTCAAGAATCTGCTTTAACTGCTTTTTGCCTACATGGAAATCCACTTCCGGCTTCAGTAAATTCTTCGGGTCGCTTCTGTCCACATAACCCAGATCCTGCGGAAGAATCTCGTTGAAAAGGAATCGTCCCAGCGTAGACTCCACATTGCCGGACACCTCTTTCCCGCTAGCATCCTTCTTTGTCACCCTGACATTAATCCTTGAGTGGAGGGTGCATGCCTTATTCTCATAGGCAAGAATCGCCTCGTTTACATTCTTAAAGAACTTGCCCTCTCCAAGCGCACCGGGTCTCTCCTGCGTCAGATAATAGATGCCGAGCACCATATCCTGGGAAGGCACCGCCACCGGACCTCCGTCCGAAGGTTTTAACAGGTTGTTCGGGGAGAGCAGAAGGAATCTGCACTCCGCCTGCGCCTCGACGGACAGCGGGAGATGGACTGCCATCTGGTCGCCGTCAAAATCGGCGTTAAACGCGGTACATACGAGCGGATGAAGCTTAATCGCCTTACCTTCCACAAGAATCGGCTCAAATGCCTGAATACCCAGCCTGTGCAAGGTAGGCGCACGGTTTAACATCACCGGATGCTCCTTGATTACCTCCTCCAGCACATCCCATACCTGCGTGTCCAGTCTCTCCACCAGCTTTTTCGCCGCCTTGATATTCTGTGAAATACCACGGAATACCAGTTCCTTCATCACGAAGGGCTTAAACAGCTCGATCGCCATCTCCTTGGGCAGACCGCACTGATAAATCTTTAACTCGGGTCCGACCACGATAACGGAACGCCCGGAATAGTCAACACGCTTGCCGAGCAGATTCTGGCGGAAACGCCCGGATTTACCCTTAAGCATATCGGAAAGGGACTTAAGCGCCCTGTTGCCGGGTCCTGTCACGGGTCTGCCTCTTCTGCCGTTATCAATCAGCGCGTCAACCGCCTCCTGCAGCATACGCTTCTCGTTTCGGACAATGATATCGGGAGCGCCAAGCTCCAGCAGTCTTTTCAGACGATTGTTTCTGTTGATGATTCTCCTGTAAAGATCGTTTAAGTCAGAGGTCGCAAACCTGCCGCCGTCGAGCTGCACCATGGGACGCAGATCCGGCGGAATCACCGGGATTACATCCATGATCATCCACTCCGGCTGGTTCCCGGACTCCCGGAAAGCCTCCACTACTTCCAGTCTCTTGATAATGCGGGCGCGCTTCTGCCCGGTGGACTCCTTCAAGCCCTCCTTCAGCTCCGCCGCCTCTTCCTCCAGATTAATTGCCTGCAGAAGCTCCTTGATCGCTTCTGCCCCCATACCAACCCGGAATTTATTTCCCCAGGTCTCCCTGGCATCCTGATACTCCTTCTCCGTGAGAACCTGCTTGTAATCCAGATCCGTCTCGCCGCCGTCCAGCACAATATAGGACGCAAAATAGAGCACCTTCTCCAGCACTCTGGGAGAGAGATCCAGAATCAGTCCCATTCGGCTCGGAATCCCCTTGAAATACCAGATATGAGAGACCGGAGCAGCCAATTCTATACGCCCCATACGCTCTCTGCGGACGCTGGACTTCGTCACCTCAACGCCGCATCGGTCGCAGACAACGCCCTTATATCTGATCTTCTTATACTTACCGCAATGGCATTCCCAGTCCTTGCTCGGTCCGAAAATCCTTTCACAGAACAGACCTTCCTTCTCGGGCTTCAAGGTTCTATAGTTGATCGTCTCCGGCTTGGTAACCTCACCTCTCGACCATTCCCTGATCTTTTCCGGTGACGCCAGTCCGATCTTGATCGCGTCAAATGTCATGGGTTGATACGCTTCCTGTTTCATATCTGACATCCTGCACTACCCTCCATTTAATCTGTATAAGCTTCTTCAAATGCCTCTTCCGGCTCTTCCTCAAAGGAATCGGCTTCCTCCTCATCACTGCTTACAAGCTGCCCGCTGTCCTGGTCGAACTCCTGACGCTGATAACCCATCGAACCGAAAGATTCTCTTTCATAGTCGTAGCCTCGGGAATCGCCCTCGATCTCATAGCGATAATCGCTCTCGCCGTAATCAATGGTTTCCATGATCTCAACCTCTGTCTGGTCATCACGGAGCACTCTGACGTCCAGTCCAAGGGACTGCAGCTCTTTCAAAAGCACCTTGAAGGACTCTGGCACGCCGGGTTCAGGAATGTTATCGCCCTTGATGATCGCCTCGTAAGTCTTGACACGACCCACCACATCATCGGACTTCACGGTCAGAATCTCCTGCAGCGTATAAGCCGCACCGTACGCCTCCAATGCCCAGACCTCCATTTCACCGAAGCGCTGTCCGCCAAACTGCGCTTTACCGCCCAGAGGCTGCTGCGTTACCAGCGAGTAAGGACCGGTGGAACGCGCATGGATCTTATCGTCCACCAGATGATGGAGTTTCAGGTAATGCATGTGTCCAATGGTAACCGGGGAATCAAAATATTCGCCCGTTCTGCCGTCGCGCAGCCGCACCTTGCCGTCCCTGGAGATAGGCACGCCTTTCCAGAGTTTTCTGTGCTCCCTGTTCTCGTACAGATACTCCATGACCTCGGGTAACAGTTCATCCTTATGTTTCTTCTCAAACTCTTCCCACTCCAGATTGACATAGTCGTTTGCCAGATCCAGCGTGTCCATGATGTCATCCTCTTTTGCACCGTCAAACACGGGCGTCGCCACATTAAAACCGAGTGCTTTCGCCGCCAGCGACAGGTGAATCTCCAGCACCTGCCCGATATTCATACGGGAAGGCACGCCCAGAGGATTCAGCACTATGTCAAGAGGTCTGCCGTTCGGCAGATAAGGCATATCCTCCACGGGAAGCACGCGGGAAACCACACCCTTGTTACCGTGACGGCCTGCCATCTTATCACCAACGGAAATCTTTCTCTTCTGCGCAATGTAAATGCGAACCGCCTGATTCACACCGGGAGACAGCTCATCGCCGTTCTCTCTCGTGAACACCTTCGCGTCCACAACAATACCGTATTCACCGTGAGGCACCTTCAGGGAAGTGTCGCGCACTTCTCTTGCCTTCTCACCGAAGATCGCCCTAAGCAGCCTCTCCTCCGCGGTAAGCTCCGTCTCTCCCTTAGGAGTCACCTTGCCCACCAGAATGTCACCGGCACGCACCTCCGCACCAATGCGGATAATGCCTCTGTCATCCAGATCCTTCAGCGCATCGTCACCGACGCCCGGCACGTCTCTCGTAATTTCTTCCGGTCCGAGCTTGGTATCCCGCGCCTCTGCCTCATATTCTTCCATATGCACGGAAGTATAAACATCTTCCTGCACCAGTCTTTCACTGAGGAGTACGGCATCCTCGTAGTTGTAGCCTTCCCATGTCATAAATCCGATCAGCGGATTCTTGCCCAGAGCCAGCTCGCCGCCGTCCGTGGACGGACCGTCCGCAATCACTTCGCCCTGCTCCACATGCATGCCTTTCTGTACGATAGGCTTCTGGTTATAACAGTTGGACTGGTTACTGCGGGAGAACTTCATCAGACGGTACTCGTCCTTCTCCCCGTCGTCACAGGTCATCCTGATAATATCTGCCGACACAAACTCTATGGTGCCGGACTTTCTCGCCACCACGCAGACGCCGGAGTCCACAGCCGCTTTCGGCTCCATACCGGTACCAACCACAGGCGTCTCAGTGAAGAGCAGCGGCACTGCCTGTCTCTGCATGTTGGAACCCATCAGTGCACGGTTCGCGTCGTCGTTCTGCAGGAACGGAATGAGTGCCGTAGCTACCGAGAATACCATCTTCGGAGACACGTCCATATAATCAAACATAGCCTTCGGATATTCCTGCGTCTCTGTCTTATAACGACCGGAAATGCTGTTTCTCCTGAAATAGCCATTCTCGTCAAGGGGCGCGGATGCCTGCGCCACGTGATAATTATCTTCCTCGTCCGCCGTCATGTAGACTGTCTCTTCCGTAACGCGCGGATTCTGCGGATCACTCTTGTCAATCTTCCTGTAAGGCGCCTCCACAAAACCATATTCGTTGATTCTCGCATAGGACGCCAGCGAGTTGATCAGACCGATATTCGGTCCCTCAGGCGTCTCGATGGGGCACATTCTGCCATAATGCGTATAGTGTACGTCACGCACCTCGAATCCGGCACGGTCTCTGGAAAGACCGCCGGGACCCAGCGCGGAAAGACGTCTCTTGTGAGTCAGCTCGCCGAGCGGGTTATTCTGATCCATGAACTGAGACAGCTGGGATGATCCGAAGAACTCCTTCACCGCCGCCTGTACAGGTTTAATGTTGATCAGCACCTGCGGGGAAATTTCCTCCGCATCGTGAGTGGTCATTCTCTCGCGCACCACTCTCTCCAGACGGGAGAGTCCAATGCGGTACTGGTTCTGCAAAAGTTCACCCACCGCACGGATACGTCTGTTGCCCAGATGGTCGATATCATCATCGTTACCGATACCGTACTCCAGGTGGATGTTATAGTTAATGGAAGCTAAGATATCTTCCTTCGTAATATGCTTCGGAATCAGCTCGTGTACATTTTTGCGGATCACCTCAGCAAGCTGCGAGGGGTCGCCGCTGTACTCGTCCAGAATCTGCTGCAGAACAGGATAATAAACCAGTTCCGTAATGCCCAGCTCCTTGGGATTGCAGTCAACGAAATTCGTGATATCCACCATCATATTGGAGAGAACCTTGACATTCCTCTCCTCCGTCTGGATCCACACGGCAGGAACCGCAGCATTCTGGATCGCATCCGCCATCTCCATGCTTACCTTGTCGCCCGCTTTCGCCAGAATCTCACCTGTCTGGGTATCCACCACATCCTCCGCGAGAACGTGATGTCTGATCCTGTTCCTGAACATCAGTTTCTTGTTAAATTTATATCTGCCGACCTTTGCCAGATCATATCTCCTGGGGTCAAAAAACATCGCCATAATCAGGCTCTCCGCACTCTCCACGCTGAGCGGCTCGCCGGGACGAATCTTTTTATACAGCTCAAGCAGACCCTCCTGATAGTTTTCAGAAGCGTCCTTTGCAAAGCTTGCCTCGATTTTCGGCTCGTCGCCGAAAAGTTCCCTGATCTCGTCGTTGGAGCCAACACCAAGCGCACGGATCAGCACTGTGATCGGAACCTTTCTCGTCCTGTCCACGCGCACATAGAAAACGTCATTGGAATCCGTCTCGTACTCCAGCCACGCGCCGCGGTTCGGAATCACGGTTGCGGAAAAAAGCCTTTTGCCGATCTTATCATGTCCAATCCCGTAATAAATGCCGGGGGAACGGACAAGCTGGCTTACGATAACACGCTCCGCGCCGTTGATCACAAAGGTGCCTGTCTGCGTCATAAGCGGCAGATCACCCATAAAGATCTCGTGCTCGGTAATCTCGTCCTTCTCTTTGTTAATCAGACGTACCTTCACCTTGAGAGGGGCTGCGTAAGTGGCGTCTCTCTCCTTACATTTCTCAATAGAATATTTGACATCTTCCTCGCACAGCTCAAAGTCCACAAATTCCAGACTTAAATGTCCGCTGTAATCCGAGATCGGAGAAATATCGTCAAACACTTCCTTCAAGCCTTCATTCAGGAACCACTGATAGGAGTTCTTCTGAACCTCGATCAGGTTCGGCATTTCCAGAACCTCTTTCTGTCGTGCGTAGGTCATGCGCGTATTTCTGCCGGCAGCAGTCTTACGGATTCTGTTTTTTTCCATTGACACTTCACCCCGTTCTTTATGATTGATCCATGCTTCGTCGGAAACGACACTTCAAAAAAGCATAGCACACCACAATAGTGCACCATACATTCTACTACAAATCACATGGGAAAGTCAATGATTATATTCAAGAAAATTATTAAGAATTTTTTATAGGAAAACCGCCCACATGCTTTTCGAAAACATGTGAACGGTCTCTCTTTTCGGATATGCCGGGCAATTACTTAAGGGTAACCTTCGCGCCCTCAGCCTCAAGCTTAGCCTTGATCTCGTCAGCCTCTTCCTTGGAAGCCGCCTCCTTAACCATCTTCGGAGCGGAATCAACGAGATCCTTCGCCTCCTTCAGACCAAGACCGGTAGCTTCACGAACCACCTTGATAACCTTAACCTTGTTAGGACCAACCTCTGTCAGCTCAACGTCGAACTCGGTCTTCTCCTCAGCTGCTGCGCCTGCGTCGCCGCCTGCTGCCGCAACTACTACGCCCGCTGCTGCGGATACGCCGTATTTCTCCTCACATGCCTTTACCAGATCATTCAATTCCAATACTGTCATCTCATCAATCGCGCTAAGGATCTCTTCAACAGATAATTTTGCCATGATTGTTTTCCTCCATATTTTTATTCATTGTTTACGTTTCGAAACTGCCTAAGCAGGCTCGGGTTTTAACCGTTTATTCTGCAGCGGGTGCTTCTTCTGCAGGTGCCTCCTCCGCTGCGGGAGCAGCCTCTGCTTCAGCGGGCGCTTCCTCTGCTTTTGCAGGCGTCTCGCACCCGGATGCACCGCCTTTCTCCGCCAACTGGTTCATCACACGTGCGAAGTTGGTGATCGGAGACTGGATGCTGCCAAGCAGCTTGGACAGCAGCTCTTCTCTGGAAGGAATCTTCGCAACTTCCTTGATGCCATCCGCATCATAAGCGATGCCTTCCACGATGCCGCCCTTCACTTCAAGGGCGTCTGCCGTCTTAGCGAATTTGCATAACACTCTCGCGGGAGCCGTAGCGTCCTCTGTAGAGATGGCAACCGCGCTGGGGCCTTCCAGATAAGGGAGAAGCGCTTCGCAGTCCGTGCCCTTGAATGCAAAATTCATCATTGTGTTCTTGTAAACCTTGTAGGTGATCCCGGCCTCACGCAGCTGCTTACGAAGCTGTGTGTCCTGTTCCACCGTAAGTCCGCGATAGTCAACGAGAACGACTGACTGTGCGTCTTTCACGGCAGCGGCGATCTCATCCACGATCGGTTTCTTCAATTCCACCTTTGCCATTACATTACCTCCTTATAGATTTTGTTGCCGATAGGAGTGTATACATAGAAACATCCTCCCTGAAGACAGGAAGGATGATATAAAGCAATGATATCTCTTCTCTCCTCGGCAGGCGGACTCTTACGCCGACAATACGGCACCTGCTGTCTTCGGCATCTGCTACTATAGCACAGCGCGCGCAGGGCTGTCAACTGTTTTTGCCAAATATAGCAGCATTTTTGTCTACTATGGGCATTTTCCGCCCACAAACAGCTTAATTCTTCTTATTTCCAACTTGAAAGCGGGCGTGACATCTCCTCCTCGTACTTTCTGATCGCCTCGTCGCGCACATTGCGCGCCACGCCCCACCTGTCGCCGACCTCACGTATTTTTCCGTTCCGCACCTCACATTTCGTGCCGTTTAAGATAAATTCCCGGTCGGTATCCACGCCAAGCTGCCGCAGCAGTTCCAACAGCATGGGCGTCGTGCCTCCCATCAGGTCGCTCCCGTCGGACGTTGAAGCCGCCCTGTCCCCAAACTCAAGCATGGCGGCAGACCACTGTCCCTCCGCAAAGTGGATCAGCGCACCAAGCCCCCACGCCAGCGCCTGCATCTTTTCGTCGTTTTCCCCATTTCGATATCCGTGCCCTTCCCCGTAAACCTGATCCCTGCCTACACGCAGCCTGTAACCGTTTCCCAGGTCAAACACATCTCCCACGGCAATATTGACACTGTTGTCAGAAGGATCGTAGTCCTTATGTTCGCATGTCTGGAACGATCCCGCCTTTTGAAAGAGCTCGGATGGATCAATACAGGTAAAAAAGCCGCCGCTGTAGCACGTAAAAATTTTGCCGCCGTCCACCTGTACGGTGGATGTCACCGCGTCAACAGTCTCCGTGGTTATCTCATATTCCACTTTATCCGGGTCGTTAAAAAGGCTCTTGTCAACCTGCGCCCAGACCTCAATCAGATTATTGATATCCGCTTTTCTTGCCCTGTCAAACCCGTTCAGGGTATCATCTTCGTCACCACTGATATCCCCGTTAAAGTAATCCACAAAGGCGTCCTGCTGCCCGTCTTTCGACGAAAGCTTTCCCGTCTGTGTATTATAAATGTAAGTATTCCGACTTCCTATGCCGCTGATACCCATATTACACTTCCCCGTTCCCATACGCTGCTGCCGCATGTGCAAAGGCTCCTGCCGACACGGTCCTGCCACCCCGCGCTCCCGGACGCGCCTCATACTGCAGCCCGAACTTCTGCGCCTCGGTGATCTCCACCTCCATCACGCCGTAGCTTGTCTTGATCTCCAGCACCGTAGAGCCGTCGGGCTTGGTGATGATTTTCGTTTCAAGGTCGTCATCCTCTTCCTTTTCTTCCCCCGTTTTCGCATCTTCCGGGACCGTCATTTGACCGTCGTAGTCGGAAATCTTCTGCAGTCCCTTGCGGTTTTCGTTTATGATCCCGCGCCAGAGCAGATCCATCTCCTCCGCCGTGTAAAAATGCGCGCCAAAGCCGTTCATATATTTGGCATACTTCGCCTTCTCACGATCTATGTAAGTGGCTCCGTCCTTCTCATAGGTATAACTCGGCACGCCGTCCTTATCCGTCGAAGTCTCAAAGAAGTTGACGAAATCGTCCTCGTCGATCTTTCCCGCAAGGAAATCCTCCCAGAATTCCTCCCGGCAGGCAAACCGAAGGTTCGCGTCCTGCGGAAACCTCTGTATAAATGCCATCACCTTCTCATACTGCCCCGGCTCCGTGTAGGAAAGCTTGAAACAGTCCCTGTTCACCCACTTGCCGTTTTCATAATAAGCCTCCTTGCACCAGATCCCGTCCTGACTGTAGCAGGTGATAAACCAATGCTTGTGTTCGGGATCGTCGGTGGGGAAGGTGCTCTTGGTCACCTCACCCGTGAGAAGCTCCACAAGCTCCTCCGGGTCTGTCACCTCCTCATCTATACAATTATCGTTCATGCCGTCCAGCTCCCGCGGCTTTATCCCCGAAGCCGCCGTACTGCTGCCTGTGGCTGTCGTAGACACCGGCGGTGCCGCTGCGACGCTGTTCCCGGATGCCGCAGGATTCACCACGCTGCCTCCCGATTCCACCGTCGGCTGCGCCGTCTCAGGAACTGACACGTTTGTCACAGCCGCCCCCGCGCTGTCGGAGTCAGGTTTGCCCTCTGCTTCCCTTCTCATCGCCTCTTTTGCCGCCTGCTTCTCCACTTCCGCGATGAGCTCCTTGATCTGCTCCTGCAAAGCCTCCTCCGCGTCATCAAAATCCGCCAGAAGCTTTTCCCATTCCCTTCTGGTAAAAGACTGCGCGCCCGTCTGGAAGGTCGGCTCTACCTTTCCTTCCCTCACCTTTTTCGCCATCTCCTCCATATGGGCAAGGATCTGCTCGCGGTAGGTCATATCTTCCGTTTTTTTCTCTTCGCCTTTTTCTTCCGCCTCTGCTTTTCCCGCCACATCGTTTGTGACATTATTGTCATTTTCTTCCATTCCATCCAAAAATGCGCGTCCCGACTTACCCGCTTGCGCCGGGCGGTTTCCGTATCCCGTGGCGGGCGTATTGTGCATCCATGTAGCGTAACGATTTCCTATATTCATAGTTGTCTTCCTTTCTGTCCGACGATCTGTTCCCGCAGATAACGTGCCAAATAACCGCTTGTATAAATTTGGCCTCTGACCGGGTTTCATCCCTCTGCTACTAATACGATTCAGCCGCCGGAAAAGTTTCATCATCCTACATTAAAAATGATATTTTTAAAAAATACTGCGTTGATACGAACAACACTGCGGCAAGCCTCTCCGTCCCGAGCGCCCGCCGCCTGCGGCTTACCAGCTCACAAACCCGTCCTCGTCAATCCGCACGCCCTCGGAAATGCTGCGCATATAGGAGAGCACCCGCTCCTTCTCGGCGCCCTGCAGAAGTGTGGTTTTACATCCGCTTTGCAGGCAGGGGATAAACTGATAGCTCACGATTCCCGTCTCGTCAATCGTCACCTCAACCATACCGGTATCCAATGTCTTCGAATTGAACCAGAAATTTCCCAGACTGTATATCACGGGCACACCCTGGATCACACCGATGGGCTGCAGGCAGTGGGGATGATCCCCGATCACCAGATTCGCCCCCGCCGCAATCAGCTCCGGCGCCTGCTTTAACTGCGCCCAGTCCAGTTCCGCCTGATTTTCCGTACCCCAGTGTATGTAAGCCACCACGAAATCGCTGTTCTGTGCCGCCTCACGGATCGTTTCCATAAGCCTGGCACCGTTCCAGCAGCGGAAAACGCCTGGCGAAGTTTCCGTAGCCTCCTTCGTGTCCGGCGTATCAAGCCGCTCGATCTGGGTCGCCGACACAAAAGCTATCTTCAGATCCCCCACAATATAGTAGACCGGCTTTCTCGCCTCGTCGATATTGCGCCCCGCACCCACATAGGGGATTCCCGTCTCACGCAGGGTATCCAGTGTATCCTCCAGAGCCGTCGGTCCGTAATCATAGGCATGGTTATTCGCCAAGGACACGATGTCCACACCCAGATCAGTCAGATACGCCGCCGTCTCCGGTCTGGCGCGGAACGTAAACTGTTTGTCCGCCGTGGGCGTTCCCCGATTGGAATATGCAAACTCATTGTTGAGCGCCATAATGTCCGCCGCCTGCATCCGCTCGATCACCTCGGGCATAATCCCCTGCGAGATATCGCCGCTCCCACGCACCGTCCCCATAATAGCATAATTTGTATCAAAAAGAATGTCGCCCGCAAAAGTCATGGTCACCCTGCCCGGTTCTGCAGGTTCCACCGTATAGATATTGTTCTCTTCCATGTAGGCAGGATCATCCAGCTCCTCCTGATATCTGGAAACCGTTCCCTGCTCCACCCCTGCGCTCTCCCCCTCGTCTCCCGCAGCGTCCTCCTTTTCCGCGGGCTCAGCGCCTTCGGTTTCGTGCGTCTCAATTCCCTGACTCGACCGAACAATATCCGCCGGTTGTTTTTTCACCGGCTCCATAATCCACTGATGCGCCGCCAGCGCCAGAACCCCCAGCGCCACCGCCGCCGTCAGCGTAACCAGAAAGGGCAGGAAAAAACTTCTGTGAAACCGTATTCTCTTTTTCTTCTTAATTTTACGCGATCTCTTCTTAGCCATGCGACCATTATAACATTAAACGGCCGCCTTAGCAAAATCCAATCAAGCGACCCGCAAATTTAATCCCACAATTTCACCGCCATTCCATTTTCCAGTTCCCTGTCACACTCCGTTACGACCTTTATATCACCCGACAACAGTTCGTCGGCAACCGCCGCATAGTCCTCGTTCTTGTCAAGCAGGCGTACCGTCATGCTCCTGACGCTCAGCTCCGTGCCAAGGATACCCTCCTTCTCCTCCAGCACATAAACCGCGTTTCCGCCGTCGTTGTGAAGCGCCTTTGCCGGCACCACAAAATCATAAATTTCCGATGTGGAGTTCAATTCCATCACACCCTCGGTGCGCCCCTGCGCCACGCCCGGCTCCAGACGTATCGTCACGGTATAACCGCCGCTTTCCTGCACGATGGAATCGATCGTCTCGGATACTTCCTCGGCACTGCCTGGGAATGTGAGCTGCACCACGTCCCCCGTATGCACCAGAGGCTTCTGTTCCTGCGTGATAACCGTGCGGAATGTCCTGCTGCCCTTATCGTCCGCATAGCGCAGAACCGCATCCGCCCCCATCCGCATACCGGACTGCATCATCACTTCCAGAACATCGCCCGCGCTCTCCGCAGACACCTTGCCCTCATTCTCGGAAAGTTCTGTCAAAAGCGCAATCCGTTCCTGTCTCTCCCGCACCTGGCTGACGCCGGAAGCCCCCAGTTCCAGACCGCTCTCCGCCGCGCTCTGGGCGCGTCTTGCATCCTCAATATTCCTGTCCGCCTGTCTCAAAATCTTATCCTTCTCGAGCTGTATGTCCTCAATCAAACGCCCCTTCTCCGCAATCTCCCTGTCAAACCGCAGCCGCTCATCCGCCCAGGCAATCCAGATCTCGTCGGAGGCGTCCTCCTCGGGAATGCGGAACATATGGGTATCCAGATCCTCCATAAGCTCCTCAAGTTTCTTTGTCTCCTCCGCGATCCTCCTGTCCAATTCTGTGACATTTGTGTCATAATCTTCCTGCGCCCGGGTGGTATTCGTCGCTGCCTCCCGGCGTTTTGCCAGTTCCTGCTTCTGCCACGCCTCCTCCTGCGCACTAAGTTCCGCAAGCTGCGCGAGCATATCTTCCATATTCACCTCATAGAGAACCGTTCCCGCTTCCATCCTGTCGCCCGCCGCCACGCAGACCTTCTCCACAAGCAGGCCATCCAGTCCGATCACCGCCTGCGCATTGACCGCCTCCACCGTCCCCTCCGCCGTGATCTTGTTTCGGATGGACGCCGACGTGGGATTGCTCCACTTTACCCTGGGCATCCGGCTCACATAAACCATTCGTGACACATATGTCATAACAAGCATAGCCGCCATAAAAAGCGCGAATCCCCGCCAAATTTTTTTCTTCGAATCCATCTGCCCCTATCCCTTCACTCCGATATACGCAATCCCCTCTTCCAGCGCGTCCTGCCCCAGCGCAAAGACAAAAAGCGCAGGAATCAGCACCATCACCGCCACGGCAAAGGCAAATCCCGCCTGGCTGATTGTAATCTGCGGCAGATAGAGGGAGAGCGGCCATGTCGCCTGTTCCTCCAGAAACGCCATGGGCTGTTCCACCAGATTCCAATACTCCAAAAAGCTCAAAACCATTGCAGCCTGTATTCCCATCCTTCCAAGCGGCAGACCGATACGAAAAAAGATCTGCAGTTCCCCCGCGCCGTCCAGTCTCGCTGCTTCCAGAATTTCCGCGTCTATCTGGGTAAACCCTCTGTACATGATAAACACCGGGAAGGTGGAAAAGACCGCCGGAAGGATCACCGCCGCAGGGTGATTATACAGGTGCAGTTTCTGTAGGACAATATACTGCGGCAAAAGCATCACCTGAAAGGGAAGAAGCATGAGCACCACATAAAGTCCGAACAGAAAATCCCTTCCCCGAAAGCGAAAGGCGGCAAACGCCCACGCCGAAGGCAGCCCGACCACTAACTGCCCCAGAAGGATTGCCGCCGTCATCCCTACCGTGTTCCAAAACAGCTGATAGAAGGCGGGCGACTCGATTAACAGCCTGTAGAAATGACCGATTGTCGGATAGACGGGAATCAGATGCCATGCCGCAAATCCCCTCCCATCCCCGAGGATCGGCGAAAGAATCTGCCGCATCTCAGCGCCGTCCATCAGGGAGCCTCCGGGGATCATAAGAAGGGGCGCGCAGATCAAAACTGCCACTGCCACACAGATTCCCGTGGCAAACCATGCCGTTCTCTTTTTCCGCCATCTGCCATACAGCCGTACTACCCATGCCGGAACCGTCGCCCTGCTCCTCATTTTGTCTCCCCCTGCCTCCCCATACTTCTTGCGCTAACCGCCATGTCACAGCTCTGCTGCCAAACTTTAGAAGTTCTTCTCACTCTAGTCTCTTCTGCAGAAGCAGGCACACGATCAGCAGCACGAGCGACATGATTACCGTCAGCGCCGCCATCCTGTCAAATTCCAGTTTCAAATACCAGTTCTGCAAAAGGTGCTGCAAAAAATAGATGTGCTCCTGCGGATAGCTGCCCGCCACCATCCAGACCTCCCTGTAGCTCTTAAAAATCTGCAGCACAGACAGCATCCCGACTGTAAAGAAACTGCCGGAAAGCCCCGGTCTGATGATATAGTGCCAGTTCTGCCATCGGTTTGCGCCGTCCACCTGCGCCGCCTCCTCCACTTCCTTCGGCAGCGCGGCAAGTCCAGCCAGCCAGAGAATGACCATGTACCCCGTATTTTTCCACAGGAAACTGCACACCACCACTACCAACGCCCATTCGGTGTTGAGATAGTCGATGGCGGCAAAGGCAGGGAGCGCCGCCATTTGTTCCGATACCTTTGTCAACACTCCATTGATGACTCCCTGCCTGTCGATTAAAATCTGCAGCGTCAGTACCATGACTGCCGCCGGCACCGCCATGGGAAGAAGCATCGCCGACACCAGCCTGCGGCGCAGCAGAAGATTTCTCAAAAGCAGCGACAGGATCAGACTGATTCCCATGAGAAGCGGCACACCAACTGCCATATACAGAAATGTATTGCGCACCGCCAGCACAAACGCGCCATTTCCCCACACCGTGCGGTAATTTTCAATTCCCACAAAAGCGCTGTTGCCGGATTTAAGGAAGGATCGCCGCACTACCTCCAAAAACGGCAGCAGATAGAACACCATGACACCCGAAAACCCCGGCAGCAGAAACAACAGCCTCCTACTCCTCCATCGCAATCGCCATCTTCCTCTCCACTTCTTTCGCCCCTTCCTCCGGGGTCAGTTCTCCCTCAAGCACCCGGACACCGACCTCCATCGCACATTCCTCCAGCATTGTTCCCGGGCGGTAGCAGCAGGACGCGTCCTCCATCATCTGATAGAGCCATTGTTTTTCTTCTTCTGTGGGCCAGAAATTCGGATGGTTGACACCTGTGGGATCCTTAAATCCCATGGTTTGTCCGAACTCTATGTTGTCGATATCCAGAATGTCGCCAAGAGAATCCTTCCGTATCGTAAGTCCGCTGTGATTCCTCGGTTTATCCAGCCACCACTTTCGCATCATCGGGTCGGAAAGCAGCAGGTTCATATATTCTTCGGCGAGCTTTGGCTCTTTTCCCTGCTCGCACAGCCCCACGATGGTTCTTGCCCAGTAGACATTGCCCGCCTGCCCCGTATAGGCGTCATACGTCACCGTATCCTCCAGTTCCTTCTCCTGCCAGTCCGCCGCCATATTCGCCTTGGTCACATGAATACCTGTCATGCCGACCTGCGGGGTCATCAGGAAACCGAGCTGCAGCCATGTCTCGCCGAAGTTCTGCTGGGCAGCGTACTGGAAATTAAATCCAATATCCGCCATGTCCATATCCTCGGGTGCATACCATTCCATATTGTTTTTCTGCCACGCTTCCCGCCCCGCATCGTCAAATCCGGCGCAGTCTATCTCCCACATCCTGCGCACCGCCTGATAGTACGCCGTCAGCTTTTCCACATCCAGACTGCCGTCCTCCCCGGTCCATGCGGGAAGGCAGACAGGCATGGTCTGCAGCAGAACATCCTTCGGGTACAGCGTATAGAGGATCGCCCCCTCCGGGTGCTTCTGCCTTGCTTTCTCCATACCCGCAACGATATCCTCCAGACTGTCCTCCCCGTCCAGATACATCTTTTCCCCGAGCCAGAGAGGCAGGTAGACCATCATGGGCACACTGTATATTTTATTTTTCTCCGTCATCCGCATTCCCTCGACGATATTCTGGTACAGAATGCCGTCGTCCAGATAGGGCTGCAATATGCCGTCCAGCTCCCTGAGCACCCCCTTGTCGGCATACTGTTCGATATCCATCTGGTCCATGACGATCACATCCGGCACATCCCCCGCAAGCAGACGCGTGTTCAGGTTTCTCAGCGCGTCCTCCCTGCTGACCGCATTGTCACCGTCCATCCCCGTCTCATACCGCACAAGCACATCCGGGTGTTCTTTCTGGAAAAGCTGTCCAGCATAGCGGATCCAGCCGTTCTCCTCCAGACTGTACACCGTCAGTTCCTTCGCCGGTCTGGCGGGAAGCGTCTCATCATAGTACATCTCCACCATGTAATTGCCGCTGAACATCACGCGGAATGCCCCGTTGTCAAGTACCTGCAGGGCGCGCGGGCTGCGCTGGGTATCCCCGAGCGCGGTCATCTGCCCGTCCGCAATCTGCTCGATCACCGAACCGCCCCATATGTAACGGTACAGCCCCGTGCGGCATCCCATGTACAGAATCTGCTCGTTTTCTCTGTCTCCCAGCGCCATCACGAGACCGCCGCTGCTGTGGCTCGATAAAAACACATCCAGCGCACCGTTTCCGTCCAGCAGTTTTCCTTCCGCCCTGTCATAAAAATAAGCCTTCCCATCGTCCGCCGCCAGCATCACATCTCCCATAAAGACCATGGACTTTACCTGTTTTTCTGTGGCAAACAGGCTCTCCACTTCACCGGTCTCCACATTGACCCTGTACACGGCGTGATCGGATGCCGCGTACAGTTCGCCCTCGGGTGAAAAGGCAAACGTATTCAGATTTGTCCCTTTCTGATATCCCTCACCATGCGGTTCCAGCGCATGTTTTTCTCCTTTTTCATCCACATAAAAATACAGATAGCAAATGTCCCCGGAAAGCCACCGCGCCTCCAATTCCTCATCATTCCAGAATCTGGGCGCGTAGGCAAAGACAGCCGCCCCGTTATCCGCAACCCCCACCTCGTACTTGACATGGATGTTGGCATTCTTCTCCCAGCCCCTGTCTTTTGCCTTACTCCCGCCCTGCGCGTCCACATAGGTCAGCTCCGTATCCAGACCGTACAGATAGTAACTCCCGTCCGGGCACGGATGCATATAGTCAAAAGTCCCCGGCGGCAGCTTCACCTCCCTGTCCGCATAGCGTCCCATAGGAATTTCTTCCTCCTGACTGCCGCCGCAGCCGGAGAACGCCGCGCACATAACACAGACCATTATAAATAACAGTACACGTACTTTTTTCTTCATATGCCGCCCCCGTATCGTTATCTTCCCTGTCATTGCAAAACGCATCAACACCCTTAAATACGTTTCGCATCACTTAATTGTATTATAATAAAATTTCCTTCTAAATATCTTCTAAGCAGTTTCTAAGAAATCTCGAATTTTAGAATTTATTTAAAGAATAAATGTGGTAAACTGTTCACGAAAGCATTGCAAAAAGAGGAACGCGAAATGAATATTCTGATTATCGAAGACGACAAAGACTTATGCCACGCCGTATCATGGCAGTTACAGCAGGAAGGACACCGCGTGGACTGCTGCCACGACGGCGGTGAGGCTGTTCTCTATATCAGACAGGGTATCTACGACCTGATCCTGTTGGACTGTATGCTGCCTGGCGAGGACGGACTGCACATTCTGCGAGGCATGCGCGCAGCCGGAAATCTCACCCCCGTCATCATCCTCTCCGCCCTCGGCGAAGTGAACGACAGAGTGACGGGGCTCAACGCGGGCGCGGACGACTATCTGGTAAAGCCCTTCGCCTACTCGGAGCTCACCGCCAGAATCGCCTCTCTGTTCCGCCGCAAAAACGCTTTTGAAGGAAGTGCCCTTACCTTCGGCGACCTCTCTCTGGACAGCACGGAGAACAGCCTCCTCTGCGGAGATAAAAAATGCGCGCTCTCCCAGACAGAGAGCGAACTGATGCGCCAGCTTCTGCAAGCAGACGGCAAGACAGCCGACCGCACCGTGCTGCTGCACAAAGTATGGGGGCTGGACACCTCCGTGGAAAGCAGCAATCTGGACAACTATATCTACTTCCTGCGCAAACGCCTGAAAACCTTAGACAGCCATGTCGCTATCGTCAACCGGCGCGGACACGGTTATCGTCTGGAATACAACGACAAAGAATAGAGGAGTTTTTATGTATCAGGATGTACGGCTTCGGCTGACCAAACTTTTCACTACGGTTCTATCCGTTCTGCTGGCTGTACTGCTCGGCGTCTGTTTTTATTTTTCCGCGAGACAGCAGTTTTCCCTGCAGTTATCCTCCTTTACGAGCCAATCCTACACCGTGTCCGAATCCATCAGCGAGCAGACGGTACTCACCTCCCGCTGGCTTGCCGCGCACGAAGAAAACGCGGGATTTCGCATCTACCTGTGGGACAATGGAACAGAGCTGTTCCACAACAGCGACCACGCCAGCCGGATCCTCCCCGAATACGCCCACTATCTCTCCGAGCCGACCGCCGGGCACACCCTGCAGCCGCAGGAAAAAACGAACGGCGTCTCGATCGGCAGACACGGCATCCTGCCCGAAGTTCTCTGCTATCAAAAGCAGCTTGTAAAAAATGACAGCATCCTGCAAATCCTTTTTTTACAGTCGCTAAAGCCACTTTACGCCCGTGTCGGAAGCAGCCTGCTTCTCTACCTTGCCCTGTTTCTTGTCTCCCTCTGCCTCCTCGCTCTCTTCTGCTGGTATTTTACGGGACGGCTTTTGCAGCCTCTGCTCGCTTCCCAAGAAAGCCAGAACCGCTTTATCTCCAGCGTTTCCCACGAACTGCGCACACCGCTTGCCGTCATCCTCTCCAACGCCTCCGCCTGTGAAAAGGCGTCCCCCGCAGAACAAAAGTCCTTTTTTCAAGTGATTGCAAGGGAGGGCGCGCAGATGTCCGACATGCTCGAGCAGCTCCTCACCCTCTCCCGCGCGGACAGCCACGGGCTGGTTCTTGGCATCGAAGAGACGGATTTGCAGACGCTTCTCCTCGAAACCTACGAAAACTTCCTTCCGCTCGCCGCCGACAACGGGCACCTGCTCTCCATCCGTCTGCCGGAATCAGAGCTGCCGCTTTGCCCCTGCGATTCCGGCAGAATACGACAAGTGTGTCATATTCTCCTCCATAACGCCCTGTCTTACACGCCCGGCGGGAGCACGGTGCTCCTCTTTATCGCCGAGGGCTCTTACGAAAAAGAAATTGCAATCGGCGTACAGGACAACGGCGGCGGCATTCCCGACGAAGAGAAGGAGAAAATTTTCGACCGTTTCTACCGCGTCAAATCCAATTCCCCCAACGCCGGAAATGAAAAAGGGCACCACGGTCTGGGGCTCGCGGTGGCGAAAGAGATTGCCGCCTCGCACAGGGGGACGCTCACCGTCTCCGACGCACCAGGGGGCGGCGCGCTGTTTCTCGTGACCCTGCCGTTGACCCAGGAATAAAAAATCAAAGAGAGCGGCATACCTCAGCACACCGCTCTTCCATCTTTTCGTTGATAATTGTAACTCGCGTTAATATTTTGCTACATTCACCTTCACGCCAGGACCCATGGTAGTTGCCAGCGTGATGCTTCTGAGATACTGACCCTTAAGCGCCGACGGCTTTGCCTTGACAATCGCCTCCATCAGCGCGTCGAAGTTCTCCTGAAGCTTGCTCTCCTCGAAAGAGATCTTGCCTACGGGCACATGAATGATGTTCGCCTTATCCAGTCTGTACTCGATTTTACCTGCCTTGATATCGCTGATCGCCTTCGCCACATCCATGGTAACTGTACCAGCCTTCGGGTTGGGCATCAGACCTTTCGGACCGAGCACCTTACCCAGGCGGCCCACAACGCCCATCATATCAGGAGTTGCCACTACCACGTCAAAGTCAAGCCATCCTTCATTCTGAATTCTGGGGATCAGCTCCTCGCCGCCTACATGGTCAGCGCCCGCCGCCTCCGCCTCGTTTACCTTATCGCCCTTGGCAAATACCAGCACGCGAACCGTCTTGCCGGTTCCGTTAGGCAGTACCACCGCGCCACGAATCTGCTGCTCTGCGTGGCGGCCGTCACACCCGGTTCTGATATGAACCTCCACAGTTTCGTCAAATTTTGCTGTTGCTGTCTTTTTCACTAAGGCAATTGCCTCGGCTGAATCGTACTGCATCGTGCGATCTACCAGCTTAGCCGCCTCCTGATATTTTTTACCGTGTTTCATCTTGAACCCTCCATTACTCTTCTACTGTGATACCCATACTTCTCGCAGTACCGGCGATCATGCTCATCGCCGCCTCAACGCTCGCCGCGTTCAGGTCAGGCATCTTCATCTCTGCAATCTCCTGAAGCTTCGCCTTAGAGATGGTAGCCACCTTTGCCTTATTAGGCGTAGCGGAACCGGACTTGATGTTGCATGCCTTCTTCAAAAGTACCGCAGCAGGGGGAGTCTTCGTGATAAAACTGAAGGTTCTGTCTGCATACACTGTGATAACAACCGGGATGATCACATCACCTTTGTCGGCTGTTCTCGCGTTGAACTGTTTTGTAAATTCAACGATGTTCACCCCGTGCTGACCGAGTGCAGGACCAACCGGGGGCGCTGGTGTTGCTTTACCAGCAGGGATCTGTAACTTGATGTATCCTTCTACTTTCTTTGCCATTTCGGCACCTCCTATATTATTGTGGTTCGGACGCTATTCCACCTGCCTTCCGCAAATTACGAGATTTGCGGAGACAAGCTCGGGTTTTAAATGCGAAGCATTTAAAACCAGCTCCCACACCTATACCTAAGCCGCTCGCAGGCGGATTAAATATCTATCTCATACTCCGGACTTCCGCAAAACTGATCTCCACGGGAGTCTCTCTGCCAAACAGCTCCACATTGATGGTCGCCGTCTGCTTGCCATAGTCGATTCTCTGCACAACGCCCACAGTGTCCTTCCAGACGCCTGCAACCACCGCAATGGTGTCGCCCTCTGCGAAATCGACGCTCATATTCTCTACCTTGATGCCGAGAGGCTTCATCTCCGCTTCCGTGAGCGGCACCGGCTTGCTCCCCGGTCCCACGAAACCCGTCACGCCTCTGGTATTTCTCACGACATACCAAGTGTCGTCATTCATAATCATATTAATCAAAACATATCCGGGGAACATCTTTTTCTGGACGGTCTTTCGCGCGCCGTTTTTCAGTTCCGTGACGTCCTGCATCGGCACCCTGACCTCCAGAATCTCTTCCTCCAGATGCCTGTTTTCAATCGTTTTCTCTATGTTGGCTTTTACCTTATTTTCATACCCGGAATAAGTATGCACAACATACCAGTTCGCCTCTGCCATACGGAATCCTCCCTGTCTTAAAATTTCAGTGTGGTAATGAAATCCACGCCGTACTGCAGACCAAAATCCAATATTGTGATAATCGCTCCTACCACAAGGGAAATAACAACGACTGCAACAGACTGCTTCAGGAGAGAATCCTTATCTGGCCAGCTGATCTTTTTAAACTCAGCCTTCACGCCGTCAAAAAATTTGACTGCTTTCTTATCTGTTTTTGCTGAATCTGCCATAATTCAATATCTCCTTTTTCAACCGGCGAACGTTTACTTCGTCTCCTTATGCAGAGTATGTTTCCTGCAGAATCTGCAATACTTTTTGATTTCCATTCTGTCAGGATGCGTCTTCTTGTCCTTTGTCGTATTGTAGTTACGCTGCTTACATTCCGTACATGCCAATGTGATTCTTGTGCGCATATTTTGCCACCTCCACCTGTATTACGATTCGTTTGATCTTATTATCTGTCTCGCATTTTTTGAGCATAAAAAAAAGACCTTATTCTCTTCTCGCTCACACAATATATCATACGGCGTTCCTTAAGTCAACTGCTTTTTTGTAATTTCTCCCCAAAATCTCTCACTTTTTTCATATACCCCCTTAATGAAATGGCACTTTCATACGATATATATAATAACGATGGAAATACTTGCATTTTTCGTGAAAAAAGTGGTAAAATAAAGACACTAATATAATATTAGGTAGAAGCGCCCACAAAAGATACCTTGCAGGCTACGGATGGCCGCAGGAGGTATCTGTTATGCTTTCACGGAAGAAAGGAGGGCTTATGGCTTACAACACTATTAACAATTTAAACAATGTCTATAACTTCTACATGACGTCCTATGCGCCGAAGTCCAGCACACCTTATGATACGCATAAGAAGAGCGAGCTTCGCGGCGTATACAATTCGATTGTCAAGATGAATAAAGAATCACCTTTGTTCATTCTGGACACCAGTAAGGAATCCCGGGAATTTGCAGTAGGCATAAAGGAAAATGCCAGAGAGCTTCGCAATACCATTGCGTCCCTTGGTGGTCTTGATGAAGAAGAGCTTCTGAATAAAAAGGTCGCTTATTCCAGCAATGAGGAAATTGTCACTGCTAAATATATCGGTTCCAAAAAGCCCGACGAAGACTTCCCCTCCTATGAGGTTGAGGTAAACCGTCTGGCTTCGTCACAGGTAAATCTCGGAAAATTTCTTCCCGCCGACGAACCTGCCGCGCTCGCTCCCGACACCTATTCTTTCGACGTAGGGATCGAGGATTTAAGCTACGAATTCCAATTCAGCATAAAGGCAAGCGACACAAACCGAGACGTGCAGGCGCGCCTTTCCCGTCTGATTACCAACGCGAATATCGGCATGTCCGCACAGGTTATTGACGATGAAAACGGCAGAAGCGCCCTGCGGATGGAATCAGATGCCACCGGGCTAAAAGACGGCAAGAAGATGCAGTTCCACATTTCCGACCAGCGCACCAGTAAGACGGCGGGCGTGGTGGATTATCTGGGACTCGACTATATCGCATCCCCGGCAACGAATGCTTCATTTACGGTAAACGACGAAGGGCATTCTTCCACCACCAACCATTACACCCTGGATCACACCTACGAACTGCAGTTCAGGGGCGTGAGCAGCGAGGAAGGCGAAACAGCTTCCATCGGCATTAAAACGGATGTGGAATCCCTTGCCGAGAATATCAATACACTTGTGAGCGGATATAACTCTTTCCTGCAGGCAGTTTCCGAGTACAGCGGCGTACAGCCTAAGAGCGACCGTCTGTTCCATGAGATGAGCAGTGTTGCCAGGGTATACGCAAAGGGGCTTACCTCTGCGGGACTGAGCCTGAATCTGGACGGCACTCTGGAAGTAGACAATAACGTGCTTCGTCAAAAGGCAACGAGTGAGAACGCCAAGGAAGCGTTTGCTTCCATGAAAAGCTTCACAAACTCCGTGCTTCGCAAGTCGAACCAGGTTTCCTTAGACCCGATGCACTATGTCAACAACGTGATCGTGGCTTATAAGAATCCCGGCAAGAATTTTGCAAGCCCTTATATCACAAGCGCGTACAGCGGAATGATGTTTAACAGTTATTGCTAAAACAAGTAGGGAAAATCTTCCCTACTTGTTTTTTACTCTTTGATCTTGTAAGTCTCTCGCTTTTGCTACAATGGGATATTTCCATGTTTCTTCTTCGGATTTTCAATCTGTTTGTTTTTCAACCCTCTTAGCGCCTTCAGCAGCGCATCCCTTGTCTCCTCGGGCTTGATGACCTCGTTGACGTAGCCTCTGGACGCCGCCACGTAGGGATTTAAGAATCTGTCCTCATACTCTTTCTTGCACTGGGCACGCATCGCCTCGGGATCCGCCGCCGCCTTGATCTTTCTTTTGAAGGCGATGTTGACCGCGCCGTCCGCCCCCATCACCGCAATCTCCGCGATGGGCCACGCATAGACAATATCCGCTCCCATCTCCTTGGAATTCATAGCAATATAAGCGCCGCCGTAAGCCTTTCTCATAATCAGGGAAATTTTCGGCACGGTTGCCTCCGAGTACGCGTAGAGAATCTTCGCGCCGTGACGGATGATGCCGTTGTGCTCCTGCGCCGTGCCGGGCAGGAATGCGGGCACATCAATCAGTGTGACGAGCGGTATATTAAAGCAGTCGCAGAAACGGATAAAACGCGCTATCTTATCGGATGCATGGTAATCGAGGGAACCGCCCATAGAGTTTGGCTGGTTCGCCACAATCCCGACAACCTTGCCTTCCATACGGCACCACCCCACCACCGCGTTGGTGGCAAACTCCTTCTGCACCTCGAAGAAGCTTCCCTCATCCACAATACAGTCGATCACTTCCTTCACATCGTAGGCATGACGGGAATTATCCGGCACGATATCCTTGAGCTTGGCAGCCTTTGTTTTAAGGGCATTATCCTGTCTCGCACCTTCGCCCCTGCCAAACACTCTTCCCACTTTGGAGGAGATGCTCTGTCTCTCCGGCGTATTCACCACAGGAGGCTTCTCCATCCAGTTGCTCGGCAGATAGGATAAGAGTTTTCTTACGCCCATCAGACACTCGTTTTCCGTGTCGTAGGTAAAATGGGACACACCGCTCTTCTTCGCGTGCACATCCGCGCCGCCCAGCTCTTCCACAGAGACTTCCTCGTTGATCACGGTCTTAACCACATTCGGTCCCGTGATAAACATCTTCGAGATATCCTTCACCATAAAGATAAAATCGCAGATGGCGGGCGCATAGCAGGCGCCGCCGGAACAGGGACCGAGGATCACCGCAATCTGCGGGATCACCCCGGACGCTTTCGTATGCCGTAAAAACATGCCGCTGTAGCCGCTCAGGGAAGAAATGCCCTCCTCGATTCTCGCGCCACCGCTGTCGTTTATGCAGATTAAAGGCGCCTTCATCTCCATCGCCATATCTTGAATGCGGCAGATTTTAAAAGAATGATACTCGCCAAGCGTACCGCCGATTACCGTAAAGTCCTCGCTCGCCACAAACACCTGTCTGCCGTCGATCTCGCCGTAACCCGTCACCACACCGTCGCCGGGCACACGTCTCTTGTCCAGATCAAAATCATTGATGCGAGACTCCAAAAAGCCGTCCACCTCCACAAAGGTGCCGGGGTCAAGCAGCATCTCAATCCGCTCTCTCGCCGTCAGTTTCCCGCCTGCGTGCTGCTTGTCAATTTTGCTCTGTCCGCCGCCGAGCAAAGCCTTCTCTCTTCTCCTGTCCAGTTCCCTGTTTGCCTCATTCCAATTCATAGGGCGCCTCCATTTATTTGAAATTCTAATACTTTGACATTCAAACTATCAAGGAATATTATAGGCAGAGTACCATTTCTTGTCAATACTCTGCCTGTACAAAATTTACTTTTCGCGCTGCGCTCCCGCCGCCTCAAGCGCCTGCGCGATCACCTTGTCCATATCATAATAGCGGTACTGCCCAAGCCTTCCGCCAAATATCACATAGGGCTTCGTCTTCGCGAGCTCCACGTACTTCTCCATCAGCTTCTCATTTTTCTCGTCGTTGATCGGATAGTATGGCTCCTCCCCTTCTTTCCAGACTGCCGGATACTCTCTGGTGATCACCGTGCCGGACTGTGTGCCGAACTCGAAATGCTTATGCTCGATGATTCTCGTATAAGGAATTTCACGCTCCGTGTAATTCACCACCGCGTTGCCCTGATAGTTATCACAATCCGGAATCGCCTCTGTCTCAAAACGCAAAGAGCGGTATTCCAGATGCCCCAAAGCGAAGTCGAAAAATTCGTCGATCATTCCCGTGTACAGTACCTTATCGTAAGTATTTCCATCCCGGTCCGTCAGACAGATATGCCCGTCGCGCTCTTCTTCCATCACAAAATCCCTGTAGGATACGCCTGTCGTCACCTCAATGCCCTCCAGCATTTTCTCTACCATTATGGTATAGCCTCCCACAGGAATGCCCTGATACCGGTCATTAAAATAATTGTTATCATATGTAAAGCGAAGAGGCAGTCTCTTGATGATAAAGGCAGGCAGTTCCGTGCAGTCCCTGCCCCACTGTTTCTCGGTGTATCCCTTGACCAGCTTCTCATAGACATCCCGCCCTACCAGAGAAAGCGCCTGTTCCTCCAGATTTTTCGGCTCTGCGATACGGAGATCCGCAATCTGTTCCGCAATTTTTTCCTTCGCCTGGGCGGGTGTCACCACACCCCACATTTTGTTAAAGGTATTCATATTGAAAGGAAGGTTGTACAGCTCCTCCCTGTAGCGGGCCACAGGCGAATTGATGTAGTGGTTGAACTCTGCAAATTGATTTACATAATCCCACACGCTTTTGTCGGAAGTATGAAAAATATGCGCGCCGTAGCGGTGCACCTGTATGCCTTCCCTTTCCTCTGTATAAATATTGCCGGCGATATGCTTCCTTCTGTCAATCAGGCGCACCCGCCGGCGCTGTTTGTGCATCTCGTGGGCAAACACAGAGCCGTACAGCCCTGCGCCCACGATCAAATAGTCATAATTCATATAATCTCCAATCCATACGGAGAATGCCTGTTCCCGGCATCCTCCTATGCGAGGCTTAGTACTTCTTCGCGAAGCAGCGCTTTAGAAGTACTTCCCGCATTACTCTTCAACAGCCTTATACTTATCAAGCTGTGCATAGTCTTCCATCAGTTCGAGCGCTTTCTTACGCCCGGTTTTATTCAGTTTCACATAATACTGCATTACGCGGTTTTCCATGATCTTACCGCCAAGCAGGCTCTTCTGGTTAATAGGTGAGAAATCCACGGGATTTAGGTTCAGCCTGTCACACATGCGGATCACTGTGCCGTATGCCATACCCTCAATACCCCTGTCGAGCGCGGTAACTAACGTAGAGTACGGTATTTCCATCTCAATCGCAAACTGTCTGACGCTCTTATGCTGCTTTAAAATTTCTGCCTTTAAGATTTCTGCCTTTGTCATAATAGACCTCCTTATCATGTATTATTTTCTTGATGAGAAGAGGTCTTCTCCTCTCTGTTCAAAGACAGTATATCATATTCCCCCCCAAAAAGGAAACACCTACCGCTATTGCTAAACGGAATATCGTCATCTTTATCATGTTTTCCCTTTCTTTTTTGTACTTTTTGTACAAAAAGAACAATAAATCCACTCTTTCCACGCACAAAATCCGTATTGTCGCCACGTGAATAAGGTGCTAAAATAGACATAACTTGAATAAATCACAAAAGAGGTGTTCCTATGTTACCCGTTTCCGTGTGCATGATTGCCAAAAATGAAGATAACCATATCGAAGAATGTCTGAAAAGGCTTCGCCCCTGCCGCTTTGAAATCATAGTGGTGGACACCGGCTCCGTTGACCGTACTGTGGAAATCGCTCACAAATACGCGGACAAAATCTTTCATTTCGCATGGTGCGAGGATTTCAGCAGCGCGAGAAACTTCTCCGTCCAGCAGGCGGCAAACGACTGGGTGCTCATTATCGACTGCGACGAATATCTGGAAAATGTCAATCTCGCACAGCTTGAGGATTCCCTCACCGGGCGGCGTGAAGCCGTCGGCATGATTACACGCAATAATCCCTACACCGTGCAGGGTTCGCGTTCCATCATGTCGGAGCGTATCGGCAGGCTTTTCAACAAAAACTACTGCCATTTTGAGGGCAGTATACATGAGCAGGTGCGCACCATGCAGGGCAGAGAGCCGGATACTTTCCCCATTCCCCTCACCTTTTACCACGAGGGCTATGTGAGTGAATCTGACAAGCGTATGCGCGCCACGAGAAATCTGGAAATGCTGCTGCACGATCTGGCTCTGAAAGGTCCCAGCTCCTATATTTATTTCCAGCTCGGTCAGAACTACATATCCCTGAACGACATGGAAAAGGCGGCGCACTATTATAAACTCGGACTCGATTTAAACGCGGATCCCAACTCCGATTTTGTGCAGAGCATGGCGGAAACCTACGGTTACTGCCTGATGGATCTGGCAAAATACGACACGGCAATGACCCTTCGGGACAAGTACGACCTCCTCTCCCACCGGGCGGACTTTGTCTTCCTGATGGGTATGCTCTACCAGAAAAAGGGAGAATACGCCAAGGCAATTGACGAATTTAAAAAAGCTACCACGCTCACCGCATACTCCCGCACGGGCGTCAACAGCTACCGCGCCAATTTCCATATCGCCGAAATATACGAATGTATGGGCGAATTGGAACAGGCTAAAGCCTACTATAAAAAGTGCAGGGATTACGCCCCCGCCGTCAGAAGGCTCAGAGAACTTTCCGCCGGGGAAAACGCCTCATGATAAAATCTAGCAAAGCTCGATTGCGAGATTCGCTTCGCGAACTCGAATCGGTGAAGGAATTTCCTATAACATGAAAGGAGAAATCTTGTTCCCGCTGTCCGTTTGTATTATCGCCAAAAATGAAGAAAAGCATATCGGGGAATGCCTGAAACGCCTGTCAGCCTACGGTTTCGAGATCGTGCTGACAGACACAGGCTCCACAGACCGGACCCTGGCGATTGCCAAAAAGTACACCGACCGAATTTACCACTACGACTGGTGTGACGATTTCAGCGCCGCCAGGAATTTCTGTATGCAGAAAGCCTCCCACTATTGGATACTTTCCCTGGACTGTGACGAATATATTGAAAATTTGGATCCATCTGCACTCCGCCGCTGTATGGAAGAATATCCGAACCACACCGGGCGGATTCTCATTCGCAGCCGTTTCCTCCGCGGCGATGAAATTTCCTATGAGCAGACACGGGTAAGCCGTCTGTTTGACCGCAGATATTTTCTCTTTGCCGGGGCGGTGCATGAACAGTTGGAACGCCGCGACGGCGGAGTTAAATCTGTTTATGACGCCCCTGTCACAATTCTCCATGTAGGATATGACGAGACCGAGGCGGACATGCAGGAAAAATCCCGCCGCAACATTTCCTTGCTGCAGGCGCAGCTCGACATGGAAGGACCCGACCCTTATCTCTACTTCCAGCTTGGGCAGAGTTACCGCAGGCTGGGGGATGCCGAAAAGGCTTTTGAAAGCTTTGACGCCGGGCTTTCCATGGAAGTAGACCCCGTTCTTGACTATGTAAAAACCATGGTAGAATCATACGGCTACACGCTCCTTGACTTAAAGCGCAATCAGGAAGCGCTCGGGCTTACCGAGCTTTATGACGTATTCTCGGTGAGGGCAGATTTTGTTTTTCTTATGGGACTGATTTATATGAACAACGGGCTCTTTGACGCCGCCATTGCCGAGTTCAAAAAAGCTGCCACTATGGAAGACTTTTCCGTAGATGGGGTAAACAGTTATATGGCATACTACAATATCGGCGTGATTTATGAGTGCACCGGGCGCTTGGAAAAAGCGCGGGAGTATTACAAAAAATGCGGGGGCTATGCCCCCGCAGAAAAGCGGTTGAAGCTTTTATCTTAGCTTCCAGATATCGCGATTGTACTCTTCGATGGTTCTGTCGGAGGAGAAGAAGCCTGCCTTGGCGATATTCACAAGCATCATCTTTCTCCACTTCCTCTGGTCCTCGTAGTCCGCCATCATCTGATCCTTGGTCCTGATGTAATCTTCCAGATCCAGAAGGGTCATGAACCAGTCTTTGTTTAACAGCTCCTTGTAAAGTCTCTCCAGATTCTCCTTGTGACCTACTTTCAGAGCCTCTTTGCTGACGATAAAATCTACCGCCTCTTTAATTACAGGTGACTTTTTGTAGTAATCCTTTGACACATAGTCAGCCTTCTCATAGTGCTCAATCACCGTCTCGGATTTTTCACCGAAGATATAAATATTGTCGTCGCCCACCAGCTCGTGAATCTCCACATTCGCACCGTCCGAAGTCCCGAGCGTCACCGCGCCGTTTAGCATAAACTTCATATTGCCCGTACCGGACGCCTCCTTGGATGCAAGGGAAATCTGCTCGGAAATGTCACATGCCGGAATCATCTTCTCCGCGTAAGCCACATTGTAATTCTCCACCATGAGCACCGTCATATAAGGGCTTACATCGGGATCTTTATTCACAATCTCCTGCAGCACCAGAAGCAGGTGAATGATATCCTGCGCAATCACATAGGCGGGCGCCGCCTTTGCGCCGAAGATAAAGGTCATCGGTCTTGCGGGTTTCTTGCCGGCCTTGATCTCCAGATATTTATGGATGATGTAAAGGGCGTTCATCTGCTGTCTCTTGTACTCGTGCAGACGCTTACTCTGAATATCGAAAATAGAATCGGGATTCAGCGTCACACCTTCCACCTTCTGCACATAAGCTGCCAGATCCTTCTTTCGGTTCATCTTGATCTCGGCAATACGGTTCAGCGCCGCCTCATCATCCGCAAACTCCAAAAGCTTCTCCAGATTAGCCGCATCCTTCTTGTAGCCATCCCCGATGGTCTCGGAAAGGAAGCACGCCAGCTCATGGTTACAGGACAAAAGCCACCTTCTGAACGTGATGCCGTTCGTCTTATTATTGAATTTCTCCGGGTAAATCTTATAGAAAGCATTTAACTCCGTATTCTTTAAGATCTCCGTATGGATCGCCGCCACACCGTTCACCGAGAAGCCGTAATGGATGTCAATGTGCGCCATATGCACCCTGTCGTCCTCATCGATAATCTGCACCTTGGGATCCTTATACTTCTTCGCCACACGCTTATCCAGTTCCTTGATGATCGGCACAAGCTGAGGCACTACCTTTTCCAGATATGCCAGAGGCCATTTTTCAAGCGCCTCCGCCAGAATTGTGTGGTTCGTGTAAGCGCAGGTCCTGCTGACAACCTCGATCGCCTCGTCCATCGTGAACGCCTTCTCATCCACCAGAATACGGATCAGCTCCGGGATTACCATGGTCGGGTGGGTGTCGTTGATCTGGATCACCGCGTGATCATACATTTTGCGAAGGTCATACTGTTTCTCTTTCATTTCCTTTAAAATCAGCTGTGCGGCGTTGCTCACCATAAAATACTGCTGATAAATTCGCAGGAGGTTGCCCGCCTCGTCAGAATCATCGGGATAGAGGAACAGCGTCAGGTTCTTCTCGATATTTTCTTTGTCAAAGTCGATACCTTTCTTTACAAGGCTTTCGTCGATCGTCTCAATATCAAAAAGCCGCAGCTTATTCACACCGTTGTCATAGCCAATGACATCAATGTCATAAAGCCGGGAAGCCACTTTCCTTTTACCGAAAGCCACTTCAAACGTCGTGTCAGTCTTTGTCAGCCATGACTGATCCTCAATCCAGTCGTTCTTCTCCGCCGTCTGCAGTTTATCCTTAAACTCCTGTTTGAACAGGCCAAAGTGGTAGTTCAGTCCGATACCTTCACCCGGCAGACCGAGAGACGCAATGGAATCGAGGAAACATGCCGCCAGACGTCCGAGACCGCCGTTTCCGAGAGAGGGCTCCGGCTCCACCTCCTCAATCGCGGAAAGCTGCTTGCCGTTCTTCTCAAGAATCTTCTCCAGATTGTCATAGATACCCAGATTGATAAGATTGTTGGACAAAAGCTTACCGATCAGGAACTCCGCAGAAATATAATAAATCTTCTTCTCGCCCTCAATCCGTTCCGATGCTGTCATCAGCTTCTTGGAAAGCTGCAGGATGCTGTAATACAGCTCTTCGTTGCTGCAGGCAGAAATGGATTTACCGTATCCGCTCTGTGTCTGGCTTTCCAGTTCCTGCTCCAGATTCATTACCAGTACATCTCTTTTCAGGTTACTTGCCTGTGCCATGTTGAAACCTCCCTTTTCCTTTTTACGTGTTTGTTGTTTATTCTATGTTAATTATATTATCCAGTTCTATCCCGTCATAAACCGGCGCTTCCCTGTCCTCCGTGCCGCCATTCACACCATGCCCGCTTTCACAGCCGTTCAGCATAAATCTTTCCCTATCGCTGCGCCGCCATCAGAACATCCTCATACTTCATTCTCACGAGCTCATAGCCGAGCACGATCTGCTTTCCCTCACCGCCGTCCAGAAGACGCTTCATCTCTTCCACCGCCTCCGATGCGATCCGCTCAAAATTCTGTCTGACCGTGTTCATCTGCTTGCCCGCATACCCCATCAGTGTGATTCCGTCGAAGCCGCATACCGGGCGGAAAATATCCATATCCATCAGCGCCCGCATAGCGCCGATCGCCATCAGGTCGGAGGCGCACACCACGATATCTTTTTTCTTCGCATACCGAAGCGTCAGGTTTCTCGCCTGCAGTTCCGAAAAATCTCCGTTTCTGACAAGCAGCGGAATCTTCTCTTCCTCCGCCAGCCGCTGTATGCCTCTCAGACGTTCGGAAGTGACATAACCGTTTTTCTTTCCTGCCAGATAGAGAATGCTCTTCCCCTTATTATCCCTAAGCGTCTTCTTCGCCACATCATACTGCGCTGCCTCCTGATCAATCCAGATTGAGGATGTAGAGGCATTCACCAGGGGCGCATCCACCGCCACGATTTTAAAAATCTGCGCGCTGATCAGTTTCTGGAGCACCTTATCGTCCTTCGACATGCCGAAAATGATAAGCCCCGTAATGCTCTGAGAACGCAGATAACGCACTACCTCATCCAGACTTTTGTTTTTCAGCATGGAGTCAAATATCGTGATCACATCCAGATTCAGCTCAACCGCCCTGCTTATGGTACCCGCCATATACTGCATATTGATCTCGTCCACCGCCTGCGACACATTGCCCAGATTCAAGAGCAGCGCCACCCTGCCGGACTGTTTGGAGGAAAGGGCCGCCGCAACGGTATTGGGTACGAAATTCAGTTCCGCTACTGCCTGATTTACTTTTTTCTTTGTCTCCTCGCTCACATTTGGGTAGTTATTCAGCACCTTGGAAACAGTGGAAATCGCTACACCTGCGTGCTTTGCGACATCTTTGATTGATACCATAATTCATCCATTCCAAACGATCCGTCTGCCAGAAAATGTTTTCTGGAAATCGTTTTCCATAATCATCATATAACAAAAGAGTGGTTTTGTAAACCACTCTTTTGAAAAATTAACTTTATTTTTTTCTCATACAGAGAATGCTGTTCTTTTGCATTCTCTTATGTGAAGCTTGAAAGCACTTAGCGAGGTTTTTTCGAGCTTAGTGTTTTCCTTCACATTTTTCTAACCAGATGTCTGGGCAGTCCGTTCACAAACAGCGGCTGAAGCTCACCCATAATCAGAGGTCTCGCATACTTCTCGTATTCTTCTGTCAGACCCTTGCCGTCCGCGGTAATCCATTCGTCAGGCACGTTTCTCTCCACATTTGCGATCGCGTGGATATCGTAAGCGCTGGTGCCGCACTGGTACGGATCTTCGCCGTTTCTGTCAAGCGTGATCATCATGCCGGTCTTACCCTCTTCCGCCGCCATAACCGCGTCGTGACCAACCTGGAACGCCTCGTTGATATCCGTCAGGGACGCCAAATGGGTAGCTGCCCTCTGCAGGGTAGAGAACTCGATTGCGCGGGTCTTGAGACCTGTCTCCGCCGCAATCTTCTCGGCGAGCATAACCGCCGTGCCGGACATCTGCTTGTGACCGAACGCGTCCACTGCCACCTCTCTGCCGATCTCGCATACATATCTGCCGTCCGCAACCTTAACACCTTCAGAAACCGCGATTACTACGGAAGACTTCCTCTCAGACAGCTCCTTCACGTCCGCAACAAACTTGTCGATGTCAAATACCTTCTCAGGCAGATAAATCGCGTCACAGCCCTCGCAGTCATCGCCCTTTGCAAGCGCCGCTGCCGCAGTAAGCCATCCTGCGTTACGTCCCATAATCTCTACGATACAAACCGTAGGTTTCTTCGCGCCAAAGGAAGAATTATCACGGATAACCTCTTTTAAGGAAGCCGCGATATATTTTGCAGCGGAACCGTAGCCCGGGCAGTGATCTGTCACAGGCAGGTCATTATCAATGGTCTTGGGCACGCCCATGAATCTCTGGGGCTTGCCGTGAGCCGCCGCGTAATCGGACAGCATCTTAACCGTATCCATGGAGTCATTACCGCCGGCGTAGAACAGGCACTCAATATCATGCTTTTCCATGATCTCAAACACCTTCTCGTAAACGTCCTCGTGACCCTCAATCTGCGGCATCTTGAAACGGCAGGATCCTAAGAATGCGGAAGGGGTTCTCTTTAAGAGCTCGATTCCGGTCTCGTCATCGAGATACTCGCCAAGATCAATCATCCTGTCATCCAGAAATCCCTCGATACCGTGAACCATACCATAAATCTTCTTCACACCCAGCTTCTTCGCCGCAGCGTATACGCCCGCTACGGAAGAGTTGATAACGGCTGTAGGGCCGCCGGACTGACCAACAACAATGTTTCCTTTCATGTCTGCTCTCCTTTTTCTTATTTATTTAGCTTTCGCCTGTTTTTTCTTTGCGCTACCAGTATACCAAATATTTCCGCCTAAAACAAGTACAAGCTCGGAAATACGGGATCGTCCTGTAACTGTTGCATAGTCCTAAGTCCTCATTGTATTTGCCCTGCAAACATGTTACACTCTAATGTATATTGCATCTGACTACGAAATTTCATTCGCACATTGCGGGAAAGGCATATTTTTATATGAAGAAATACATTCTGAGCTGCTGCTCAACCGCTGACCTTCCGGCGGAATATTTCTCAAAACGCGGCATCTTTTACGCCTGTTTTCACTATGAACTGGACGGCAGGGAATACCTGGACGACCTTGGCAAGAGCATGTCCTTTGAGCACTTCTATCAGGCAATGACAGACGGCGCTGAAACTAAGACTTCACAGATCAATGTAGCGGAATTTACAGAATACTTTGAGCCCTTCCTGAGATCGGGAAAAGATATCCTGCATCTTTGTCTTTCTTCCGGCATCTCAGGCGTGATCAACTCCGCAATGGGCGCCAAAGAAATTCTGGCGGAAAAATACCCGGATCAGACAATTTATATCGTAGATTCACTTGCGGCGTCCTCGGGCTTTGGCCTCCTGATGGATAAACTTGCTGACCTGCGCGATGAAGGTATGTCAGTCGAAGAACTCTACCAGTGGGCTCTCGACAACCGCCTGCGGCTGAACCACTGGTTCTTTTCCACCGACCTCACCTTTTATATCAAGGGAGGCCGTGTATCAAAAACCTCCGGCATGATTGGAAATATTCTGAATATCTGCCCTCTCCTAAACGTGGATCATCTGGGAAGACTGATTCCCCGCTATAAAATCCGCACCAAGAGAAAGGTCATGTATGCGATTGTCGATAAAATGGAGGAATGCATAGAGGCGGGAACCGGCTACAGCGGAAAATGCTTTATTTCACAGTCTGCCTGCTATGCCGATGCCAGATTCGTTGCCGATTTAATCGAAGAACGTTTCCCGCACCTGGACGGTAAAGTCTTTATTAACAGCATCGGCACCACCATCGGCGCGCACACTGGTCCCGGCACCGTCGCCGTGTTCTTCTGGGGAAAAGAACGCAATGACTAGACAGCGCGGAGAATGCGAAGCATTCTCTCACGTGAGACTTAGAACTTCCAAGTCAGTTATGCTGACTTTGCGATGCAGCCTTTGCTGCGAGTGATTAGAAGTTCTTCTCACGTTGCTATTCGCCGCAGTAATATGCAAAGTATCTTTCCCGGACCATCTGACACGCATTTCTCGGGGGATAAATTTTCTTCCCGGTATCCATGCGAATCTCCTGCTTGCCAACGCTCTCGATATGCTCCATATTCACAAGATAAGCGACCCCCACCCGCATAAACTCGGAATAGGGCTCCAGCATCTCCACGAGTTTTGCCATCGTGACGCGCATCATACACTGGCTGCCATCCGCTAAATGCAGATATTGAAGTTTGCCCTGTGCCTCACAGTATATAATGTCATCCACCGCCACACGCTGTACCGCGCTGTCAATCCGCAGAAGGACATACCTTTTGCGCTCCTCCTGCATCTCCGTCAAAAGTCTGTCCAAAAGGGGAAACAGTTTCTCCTCCACAAGCGGCTTTACCAGATACTGTGACGCCTCCACCTCAAAGGCGTCCAGTGCGTGTTCTCTGGAAGTCGTCAGGAACACGAGCCGGCAATGGTTCCCCATTTGCCGCAGTTCCTTTGCCGCCTCAATTCCCAGTTTATCCGGCATGTAAATGTCCATCAGAATCAGATCCGGAAGATACGCCTCATCGGCAATCAGATTTAAAAGCGCGTCGGCATTATCAAAGCGGTCCACCCGGAAATCCGCCTTTGGATGGCTTTCCAGATATTGTGCAAGCATCTGTTCCGTTATATGCACTTGTTCTTTCTCGTCATCGCAGATCGCAATCTGATACATGGCTTCTCTCCTGTCACACTGCCGCCGCGGAATCTCCGTCGGAGGGCATGTTCATAACCAAGCGAAAAACAAACACACCGTTGTCATACTTAAAATCGTATTCCCCGTCAAACTTCTCCGCCGTCCTGACAATACTCATCACGCCGATTCCACCCGAATCCTCAGGTTTCGGCATTCCCTTTTCCATCCCTGCCTCCGCCTTGCATGTATTGCTGCAGTAGATAACCAGTTTATTTTTCTTTTTCCTGACCATAAGCCGGATAACGCATTCCCGTCCGCTGTCCTCTTTTTCCGCCTCCTTACAGCCGTACAGTGCATTCTCCCATGCGTTTGCCAGTATGGTGATCAGATCAATATTCGGAATACCGGGATTGCTGCCAAGTTCCACATCCAGCATCACCTTGATCTCTTCTTTCCTTGCCTGGGCGGTGTACGCTGCAAGAATCCTGTTGACAGCGGCATTATCACAGAGTTTTTCTGCCGATTTATCCTCGCCGGCTGCAGCCAGAAGCTCCATATGACGCTCCAACAGACGATGGTTCATCTCCATAAGCTGATTTTCCTGCATATACGTTTTTTCTATGCCAATATGCAGATAGAGGCGGAATACCAGTATCTGCAGGATTCCTGTCAGGAAAAAGTTCATGGCAATCTGCATCAGCCGATAGGGTGTCTGGTCATGGACTTGGGGATTTAGAATAAAAGCAATTCCGAAAAAGAGACTCAGCATCATAATCGCCACACTGAACCTGTCCAGCTCATATTCCACATAATCGGAAAATCCCCGGATTGTTTTTTTTACCTTTTTGTCAATAAACCACGTGATCAGTCCGAGCAGCACAATGCGGCCCGCAATATCAGCCCACACATTTTTGTCAAAAAAGAATACCGCAATCTCAATGCCGCCGATCATAAACACCGACATCAGATAAAAGACAAGCGCTAACTTATACATGGAGACATACATCGAATCGCGGCTGATCCAGACGGCAAATATGCCAAAGAGCACATACGTCACAAGCGCGCCCATCCGGGCAAATACCTGCTGGGAAATGGCGTACCAAGCGCAGGTTACAGCAATCAGGGCAGCATAAGCGCACAGACATGTCACCACCGTCCTTCGTTTTTCAAATCTTGACTCACTGATCAGGAAAAATAGCAGCATCACTCCTCCGATACTGACTATCATCCGGACCAGCGCTATCGCCACAGAACCGCCTAGCATTTCTCTCTACCCCCCCCCCATATTTCTGGGGTTGCCACTTTATTGACTGTATTTGTAATAAGTGCATCTACATTTATAATCTTCATGCCTCATATCATACTACATTTAAGTCACGCGGTGCGCTTTTGGGTACAGATTGCGCTTTTTGGGGTATATTTTGTAAAATCAGTTTACACAATCCTATATTCTACCGCATCAGGTACACAAAGTATCCGCCATACCCGAGCAGCATAAGCAGGCCGCCCACACGTCCCAGCCGCTTTTTTCTGAAGACACACAGCCACAAGAGCACAACCGCCGCAATGCATACGATACCGTCCGCCAAAAACTCCGGGGCGTATGCCACCGGCGTGATCAGCGCCGAGGTTCCCACCACGAAAAGAATATTGAAAATGTTGCTGCCTACGATATTGCCAACCGCAATATCCGCCTTGCCCTTAATCGCCGCCGTCGCGCTTGTCACAAGTTCCGGCAGGGAAGTGCCGAACGCTACGATCGTCAGACCGATCAGACGCTCACTCATACCGAAGATAAGCGCAAGCTCTGTTGCCGCGTCCACTGCCACATCGGAGCCAAGCACGATCATCACACCGCCCACTACAATCAGCAGAAACATTTTCCAGACCGGCATCGGTTTGTCCTCCGGCATCTCCTCCGGCAGACCGCCGCCCTTTTTCGCAATGACAAGCAGATATCCGAGATAAAAAAGCATCAGCGCCCAAAGAATCAGCCCGTCGGAAAGGTGCAGCAGATTGTCCCCGGTTGCGCCCATTATGACAAGAATTACTGACACAATAATCACAAAAGGAATCTCATATCTCACCGTTGTTTTCTGTACCGCCACGGGTGTAATGAGGGCGGTAAGTCCCAGAATCAGCAGAATGTTCAAAATATTGCTGCCTACGATATTGCCGATTGTAATCTCCGCGCTCCCTTTAAGTGCCGCCGATACGCTGACCGCCGCCTCGGGCAGGGAAGTTCCCATCGCTACAATGGTAAGACCGATCACAAGCTGGGGAATCCCGAATTTCTCCGCCAGCCGACCTGCACCCTCCACAAACCAGTCCGCCCCCTTTACCAGAAGCACAAACCCCAGCGCCAGTAACCCGATCTGAACCAAAACATCCATATTCTTTTCCTCCTTCTCGTAAGCCCCGAATAAAATAAACGAGGCTTTCAACATTTTTGAATGCTAAAAGTCTCGTTCTTTCTCTCATTTCACAAATATCCGATATGAAACGGAAAGCGTGTAAACATGACACATTTGTCAGGGTATGTTGCTTACACAGGATAACTACTCCCTCTTAACTTGTGAGATAATGTAACATAAAGTATGCCCACCTGTCAAGGTTTCCATACCCGGATTGCAATAGTGAAAAAGCCTGCGCTGACAGCAACGATTTTTTAACGAATCTTAGCCAGCGATTCTGCTGATAAAATCTTTTTGATATTGACGAGAAACAGCGCGCTCGCCGTCGTCGCCGAAATGATATCCGAAATCGGTTCGGCGTAATAGACGCCCATCACACCGAAAAAATGCGGCAGAATGATCGCCAGCGGAATCAGCAGTATAATTTTGCGCAGCACGGCAATGAAAAGAGACACCTTCGCCTGCCCGAGCGCAAGAAACGTCGGCTGAATCCCGTTCTGCAGGCCGAACACAAGCATTCCCGCCATAAAGACAGGCATCACCCTGCCAACCAGCTCCGCGAGAGCCGTCTCGTTGGTGAAAAATCCGGCGTAAAATTCCGGGAATATCATAGTCGTAACTGTGGAAACAAACATAAAGCCGAAGCACAGACCGATCATCCAGCGGTAGAGCTGTTTCACCCTGTTAAAGTTCCCCGCACCGTAATTGTAGCTGACAATGGGCGTCATACCCTGCGTAAAACCGCCGACCGGCGCGGAAAAAAGCTGCATCACGCTCTGCATAATGGTGAGCGCGCCCACATGGAGATCTCCGCCGTACGCCTGCAGCCCGCGGTTTAACACAATACTGATAAAGCTCTCCGTGGCGCGCATGATAAAAGGCGATATCCCCAGAGAAAAAATGCTGACCAGTATGCCTCTCTCAAGACGGAGAAACTTTCTCCTTATTTTCAGGGAAGATTTCTCACTGAGCAGAAAACCCGTGACCCATGCCGCGCTGAGCGCCTGCGAAATAACTGTCGCCACCGCCGCGCCCTTTACGCCCATACCCAGGCCAAAGATAAAGATGGGGTCAAGAATGATATTCGCCACCGCGCCGATCAGCACCGACAGCATCGCCGTACCCGGTCTGCTCTGGCAAATGATGAAGGCATTCAGCCCAAGCGCCAGTTCCACAAACAAAGTTCCCACCAGATAGATCGTCAGATAGTCCACGGCATAATCTATGGTCGCGTCGCTGGCGCCGAACTGGTAGAGCAGAGGTCTCTGGAACGCATAGAAAACCGCCATCAGCGCCGCCGTACAGATCACAAGGAAGCTGACGCTGTTTCCCAGAATTTTTTCCGCATGGTCTCTGTCCTGCTTTCCCAGCCAGATCGCCGCAAGCGGCGCCGCGCCGCTGTTGACAAAACCCGAAAAAGCGGAGATAAACACCGTGATGCAGAAAGTGACTCCCACCCCTGTCAGAGCGTTCGCTCCCACGCCTTCCATATGCCCGATATAGATTCTGTCTATAATACTGTATAAAATATTGATAATCTGCGCAAGGATGGAGGGCAGCGTCATACTCGCCATCAGTTTTCCGATGGACTCCGTCGCCATCCGCTCCTCGCGTGTCATTTCCTTTGCCGCGCTCATATAAAAGATTCCTTTTCTGCTGTTTTAGACCCTTTAGTCATCTTACTCGCATAAACCGGAAAAAGCAACTGTATTTCCATTTTGCACGCAATATGTTACCATAAAGAAAACCCGGCATAAAACTGCCGTTTAAAACATCCAGACTGACTGATCGGAGAAAAACATGAAGCACATAGGAAAAATCATATCGGCGCTGCTGTTATTCGCGGAAATGAGCGCCCTCTATATACTGGTACCCCATATCACCGACAGCGGTATGCGGAACGCCTTTTTCACGCCCGCCCGCGCTGCAGTTGTCATTGCGGCATGTTTCATCGGCTTTTTCCTGTTTCTTTTCATCAACGTATGCCCCCGGCTGACCTTTCGCAGAACTTCCGGCAGACGAAACCGCATATTGGAAGACGGTGCCGCACTGTTGCAGCTTTTTCTCATCACAATCATAGCCGAATCCGTCTTCCTTATCCTGCACTCCCTTTTCATGCGGACAGGCGGTTCCGGGCTTGGTTACGGTATCGGCAGACTGGTCAGCCTGCTTCTTCTTGTGCTGATGGAGTCCGTTCTTTTCTGGAACGGCATTATCCGCGTATACACGACCTCCGTGCAGCTCGGCGTCAAGTGGCGCATCATCGGTATTGTCTGCGGCTTTATTCCTTTTGTCCACATTTGGGCATTGTGCCGGATTATCACCATCACATCGCGGGAAGCGGCGTTTGAGCACGAAAAATATCTTCTGGATCAGGTTCGCGCTGAAAGCCGTCTCTGCGAGACAAAATACCCGCTTCTGCTTGTGCACGGCGTATTTTTCCGGGATTTCCACTTCTTTAATTATTGGGGCAGGATTCCCTTCGCACTGAAACAAAACGGCGCGACGGTCCACTACGGCAGCCAGCAGTCCGCCGCCTCCGTCGCCGACTGCGGACAGGAACTGGCGCAGCGCATCCGCGATATTGTACAGCAGACCGGCTGCAAAAAAGTAAATATTATCGCCCACTCCAAGGGCGGACTGGACAGCCGTTTCGCCATAAGCGCCTGCAGCGCCGCGCCGTACGTCGCCTCCCTTACCACCGTCAGCACTCCGCACAGAGGCTGCATCTTCGCGGACTATCTTCTGGATAAAATACCTGCGAAAATACAGAAGAGTGTGGCGCGGAAATACAACGCCGCCCTCAGAAAATTCGGGGATCACGATCCCGACTTTTTAGCCGCCGTGCGTGACCTCACGGCATCCGCCTGCGCGCGCAGAAACGAAGAACTGCCTAATCATCCCGATGTCTTTTATCAGAGTGTGGGCAGCCGGATGAACAGTGCATCCAGCGGCAGATTTCCCCTAAATATGGCATATCCGTTAGTCAGACACTTTGACGGCGCAAACGACGGGCTTGTGTCCGTAGACAGCGCCGTATTCGGGGAGCATTTTACGCTGCTGACCACCGAAGAAGGGCGCGGCATTTCCCACGGTGATACGATTGATTTGAACAGGGAGAATATTCCCGGGTTTGATGTGAGGGAGTTTTATGTAAACCTGGTGAAGAATTTAAAAAACAGAGGATTCTGATATGATGAACCCTCTGTTTTTGATATCCTGCTTAAGACAGGAACGACTGCAGATTCTGATTCAGGTCTTCCGCAAGCCCTGTCAGATCTGAACCCAGTTCGGTGATGCCCTTTATCTCCTCCTGCATCTGTCCCGCCGCTTCCGCTGTCACCTGCGCGGTATTAACATTAGTCACGGACGACTGTGCCAGCTCTGCTATGACGTCAGACATATTATCCTTTGCACGGTTCATGGCCTTAATGTTCTGCTGCATATTGCTCTCTTTGTCTGTCACCATATTGATACTGCGATCCAGTTCGCCGAAAATATCCTTAGTGCGGCTCACCTTATCTTCCTGAGCTTTCAGCACCTCCCCAATCAGATTCATCGCCGCCAGATTCTCTTCCGTCTTCTCCACCAGGTCCTTAATATTTTCCCCGATCTGCGCCGCAGAATGGTTAGATTCCTCCGCCAATTTCTGAATCTGCTGCGCCACCACCGCAAATCCTCTGCCCGCATCTCCGGCCCTTGCCGCTTCTATGCTGGCGTTGAGCGCAAGAAGATTGGTCTCCTCCGCTATATTGGTAATATATTCTGTCACACTCTTAATCTGTTTGACAGATTCATTGCTGGTGTCTGTCTGGTTCCTGATGTCGAGCACCGTATCCTGTGCCTTTTTGCTGCTCTCCTCCAGTTCACGCAATATGTCTGCGCTCTCCTTTGACATATTTTCCATATCTCGTGATATCCGGTTGATACCCTCAATCTGCACCAGCATTTCATCTATCGCCTGTTTCGTAGCCTCAACGTCCTGCGCCGCCTGTGTGGTTCCGCTCTGCTGCCGGTTGGCTGTATCTTCGATCTGCGCAACGCTGCCACTCATGCTCGCCGCAGCCTGCGTAGTGCTTTCAGATGTCCTGTTCAGCCTCTCAACAGCCTCCGTCAGCTTCACCGTCCCGCGTCGGATATCATCCAAAATATCATAAATTTTCAGCCGCAGCTTCTCTGTACAGGAAGCCAGATCTCCAAACTCATCCTTTCGTTTGTTCTCCGCCAGCCGTTCATCCTCAAACTGCCCGTTAGATACCTTGGAAAGAACTTCCCTCACATTGTGGATCACTCTGGTCAGACCGCCGATATACCAATAAATAAATCCGCCTACAGCCAGAAGCACTACCAGCGCAATCACAACACTGATCAGAACATACCGCCTGATAATCCCGTCAAACTCTTCTGTCGGAAGAGAAGCCATCATTGCACCTGTCACGGTGCCATCGCCAGGCTGCACAATGGGAATCAGGTATGCATGACACATTTTTCCGTCAATTTCAATATTGCGGTACCAGAGCTGCGCACCCTGGTTCAGCGTATAATTGTTAATATTCGCGCCCGCTTTCATCCCGTACCACCTGTCTCCGGCCTCATTCATAACGGAAGTCATGACAGCCGTGTCACCGAAAAAAAACGTAATGTCAACACCCGTCTGTTCTTTCAGTTCATCCACAATATCCGTCTCCTGTGAGATATTAAAGTTCATACCTCTCCAGACATTACCGTCCGATTTCAGGGCGTAGTCTCCATAGCCCTGGCTGTTGTACAGGCTCATCGCCGCCAGCGCATTTGATTTTAAGCTGTTCCTGGTCTCCTTATACATGCCGTTCTCAAACTGGATCAACCCGATAAACAAGAGCAGTATGCCATACACCAACATAGGAACACAGTATAAGGTAAACATTTTCTGTTTGAATTTCATATCACATCTCCTACATTGAATCCGCCGTGATCACCGTCACACCCGTATCCGTTTTTGTGTTAGTGTCCGTATAAGTTCCCTCCAGCGCCTGTACGGCAATGACCATACCGTCATGTCCCATGCGCTCAGGATTCTGCTGCATGGTCGCATAGGCTGTTCCGTCCGCAATCAAAGCCAGCATGGCGTCAGACGTGTCGAACCCCACAACAAGGTCATCCTGCCCGGATTCCCTGACCGCCTCACCAGCAGCCACGGAAGTGCCCTCATTGGTTCCAAAATACGCTACATATCCCTGACTCTGGCCTGTTGTCACTGCATTCCTGATATTGGTCACATCATCCATCATATATACCGTGTCAGCCAGCACAAAATCCGTGCCCTCAAAGGCGGCGCGGAATCCTGTCTCTCTCGCTACGCAGGAAGCCGTATCCTGCGTCACACCCATAACGCCGATCGTACCCGACGTAATCCCTCTGTCCGCCAATGCCTTTTTCATGCTGTCTGCCGCCGTTTTTCCCGCCGCCTCATTGTCAGTCGCCAGCGCAGTCACACAGTCAAAGCTTGCCGCACTGTCCACATAAATAATCTTGCATCCCGCATCCGCTGCCCTCTGTAAACTGTCGTTGATGCCGTCAGCGCTGTTTGCCGCAATCAGAATGGCATCAGCCCCTTCCGACACCGCCTGATCCACACAGGCACTCTGCAAAGCATCGTCATGAGTATCAGGACCAATCCACTTATATGTAATATTACCCAGTTCTTCCGCCGCCTGCTTGCATCCTTTGTCAATCGACTGCCAGTAACTGTCCGCCAGATCCATCGTAATCAGATACACGGTATGCGCTTCACCGGCCCCCGCTGCCGGCTGTGTTTCCTGTACTCCCGCATCCCCCGTTTCCTCCACTGCTGCTGCAGGTTCCGCCGTCACACCGCCGCTTGCAGCTGCCGATGGCTGCATCGGCGTATCCGGCATAATGATTTCAGGATCGCCTGCCTGTCCACAGCCTGACAATAAAAGTCCCGCCATAGCCGACAAGCCGATCAGCTTTTGTAATTTATGCATGTCTGCCCCTCCCTTATGATGTAGTGTTTCTTCCAAAACATTATATTAGATTAAAAAACTTAAATTTATAATTGAATGAAACCACACATGCACTTACCGTTTCTCTTGGCCGGGAACGATAGGGTCTTACTGATAATAAAAATTAAAAAAAGCGCTGATTTTCAGCGCTTTCTCAATGCGGATAACAGGACTTGAACCTGCACGGTCTCCCACTGGAACCTAAATCCAGCGCGTCTGCCAATTCCGCCATATCCGCCTGTCAGGGCAGAACAGTTTATGACATCAATGTCACTTCTGTTCCGTCTGCCCATGTATCATATCATTTTCCCTGCACCCTGTCAACGCCTGCTCACTTCGCAAAGGCACATTACGCTGGCTCCATACAGCAAATGCATGGTACGGAGTAGCAATTAACCTGATCGGTTACAATGCTCCGGCACGCTCCTCTGTCTCCTCTCCAATATGCCGGATCACCTTGCTGTTGACTCTGATCAGGAAAATCACTGTCATCGCCAGAGACATCACCTCCGCAATCGGAAACGCCCACCACACATAAGTTACCTCACCCGACAGGGATAAAAGAAAAGCCGCCGGAAGAAGCACCACAAGCTGTCTGGCAATGGAGACAAACATACTGTAGACCGCATTGCCAAGCGCCTGAAAAGCCGTACCGCAGACAATGCCGAATGCCGCAGGCAGAAAACTGATGCAGATGATGCGCAGCGCCGGCACGCCGATCCGCAGCATTTCATCCGACGCCTCAAAAAAGCCCAGCAGAACCGCCGGCATGGTTTGGAAAACCACCACGCCCACCGCCATGATACAAACCGCATACAGAATGGCGCACTTCATCGCCTGAATAAAGCGGTCTCTCCTGCCCGCGCCGTAATTGTACGCCAGAATCGGCACCAGACCGTTGTTTAGGCCAAACACCGGCATAAAGATAAAACTCTGCAGCTTGAAGTACACGCCAAATACCGCCGTCGCCGTCGGGGTAAAGGAAATCAGAATCAGATTCATGCCATAGGTCATCACGGAACCGATCGCCTGCATAATCATAGAGGGCACGCCTATTTTATAAATCTGCCCGACAACCTCTCTTTCCAGACGCAGCCCCTTAAACCGAATATGAATATCCTCATTCTTCTTAAAATTTACGATAAGCGCAATTGTGCCCGCAATGGTCTGTCCCATCACCGTGGCAACCGCCGCACCCGCAACGCCCATTTCCGGCATCCCGAACAATCCGAAAATAAAAATCGGGTCGAGTATGATATTGATGATTGCACCTGTTCCCTGTGTAATCATAATATAAAAAGTCCTGCCTGTGGACTGCAGAAGCCGCTCAAACACAAACTGCGCAAACAGACCGAAAGAGCAGCTGCACACAATACTCAGATATTGTACGCCAAACGCAACGATCTGCGCGTCATCCGTCTGACTCAGATAAAACGGACGGGTTGCAAACAGACCGATCAGCAAAAACAATACATAGCTGAACGCCATCAGCACAATGCCGCTGACCGCCGTGTTATTCGCACGTTCCTGATCTTTCTCCCCCAGCGCTTTGGAGAGCACCGCATTGATACCGACACAGGTGCCGCCTGCCACAGCGATCATCAGTGTCTGAAGCGGGAATGCAAGTGACACGGCTGTCAGTGCGTTCTCGTTGATGCGTGAGACAAAGATTGAGTCCACCACATTATAAAGCGCCTGCACGAGCATAGATATCATCATCGGCAGGGACATGGTGATCAACAGTTTATTGACGGGCATAGTGCCCATTTTGTTTTCTTTTGTCTGTTCCATACCGTCCTCCTTATTCTTCTTCCCTTTCGCAGCTTCAGCGAATAAAAAAACATTTGACCTGCAGAAACCCCGCTGCAATCAAATGTTTCGGCCAAGTGAAGCCATTTAATTTTATAAAAAAAATTCCTCAAGTGAACCACGGGGGATATCGCTCCGGGGTTCGAATCCCCATTTACTCTGAGGATTCCTCAAATGAACCACGGGGGATTCGAACCCCCGACAACCTGATTAAAAGTCAGGTGCTCTACCGACTGAGCTAGTGGTCCATAACTGGGCTAGCTGGATTTGAACCAGCGAATGCAGGAGTCAAAGTCCTGTGCCTTACCCCTTGGCGATAGCCCATTATTGGTAAACAAGGCAGGCTGTGCTCCGCACGCTCATGTTAAAGGTGGATAGAGGGACTCGAACCCTCGGCCTCCAGAGCCACAATCTGGCGCGCTAGCCGACTGCGCCATACCCACCATAAAACGTGCTCGAAGGGATTCGAACCCCCGACCCACGGCTTAGAAGGCCGTTGCTCTATCCAGCTGAGCTACGAACACGTACTGCTTACCCACACGGATTTATGCCGCGCGGAGAGCGGGTGATGGGAATCGAACCCACGTATCCAGCTTGGAAGGCTGGTGTTCTACCATTGAACTACACCCGCAAGTCATTATAGACAAACAGCGTCGGGGTGACAGGATTCGAACCTGCGACCTCCTGGTCCCAAACCAGGCGCTCTAGCCAAGCTGAGCCACACCCCGCAAGGGATCAAACGCCATTTCTCACAACGCATGTTCCATTATATAATATGGTTTTTTTTCTGTCAACAGATTTCTAAATAAAATTTAATGTATAATGCGCCTCCCCTTCCCGGTCCAGCTCCATGATGATATAACTGGGCTTCCGGTTATCCTGTCTGGGATAGCTGATGCTTCCGGGATTAATCAGCGTAACATCCTTCCCGATATCAATAACAGGCTTGTGGGAATGCCCGCACATGACGATATCCACTTCCCTGCTGACCGCTTCCTGTTTGATTGTCTCGGTGTTCATGGCGATATAGTAGTGATGCCCGTGGGTCACCCAAACTTTATACCGCCCGATCATAAACTCCTCTTCTCTCGGCAGGCTGGAAAAAAAATCATTGTTCCCCTGCACCATCACCACAGGGCAGCCCGCCGCTTCACTGATCGTATACTCGCTTCCCTCCACGTCACCGCAGTGTATCAGCATATCGTAAGGTCCCGTCCGTTCCAGTACAGCGAGCAGATTCACATTATAACGATGGCTGTCGCTCACAATCAATATTTTCATGTCGATGGTAACATCCTTTTCCTTAGTTCCGCTTTCATTTGTTCCAAAGCCCTGCATCTGTGGCTGATCCGGTTCTTTTCCTCGTCTGGCAGCTCCGCCGCAGTGCATCCGTACTCCGGCAGATAAAAGATAGGATCGTAACCGAAGCCATTGTCCCCGCGAAGTTCGTAACCGATCCTGCCCTCAATAGTTCCTCTGGCGCTCGCCTCTTCCCCGCCCGGAAACACCGAAGCAATCGCGCAGACAAATCTTGCCGTTCTCTTCTCTTCCGGCACATCTTTAAGCCGTCTGAGCAGGTCCGCGCTTTTCTCGGAAAAAGGCGTCTCCTCCCCGAGATATCTGGCGGAATACACGCCCGGCTCCCCGTTCAGATAATCGATTTCCAACCCGGAATCATCCGCCATCACCACGCACTCCCGCGCCCCGTCCTGTCCTGCAAGGGCTTCCGCCACCGCATATGCCTTGATGAGGGCATTCTCCTCAAACGTAGTCCCATTCTCCTCTATGTCAGGCGCAAGCCCTGCCTCCTTCATGGAATATACTTGCATCTCCATATCCCCGAGAATCGCCCGAATCTCGCGCATTTTTCCCTCATTGCCTGTAGCAAATATAATTTTCACCTAAGTCTCACCGCCCTCTAAGCAGAATAAGCTTTCATCACCGCGTTGTATATCCCTTCCGCAATCCGCCTGATGTAATCCTCCCTCTGCAGCAAAATCGCCTCCTGGCTGTTTGTCAGGTATCCCACACGGATCGCCGCCGCCGGAACGGTGGCGCTGTTCACAACCCGGTCCTCCTCCGACGACTCAATCAGGCCGCATGCCTTGCCGCTGATCGACGTGACTACCTCCCGCTCAAGAAGATCTGCAAGCTCCACATTGCCGAACCCGGGAATAAAATACTGGCTGTTATAAACCGCCGACGTCCCATAGAGCTTACTGTTCTCGTCGCCGCTTACCTCTATCCGGATCAGCATATCCGCCTTTGTCGCCGCCGCAAGCCCCACTCTGTCCGACGCTGCGGGATTGGTATCATCCATTCTCGTATAGTACACCTTGACGTCGCTCTCGTCAAACATAGTTTTCAACGCCTTCGCAACGTCAAGCGTAATGTCCTTTGAGAGAATGCCCTCCACGGCGACGCCCTGCTCCTCGCCCCCGTAAGCGGGATCTATCACAATAATCTTTTCATACATTTCCTTCGAGGACACAAACTCCACGTACAGGGTATGGTCCTCAAAAATACTGCGGTACTCATAGACGCCGTTCAGCGCAAAACACAGGCAGATTCTGTCTTGTTCCGCTTCAAAGTGCCCGTCCGCCACATTATCGCTGTACCCGTAAACGCCGGTCGTCCGATAGAACGCCTCATAATCCTTCTTCTGTTCCGTATTGATGCACACCCAAAGTTCTTTGTCCATATAGTGATTCTCTAAAACAACTTCCTCAGCCTTCACACTCTCCGGCATGGGAATACAGAAATAATTGGTGCTCATCTCAGTTCTGTCTATGGCGATTTCATTTTCCTTCGTGGGGACAGCGGGCGCGCCCTCCTCTTTCTGCACGGACGGGCGGACCACCTCGTCCTGCGCCAGATCTGCCACACCCACGGTCTTGGTCGCCGCATAGTACAGCATGACGCTCATGGCAGCCGCCACAAATAGAACGCAATATACCAATGTACTTTTCATCAAACTGTTCTGCTGCATCGCTTACCTTTTGCTCCCGGTGGGCTTTGGACCCATATATTGATAAAAGTAGGTCTTTATCATACCGTTGTATAGCTTTCTGTTCTTATCCGCTTTCCTGCCGATCGCGTTTTCCGCCTCCTCATAGGAAGTGATCACATACATGGACCAGGAATCCAACGCTTGGTAGCGTTCCCCCAGCGTCCGGTACAGCGCCCGAAGCTCTTTTTTCTCCGAAAGCCGCTCCCCGTAGGGCGGATTCGTCAGGATAAACCCATACTTTTTGGCATGGGAAAGCTGTGCGACGTCCCTCTGTTGAAAATGGATCAGGTGTTCCACCCCGGCAAGTCTTGCGTTCGCCCTGGCAATGGACACCATCTCTTCATCTATGTCATACCCCTGAATCTGCGTCTCCACATCCGGCGTTTCCATGGATACCGCCTCTTTCCTCGCCTTTTCCCAAAGGTCCGCAGGAAACGCATGTGTCCAGTCCTGTGCCGTGAAATGTCTGCTTTTTCCGGGCGCAATATGTGCCGCCATCATAGCCGCCTCAATGGGAATGGTCCCGCTGCCGCAGAAAGGATCCACGAGAATCCTGTCCCCCCGCCAAGGCGTCAGCATCAGAAGCGCCGCCGCCAGATTCTCCGCGATGGGCGCTTTCGCCGTCAGCTTCCGATAGCCCCGCTTATGTAAGGATTCTCCCGAAGTGTCGAGTCCCACCGTCACCTCGTCCTTCTTGATAAAGACCCTGACAGGATAGTCCGCCCCGCTCTCATCAAACCAGTCTATATGGTAGACGCCCTTCATGCGCTCCACCATAGCTTTCTTCATAATCGACTGGATATCGGAAGGGCTGAAAAGCTTACTCTTCACACTCGCCGCCTTCGCCACCCAGAATTTTCCGTCTTTGGGAATATACGCCTCCCACGGAAGCGCCTTTGTCTTCTGGAAAAGTTCTTCAAACGTCTCCGCATGAAAACTTCCTATCTTAATCAGCACTCTCTGCGCACTGCGAAGGAAGATATTGGCACGGCAAAGCGCCTGCCTGTCCCCGGCAAAGGTTACTCTGCCGTCCTCCACGCAGGTGATCTCCAGACCAAGATCCGAAATCTCTCTTTTTAAAACTGCCTCCAGCCCGAAATGGCAGGGCACAATATACTCTAATTTTTCCATAGGTACATTTTATGCCGTATACAAATGCCTGTCAACTCAGTTTTTCACGAAGGAAGGGGGACGCCCGATGCGTCCCCCTCACAAATCCGATCCTTCTTAGTAGTTGTCCTTGCTGCTGTTGTTAGAGTTGCTGCCGGAACTGTTCTTGCTGTTGTTGTTTGTGCTGTTCTTAGAATTGTTCTGGTTGTTTTTGTCCTGCTGCTTCTCATTCTGCTGGCTGTTCTGGTTAAAATCATTCTTAGACATCTTCCATACCTCCTGATTGGTTTCATGTTACAGAAATAGTATGAGAGAATCCACACCAAGTTATTCAGTCATTTCATAGTTCTTTAGTACCATTTTTTTATTCAAAAGCAACAAAACTATTGTTGGTACTTTGGTACTATTTTTCCTTGCATTTTTTGTCAAAAGTACTATAATGGAAACGTAGACGGAGATACCCCTTCATTCTCCGCCTACAGACCCTTATATTAATTATTTATACTCCCCTCAACAGGTCGTCTATCTGATAGACGGCCTGTTGTCATGTTACCGTCTTTTAAAAAAGTTCACCAGGAGTATCACAATCAGTACCGGAATGATAATTGGCGCAAGAAAAGAAATCACGGAAAAAACCACACCGATAATCAAAAGAAAAATCACAACCGCAACCAGTGCAATCAGCCAGCCGGGAACGCGCGTGACATTTTCCATCACCGTCTTTCCCCATTCTCCGCCTTCCTTTTCCACAGTCTCCTCGTCGTATGTCCGGTTCGTTCCCTCGCTGATCCCGGCACGCTTATTCGCCTCAATAATACTCTTCGCCAGAAGTCTCGGATCGCCGAGACTGTCAAGTACTTCCTTCTCGCTTCTTCCCTTTCTGATCTCCACATCAATATATTCCCGGTAATACTGCACATTCTCCGCCACCCGGGAACTGTTTACGCCGCCCGCAAGCGCTCTCTGCAGCCTGTCGATAAATTCCGTCCGATCCATACTTCCTTCCTTTTTCCTCTGTCTGTTTCCGGCGCCCTCACATAGTCTGATCCATGCCTTTCCAGTCACCCAGTTTTTTCGCGTAGTCTTCCGGGTGTCTCTGCATATCTGCCATCATCATAAATGATCTGAGCACCATGTCCTCTTTATTGCAGCTCTCGGTATTCTTCCCCGTGTCCATGCGCAGATTATCCTGCCTGGTCTGCCACACATAACAGTCCGTCAGGGAATATGCCCCACACTTCGGCTCGTCCGGCAGTCCGTGATTCTCCAGGTAATAGACAAATGCGTCGTAAAGATTCTGATTCATCAACAGTTCACTCCACAACGTCTGCTGCCACTCCCCGGACTTCCCGGCGAACTCGCACAGCCTCATAAGACCATCATATGCCTTTAATCTGCTCTGGTCAAATAAAATCGGTGCCGACATAATTTTTCCCCCTGATGTTTGCTACAGAATTTCCTTCAAATACATGCCCCTCCACCACGATTGTCTCCACCAGTGTAGTTTTGGGATGTTCAATCAGGCTGAGCAGTTTTTCTCCCACCTGCCGTCCCAGCTCCTCAGTGTCCTGCCGCAGCGTCGTCAGCGTCGGCTCGATATGCCTCGCAATGCGAATACCGTCGTAGCCCGCAATTGAAATGTCATCCGGAATCCGCATCCCACGTTCCTGAATCGCATTATATCCGCCAAAAGCCGAAAAATCATCCGGGTAAATAATACACGTGGGCGGCTCCCGCAGTTCAAGCAGCCTCACTGTCTCCGCATAAGCGCCCTTTGTGTCGCGGTAGGGAGACATGCGGATATATTCATCCGGTATCGTCAGCCCGAGCTGCGCCGCCGTCCGGTAAAAGGAAGAAAGCCTGCTCTGGGTCACGGCGGAATCCGCCCCATGAATATATGATACCCTGCGATGCCCCTTTTCATAAATATATGTAAGCAGGTCCTGCATCCCCTGCACATTGTTGGACATAACCGCACAGACATTATTGAAAAGATGGTCCAGCGTAACGATGGGAATACCGCCCCTCACAAGCTGTAAAATCTCCGGGGAATAAAAATCCGTACAGACAATTGCAACGCCGTCAAATCCGCGCGACTTGCAATGCTCAAGATAGCTTGTCTCACCTTTTCGGCGAATGCTCGTATTTACAAAAGTGATGTCGTAACCTTTCTCTTCCACCGTGTTTTTGAGACTATCCAGCACAAAAGCATAGTAATCGTGGGTCAGACCGCTGTAATCCTCGTGACTAAACAGAACCCCTATATTGTAGCTGCGGTTCGTTTTCAGCATCTTTGCCGCCGTATTAGGAAAGTACCCCATCTCCTCCGCGGTCTGACGAATCCGTCTCTTCGTCTCCTGCCCAATATCATTCTGGTTGTTAAGCGCTTTGCTGACTGTAGCAACGGAGACGCCGCAGACCGCCGAAATATCCTTCATAGATACCATATTCTAATCCTCAATCATCCCTGCCGACATGTACCGCATGCCGCTTAATCGTTTTCGTATCTTCATTGTACAATACATCTCCAAGTAATGCAACTTCTTTCGGATTTTATTGATTTTACATAAGAAATATATAATCATTGCTTTTTATTCATTTCTTCTGTATAATTTGTTTAGTTGGCCGGAGACAGGTTTACTTAATCGTTTACCCTTCTCCATTTCAAGGCAATTTACACGGAACCGAACACTTATCAAACGAAAAGGAGAATGATTATGAAATTTGGTTATTTTGATGACGAAAACCGCGAGTACGTCATCACCACACCCAGAACACCCCTTCCTTGGATCAATTACTTAGGCTGTAAGGAATTCTTTACGCTGATCTCCAACACCTGTGGCGGTTACACCTTCTATAAGGACGCGAAACTTCTCCGCATGACGCGTTACCGCTACAATGACGTACCTAACGATATCAACGGCAAGTACTTCTATATCAAAGAAGGCGGTTCTATCTGGAATCCCGGCTGGAAACCGGCCCAGACAGAGCTTGACAGCTACGAGTGCCGCCACGGCATCGGCTACAGCCGTTTCACGGGTATGAAAAACCAGCTTGAGGCTTCCGTACTCACCTTCATTCCCATGGATGACAACTGCGAGATCAGCCAGGTAAAGCTGACTAACCAAAGCGACAGCAAAAAGACGGTTTCTCTCTTCTCCTATGTGGAATGGTGCCTTTGGAACGCGGACGACGATTCCCGCAACTTCCAGCGCAACCTGAGCACCGGCGAGGTGGAAGTGGTCGGTTCCGCAATTTATCACAAAACAGAGTACCGCGAGAGGAGAAACCACTATGCGGTTTATTCTGTAAATACGCCCGTGGACGGCTTCGACACGAACCGCGATGCATTTCTTGGCGCATACCGCGGCGCGGCAAATCCTGAAGTTGTGGAAAAAGGACAGGCGTCAAACTCCGTGGCGCACGGCTGGTCCCCTATCGCATCCCACCAGATCAACGTTACTTTAGAGCCCGGCGAGAGCAAAACCTTTGTATTTGTTCTGGGTTACATAGAAAATCCCGAGGACCAGAAATGGGAAGCGCCCGGTATCATCAACAAAAAGCCCGCCGAGGCAATGCTCGCCAAATACCAGACCGACGCGGATGTTGACAAGGCTTTCGCATCGCTGAACGAATACTGGAATGAATTGTTATCCAAGTACACCGTGAAATCCTCCAACGACAAGGTGAACCGCATGGTCAATATCTGGAACCAGTACCAGTGCATGGTGACCTTCAACATGTCACGTTCCGCATCCTACTATGAATCCGGCATCGGACGCGGCATGGGCTTCCGCGATTCCTGTCAGGATCTGCTCGGTTTCGTACACCTGATTCCGGACCGCGCGAGGCAGCGTATCATCGACATTGCCTCCACCCAGTTCGAGGACGGCAGCGCTTACCACCAGTATCAGCCCCTCACCAAGAAAGGCAACTCTGATATTGGCAGCGGCTTCAACGACGACCCGCTTTGGCTGATCGCCGGCACTTCCGCCTACGTGCGCGAGACAGGTGACACCTTGATTTTAACAGAACAGGTGCCCTTCGACAACGACGAATCTCTCGCAAAACCTCTGCTGGAGCACCTGAAACGTTCCTTTGACTATATTGTGACCCACAAAGGTCCCCACGGGCTGCCGCTGATCGGACGCGCCGACTGGAACGACTGCCTGAACCTGAACTGCTTCTCCGAGCATCCGGGTGAATCCTTCCAGACATTCGGTCCCTCCGAAGGACCTGTGGCGGAATCCGTATTTATCGCTGGCATGTTCGTCAAGTACGGGGAAGAATACGCGCAGTTATGTGAGCTTATGGGAAATCAGGCGGAAGCGGATTACGCCCGTACGGAAGTGCAGAAAATGTATGACGCTGTACTTAAGGACGGCTGGGACGGCGACTGGTTTGTGCGCGCCTACGACGCCTACGGCAAAAAGATCGGTTCCAAAGAATGCGACGAGGGACAGATTTATATTGAGTCCAACGGCTTCTGTCCGCTTGCCGGCATCGGCGTGAAGGAGGGGCTTGCCGAAAAGGCGCTTGACTCCGTAAAAGAAAAACTGGATACCCAATATGGCGTGATGATCCTGCAGCCCGCCTACACCAAATATCATCTGGAGTTGGGAGAAATCTCCTCTTATCCGCCCGGATACAAGGAAAACGCAGGTATCTTCTGCCACAACAATCCGTGGGTTTCCATCGCGGAAACTGTGATCGGACGCGGCGACAGGGCTTTTGAAATCTATCAGAAAACCTGCCCCGCCTATGTGGAAGAGATCAGCGAAATTCACCGCACGGAGCCTTATGTGTACTCCCAGATGGTGGCTGGCGCTGACGCGTACACGCCCGGCGAGGCGAAAAACAGCTGGCTGACTGGCACGGCGGCATGGACTTTCGTGAACGTGTCCCAGCACATTCTCGGCGTATATCCTACCCACCAGGGGCTCAGCATTAACCCCTGCGTACCCAAAGGTTTCGGCGACTTTACCTTAACCCGTCAGTTCCGCGAGGGCACCTACAATATCAAAGTCGTGAATCCCGACAACGTAGAGAAGGGCATAAAGTCTCTCACCGTGGACGGGAAATCCGTAGAAGGATGTATCGTGCCGTATGTGGCAGGGAAAACCGAATATGACATAATTGTCACAATGGGATAATATCATTTCATCTAAATATATACGGTTTAAAAAATCCGCATACATCATCTTGTATGCGGATTTTTTATGACCACTAGTTTTCAAAAAAGTCTTGTCTTCCAGAAAATTTTGTGACAAAATAAGTCTTACCAACTCTTACCCACGGGTATAGTTTAGGGATAAATCAGTTTAAAGCAAATAGAAATAGTGGAAAAAAGGATTTTAGGAAACAAGCTATGAGTCAGTACATGTCTATCGGAAAGGTATCTAAGTTAAAGAACGTGAGCATCAAATCTCTGCGTTACTATGACCAGATCGGCATTCTCAAGCCGGCTTTCGTGAACACGGAGACAAACTACCGTTACTATACAAAAGACCAGCTCTATCTTCTTGATGCGATCACGGTCTGCATCAGGCTGGGCATCCCTTTAAAGGATCTGAACAACTATGTGGAGGGCGCTTCCATCAATCTGCAGAAGCTTCTCTACGACGGCAAGATTCTGGCGGAACAGAAAATTCTGGATATCCACAACTGCCTTGCCACCTTGCAGGAAACCTTACAGAATATGGCAAGCCCGGTGACAGGTCTCGCCAAAATCCCCGAAAGCAAAAGCGGCATCCTGCTGCCCGAAGGTTTCTACCACAACGAGATTGTGACCCGCAGAATGCTGACGGTGCCTTTGGAAGAGATGGATGTCCCGAAATATTACGGACAGCATATCCTGAAACTGTTCGTCACCGCACAGCAGCTCGGAACGGTGGTGGCATATCCTTCCGGCGTGCTGCACGAGTACCGCGACGGCAAATACCAGCGGCACATGTTCCTCACAATCACAGGGGACGCGCCGCCCGCGACGGAATCCGAACAGACTGTCCGCACCATCAGCAAGGGCGATTTCGCCTGCCGCAGAATCTCTACCCATGTGACAGACATTGAAACCATCCGTGAGGAAATGAAAGAAGTAATCAGGAGCGACGATTTCTGCGTCATCGAAACCGACACGCTATCCGAAGAAAACAAAAAAGACGGCTATCCGTTTGAACTGGAATATCTGTTGTCCAGTTGAGCAGTGCGTGGCTGCAGACTTTTCGAGTGCCACGCACTGCGCTGTATCCTATCCCCTTTTCAGGCGGTGCAGCACCGCCTCATAGGGTACCCCTTCCGCCGGCGGCGTCCCAAGTTCCAGTGCTTTCTCAATGCACTGTTTCACAAAGCGGGACGCCTTCCTGACGGACCTGTCAAAGGGCACATCATTTAACGCGTCCGCCGCGATAATCGCGGAAAACACATCCCCCGTACTGCAGCGTTCCTCGCCTGCCCTGTGGACACGGATCAACCGCGCCGCCGGGCCTGACTCTGTTTTCACATACACGTAGTTCGCGATATATTCCCCCTGAGGAATTCCCGTTATGACAACATGGGACGGTCCCATCTCCGAAAGCTGCGCCGCCATGGTGAAAAGCTCCTTTTTCTTCCACCCTTTCTCTTTGTAGGGTATATCCGCAAGATGGCATCCTTCCGTCAGATTCGGCGTGATAATATCAGCTAGGGCTACCAGTTTTCTCAGTTCTGTACATAACTCTACCGTATAGGCAGAGTATAATCTGCCGTGATCGCCCATCACAGGATCTACAATCACCAGCGTTTCCTCCCGCGAAAACTCTTTGACAAACCGTCTCACAATCTCTATCTGCCTGACAGAACCGAGATACCCCGTGGCAATCCCGTCAAACTGATTCTGCAGCCCGATCTTTTTCCAGCTTTCGATGTATTTCTCCATACGGTCCGTATAGTCGTCCATATAGAAATCCGGAAAAGCCGTGTTGCTCGAAAAGATGGAAGTCGGCAAAGGACATGCCTGCACGCCCATATAAGAAATAATCGGAAGAAGCACCGTCATGGCGCATCTTCCGTATCCCGCAATATCGTTAATCACCGCTATTTTTTTCTGCATTGTTCTGTCTGTATCTCCTTTTTCGTAGGACACGTGTTTTATATTCCTTTTGCCCTAGTATAACACATATGACAGACGAATGCAGCGCCCGTATCGGTTTTTCCCATTTACGCACTATCGGACAATGGCGTATCCGTTGTCCGCATCGATCCCGAACATATCTGCATTCCAGCTCATATAAAAATAGTAACTGGAAAGCAGCAGCCATACCGTTTTCAACTTTTTGGGCATTACAAAATATAATAATGCTACTATGGGAAAAAACAACATAAAATCAATCGAATTAAACTGCATCTGGTATCCTTCCTTTTCAGGTTTTGTCTTCGGCAGACATGATTCATTATATCACCGTTCTCCTGATGGAAGCAAGTGGATCACCCGATAAAGTTCTTCTCCCGTTTTTCCTCGATATTACGCATTTCATCCGCACTGACAACACCCACAGCTTCGCCCACCGACTGCTCTCCGCCGTCATTCTTCTCCTTATCCCTTCCGTTTTTCACCAGTTCGTCCTGCATCCTGTCAATCTGGCTTAAAGCCTCTTTGCTCTGCTTTACCTCCTGAATTTTCCGGAGAATGGCGTTGATATCCTCAGGTGAAAACAGATCCAGACACTTCATCAGGCTGGTCATATCGTTGAGATCTATTTTAACCGCTCCCACGGAAGTATCCACATAAATCCAGTCCGGGTTCGAGCTGCCGCCGATGGTGATGGTGTTCCCATACAAAACGTCCTTACAGACGGAAACGTGCGCGCCGTTATGCCAGAAATCCGTCGTCACCGGGTTGCCAGCCGTCGGTTCATCCATCTGCCGCAGCACAATGGCAATCGAATCGTCCGCCATGTGATGCTCCCCCGACGCCGCGTACTCGTCGGCACGCCTCAGTTTGGCGGCAAAGCTGTCCGGGTCAACCTCCCCCTCCATCTTTGTCATCTTCAGTTTATCCGCCGACCGTATCTGCTTCGCTAAAGCTTCCGCCGGATTGTACGATGTATTTTTTGTTTTATACCCTGTAAGCATTCTTTGTCCCATATAGGCATCATTATGAATCATACGTTCCTCTTTTCTGCGCCGCCTTTACATTTTGCCCAAGTTTGCGGCTGGCAGCGCACCGCCGCATATCCCTCAATGAAAATACTGTCATGCCTCCTGCATGGTCTCCAGCGCAAACTGCTCAATCACATGCGCCGTCTGTCCCGTCACTTTCGCCATATCTACCTGATATGCCTCCACTCTGCCGTCCTCGTACTTCGCTTCCACGTAAACGCGGGCTTCCTCGCCCTCCTCACGCTTTCCTTTCAGCGTATAGCCTTCCGTAACGGCAATCCTCACATGATCGCTCTCCTCATAGCTCATATGTCTCACCTCCACAGCCTGTAGGGTTTTCTGCATCGCGGCGGCGTTCACACGGATGCCCGGCGCAGTGCCAATCCTCCCCATGCCTACCTTGTCAACCTTCGTTTTCACTTCGGTCTGCGTATCTGCAACAGCCTGTTTCGCTTCCGTCTCCACGGCTGTGTCGGCTTGCTTTGCCCGATCCCGGTTTTTCAGATTCTGTAAAAAGCTCTCCTGAAATCCCTCCGCGCGTCCGGCTTTCTTCTTTTTCTGATATGCCGGCGCCTGGCTCTGATTCTGTACCTCCTGTATTCCCATGTTCTACGGCCTCCCTTCCGTCAGAATTTTCTTTACTTCCTCCCTGCCCCTGCGCAGCCTTGTCTTGATCGTCCCCTCTTTTTCATTGAGAATTACCGCGATCTCATGGATCGTGTAATCCTCGTAATAAAAAAGGTAAATCGGGTTCCTGTAATGTACAGGCAGCCGCAGCACCGCCTCAAGCGTCTCGTCATCCCTGACCTGATAAGGCAGATAAATATGTTTCGCCGCGTTTTCAAAAGACTCGTTCCACGGCACGGTCTTCTGGTACCAGCCGCTCTTTAAAATATCCAGACAAATATGAATGGTGGTCCGTATCAGCCACGCCTTCTCGTGTTCTTTGTTCTGAATCGGCTTCTCCTCCTTCATGTAGCGCAGAAACGCTTCCTGCACCGCATCCTCGGCGTCAGCGCGATTCTTCATATTGGAAAAGGCAATCCGATACAGCATGGCACGGTACTCTTCCACCAAAAAGCCCCACTTCTGCTCCATCCCCTCATGCGTCCTTCTGTCAGTCTGTCATCTATAGATGTCTATATCTTAACATACTTCTTTTTGCTGTCCTATATACAATACGATTCAGGAAGTCAAAAAGTTTCATTTCAGACAGACTTTACACATTTTCCCTAATCCATTATAATAAAGTTGTAACTACAAATACAGCCATACAGAAAGTAGGTGATTTCATGCCGACTACTGATTTACAGTATAAAGATGACTTAAGAAGACAACGTGATGACTGGAAAGAAATTCTGGAATATCTTGATAATGATGAACCCGAAAGAGCAAAGAAAAAAGCAGAAAAAATTCTGAGTAGAATTACAGAAAGTTTACAGGATTAAAAGGGAGCAGCGCCAAAGTACTGCACAAACAGAAAAGGAACCCCAGTTAACAGGGTTCCTCGCATACCATAATTTATATAAGTCCACGCCGCTTACATCAACATCATTCCCAACGCAAAGAAATATAAAAAGATCAGCGTCAGAATACTTGCAAGTACAGAAAGAATCAGACCTGTAATCGCAAGACCCTTGCCGCCAAATCCCTTGACGAGGGCAACAATACCGCAAATCAGACCCGCAAGGCATAAGCCGATATCTATAACGGGAATCCAGAAAAATACCAGTCCAAGAATACCGCACACAAGCGACGCCACAGATGTTCCGTGGATTTTGTCCGGCACGGCGTCATATACGACCGCCTTCACCGGCTGCCCGAAACTCTGCTGGTTATACTGCTGCTGTGCGCCGTAGGGCACCTGATTATACTGAGGCGCCTGACCGTATGCATTCTGACCATACTGCTGTCCGTTTGCGTAGGGCTGACCGTTCTGCGCCGCACTCGCAAAAGGCTGCTCGTTCTGACCATACTGCTGTCCGCCGTCCGCTCCCTGATTATTGTAAGACCCATCGTTATATCCGTAGTTTGTATTCTCGTCCATCGTTCCGCCCCTTTCCTATTCTTATGCCAAAGCAAAAACGGCAACCGTAAGCACCAGCATAACTACTAACATTGCTATCTGGATTATCATAGCCGGTGTAATCTTTTTACTCAGGCACAGCTTATAGGTCAGCAGGTCCAACAGAAATGTTACTAAAAATCCAATAAGGCCAAACATAAACCAGCCGAAAACGAAATTCAGCAGAGTCAAAACATTAATCCATGTGGGAATATTTCTGATCGGCTCGTAAGGCGTGCCATCCTCCAGATAAGTGCCATTCACCGCAAGGCGAATCTTGTTTCCAACCACCACCAGATTACACTCCGCGCCGGGAATGCTGATCTGGTGATCCGCCATCCAAACCACCCAGTTTTTCGACTTCATCTTGTATGTATCTCCATCAACGATACATTTCGCGCCTCCAAACCCCTTCTTAAACATAATCTGATGCAGGTTGCCCATGCTGTCTGTTACAGTCCAAACTCTTTCCATGATTTCTCTCCTTCACACTTGATAACTTAACTCCAACCACATAACTGTCAGTCGATAACGTCACTATTTTACAGTATTCTACAGTGATTTGCAAGCGGATGAAGAAAGATTTTTCTATTTACCGTATTTTTCCTGTCTTTGCTGACCCTATTGTGATTTATGCATAGTCCCGCTTCTTAATCACCTTCATGCAGACTGCCGCTGCCGCTGCCGTCAGAAGCAGCGAGGCCACAATTGCCACCACGCCCGCCTGCATAAACTTTCCAGCAAACGCTTCCAGATCAACGCCCATGCCCGCAGGCGTCATATCCTGTATTTCGCCCACCAAATAGCTCATGGCAAAAAACATCGCCATCCCCGGCGCAACCCGTACAATATTGCTCAGATGCTGCCAGTTTTCTTTGCCTTCCCCAAAGAGATAGAAGAAAAGAAACTCTAACGCCATCATCAGAATCCCGACTGCCAGCTCGCACAGACCAAGCGCTGCTGTCCAGAGCGGGAGTTCGTACCCCATCAGCGCATATACGCCCCACAGGGCGGCACAAAGAACACCCAGCAAAGCCATGAAGGACAGCCCGTACAGGAACCGCCCCGCCACCCTCTCTTTCACCGTCGCCGGAAGCAGCAGCAGAAATCCCCTGTTCTTCCCGACACAATATCCAAAAGGCGCCGTCGAAAATATGGAAGCCACAAAAAACATATAGGAACACGTCACCAGCAGGGACAATGCGCTTTCGGTTACGCCCCTGCCCACAGCACATGCCAGAACAAAAAATACCGGTATGAAATACATCTGTTTCCTCGTCAGCACATAATCTATTTTCATAAAATGTATCGCTCTCATTTTACTGCTCCTCCCTAGTTTTTAATGTAGTGAATGACAATCTGGTCAATGGTCGGCTTCTCGAAGAGGAACGCGCTCCCCAGCAATTCCGCCTTATCGCTTGGCAGAACCGCCTCGAAACCGTAAGCATTTTCCTCCAGCCCAATCAGTTCTTTCTTAAGAGCGGGCGGAATGTTTGCGGTCTCGCCCTTTACCAGAAGGAAGTTTTCAATCAACTCATCCTTCGCGTCGTAGAGCACCGTCCTGCCCCCGTGAATAAAGTAAATATAATCCGCAATCTGCTCCAGGTCGCTTAAGATATGTGTGGAGAAAATCACGCTCCGCTCCCCGTCCATCACATACTCCTGCAAAAGTTTCAGAATCTCCGTCCGCATCACCGGATCCAGACCGTTGGTTGCCTCATCCAGCACAAGCAGCTTCGTATCTCTGGCAAACACCGAAGCAAACATCAGCATCACCTTCATTCCTCTGGAAAAGTCTTTGATCAGCTTATTCTCAGGCAGATTCCATTCCCGGATAAAGCCGTTGAATTTATCTGCGGAAAAGGACGGATAAAAATCCTTCAATATAGTGCGGATATGCTTGACTCTAAAATGATCGGGGAAATAGGATTCGTCCCCCACATAGCCGATTTTCTCTTTGTAAGCCTTCTCGCCTTCCTCCCGGGACAGACCGTCGATCCGCACCTCGCCACCCGTACTTTTGAGAATGCCCGTGATCAGATTCAAAGTCGTCGTCTTTCCGGAGCCGTTCGCCCCCACATACCCCATAATATAGCCTTTCGGCAGGTTAAAACTGATATCTTTTAAGTCAAAGCTCTTATAGTGCTTAGACAGGTTTTTTACTTCCAGCAGTTCCATCATTTTCTCCATTTCTGCACCGCTTTTACACATACCGAGTTTGTGACAAGCAGCGCGTAGGCACAAATCTCGCGATTATAAATTTCATTTTCAATCTTTCCTGTGCGAAACCTTATGTTTCCAATAAGTTATGAAAAATATCCGTCAGTTCGTCTTTGGACATCCCCATCGTCTTCGCCGTCTCTATCGCCGCGGACAGCCCGTCCTCGATCCGCAGAAGGTACTGTTCCCGCAGCAGGTTGTTGTCTGTGGGAAGCACTACGCTGCCCTTCCCCTGCATGGTGGCGATAAAGCCTTCCGCTTCCAGCTCATTGTACGCCCGGGTAGTGGTGATCACGCTGACGCCTACCTCCTTCGCAAGCTGGCGGATGGAGGGAAGGGTCTCTCCCTCGGGGATCTGCCCGTTTAGGATCTGTTCCTTGAGCTGCTCCCTGATCTGCGCATAGATTGGCAGCTCGGATTGGTTCGATATGATAATTTTCAATGTATGCCTCCCTTATTCTTTTGCACTCCCTGTCGTCACAGGTTGCACGAGCAGTATATACTGTATATATATCATTATATACAGTATGAGCAGTTTGTCAACACCCAATTTCGAAAAGAAAACATTTATATACTGCAGTAACAGAATGTGCAAATATCGAAACTATTGTTTCCGCTACAGTGGATGCATTACCGAGGCAGAAGCCGAAATCCTTTTGGAATTTTTGGATACGTTATAGAATTAGGACATGAAAAAACCACCACAACCGGCTGATCCGACTGTGGCGGCACTAACATGTACCTCGGGAACGCCGCATTTATCGACATTCCCGCCATTCCTTCATACCGTGCGCTAGAGGATTCGAACCCCCGACCTTTTGGTCCGTAGCCAAACGCTCTATCCAGCTGAGCTAAGCGCACATGCGCTGCCGCTGCAACATACCTCGTAGTTTATTACTTCGGCAACACAAAAGATTATATATAGTTTTGGGATAAATGTCAAGGGGCTTGCAGAATTTTTGGAAAGTCTTTTTTTCTGCTCCCTGCCGCTAAGCATCGGCAGATGCACGACGCCCCCCATTTGTGACATAAGAACACAAAAGTCTATACACAGAAAAAAGCCACCACCCTAAGGCAATGGCTCTTTCCTGTATTATGTGCAGACCCGCTCCGGTCTGTCCGCTTCTTAATATTTGTCGTCGTAATCCCCGTCCAGAGAAATCGTCGGCTCGCTGCTGTATGTAGGCGTATTGTCTACATAGCTGCTGCCGCCCATAGCGCCGGACACCAGTTGGTATCTCGCCATAAGATTCCTGAGGGTAACCGCCTGATTGGAAAGCTCCTCACTTGCCGCCGCACACTGTTCGCTGGTAGCCGCATTGGTCTGTACCACGGTAGATACCTGGGAGATCGCCTGGTCGATCTGGGAAATCGCCGTCGCCTGATCGTTGGATGAGGATGTAATATTACTGATCAGACCTACGATCTCATCGATAGACGTCACGATCTCATCAAGAGACTTCGCAGTATCCTGCGCAATCTTCGTACCATTTCCAACCTTATGGATGGTATCGTCGATCATCTCTGCCGTCTCGCTTGCCGCGGACGCACTCTTCGCCGCCAGATTTCTTACTTCCTCAGCCACCACTGCAAAGCCTTTGCCGTGTACGCCTGCTCTCGCCGCCTCAACCGCCGCATTCAGCGCAAGGATATTGGTCTGGAATGCGATATCATCAATGGTCTTAATGATCTTGGAGATCGTCTCGGAAGATGCGTTAATGTCATCCATAGCCTGAATCATGGACTTCATCTGATCATTGCCGGAAGTAGCCATCTCTTTGATATTCTGAACCAGAACATTTGCCTCGCCTGCCTCTGTCGCGTTAGCCTTGGTACGCTGCGTTACCTCGTCCATGGAAGCGGTTACCTGTTGGATTGCACTTGCCTGCTCGGTAGAACCCTGTGCAAGAGCCTGGCTGGCATTTGCCACCTGCTCGGAGCCGACGGTAATCTGCGTACTCGCCTCTTTTACGTTGCTCAGCGTCATATTATTCTCGGAAAGCAGTCTGACAATCGCCTGACCAAGCACGTCCCTGTCGCTTCTGGGATTCGCTTCCATCGTCAGGTCACCCTTGGAAATGGCTTCCGTGATCTTTGTCTGCTCCCTGATCGTATCAGCCATCTGTGCAAACTCATCAAGCAGCTGACCGAGATCGTCGTTGTAAATCTTTTCGCAGTCCACATCGATATCACCCTTGGTCATCTTTTTAGCCGCCTCAGACAGCTTCGCCATAGGCCGGGTAATCGCTTTGATCAGGAACAGGCAGTACATGATGGTAATCAGAACCGCCAGTACCATGACAGCCACCTGCAGAATGGTCAGTCCAACCAGCTGCTGCTGGATCGTTGTCTCCTTCTCTTTGGTATCTGCTTCTATCGTGTTGATCAACTCAACCAGACTGTTCTCCACGTCATCCGCAATATCCTTGCCCGTGGTCATCAGATCGTTGACCGCAGCCTCTACCTGCCCTGCCTTCGCCTTGTCAATATCTCCCTGTGTGGACTCATACCAAGAATTGATCTTGTCCTCCACAGTCTGGTACTGCGCCTGAATCTCGGGCGGCAGGCTTACCATTCTGGTTTCGAAAAGATCCAGATACTTTCTGGCATCCGCCTTGTACTCCTCAATCATCTGCTCCTCCTGCTGTATTGCATTCGGATCATCATAATGTGCAAACAGAATGTTGCGAACACGAACCTTGATATTACAGAAATCGGCAAATCCCTGTGTGACATCAAACTGAGCCAGCGCACTGTTGTTCAGACCCGTACGCGCCTTATTTACCATATTGGAGGACCATAAGCCCACTGCTGAAAGGATGAGCATCAGACCCAGCATTAACACACTAAACAAAGTAATCTTATTTCTGACTGTCATGTCATTAATTGAAAATTTCTTCTTCATGGTGAATTCTCCTTTTTATGATTGTTCTTCCTTGCGAACCTCTTCCATTGCTGTAACAATATCGTCCTGCCTGATCAGCTTCTCGGGGTCGAGAAGAAGCGTCACCGTATCTTTTGTTCTCGCCAACCCATAGACATACTTGTTATGCTCATGTTCTTTCCTTCCAAGGGACGGCGGCGGTGCGATATTTTCCTCCGCAATGGTATCAACATCCGCTAATCTCTCCACGATCAGACCGATCATGGTTGATTTTACATCAATGACGATAATGCACGTCCTGTCCGTATACTCGCACGGTTCCATTTTAAATCTGACACGGACGTCAATCACAGGAATAATCTTACCTCGGAGATTGATCAGCCCCTTGATATAATCGTCTACCTCGGGGATCGCTGCGATCGACTGCATCGCAATGATCTCATTCACATAGCTAATGCTTATGCCGAACAGCTCTTTTCCGACCTGGAACGTCATGAACATTCCTTTTGGGGAGTCATCCTCCAACAGCTCTTCCATCTCATCTATTTCTTCCTTTTTCATTAACTCTTCCGCCATGTACTATCTCCTTTCTCCGTCATGCATCAGCAATCCGGCAATATCAAGGATCAGTGCAATACTTCCGTCGCCAAGCTGCGTACAACCCGAAAGCCCTTTGACTTTCCTGACATAGGGCGGAATCGGCTTAACCACGATCTCCTGTTCCTGCAGCAGTTTGTCAATCAGCACACATACCTGACTGCCTTCATGTTCCAGCACAACGATGATTCCCTCTTCAATCTTATCGTTTGAATCGGGCAGATCATACCTCTCATTCAGGCGGATAAAGGGATAACATTCCCCTCTCAGCACAATGTATTCCTCGCCGCTCGGCTCGCTGATGAGGGAGTCTTCACCCACTCTCACAAATTCCTTGATCGACGCCGTCTCAATCACAAACGGGGAATTGCCTACCTGTACAACAATACCGTTGATAATCGCAAGCGTGAGCGGTATAACCAGAGTCATCTCCGACCCTTCAAACTCCACGCTGGAGATATCAAGCCTTCCGCTGATGGACTGGATGTTCTTCACCACCACGTCCATGCCAACGCCTCTGCCGGAGTACTCGGTTACCTCCTCCTTGGTGGAGAAGCCCGGCAGCGTAATAAAGCGGAAGATTTCTTTATCCGTAAACTCGTTGATCGGCTTATTTTCAATCAGACCCTTTTCCAGAGCCTTCTGGTACAGCTTCTCTTTATTCAGACCCTTGCCGTCGTCCTTAACGCTGATATAAACCTTGCCGCCCTCGTTCTTCGCCTCAAGCGTGATCTTACCTTTCGTCGACTTGCCGACCGCTGTTCTGTCAGCCGGATCTTCCTCAATACCGTGATCCACGGAATTTCTCACAAGGTGCATCAGCGGGTCCGTAATGTGCTCAATGATATTCTTATCCACTTCCGTGTTCTCACCGACCACTTCAAGCTCAATGTCCTTACCAAGCTTTCTGGACACGTCGAATACAATTCTGCGCATCTTCTGGAATGTATTGGTAAGGGGCATCATACGCATGGACATGATGACTTCCTGCAGTTCCGTTGTAATCTTGGAAAGCTGCCCGGACGCCTTCTGGAAATTGGAAAGCTCCAGTCCCGGCACTTTCAGATCCGGATTCTGCAGTACCACCGCCTCCGCAATCACCAGCTCACCGATCAGATCCATCAGCGCGTCCATCTTCTCCACATTCACGCTGATAATACTCTGCTGCTTGGGCTGGTTCTTCGCCAGTGTCTTTCCTTTTCCGGCTTCCTTGGTCTTAACCACGTAATCGCCGGGCTTCGGTCCTTCTTTTTTCGCGTCTTTGTTCGCATCATTTTTCGCAGACGCAGGCGCTGCGGCAGCAGGCGCTGCTTCCTCTCTGCCAAACTCGCTAAGCGCCCTGCCGTACTCCTCTTTGGAGAGCTCATCGAAATTGATCTCCTCCGCCTCGGAACTGTCAATTAGCGCGATCACTTCCTCCTTGGAGCTCTTCGTCTGCAGCAGCATGTGAAAACCCTCTGCCACAATCACATCGGCGCTTGCCTCGTTGGAGAGAATGTCGTCCGGTGTGTAAAGCAGGTCTTCCGCGACCTCCTTTAAAGCATAGGTCGCTGAATAAGCCCTCAGATTGCTCATCTGCGTATCGCTTCGGTAATGAATTGAAATCCGATAAAAATGACTGTCGTCACCCGCCACCGGCGTGATATAGAACTGTGTCGGCTCAACATGCTTATTAGCCTGCGGCATCTGAATGCCCTGCTTCTTGATCTCGCCCTTTAGGCGTCCAAGAAACTCATCCAGATCTTCCACAAGCTGTTTTTCATCACCATCCGGCGTGTCGCCGTTTTTCAGCTTATCAAGCTCACCCGTCACAAAGTCCGAAACCGCAAGCACCTTCTCAACCAGTTCCATATGCGGCACATCGTCCGGATGGGATTCTCTCAGGTAATAGAACACATCTTCCAGTTTATGGGTCACTTTCGTTATGTTCTCATACATCAAAACGCCTGAGGAACCTTTAATGGTGTGCATGACGCGGAAAATCTCATTGATATCGGCATCATCGAAGCAATCAGCATCCTGTTTTTCCAATATTATGCCTTCCAGTTTTTCCAAGAGCTGTCCGCTCTCATACAAAAACATGTCAAGCATACTTTCTGTGTTGAATTCTTCTGCCATATTTCCTCCTCATCTTAAGGATTTCGTAACTGTTCCGTTTCCTCACAGTTACAGGATTTTTAAATCAGCCCAAGCTTTGTTAACACCTTTTCAAACTTCTCCACATCTATCGGTTTCCCGGCATAGGCTTCGCATCCAAGCTCAAACGCCATCTTTACATTGCGTTCGTCATTCAGCGCCGTCGTCATTATGACTTTCACACGCTTACTCTTGGGAATGCCCTTCTGCGCCTCGATATCACGGATCGCCTTCAGCACCTGATAGCCGTCCATAACCGGCATCATCACATCCAGACATGCCAGATCATAAGGTTCTCCATCTTCAAGCGCCATCATAAATGCATCCACAGCCTCTTCGCCATCCACCATCACGTCGCATTCTCCATAACGTGAGAGCTGCTTATCCATAAACTTACGGCTGGCGAAGTCGTCCTCAGCCAACAAAATCTTCATATGCGCTCAGCTCCTTTCTTCAAAGTAGTATCTATTTGCTCAACAGGCTGTAAATCTTCCCTGCAATTGCCGTAATCGGTGCCTGCTGCTGTACCGCGCCGATATCAAAAGCAACCTTCGGCATGCCGTAAACGACACAGGTCGCCTCGTCCTGCCCGACGGTCAGCGCGCCGGCGTTTCTCATCTCCAGAAGTCCTTTCGCGCCGTCAGCTCCCATGCCCGTCAGGATCGCGCCTACCGCCTTGTTCCCGGCTGCCTTTGCCACGGAGCTGAACAAAACGTCCACGGAGGGGCAATGCCCGCTCACTTTCTCCGTGCCCCGGCACTCAACCTGATAGACGCCGTTTACTTTGACAAGCCGCATCTGCCTGTCGCCCGGCGCAATCAGCACCTGTCCCTGCATCACGCGGTCACCCGTCTGTGCTTCTTTCACCGCCACCTCGCACTGGTTGTTCAGGCGGTCCGCATACATCTGCGTAAACCCGGGCGGCATATGCTGCACAATGACAACGCCCGGAATATCTCTCTTAAATCTTTTCACAACCTCAAAGATCGCTTCCGTCCCTCCCGTTGAGGCGCCGATCGCAACGATACGGTCCTGGCCGCCAGCCGCGGTAATATGACTTGCAATCGCTGTGTTGTCTACTCTTTTTAACTTGCCTACCTTTGCGGTGGAGGCAATCTTGACCTTTGCCGCCAGCTCCTGCGTCAAAAAATTATTTAACTGTTCTCTTGTCAAGTTAGACGGTTTATTGACAAAATCTACCGCACCCGCCTCCAGCGCGTCAAAAACCTTATTGTTTAAAGCGCTTATCATTACCACGGGCAGCGGATACTGGGGCATCAGCCGCTTTAAAAACTCTATGCCGTTCATGCGCGGCATCTCTACGTCCAATGTCATAACATCGGGCTTAAACTTGAGTATCGCGTCCCGCGCCTCGTAGACATCCCCGACATCCGCCACCACTTCAATGTTCGGATCCGAATTCAGCCCCTGCGCAAGCAGCTTGCGGAACATCAGCGAATCATCCACAACCAACACTCTAATCGGTCTCATGTTCTGCACTCCTATTTTCTGTAAATTGACGGCTGAACATAATTAAATTTAACCATTTGGCGGTCCAGCCTCTCCGTCAGCCCGATAAAGAGATAGCCGCCCGGTTCCATGTGATCGTAAATCCGATTGATAAGCGGATATTTAATATCATCCTGAAAATAGATCATCACGTTCCGCAAAAACACAATATGAAATTTCTTCTTAAAGGTAATGGGATCCATCAGGTTAAACTGCTTGAAAATCACTTCTCTCTTCAGTTCATCCTTCACCTTAAACTCTTCCTGGCTGATTTGCTTAAAATAATGCCTCTTCCAGTTTACGGGCAGGGGATCAATGTCCTCCTTCAGATAGACGCCTTTGGACGCGTGCGATAGAACCTTCATGGAAATATCTGTCGCAAGAAGCCTGGTGTCCCACCCCGAATGGTTGATACCGAAAAAATCGTTGATTATCATGGCGAGCGTATACGGTTCCTCCCCCGTGGAGGAAGCGCCGCACCAGACCCGCAGATCCTTAGTCCCCATCGTCTTGTCTTTCGCCCACGGCAGCGCCACATCCTTCATAAAATCAAAATGTTCGCTTTCCCGCATAAAATATGTATGGTTCGTGGTAAGAATATTCACAAGATCCGTTGCCTCACTGCCCTTCGGATTGTGCTCCACCTTCGCCATAAGCTCGTTGTAATTCGCATAACCGTTGCGGACAAGATAATTCTCCAGCCGCCCGCCTACCAGCACCCTCTTCTGGCTCAGGTCAATGCCGTAGTGCTGTTTCACGTAAGTAACTATCCTTTGGAACTCACCGTCGGTAATCATTTCTTTTACCTCCCCAAATTACCATCTTTTATTAAAGCATACAATTCCATAAAAGTCAATTTGTTCTCATCCGATTCCAAAGCTTGTCAAAAACCTGTATAATATCGGGATCATAGTATGTGCCTCCCCTTTCGCTGATCTTCTTTTGTCCTTCTTCCGGAGTGCAGGCACCCTCCCCGTACCCGGGCGCCGTCATCTCGTCAAAGTCGTTTGCCACAGCCGCAATCCGCGCTTCCAGCGGGATCTCGCTGCCAGACAGAGCCGGATATCCGGACCCGTCCCAGTGCGCATGATGGCATCCGGCAATCTGCCTCGTCATCTCCAATGCGCCGCTGCACTCCTGATCCGCCGCAAATTCCCCGATTACTTCTTTGCCAAATTCCGTACACTTTTTGATATATTCCAAATTCTGCCTGTCCGACCCGCCATCGTCCGCGATCTCTTCCCCCGACATAAGGAACCTTCCCACGTCATGGAGCCTTGACGCAATGCCGATGTTCTCCACAAACTCGTCCGTCACTTTATCCTCAAATACCGGGGAGAACTGCATCCCCTGCGCAAGCAGCCTGCAGTTATAACCCACATTGCCCCGGTGCACGCCCTTGTCATCGTCCTTCTTTTTCATAATCTGCGTAAGCGCCCGAAGCACATTGGCATGTTCTCGCTCAATCTGATTCTTCTGGTCTTCCACCAGCCGGTGCATCATGCGGTTATAATCCGCCATCTCCTGCTGCATGCGGTAGCTGCTCAGGTGGTTGTTCACCCGCATCAGAACCTCAATATTGTCAAAAGGCTTCGGTATAAAATCCACGGCTCCCGCCAGAAACGCTTCCTCCTTCTCCTTGCTGGTATTTAATACCGTGATAAAGATAAAGGGAATGTCCCTGGTTGCCTGATCGCTCTTCAACATCCTGCAGAACTCAAGCCCGTCTATCTCCGGCATTGACAAATCTGAGAGAATGAGATCCGGTCTGGTCTGCTTCATCAGCTCCAGCGCCTCCTGCACGCTTAAAGCCGTCAATGCCTCATATCCTTCATGCGTGAGAATGTTTTCCAGAATGGTCACATTCACACTGATATCATCCACAATCAGAATGGCAGGCGCGTTTTTCTTAACATTTTCATTTTCCATAAGTTATCCTCCTGCTATTCTGCGTTCCACAGATCTCCAACCCGCTCCGTGATCGCGTCCTTCAATCTGCCGTACATATCCATGCTCTTGTCATAATTGGCTTTTCTGATCGCCATCTCCATCCGCAGCTCCTGCCGCTTCAGATCGTCGTCTCCCGACGACTCGATCAGCGCCTTGAGCGTGGAGGCGAGAAGTTCCGCCTTATCCCATGCGCCCATCTCAATGGAAAGCACCAGCTTATCCATGCGCTTTTTTAACTCTTCCCTGTTTTCCGCCTCACCGAACTGCATGAGACTGTCTACGTTCTGCCCTTCCCCTTCCTTCATGTACTCGGACCAGTTCACATAGACCTGACTCTGCTTGTCGTCAAGCACTTGTTCGCTCTTCAGTTTCACGGAAAAAGAAAATGTACTCCCCTTCCCCTTTTCACTCTCCACGTGGATGTCGCCGTTCATCAGCTCCACAAGCTGTTTCGTGATGGCAAGCCCCAATCCCGTTCCGCCGAAGCGTCTCGTAATTGAGGCATCCACCTGGCTGAAACTCTGAAATAGGCGGTCCTGCTCTTTCTGGGAAATACCGATGCCGCTGTCCCTCACCATAAAGAACAGCTCCACCTCGTCATTAACCCTTCTGGTCATCCCTACCACCAGATTGACATAGCCTACCATGGTAAATTTAATGGCGTTGGACAAAAGATTGTTCAGGATCTGGACGAGACGGAGTTCGTCACCGATCAGTTTCCTCGGAATCTTATCGTCAACATCCACGCTCATGTGGAGTTCCTTTTTATTTACCACCGCGCTGTGGGTTGCGACTACCTTATCTATCATCTCCTGAAAGTCAAAAGGCTTTTCGTCTATCACAAATTTGCCGGATTCCAGCTTCGCGAAATCAAGGATATCATTGATGATCGTCAGCATATTGTCACAGCAGCTGAGGACAATATCAAGCGTCTTCTTCTGTCCGGGATCCTCGACCTCCTCCACAAGCTCCATCACATGCCCTTTAATGCCGTTGACAGGGGTGCGCAGCTCATGGGTAACGTTCGCCGTAAACTCATTCCTGGCGCGGTTGTTTTCGCTCTCCTTCTCCTTCAGCTCGCGGATCCTCATATTCATATTCTTCTGCGCGGAAATATCCTCCGCGAGAAGCAGGTAGGCGTCCATCCCGTCTTCCGGAAAAATACGGGCATTGACAGAGAAACAAGAGTTGTTGCTCCTGTACATAGTCATCTCCTTAACGCCCTTCATACTCGTCTTTACAAAGGTGATAAACCCGTCCGGCGAATTTGGAAAATCCTGTCTGAATATCTGGGACATCGTGCATCTGGTCAGCTTATCCCTGTCATATTCCAGCCGCGCAGCCGCTGTCTGGTTACCGTAAAGTATGCTCCCCTCCTCATTGAAGAGCAGAACCAGCTCCATCGTTTCATCCGCAATCCGGGAATTTAACCATTCAAATTCCATGCCAGCCTCCCATGGAGCATCAAATCAGCTCGGAATATTTTCATTGATCACGTTGATAAACTGTTCGTAAATTTTTTTGATCTCCTGCCACAGCTCGTTCGCGCGCACCGCGTCCACTTCCTCTGCCGCCTTGTTTCTGAGCTCTTCCACCAGCTCCGAAACCCTGTCAAAAATAGGGGTGAGACCGAGATTGCCCACTACGCCTTTCAGGGCGTGAGCACACTTATAAGCTTCCTCGAAAGCGCCCGCTTCCAGATTCGTCCCGAGATTCGCGTAATTCGGATCATTGGGGAACTTCCCTAGGAATTTCTGGTAAATCGCGTCGTTACCCATAAAACGTTTCAGTGTAGTCTCCACGTCCGCCCCGCATTCCTCTAACTGTTGTCTGAATTTGTCGTCCATAGCAATCTTTCCTTTCTGATATGAAATTACGATTTTGACAATGACAAAGAGACTGCAAAACATTCCACTTTTGTTTTACAGTCTCCGTCGCCCGATCTATCTTACGTAAAATTAAACATATTGATCACTTCAACAAGATTGAAGAAATCTTCTCTGGCAAGCTTAAAGCATTCTATCACATCTTCCGAAAACTGTCCGCATTCCCCATTTAAGATCATCTGATATGCCTCGTCATTGCTGTATGCACTTTTATATACCCTCTCGCTCACCAGCGCCTCATACACATCGGCAATGGATACGATCTGCGCGCTGATCGGGATTTCATCTCCTGCCAGATGGTCAGGATATCCTCTGCCGTCGGCTCTCTCATGGTGGTGGCGGCAGATCTCATAACAGTACTGGTAAAACTCATCCGGATACTGCGGTTTGAAGGAATCCAGAATCTCACAGCCGATGGTGGTGTGGGTTTTCATCACCTCAAACTCCTCCGTCGTCAGTTTGCCCGGTTTTAACAAAATGGCGTCCGGTATACCGATCTTACCTACGTCATGGAGCGCGGAAGCTCTCGCGATCTGATCAATCTGCACCGGTGTAAGCCCGTATTTAGGGAAATATTTCGCAAGATATTTCAAAAGGATTCTCGTCAGGTACTTAATCCGCTTGACGTGATCCCCCGTCTCAATGCTTCTGAACTCAACCACGGAACCGAGCGCGTCGATCATGAACTCGTTGTTTTCACGGATCGCCTTCTCCTGCTCACGGATCGTCTCCTCCCGCTCTTTCAGCTTGATTTCCAGATTTTTCTTGCTCTGGTAAAGCTCAATGATGTTATTCGCACGTCTCTTGATGATCGCCGACTCAAAGGGCTTGTGCATCACGTCCGCAATGCCGTACTCGTATGCCTTCTCCTCGCTCTCCTGAGGCGTCATGCTGGTAATCAGGATGACCGGAATCTTCTCCAGAAGATCTTTCTCTTTCATATAATCGAGCACACCGAAGCCATCCATGACCGGCATGATGACGTCGAGCAGAATCAATGCGATATTATCATTTTTATCTATCGCCTCAATTGCTTCCATTCCATTGGGCGCTTCCACGATGTCGTAGTCAGCATCAAACATAAGACTCAATATCGTTCTGTTTACTTCCTCGTCGTCTACGATCAGTATTTGCTCTCTGGTTGCGTTTTCGCTCATATCCTCCGATCAATCCGCCACAAAGCGACGGATCTTCTCCCTCCTTTTTCCCTGATTTTCTATGTAATCTCTGTCATCAACATATAATAAACAAATTATACATATTTTTGCGGGGAATGTCAACGGGAGTTTCGGTTCCGACCATAGCTCTGCCCATAGCTCCGGCGCCGCCCTGCTCTCTCTGTGTCTGTGTCATAATGAGCTCCTTTCTTTCCGCAATCGAATAAAGAAAGGCAAATTCTTCGCATTCTATACCATATTTTCTACAATCCATACTTTTGCCTTGACACTCTCTTACCATATTATATAGTATTTTATGTAAGATTTCACTGCGTATAGCTAGGTGTTATGTAAACTAGTTGCGTTATTTAACCGTAAAGGAGATGTCCATGCAGACACTTAGAAATATAATCAGCCGCTATATGCGCTCCGTCACATTTGTTCTCGTGGTTGTTCTTTTGGCGCTGATCCTGTGCCTTCAGATCATGAGCGAACACAAACAGGCGTACCAGGCCGCCACAGAAACCTTCCGCCAGATCGAGCAGCTTCTGGAGCAGAATCTGGCGGAGCTTGAGGAGGTCGAAGAAGCCTATCGGCAGACATGCCTGCACAATGCGGAGGCAATCGCTTATATTATAGAAGATAATCCTTCCGCCTTGAACAGTGTGGATGAACTGAAAAAAATTGCCCGGATGATGGAAGTGGACGAAATCCATATCTTTGACACCACTGGCCGCATTTACGCGGGAACCCACCCGGAATACTACGACTTTACCTTTGATTCCGGGGAACAGATGCAGTTTTTTAAGCCCATGCTCACGGACAAATCGCTGCGCCTCGTTCAGGATATCACTCCCAACACAGCGGAGGCGAAGCTGATGCAGTATTCCGCGCTCTGGAGCAAAAGCGGCGCATTTATCGTACAGGTAGGCATGGAGCCGGTCAACGTGATGAAAGCGACCGAGAAAAACGAGCTTTCCTATCTCTTCTCCCTGTTCCGTGTCAATCCCGACGCCAACTACTACGCCATAGACGGGAAGACCGGCGGGATCATCGGCTCCACCGACCTGTCATGCGTCGGCAGAAACCTGTCGGAGATCGGACTCAGCCTCAGCGACGTCACCCTTGACAGGAAAGGATTCCACGCCAACGTGAACGGCGAAGAATCCTACTGCGTGTTTGTAAAATATAATGATAACTATATCGGTCGTGTTCTTTCAAGACGGATACTGTATCAGCGCATCCCGCTCACAACCGTCGGACTTGTATTCTGCCTGATTACCATTGCAGTCATTCTCTTTCAGGTGGTCACCAGATCCATGAATCAATATGTGGTTGACGGCATCCATCGCGTAAACGAAAAGCTGCACAGCATCGCCCAAGGCAATCTGGATGAAATGATCAACATCCAGACAAGCGTGGAATTTTCAGAACTGAGCGGCTATATCAACAGAATGAAGCAGAGCCTTCTGGACAACAGCGAAAAGATGTCTTACGTTTTAAGCAAAACAAATATGTATATCGGCGTGTACGAATACAATCATCATATGAAGAGAGTACGGTTTACCCAGCATGTGCCGCGTATCCTCTGTCTGGAGCCGGAGGAAGCCGAAACGCTGTCCTCTGACTACAGAGTGTTTCAGACTTTTATCAGCAAGCTTTGCAACAATCCCGTCAAAGACGAAACCAATGTGTTCTCATTGAAAGATCACTATATCAAGCTGGAGGAAATGGGGCGGGACGATGAGATTTTCGGCGTTGTCATCGATGTGACGGATGAAATTAGAAAACGCCTGAAGATAGAAGCCGAACGCGATTACGATCCGCTGACCGGGCTTTATAACCGCCGCGGTCTGGAACTTCGGCTTTCCACCCTGTTCGCCGAGCCGGAATCTCTCGGGCATAGCGCGATTGTTATGATCGATGCGGACAACCTGAAAACGATCAATGATACCTACGGTCACGACGCAGGCGACGTCTACTTAAAGGAAATCGCCGGGCTGTTCCGGAACTTCGGTCCCAAAAGCTCTCTGTCCGCAAGACTCGGCGGCGACGAGTTCATCTTGTTCCTGTACCACTACGGCAGCGAACAGGAATTAACCGATACAGTCTCGCTTCTGACTGACCTGCAGAACAGCCGTTTTGCCAGTCTGAACGACCAGGTGCGTGTTCCCCTCCGTTTTTCCTTCGGCTGCAGCCTGACCGGACAGTCTGCTGACTACAAAAAGCGGATGAAGGAAGCGGATGAAAGGATGTATGAAAACAAGCGGAAACGGAAGGAATCCGGTGTATAACCCATACATCTTACTCCACCCGCTTCGCCACCACCACTAACCGCCGTCCTTTACATGATAGGCGCATGCGGAAAGGGTCAGGAACGTGTCCCCGAACTGTGCCTCTGACGGTGGAAAACGTATATGCGTAAGCCCTCGAAACACCGGTTCCGCTGCCGTCACCGCAACCCCCGTCTCTTCCCCGGCAAGCCCTTCCAGAAACAGTGTGAAAAACTGCGTGTATGAAAGGTCCTCACGCAGGATGCCGCTCACCGACCGAGAGACCTTTGCCTCCCGGTCCAGACGGAAACGGTATGTTTTCACAGCCTCCCTGTGCGCAGCGTCCTGCCGGGAAAAAACTCCATGTCCGCATCCATCAAAAAAGACAGGCGCAGCTCCATCATAAGAGCTGACGCCTGCCAGAAAAATCCAGCCTCCGCCTTCATCTGTCCATCATGGCATGTGCCGCATACTGTCATCAGATTTTTCTCCGGCGGTCTGCACACGACAGAATCCATTTCAAAAACGTAAATCCCCATCGCTTCCTGAAAATACGTTTCCAAAAACTGCCCTGCCTCCCCAAGCATCTATGCCTGTTTTCTAAAATCAGCCTATCTTTTCCATCGCCGCAGCCACATCCGCCTCACAGCTTCTCATCGCCTGAATGGTCCTGTCGAACAGGTCGTCCAGTTCCCAGCCAAGCATCTGGGCTCCCTGTGCGATGACCTCTCTGGAACAGCCCGCCGCGAATTTCTTATCCTTGAACTTCTTCTTCAGGCTCTTGACTTCCATGTCCATGGTGCTTTTGGAAGGTCTCATCAGCGCGCAGGACCAGATCAGCCCCGTCAGCTCGTCAGCCGCGAAGAGCACTTTCTCCATCTCAAGCTTCGGCTCCTCCTCGCTGCAAAGCCCATAACCGTGGGAGCAGACCGCATAAATCATGTCCTCGCCCACGCCGCCCCCGCGCAGGAGCTCTGGCGCTTTCTTACAGTGCTCGTCAGGATAAAGCTCGAAGTCGATGTCATGCAAAAGCCCGGTGATGCCCCAGAATTCTTCTTCCGCACCATATCCCAGCTCCTTCGCATACCAGCGCATCACACCCTCCACCGTCAGCGCGTGCTGGATATGGAACGGCTCCCTGTTATATTTTTTCAACAGTTCCAACGCCTGTTCGCGGGAAATCCTGCTCTGCTTCACAGGCTGTCCCTCGTCATGTCCGCCTGTTTTCGTTTCATGCCTGCCATCCGTTTCCTGATCAGCTTTCTTTTCGCGGTCAGCGGCTTTTTTGTCCTGTGCTTTATCCAGACTTTTCATCGTCGGGAACAACAGCACGTCACGGATCGCAGGAGAATTGGTGAGTAACATCACCAGCCTGTCAATGCCGTACCCGATACCACCCGTGGGAGGCATACCGATCTCCAGCGCGTTCATAAAATCCTCGTCCGTCGTGTTCGCTTCCTCGTCACCCGCCGCAAGCGCAGCCTCCTGCGCCCTGAAACGTTCCCTCTGGTCGAGGGGATCATTCAACTCGGAATAGGCGTTGCACATCTCTCTCGCCGTGATGAACAGCTCAAACCGCTCCACATAGTCCGGCTTGTCCGGCTTCCTCTTGGTGAGGGGCGATATCTCCACGGGATGATCCATGACAAAGGTGGGCTGTACCAGATGCTCCTCCACAAACTCCTCGAAGAAAAGGTTGATGATATCGCCCTTCGTATGGCGCTCCTCGTAGTGTACGCCCTTCTCGTCCGCAACCTTCTTTGCCGCCGCGGTGTCCACTACTTCGTCAAAGTCAACGCCCGTATATTTTTTCACGGCTTCCACCATGGTGATCCGCTCGAAAGGTTTGCCAAGATCTATCTCAACATCCCCATAAGGAATCATGGTAGTTCCGCAGACTTCTTTTGCCACATGGCGGAACATATTCTCGGTCAGGTCCATCATTCCGTTGTAATCGGTGTAAGCCTGATACAGTTCCATCAGCGTAAACTCCGGATTATGTCTGGCGTCAAGCCCCTCATTCCGAAATACCCGCCCGATCTCATAGACTCTCTCCATGCCGCCCACAATTAGTCTCTTTAAATATAATTCCAGAGAGATGCGAAGCTTCACATCCTCATCCAATGCATTGTAATGGGTCTCGAAGGGTCTGGCCGCCGCGCCGCCCGCATTGGACACGAGCATGGGCGTCTCCACCTCCAGAAATCCCTGTCCGTCCAGATAACGCCTGATAGAACTAATGATTTTGGAGCGCATGACGAAAGTCTTTTTCACCTCCGCATTCATAATCAGGTCCGTGTACCTCTGCCTGTAACGAATATCCGTATTTACCAGGCCGTGATACTTCTCCGGAAGAATCTGCAAACTTTTTGACAGCAGTGTCACTTTCGATGCATGGACGGATATCTCGCCTGTTTTGGTCTTAAAAACCTCGCCCTCGACGCCCACTATGTCACCCACGTCATATTTTTTGAAATCGGCGTAAGGCTCCTCGCCCACGCTGTCCCTCGCCACATAACACTGGATATCACCCTGTAGATCCTGCACGTTGCAGAAGGACGCCTTGCCCATAACACGTTTGCTCATAACACGCCCGGCAATGGACACGCTCTTTCCTTCCAGCGTGTCAAAATGATCCGTGATTTCCAGACTGTGGTGGGTCACGTCATACTTCGTAATCTGAAAAGGATCCTGACCTGCCTCCTGCAGAACCGCAAGTTTCTCCCTTCTCACCTTCAAAAGCTGGTTAATATCCTGTTCCTGCTGTCTGTTCTGTGTATCCGCCATACTGCTGCCCTCTCCCATAATCGTACGCTGTCATTCGTTCCGAACTGCACGCCATATGCCCCGCCGTCCGCCCGAATCTGCACTTCTAATTCGACCGCTGTATCTCCAAAACCTTGTACTTAATAACACCCGCCTGTGTCTCCACCTCTACTGTATCACCGACCTTGCTTCCGATCAACGCCCTGCCAAGGGGAGACTCGTTGGAAATCCTTCCCTGCAGGCTGTTTGCCTCGGTAGAACCAACGATCTTATAATCTAACTCCTCATCATATTCCAGATCCAGTATTTTTACCTGACAGCCGATATTGATCTTGTCGAGATCTACCTCGTCCTCCACCACAACTTCGGCATTTTTCAGAATTTTCTCCAGCTCCTCAATCCTCGCTTCTATATCGCGCTGCTCATCTTTTGCCGCGTCGTACTCAGCATTTTCAGAGAGGTCGCCCTGCTCTCTTGCCTCTTTGATTTTCTGAGCCACTTCCTTACGCTTTACGACCTTTAAATCATGTAATTCCTCCTCGTACTTGCGCAATCCTTCATACGTTAAAATATTCTTTTTCTCCTGCATGGTAAAAATTTTCCTTTCCTACAATCAATATATTTCTACCACAGTGCAGCTCGATTCCGCTTTGCTTCATCTCGCTCGCGGGCTTCGCCCTATGCATCCGCAATCCGGAAAAATTGTCAGTAAACTGCCATTTTTCCATCTTACGTCTGCGCACTGCTCATTGCCATCGCGTACATTTTTCTATAATACTCATTTTTCACTATAGTGTCAAGATATTTGAGGGGCGAACTATAGAGAATACGCCCGCTTTTTCTGATACAGCCCTGCTCTTTTTCCGGGCTGGAAGTCAGGTCCGCATATACCGTCTGTCCCTCCCTCTCCACTCGCGGATATCTCGGCGCATCCGCGTAATCCAGAATCACCCCGCCGCATCTCTCCCTGCCGCAGCAGAGCCCTTCCCCGGAGTCCAGATAAGGCATCATTCCGGGCACCAGCCCGTATTCGTATCCGTAGGTCTCCAGCTCCTCCGCCGTCTCCTCCCAGATATCTGTTCCTTCCACCTCCTCATAATAGAAGATAAGGCTGTTGATTCTCGGCAGATACGGTTCAAGAAGCCGTCTCGTCATCTCCATCTGCCAATCGGTATCTTCATGCCTCCCAAGCAGTACCGTCACCCTGCCTTTTCGGAACAGGCAGTCGGCGGCGCATCCCGCAAGCAGGGCGGCGGAAAGCCTTTGCTGCGTTTCCCGGCGCGGCTCCCAGCGTTCCCTTTTTTCTTGTGAGATAAGTGTCATTATTTTGGGATGAAGAAACGCATCCGCCATTCCCGGTACGGCTCCCACCACTATTTCCATGGCATTCAAGAGATTTTCCTGTTTCCACGGTTTCTTTTTGTAATAGAAAAGTGGAACCGGGCAGTCCACGGGTACAAAGAAACCACCAGCCGCTTCTGCCGGCAAAACCTTTCCCGGCAGGGAAACGCTCTCCCACCAGTGTTTCTTTGCCGCGGTCATTTTATACGTCTCCTGCATCGGGTGAAAATAAACAATGCTCTCTGTTTCCATGCCGCTTTCTCCTGTGCCTGTCTCATGCTCTGACACAGTATATGTCCTTACACGCGCAGGAATGACACCCAATTCCCGACAGTTACATGGATTCTACCAGCCGTTCAATCTCGGCAAAACTCTCCGCCTGATTGACGCTTCCCCTGAGTCTCGCCGAACCGGGCAGCCCTGCCGTATACCATGACAGGTGTTTTCGCATTTCCCGAACGCCAGTATACTCTCCCTTTATTTCCATCTGCAACGCGGCGTGGCGCAGAATCATTTCCCTTTTTTCTTCCATGGTCGGCGGTGGAAGCGTATGTCCGTCTTTCAGATAAGCGGCAATCTGCTTAAACAGCCACGGGTTGCCTCTGGCTGCACGCCCGATCATCACGCCGTCACATCCCGTCTGCACAAGCAGTTTTTCCGCGCTTTTCCCATCCGTTACATCCCCGTTTCCGATCACGGGAATGGAGACCGCCTCCTTCACCTTCGCTATGATCTCCCAGTCCGCCTCCCCACTGTAAAACTGCTCTCTCGTCCTGCCGTGCACAGCTACCGCGGCGGCTCCCGCATCCTCCGCTATCTTCGCCATCTCCACCGCATTGACATGTTCCGCGTCAAACCCTTTGCGAATTTTCACGGTGACAGGTTTCTCTATTGCCTTTACTGTGGCAGCAATAATCTCCCCCGCCAGCTTCGGCTCACGCATCAGCGCGGAGCCCTCCCCGTTGCCCACAATCTTCGGCACGGGGCAGCCCATGTTGATATCCAGTATGGCAAACGGACGATCTTCAATCCGCTTTGCCATCTCGCTGACGATCTTCGGATCCGAACCAAACAGCTGCAGGGAAACCGGCCCTTCCTGCGGATGAATCGCAAGCAGTCCCTCCGTATTTTTATTGCCGTACATGATTGCCTTGGCACTCACCATCTCCATCCCGGCAAGAGCCGCCCCCTGTTCGCTGCACAGCAAACGAAATGGCAGGTCCGTCACGCCTGCCATGGGAGCCAGTATGAGATTATTTTTCAAAGTAACGCCGCCGATCACCAGCGGTCTTCGCAAATCACTCATGTTCTTTACCAATCTTTCATGTAAAAAATCGGGCGCTCAGTCTTCGACCTGCATCGCCTCATGCAGGATAAACACCCGGTAGTACAACTGCAGTGCTTCCAGCATCTCCTGCCTGTTCCTGCGGATTTCTCCCACCAGAAGACCGCTGCTGATCTCGTCGTAGAGCAGATCATCCTCCTCGGCGTCCGTCTCCAGCGAAATACTGCCGTCCTCCTCAAAGACAATCGTAAAAATGCCGCCCACTTCTTCCGTGAAAAGCACACAGATGATATGCAGTTCATCCTTGATCGACTGCGGAATCTTATCAAATTTTTCATTAAAATAGTATTTCTGCTCGTAGGCGTTCGCGCCGCAGAGCACGATTCTCTTATCTTCTTCCATTGACATTTCCTTCCGCTGTCCTGCCTTCGGACCGCCGGACGCTGTCCCGCTATTTGCCGGGAGCCGCCCACATTTATGACAAGCTTGTCAGTTTCAACCCCATTCAGACATAGCCATACAGTCCGCGCACCGACACTTCCCCCGCATAGACAAGGACGGTTTCCCCCGTCTCCTTCTCCACAATCAGTTCCCCCGTCTCCGTAATACCCCTCGAAATGCCGGTATATTCTCCCGCTGGATCGAGCACCCGCACCACTGCGTTCCTGCCGGCCAGCCGGGATTCATAGCGCTCCCGAAGCCCGGAAAGATTAACCATCCGCTCAAAGGTTCCGTAATTTTCCTCAAACTGCGCCAGAATCTCTGCCAGAAGCTCCGCCCTGTCAAGCTGCCGCCCGGACTCTATTTTCAGGGAGGTCGCCGTCTTCCGCAGTTCTTCCGAAAATTCCTCCCCGCTCTCCTGATTCACGTTGACGCCCACGCCTGCCACTAAAAACTGAATCTCGTTCATCTCCGGCGTCATGCTCATCTCCGTGAGAATCCCGACCACTTTTTTACCGTTCACTACAATGTCGTTCGGCCATTTGATCCCCGTAGAAAGCCCCGTCACTTTTTGGATCGCCTCCGCCACGGAAAGCGCCATCACCAGTGTGACCATGGACGCCTTATCCGGGATAAACGCCGGGCGGACGACTATCGTAAAGTAAATGGCCCTGCCTGCGGGTGACTCCCACGATCTGCCTCTGCGCCCCTTGCCCGCAGTCTGTCTGTCAGCGACCACTGTCGTTCCGTGCGGCGCCCCCTCCTCCGCCAAGCGTTTGGCGTCGGGATTCGTGGAACCCGTGGACTCAAAAAAGACAAGCCGTTTTCCTGCCCACTTCGTGTGAAGCCTGCTGACAATCTCACTCTCCGAATACATGTCCGCAGGGCTCTCCACCAGACGATACCCCCGGCTTGGCACCGACTCGATCCGGTAGCCCTCCTCCTTCAGCTGGTTAATCACCTTCCACACCGCTGTGCGAGAAACGCCCAGACGGTCGCAGAGCTGCTGCCCCGACACATAATCCTCACTGTTTCTCAGACATGTTAGTATATCGGACTTATCTGTTTTCATGGATTCTTCTCCATTCAATAACATATTCTGCTTTGCGTACACACATCGGGCGGCTGCCGCAGGTTTCTTATTCTACAGTATAGTGCGACAGCGTCACAGCCATAACCGCTTTGATGGTGTGCATTCTGTTCTCCGCCTCATCAAACACAATAGACTGCGGCGACTCAAATACCTCGTCTGTCACTTCCAGTTCCGCCATCCCGTACTTTTCACCGATCTCCTTCCCGATTTCGGTTTCGTGATCGTGGAACGCGGGCAGGCAGTGCATGAACACCGCATCTTTTCCGGCAAGTTCCATCGCCTTCGCGTTGACCTGATAAGGCGCAAGATCATGCAGTCTCTCCTCCCAGATCTGCTCCGGCTCACCCATGGACACCCACACATCCGTATACACCACATCCGCTCCCGTCACGCCCTCCGGCACATCTTCCGTCAGACGGATGGAACCGCCGTTTTCTTCCGCAATCTCCCGGCAGGTTTTCACCAGTTCCTCCTCCGGGAAATACTTTTTACTCGTACACGCCGTGAAATGCATACCCATCTTGGCGCAGACCACCATCAGGGAATTGCCCATGTTGTAGCGGGCGTCCCCCATATAAGTCAGCTTAATGCCCTTTACGCGGCCAAAATGCTCCCGTATAGTCAGAAGATCCGCCAGCATCTGGGTCGGGTGAAACTCGTTGGTCAGACCGTTCCAGACCGGCACACCCGCATATTTCGCCAGCTCTTCTACGATTTCCTGCCCGAAGCCGCGGTACTCAATTCCCTCGTACATGCGTCCCAGAACCCGCGCCGTGTCCGCAATGCTCTCTTTCTTGCCGATCTGGGAACCGGACGGATCGAGGTACGTCGTCCCCATGCCGAGATCATGCGCAGCCACCTCAAAGGCACAGCGGGTTCTGGTGCTCGTCTTCTCAAAGATCAGAGCCACGTTTTTTCCCCGCAGCGTGTCCACGGGGATTCCCTTCTTTTTCTTGTCCTTCAGATCCGCCGCCACATCCAGCATGTATGTAATTTCCTCCGGCGTAAAATCCAGAAGCTTCAAAAAATTACGTCCCTTTAAGTCCATGATACTGCCTCCTTATGTAGTGTATCGAAACAGGACGGATCCGCAGAACCGTCCTGTCGTTTTATAATGCTCTAATCAGCGCAGAGAATGCCGTTTTTCGGGCATTCTCCCGAGTGAGACTCAGTACTTCTCACTCTGTTATTTGAATACCTCTTTTGCGGAAGCCGCCAGCCCCGCCAGTCCCTGAATCTCCGAGGGAATGATAATCTTCGTCGCCTGACCGTCCGCTGCCTTCTCGAAAGCTTCCAGACTCTTGATCTTTAAGACTGCCTCGTCTGCGCCTGCCTCGCGGATCATACGGATACCGTCCGCAGTAGCCTGCTGCACTTTAAGAATCGCCTCAGCTTCACCTTCCGCCTCGCGGATCATCTTCTCCTTCTGCGCCTCCGCGCGCAGGATCGCGGACTGCTTCTCCGCCTCTGCCTCCAGAATCGCGGACTCTTTCTGACCTTCCGCTACCAGAATGGTGGATTTCTTCTCACCTTCCGCACGCAGGATCGCCTCACGGCGCTCACGCTCCGCCTTCATCTGCTTCTCCATGGCGTCCTGAATCGCCGCCGGAGGAATGATATTCTTAAGCTCCACACGGTTCACCTTGATACCCCAAGGATCTGTCGCAATATCGAGGGAGGCGCGCATCTTCGTGTTAATCACCTCTCTGGACGTCAGCGTCTGGTCGAGCTCCATCTCACCGATGATGTTACGAAGGGTCGTCGCCGTCAGGTTTTCAATCGCCATAATCGGATTCTCTACCCCGTAAGCAAACAGTTTCGGGTCTGTGATCTGGAAAAAAACCACTGTGTCAATCCGCATGGTAACGTTATCTTTCGTGATCACAGGCTGAGGCGCGAAGTCTACCACCTGCTCCTTCAAGACAACTCTTTTTGCCACCTTATCAATGAAGGGGACTTTGATATGCAGTCCCACAGACCATGTCTGCTGATACGCGCCCAGACGCTCCACCACGTAAGCCTGCGCCTGCGGCACAATCTTGATACAGGATGCCAGAATCAGCACAATCAAGATCAAAACAACTAGTAACGCTATAAGTCCACCCATTTTCTTCTCCGTTTCCGAAAGCATTTACAGCCTGTAACTGTCCAGTACCCGTACCGAACAATCTGCTACAATTCTTTCTTCTCCTCTACAATTAGTTTCACGCCGTTTATTGCCAGCACAACCACCACGGCTCCCACAGGCAGCTTCTCCCCGTCAGTCTTCGTCCGCGCGGACCATTCCATGCCGCCCACATTCACCTGTCCGATGCCCTGCAGATTATCAATTTCGCTGATGACAATCGCCTGCCGCCCCACAAGGCTCTCCGCGTTCGTGCGCACCCGGTCTTTGTTAAAATATTTTACCGCAATCGGTCTTGTAAAATACAAGAGCAGCGCAGAAACCACAAGAAACAGTATAATCTGCAAAATAACCGGCAGATGCAGCAAGGAAGCAAGCGTGGCAGCAAGCGCACCGCCCGCGAACCAGACGGTGGTGAGTCCCATCGTCAGAAGTTCTATCACAACCAGCGCCACAAGGATGACCAGCCAGACCACCGTCATGTTTAACGCCTGTATCTCCATCATGTTCCCTCCCTGATGCCAACGTAATACTCGCAAATCCGTGGGGAGAATGCTGTTTTTTTGCATTCTCCTGTGTGAGACTTAGTACCTCTCACACTATTATCTCATATTATCCCCGATGTGGCAAGAGTTATCACCAGAACACCTGTCTGTCGATGAGCAGCCCATCGTGATTTCCGGCACGCCGGAAATGGGTCGCGTCGCCTACGTTTGTCTCGCCGTTGATCGCAGCTCTCGCCGCCTCCCAGCAGCTTTCAGGAATATCGCCGCCGTACACCCTTGCAACTTTCCCGTTGAGTGCGGGCGTAAACTGTCCCGACGCAAATATAACACCCGATATTGTATTCGGATAAGCCGCGCTCCTGACACGGTTCATAACTACCGCACCTACCGCCAGCTTGCCGTTGTAAGTCTCGATGCCTGCCTCACAGTAGATCAATGCCGCCAGCAGTCTGGTGTCGTCTCCGCCCACCACCACAGCGCCTCTGTTTGCCGTGAGTTTCGCCTTGCGCTCTTCCTCTTCTCTCTTCTGAATTGCCACCAGCGTCTCGCCTTCGTCAATGTGGAAGTCAATATCTACATACTCCGCCGAGACATAGCCTGTCTCACCCTCGTAATCCACGCTGATCCAGTCGTCATCCAGAACCTCAATGATCTCAAGTTCCTCATCACGGGGAATAAAACCGACCGCTTCCGCTTCCGCCTCCGGGTCTTCCCTTACGCAGAGCGTGTCTGTCTCTATCTGAACGATAAGATTCCCCACATCATTCGCCAGCAGCTCCGCATCCTCGCCAAAAAGCAGATACTCGTCGCTCGCCCAGCCCACAAGATCCCCGCTGCGGAGTCTTGTCCAGCCGTCTTTTCTCTCCAGTATTCTGCCGCCGCAATCCTTGTAGAGCAGACCAACCTTATCCGATTCCTCATCCGCTTCCGCGCGCACATTCATCGCCACCTGCACGTTAGCCATGACCAGATCCGTTTCCCTCTCCGCGCCGTTTGCTTGCGACACCTCTGTCAGTTCCCGGATTGCATCCTCATTCGCCGCCTTTCCGGTAGGATCTACAATCTGTGCCACACCCGCATTCATCGAATCCAGATACTCGTTCCTGCTTGTGGCATGTACATCCAGAGTCAGAACGCATAAACATATTCCAAGAATCAAACCGGCAGGCAGAAGTCTATACCCTTTCCGCATAAACATCCCTCCATCTTCATCCATATAGGAAATATCATATTTCCCATAAACCAAAAAGATAAAGATTGTTACAAAATTGTTACAGTTCGGTTAAGTATGGATTATTTTAGCAAAACGCCTATTCTTTGTCAAGTTTATACAATTTGGCTCTATTTTATCTCTATATTTTGTTACTAATTTTTTACAAAACACAAGATATTCCGACACAAATCACGCACGGCTGTCTGTCGTCGTTCGGCTCACGCCACTCGCAAGATCACAACTTTCCGGACTTCTCCACTGCCGCCAGCAGCGCATCCATCACTGCCCCACGGAAACCTGCCTCCTCCAGTACACGCACACCTTCTATCGTCGTCCCCCCCGGAGAGCATACCATATCTTTTAACTCGCCGGGATGTTTTCCCGTCTCCAGCACAAGCTTTGCGCTGCCGTATACCGCCTGCGCCGCAAACTCGTATGCCTGCGCCCGGGGCATCCCCGCCGCCACGCCCGCATCCGCCATCGCTTCTATGAACAGGAACACATACGCCGGGGAAGAACCACTCACCGCTCCCACAGCGTCCATCAGCCGTTCCTCTACCAGACTTGCCTTCCCGAAGCTCTCCATCAGCCGGAGGCTGTACTTCATCTCTTCCTCCGATACGGCGCCGTTCAGGCAGACGCCTGTACAGCCTTCCCCCACAATGGCGGGCGTATTGGGCATACAGCGCACCATCTTCATCCGTCTGCCGAAAGCCTCCTCCAGCCACGCCAGCGTCTTGCCTGCCGCAATGCTGATAACCAGTGTATCCGGCTGTACCGCATCCCTGATCTCCGCAATCACGCCCGCCAGAAACTGCGGCTTCACCGCCAGAATCAATGTCTGCGCTTCTTCCGCCACCGCCGCATTAGATGCCTTCACGTCAATACCGAAACGCTCCCGCACCGCGTCACGGGTTTTCTGTGTCTTCGCGCTGCCGCAGATCTCTTCCGCAGAGACAATCCCCTGCCCCAGCATACCGCTGATCATGGCGCACGCCATATTTCCAAGCCCGATAAATCCTATTTTCATCTTTTCCTCCATTCCGAAGCGTTTTACGCTGAGGACGCGAGCAGAATTTTAGATTCTGCTCTGCGATCAACAGAATTTGTGACGCTTCGGCACAAATTCTTGGTTGAATAAATTGCTCATCAGAGAATTTATTCAACCTTTTCTCTTCCTTTCCGATTATTCTGCACATTAATCCATGTTTCCTGCCTCTTTTAACCTACATATAATACGCGCACATAAAAGAACGTATGTTACTTTCCAGTGTTTTCCAGTGTCCCGCATTATCTCCCCACATTTTCCCCAAAGCATAAGAACACCCGTTATCGATAGATTAAATCCAGATTTAACCATTTCTTCTCTGTCTGTATGCCTCGTAAAGCAAAATAGAAGAAGCCACTGCCGCATTCAATGACTCCGCTTTTCCTTCCATGGGAATCCCGAGAAGGGCATCCGCACAGCCCGCCGTCTCGTCCCGCAGACCGTTCGCCTCGTTCCCGATCAGAAATGCGGTGCTTTTTTGGTAGTCGTATGCGTCATAAAAGCCCTTCGCACCGAGATGCGCCGCATATACGAAGGTTCCATTTTCCTGCAATACCTTTATAATAGAAGAAAGATCCTCCGTATAGAAAAAGGGTACCCTGTATACCGCCCCCATTGTAGAACGGATGGTCTTCGGATTATAGATATCCGCCGTCCTGCTGCTCATAATCACGCCGTCAGCGCCCGCCGCCTCCGCCGTCCGAAAGATGGTTCCCAGATTTCCCGGATCCTGTATATCTTCCAGCATTATAAATAACGCATGTTTTTCGTTGCTTTGCCGCAAGATTTCTTCTATATTATAGTGCTGCTGCCGCACGAGACAGAGAATGCCCTGCGGAGTCACTGTGTCTGACATTTTAGCGAATACCTCGTCCGCCACAATCTCACATGAAAGCCCAGACAGCTTATCCCCATACCGCGCATACATTTCCGTCTCTGCTCCCTGCGCGATATACACCCGACTGATCCGTTCCGCCGGCGCCTCTCCGAACATTTTCCCGCCTTCCACCACAAAGAGCGACTGTCTGTCCCTCTCCTTCTTCTTTCCAAGCAGAGCCGTCACTTCCCTGACGGCTCTGTTATGCAAACTTGTTATCATCATCTTCCCCCGCTAATAAACTCTTTTCCCGCCCGCCGCTCGGCCCGCATGCTGTGAAACAGCAAACGTCCATATGCGGGGCTGCGCATAAAGACTCCCCGCAAATGCAACCATCCGCGGGGAATCCCATATCTCATATTTTCTGCCGCCTTCACTCTTACAGATATCTTCGCGGCTATAAAATCTTCGACATCTCATAGGGATAATCCGGAATCCCCTTCTCCATGCTCAGCGCCTCCTCGATATCAAAGTCCATAAACTCGCCGTGCTGGTAACCTACCACCCGGTTCGTCTTGCCCTCACAGAGGATATCCGCCGCATAGCAGCCCATGATCGAAGCATAGTAGCGGTCTTTACAGGTGGGCGAACCGCCTCGCTGCATGTAGCCGAGAATCGTAGCCCTCGTCTCAATACCTGTAGCCGCCTCAATTCGTCTCGCCATGGAAGTGGAGTGCCCGATGCCCTCCGCGTTGATAATCAGATGGTGCGTCTTGCCCTTTTTCCTGTTGGCAATGATATTGTTAATGATCTGCTGCTCGTTATAGTCGTATTTCTCCGGGAGCAGAATGTCCTCCGCACCGTTTGAAATGCCACACCACAGGGCAATATACCCCGCGTTCCTGCCCATAACCTCAATGATGCTGCAGCGCTCATGTGACGAGGAAGTATCCCTTACCTTGTCAATTGCCTGCATAGCCGTATTGATCGCCGTGTCGAAACCGATGGTATACTCCGTACACGCAATATCCAGGTCGATCGTGCCCGGTATGCCGATCGTATTGATGCCGTGTCTCGAAAGCGCCTGTGCGCCCCGGTAGGAACCGTCGCCGCCAATCACCACAAGACCGTCGATTCCGTGCTTGTGGCAGATATCCGCGCCCTTCTGCTGTCCCTCTTCCGTACGGAACTCGCTGCAGCGCGCCGTGCCCAGAATCGTGCCGCCTCTCTGGATCGTATCCGACACCGTCCACTTCTCCATATCGATAATTTCTTCGTTCAGGAGGCCTTGATATCCCTTCTTAATCCCCTTCACTTTGACCCCGTTAGCGATTCCTTTTCTGACCACCGCACGGATCGCCGCATTCATACCCGGCGCATCGCCCCCGCTGGTCAGCACACCGATTGTCTTAATCTGCTTCGCCATACCGATACCCATGCCTTTCCTGTTTTTGTGTCTTAAAAATTCTAATAGTATTTTACATTATCAGCAAAGGATTTTCAACGTTTTTTATCTGCCTTACAGCTGGAATTTGCTCACCTGTTCGTTCAGCAGACGGCTCAATTTTACGAGATGGGATGTCTGGAAATTGTCATTACAATTCAGACCACTTTCACATTCCCCTCCCCGAACGCCTCCTCCAGCTTCTCAATCAGCGCCACTTCCGCCGACACGTTCCAATTCGCCGACAGCGGATTCATGGATTTGGGATTTTCCACGTATATCACCACGTTGTCCTTCCCTTCCTCCCCCCGCAGAATACCAAAAAGCGTGTCCCTCTTCTGTTCGAAAGCGTCCTTTGTAGGAAACTTGATCCAAAGCTTCTTCGGCATCTGCTCAAAGGTGGTAATCTGCTCGCACACCAGCTTCGCGTCCTTGTCCTCCTCCACGGATACCCTGCCCTTGATAAAGACCTTGCTGTCCTCCATCACTGCATTACCGTACTTCTCATAGTCCCTCGGAAAAACGATAACTTCCACGGAACCGACCAAATCCTCCACCTGCAGGAAAGCCATCACCTTCTCGTTCTTGGTGTACTTAATCTTCTTCTCCGTAATCATACCGCCGATGGTCACCTTCGCGCCGTCCGCCACCCTGGGCTCTCCCGTTTCCTCATCGAGCGCAAAATCCGCCGTGGTGTTCGTGATATTCTTTTTCCACGTATCCCGGTACTCCTCCAGCGGATGCCCGCTGATATAAATGCCCAGCACTTCCTTCTCAAAAGCCAGCTTCATCTCCTTGGAATATTCGCCCACATCGGGAAGGCTTACCTGATAGTCCACCTTCTCCTCCTCGCCGGCAATGTCAAAGAGAGAGAGCTGCCCCGCCAGATTGTTCTTACGGTTCTGCTGGATGCCGTCAATCACCTGTAAGTACACGCTCAGGAGCTGCTTGCGCGTACCGCCCAGACTGTCCATAGCGCCCGCCTTGATAAAATGCTCCACCACGCGTTTGTTCATATCCCGATCTGTCACGCGTGTCACAAAATCTCCCAGATTCTGGTAAGGCCCTCTCGCGTCACGCTCAGCGACCACCGCGTCGATCACGGGACGTCCCACGCTCTTAATCGCGGAAAGCGCATAACGTATCTGCCCGCCCGCCACCGAAAAACCGTTTTCACCTACATTGATATCCGGCGGCAGAATCTGGATGCCCATGCTTCGGCTCGTCATAATATACTCCGCCACCTTACTTGGATTATCAATAACGGAAGTCATCAGCGCCGCCATAAACTCCACGGGATGATAATATTTCATATAAGCCGTCTGGTAAGCCACCACCGCATAACATGCCGCATGTGACTTGTTGAAGGCGTACTTGGCAAAATCCATCATGGTGTCGTAAATATGGTCTGCCACCTGCGCGTCTATGCCGTTCGCCACACAGCCGGGCACACCCTCTTCGGGATTCCCGTAAGTAAAGTTTTTCCGCTCCTGCTCCATCACATACTGCTTTTTCTTGCTCATGGCGCGGCGCACAAGGTCGCTTCTTCCCATGGTATAGCCGCCCAGCTCCCGCACAATCTGCATCACCTGCTCCTGATACACGATGCAGCCGTAGGTGGGCGCTAAGATAGGCTCAAGCTGCGGGCAGTCATAGGTCACTGTCTCCGGGTGGTTCTTACCCTTGATATATTTCGGAATAAAGTCCATCGGACCCGGACGATAGAGGGAAATGCCCGCAATCACGTCCTCAAGGCTCTTGGGCTTTAATTCTTTCATGAAGCTCTTCATCCCGCCGCTCTCGAGCTGGAACACGCCGTCCGTCCGTCCCGTCCCGAGGGAGGCAAGCACCGCTTTGTCGTCGTAGTCGATATGGTCAATGTCTATCACAATGCCTTTGCTCTGCTCCACAAGCCGCACCGCGTTCTGAATCACCGTCAGCGTCCTAAGACCCAAAAAATCCATTTTCAGAAGTCCCAGCTCCTCGATGGTAGTCATCGGAAACTGCGTGGTGATGGAACCGTCCGCCCCTCTGGACAACGGCACAAACTCATCCGCCGCCTCCGGGCAGATTACCACGCCCGCCGCGTGCATGGAGGTGTGTCTTGGCAGTCCCTCCAGCCTCCTGCACATGTCAATCAGACTGTGCACCTGTTCATCCTCCTCGTAGAGACTCTTAAACTCCGGATTCATCTCCAGCGCACGGTCGATAGAAACGCCCTGATTCTGCTCAAGAGGAATCATCTTCGCGAGACGGTCCACATAGGCGTAAGGCAAATCCATTACCCTGCCCACATCCCGAATCACGCCTTTTGCCGCCATCGTACCGAAGGTAACAATCTGCACAACCCGGTCAGCGCCATATTTTTGACCTACATAGTCAATTACCTCCTGCCTCCTCTCAAAGCAAAAGTCCACGTCAATATCCGGCATGGAAACGCGCTCCGGATTTAAAAAACGCTCGAAGAGCAGGCTGTACTTAATGGGGTCGATATTTGTAATTTTCAAACAGTAGGAAACAATACTCCCCGCCGCCGAGCCTCTGCCCGGCCCCACGGCAATCCCATTCTCCCTGCAGAAATTGATATAATCCCACACAATCAGAAAATAGTCCACAAAGCCCATATTCTTAATCGTGTCAAGTTCATAATGCAGACGCTCCTGCAGCGTGCCGTCATCCTCCGGGTAGCGCTCCTTCATCCCGTCCTGACAGAGCTTATTTAAATAACTCCAGGAATCATACCCCTCCGGTGCGTCATAGTGCGGCACCTTGTAATGCCCGAACTCAATCTCCACATGACAGCGGTCGGCAATCCGCTGGGTATTCTCCACCGCTTCCCACGCGTAAGGGAAAAGCCCCTTCATCTCCTCCTCGCTCTTCACATAATACTGACCGCCTTCGTAGCGCAGACGGTCCTCGTCGGCAACCTTCTTCCCCGTCTGCAGACAGAGAAGAACATCATGGGGCTGGGCGTCCTCCGCGTAAGTGTAGTGCACGTCATTGGTCGCCACCAGCGGAATGTCCAGCTCTTTGCTCATGCGAAGAAGCACGGAATTGACCGACTGCTGCGCCGGAATCCCATGATCCTGCAATTCCAGAAAATAATTGTCTTTCCCGAAAATCTCCTGATATCTTAGCGCAACTTTTTTCGCCTCGTCCACAAGCCCCTTCTGGATGTAACGGGGCACTTCTCCCGCCAGACACGCGGAAAGCGCAATCAGCCCTTCATGGTATTGTTCCAGCAGCTCAATGTCCACGCGCGGTCTGTAATAATACCCCTCCGTAAAGCCCTTACTGACAATTTTCACCAGATTCGCATAGCCCGTATTGTTCTCCGCAAGCAGCACCAGATGGTAGTAGCGGTCCTCACCGCCCGTCAGTTCCCTGTCGAAGCGGGAATGGGGCGCCACATAAACCTCGCAGCCGATAATCGGGTTGATTCCCGCCTCCTTCGCCGCCTTATAAAAATCAACGGCACCGTACATGACGCCGTGGTCGGTGATCGCCGCGCTGTCCATCCCCAGCTCCTTCACATACTTCACATACTCTTTTATTTTATTGGAACCGTCCAGAAGACTAAACTCTGTGTGGACATGCAGATGTGCAAACGCCATAGTGGTATCCTTCCTGAGAATCCTTTGTAACTGCTAAAATTCCTGTTTTTACCGTTTTATTTATTATAGACTGCCGGAAAGAAACAGTCAAACACGTTCGGAACTACACCCCCAAATACCGTCCCAGCCTCCAAATCATATACAGCGGAATACTATAGGTGTGTGTATTTTCCACCCTGTGCTCGCCCACATTTTTCATGGAGAATTTAAATCCCAGCAGTGGTTCATATTTTTTACAGAACTGCGCATAACTCTTAGCCCGCGTACTGATATTCGCCTTTGCCTCCACCGGAATGACCCTGTCCTCATGTTCAAACAAAAAATCCAGTTCCGCCGTATTGCCCGAACGCCAGAAATACGGATGTCTCCCTTGCGAAAGCAACTCGTTCAACACATAATTCTCCGTCAGCGCACCCTTGAAATTCCGATATAATTCCGATTCTTCCAAAATTGTCTTATGTGACAGACCCGATTTTCTTCTGAGCAGCCCCACGTCAGCCATATATACCTTAAAAAACGTAGAATCCGCATAGAAAGACAGTGGAAGTTCCGGATTTGACACCATCTCCAGACGATGAACAAGTCCGGCATCCGTCAGCCATTCCAGCGCATCCTCCAATTCACTGGAACGTTTTCCCTCTTTTACATGAGAAAATATAAATTTATTATTATCCTTTGCAAGCTGTTTCGGTATACTGTCCCAAATCCATCCCAGTTTCGGTATATCCGTCTTCGGCGCATGTTTCGCAAAATCACTCTCATAATCCGCTAAAATATTATCCTGCAGCCGGGATACCTCCTCGAAGCTATGCGTATCCACCCACTTCTTTACCACTTCGGGCATCCCGCCGACGATATAATAGTATGTCAGACTTTTCATAAGCGGAACACTGTAAAGTTCCGGCATTTCGCGGCACAAAGGAAGCCGCCCCGCCCCGTCATACAGTTTCTGCCCGCCATCCGCGCACAGAAACTCGGCAAAAGTCATGGGATACATCTGCAGGCGCTCGACCTTCCCCACAGGAAAAGAGATACCGTCTCTCCTTACCGAAACGCCCAGCAGGGAGCCGGCGCATACAATATGCAGTTCCCGTTTATTTTCGCAAAAATATTTCAAAGAAGTGACCGCATTTGGACACGCCTGAATCTCATCAAAAACAAGAAGTGTTTTCCCCGGTACAATCTCCCGTCCCTGGACAATATCGCCAAGCTCCCTGAGAATCCGCTCCGGGTCAAGATCGTATTCAAAGACAGATGCAAGTCCCCTATTACCCTCAAATGAAAAATATGCCGTATCCTCGAAATATCTGTTCCCAAAATCCTTCAACACATACGTTTTTCCACACTGCCGCACCCCGGTAAGTAAAAGCGGCTTCCTGTCCGGCGAATCTTTCCACTCCACCAGCTTTTTCATAATTTCCCGTTCCACGTCTACCCTGCCTCCTGTACTGACACTAACGTTTCATATAACTGTAGGCGGACAGAGATTTTCCATGTCCGCCTTTATTTCATCTTACCATAGTCATACGCTTACCCGCAAGAAATATGCGATTATTCATAGGAACTTTTGGGTTCTATTTGCTTTTTTCATAGGAACTTTTGCGATTTGCTTGCGTTTTTCATAGGAATATTTTCATATAGAATCAATCAGACCGCCTTCGATATAGCGGCAGATAAACAGCCATCAACACACAGTAGCACACCACACCACGCACCGAGGATACTGCCAAGACATGCACACAGCAATATGATAAGCAGTCCCACATACGCTTTTCTCCATAAAAGCTTACCATAATTCATCAGCGTACTCCTCCAGGGATATTTTTTTAAACTGCCTGTATTCCCAAAATCGAACCAGTAATTATGAAACAAATTATCACGCTTCTCTTCGATATAAAGGCAGTTATAATCGTGATAAATATCCGGTGTCCCGCGAAATGCATCTGTGAGCGGCAGTTCGCCGTCAGCTCAATGGTCTGTTCTCCCCCAGACCAAGCCCCAGCGTCTTATCGCTCTCCGAATCCTTCGCCGATAGAATAATGATCAGCACGCAACTTTTTCCCCGGATGTGCTGCATCACGGGCGCACGCCAACTCATAGTTTTCCGTTTCCAGATAGTTTTTAACATTTCGCTGATTGCAGCGTCGTCCTCCACTAGGAGAATTTTGTATGGGTTCGTCTCTTTTCCTCTTCTACTGCGCTTTTTCCATTTCCTCCCCCAGCGCCTCATCCAGCCACTCCACAAGCTGTAAGTCAACCTTTCCTTTCTGCGCCATATCTTTCAGTATCTGTATTGCCCTAGGCTTCGAAATTGGCTGTTTGTAGGGTCTGTCCGTCGCCACCAGCGCGTCGTAGATATCCACCACCGTCAGAAGCCTTGTCTCCAGATCAAGCTCATCCCCCTTCAACCCGTTCGGGTAGCCACTGCCGTCCAGATACTCGTGATGGGCGCCCACCCACTTGGGCACCATGGAAAACCCTTTATAGAACTGCACCTTTTCCAGAATTTTGGACGTCATGACCACATGGTTTTCCATCTCTTTGCGTTCTTTCACCGTCAGCGTGCCGCTTCGGATGCTTAAGCATTCCGCCTCCTTCTCCGTCAGGTAGGACAGCGCCGTGCCGTCCTCGCCCAGATGCTGTTTCCCCGCAAGTCTCCTGATATGTTCGCAGTCTCCGTCACTCACATAATCGGTCACATCCATTTCATGGATAAAGGCAAGCTCCGACTCCAGATCCCTGATCACCTCCTCGTACTCCTCGGGGGTGATCCTGCCCCGCAGCATGTCGATCTCGTACAGTGCCTTTAGCAGCGCAAACCGATCGTCCACCTTCTCTAGCCGCGTATCCAGTCTGGTCGCCTTGTTCATAATGCTTAAGGGAACCACCATCTTGCCGATATCGTGAATGAGCGCCGCCAGCATCAGCTGTTCTTTTCTTTCCGAGTCAAAGGTATGCTCACATTTTCCTTCCCTATGTAATTCGGTAATATAATCCGCCAGCAGGCTGGCATACTTTTCCACATTCCTTGTGTGCAGGGCATTGTACGGCGTCCTCTTTTCCAGAGCCGTCGTGAGCGCCTCCACAAAAGAGTAAATCTGCGCCTTCAGCGCCTCCACATAGGAAAGGTTCGTCAGCTCAATGGCAGCAATGGCTCCCAGCGCGCGGATGATAATATCATACTCTTCGTTGAAGGCAGTCACATTTCCCTTTTCGTCCATCGCATTGATCAGCTGCAGGACGCCGATCAGTTCATTTTCATTATTTACAAGTGGCACGACAAGCTGTGACTGTGTGCGGTACCCTGTTAAGCTGTCATACTGTCTTGGTCCCGAAAAATCAAACTGGCTGCTGGCATACACGTCCGGTATATTCACGGCCTCCCGGTGAATTGCCGCATAGGAGCACACATTTTCTTCTTTCATCGGCACGGGCGGCAGGTCAATGGGTTCCCCGTCCAGCCCTCTGCTGATCCCCTTGGAAAGCGTCTTCATAAACTTGAATCTAAGTTCACCGTTCTCATACAGATACAGGGTGCTCGCATCACAGTTTGTAATTTCCATCCCCTTTTCCAGAATCGTCATGAGCAGGCAGTTTCTGTCTCTTTCCGTGGAAAGGCTTATGCCAATGTCCATTATCTTTTCAAAGTCTTCATATTGCAGATGCATCACTTGTCCCTCTCCCTTTCCATTGGATAAATCCCGTTGCTCTTCATGTACTGAAGCGATTCCTTCTGCGCTGCGTAACCGTTCACTTCCACCAGCACCGGCGCTTCTATCCCGCACTGTCTGATCAGCCTGTCAAATTCCTGCCAGTCAAGTTTACCTGCGCCCACTGCCAAATGCAGATCGTTTTGCAGATCGTTGTCATTGATGTGTATATGGCGGATATAAGGCGCCAGCGTCTCAATCCACTCCCGTCCCGTACACTTTGACAGCATGGCGTGGGCATAATCCAGACAAACCCCGAAATTTTTTATGTCCCGCATCTTTTCCGCCAGCCCCGCCAGTATATCAGGCACTTCGTCAAACATGTTCTCCATATAAATCTGCTGTCCTGGATATTGATGCGCAATTTCCGTGAAAAACGCTTCGTTTCTGTCCCGCCAGTTTCTCAGATAACCCGCCGCCCGAAAGCCGCCCAGCCGTCCCGTGTGGAACACAACACCCTTTAATCCCATATTTTTCGCCAATTCCATGGACTGGCGCACCCGCAGCATGGATGCGTCACGGATCAGCGGGTCATCACTGTGGATCGTCACATCCAAGAACGCCCCGTGCATGGTGTCGCCGCAGAATCCATTTTCCATGGAGCCCTTTTCGGAACATCCGTCTCTGTACTTTCTGTAATCCGCGATGATCCGCTCCTGCTCTGCGGAGTCATCCATGACCTTCGCCATATAAAAATCATTGTATTCAAACGCGCATCCGTACGCTGCCGCCAGACCGCACATCCGCTCCATGTCTTTCCTGTCAGGAACCAAATATAATTTACTCATTCTAATCACTTTTCACTCCATCTATTTGATACACAAAGACGCCCTTGCTCTTTCCTTTCAAAGGAATCTCCCCGATCGGCGTCACGGCAACTCTGTCTTTTACCGCCTCATAAACTTCCTTACTGATCAGAATCTGTCCCGGTTTGGCATTGCTCTCCAATCTCGCCGCCGTATTGACAGTATCTCCGATTGCCGTATAGTCCATTCGGAAATCGCAGCCGATATTTCCCACAACGGCATTGCCGCAGTTGACGCCGATTCCGAAGGAGACGCTCTTGCCGTATCTCTCACAGAACTTCTCTGCAATCCTGTCCGCTCCCGCCTGCATGTCCCATGCGGTGGCGACGGCGCGGAAAATATAGTCGTCCAGATCGAAAGGCGCGTTGAACACCGCCATAGTCGCGTCCCCCACAAACTTGTCGAGGGTACCGCCGTTATCGAAAATCGCCTGCGTGGTGAGACCCAGATACTCATTCAGAATTTCCACCACTTCCTCCGGCTTCAGACTCTCCGACATGGTCGTAAATCCTCTGATATCCACAAACAGCACCGCAATATGACGGTTCTCCCCGCCGATCACCAGCTCAAAATCTTTATCCTTGCTGATCTTGTCCACCACCTGGGGCGCAACATACTGTTTAAAGACATTGATCACCCGCCGTCTGCGCATAATCTCCGCCAGATATCTGCGCACCATCTGTACCAGCCAGATAACCAGCAGGCAGGCAGGCAGAAGAATCGTCGGAACAACCCATCCGCTCCCATACATGACCTTCACAAAGACAAGATCAAGAACGGTCAGCGCGGCAAGCAGAATCGTGGAATACAACATCCGCATTTTTTCGCTGCACACATAAAATACGCCGCACAAAAGCGCCGCCGCCAGCGCATAGAGCAGGGGCGATATCGGAAGCTGTGTCTTTCCCTCCAGCAGCGCTTCTATGATGTTGGCATGTATCTCCACCCCGTACATCTGGCTGTTGTGGGCTATTGCCGGCATATAGGCGTCCTGCATGCCGACGGCATAGGCGCCCACCAGCACAACCGCATCCTGAAAAATTGCGGGATTCACCGTGCCGTCCAGCACATCCGCCATGGAAACTACACTGTAGCCTCCCGCCTTGCCGGAATAAGTGAAATAGAACCGGTTATTTCTCCCATATACGTTCGGAAATACCGCCTCTTCACCCCGGCTTTCCCGATAGATTTTATAAACCTGGACGGAAAGACTGTACGCCCTCTCCCCCTCGTAATCCAGATAAGCCATAGCCTGCCGAACATAGCCGTCCGTATCTACGAAAGTGTTGGCAAAACCGCACATGACTCCATTTTTCAGACTGTCATACGGCTCGATCACATAGTCTACGTGATAGGGATTGTAGACAATCCTGCCGTCCTCTCCCCGTTCCGGCTGCTCCTTAAAGGAAAAGCTCATCGCCGCAACAACGTTTCCGGCTTCCGCGCAGACATTTGCAAAGTAATCATCCGCCTCCCGGACCGCCTCCTCGCTGTAGATCACATCGAATCCGATCACAGCCGGGCGTGCACCTTCCACACCGTTCAGCACAGATACCAGTCTCGCCGGTATCTCCCTGCTCCAGGTGTTGACGGGACCATATTTTTCCAGCGTCTTATCGTCAATGCCTATAATATAAATTTTTTTGTTGGTAACGCTCTCCCTCTGGTTCAGCCAGTCGGAAACTCCGATATCGAAAAAAACCGCCGTGCCAAAATACAGAAATGCGAAAGATATCAGAATAACGGCGGCAGTAACCGCCGCCGTTTTCATTTTGCCCAGATATTTCATCACTTTTTATCTACTGTCCCTCTCAAATCAATCCCCGCTATTTCCAGGATACCGTCACATCCGCCTTGATCTTGGTTCCAAAATCGAAGTCCCACGCACCGTTCTGTGCAGGAGCAAGCACAGGCGCTGCGGCTGTCTTTCCGCGCTCAACTGTCTGTGTTGCAAACACCTCGCCCTGATACATAAATGTCACCTTGTAAGTCCTGGGCTTTGACGGCTTATCCTTATCCTCGTCCTTCTTATCTTCATTCGATTTGTCTTCGTCCGAACCATTTCCGGCATTTTCGTTCTGGAAATCATTTCCCTCTGTACTGCCCTGATTCACGCTGCCGCTGTTCACCGGTTCCGCCGGTCTTTGAGGCTGTATGAGCGGAGCCTGCGGCTGAGGCGCGGGCTGTCCATCCGTCGGCTTAATCGCGGGAGCCTGCGGCTTTCCCATGGACGATTGAACCGGAACATTCTTTGCCGCATCTATCTTTGTATGTATCTGTGTATCTGCGGCGCTTACCGGCTCTTCCGATGCTGCTGACTGCTCCGTCCGCTCATTCTCAGGCTGCTGTTCCTGTTCGTCCCCGCTCTCCGGCGCTTCACCGGCGTCTTCCTTTTCGGAGGCGAACTGCGTCAGTTCCTCCTCGGAGATACCCGACACTTCCTGCCCATTCTCCATCATGTCCAGCAGATTTACGACTGCCTGCCTGGGGAGTTCATCATATGCAATACCGCTTACTTCACCCATAGTCCCATCCTGGTATACGACCAATTCGCTGCCTGCCGGAACCAATATTTCTTCCCCGTAAGTGCCGTCCGAAAGAACAGGTTTCGTTGCGACTTTTCCCTGAAAGCAGCATAGCTTTGTATTCTGATCTCCGTTTTCATCCACAGACAATTCCACACGGTAGATTGTACCGCGGACCGCCATCACGGAATTGGGTGTGGAAGTCTCATACTGGGAACCTTCGCTGAGCGGGTGCCGAATCTCGTTGGTAATGGCACCCTGTTCCAGACATATCCTGGTCCTGGAATCCGCCTCCGTCCCTTCCGCTTCCACGGAAAAGACCGTATCCGGCTCCGCCATCACATACTTATCGTCATCCAGTTTCATGCGCATACTGGAATCTGCCGCTACACTGACACGGTCGCCGGATTCCAGATACAGGTTTTCCGCCGCGTTCATGGCTCCCACAGTCTCACGCTCGATCACGGCGCTTCCTTTCACATCATAGACCATTATGGACCGAAACGCTTCTTCTTTATTAAACAATAGTGCAATTACCACCACAGCAGTCACAGCCACCGCGGCACAGGCACAAATTATGATCTTCTTATTTGACATCAGTTTCTGCATCATTGAATCCGCCCCTCTTTTCAAACTGCTTTTCTTCTATTTTGTAAATTTATAACTGCCGTCAGCCGCGACATAAAAATCATTACCGCCCCGATATACCGACTTGTCGCCGTCTACTTTCCAATTACCTTCCGCCAGATGATATGTCACACCCGCTTTCAGCGTATATTCTCCGCTCTCGGAAATGACTTTGCTGTCGTCCGGCGTTCCCGGTTCCTCCGGCTCTGACGGTTCCGGCGTCTCGGTTCCCGATACGATAATGCTGCGGACCGTTTCATTTCCCGCCTTGTCTTTCGCTCTGATCACGCAGGACGTACCGTTTGCCGCCACCTTATAATTTCCGTTTTCCGAAACTGCCGGCTGCTCATTCACCAGAACATAATCCAGATTGGCGTCCTCCACCTGAAACAGCGTTCCCTCCGAATAGGTCATGCCCTCCTCGACACCTTTTATGGCGGGCGATTTGGTGTCCACTACGACACCGTTTGAGCGGGCGTAGCAGGTCTGTCCCCCCGCTTCCACTTTTACATATATGACATAGCAGCCCTCATTTAAAGGTTCAAAGCTCATAGGCGGCGTCTGTTTCCCTCCCCACTTCTTATCAGGCCAGTCAGCCACCTGTTCTTCCGTCGCCGCCCCGGCTTCCATGTCCGTCACTTTATCCATATAAGAGTAAACAGAAACGCTCTCGTCACTCTGATCGACATACACTTCAAACAGCGTCCCCCAGTTATTGACGTACTCGAAAGTAACCTCTCCGCCCAGCGGACATGCCACATTTTCTCCGTCTCTTTTGATGATGATCTCAAGCGCGTTTACGCTCCCCGCATCTTCTGCGTCTTCCGTCCCGGCGCCGGATTTTGCTGGCGGTGCGCTCAAAACACCGGCATCACCGATTCCGTCAGCATTCTCACCGCCCGGTGTCTCCGCATCCGGCACATTCTCATCCTCCGGTGTATTTTCCCCGTTCGTCACGCCCCCGTTTTCCAAGGTATTCTCCCCGCCGGAAACGTCTGCGTCCTCCGGTACATCCTCCCCGTTCGGTAAACTCCCGGCTTCCGATGCATTCTCCCCGTTCGGCAAACTCCCGGCTTCCGGCACATTTTCCCCGTCCGGCGCACTCCCATTCTCTTCACTGGCAGCATCTCCAATGTCCGCAGCGGTCTCATCGCCATAAACCACATCACCGTCCGCAGAACCCGCCCCGGTCTCTGCCTCCGTCTCCGCCGCCAGCATCGTACTCATCGGCATCATACACCCGAGCATTACCGCCAGACCCATTGCCGCCGCGTTCTTCCAATTCCTGTACATATTCACCGCCCCCAGTTCTCACAATTCATACCTAAATTACTCTTTTGAAACATATACATACTTTCAAATATGTATCGACTTTTCTACCACAATATTTTACATGTAATCCATAAATTGGTCAATCTTTTGTCCTTAAAAGCACTGCAGAATAAGCCACACGTTATCAAAATTCCTCTCCCGCAGATCCTTCTTTTTAATATAGAAATAAATGCTTCCGCAATCGCCGAACATCAATTCATAATCTTCACCTGTCACCGTGGACATTTGAAACAGCAGCACCCACTCATTACTGTCAGCCAGCAGTTGTTCTCTCTGCTCATCTGAAAGTTTTGGCACGTCGCCACAATAAATTCCATGATCGATTTCCGCACATTCAAAGGTCATATCTCCCTGAATCAGGTTGGCGTAACCTAACAGTTTAGACAGCTCCTCATCCTCCGAGTCCTCATAGCCGCACAGCACCTTCTCCTCATTGTAATCGTCCCAGTCAACATCCGTTTCCCGCTCTGCAAGTTCTTCATAATTCGGCAGCTCCACCTTACTCTCAAAGGACAGCGCAAATTCCGGCAGAATAAAATCCGCCTCCAGATCTTTCGGAAACGCAGTGGACTGTAAGCCATCCGGGTTCTCCACCCAAAAGGCCCTGGCGCATCCTCTGTCCTTCGGGTCAAATCCCCATCTCATCGTACACAGCTCGTAGAAGAAATACAGCATTCCGCTGTGCGGCAATTCGTTCTCTTTTTCATACTCGCCAATCTCCTCCAGATTGATCTGCGCCAGAAAAGAAAGCGGTCTGTTTTTCACGGTGCCGTCAAGACCGTCCTCTCCCTCGTAATAAGGCCACACAAAGCCTTCGGGCAGATGCGGTTTCCCACCGAATTTACTTCTTCCGACCGACAGTTCCCCGTCTGCCTGCTCATAGTTTGTTATGACTGCCGTTCTTTTGATCCGCTCAAATAATTTCTGATATTCCATCTTTTTCATCCTTTCGCATTATAACGGGGCTGCCCGATTCATATTCCAAAAAGCCCCCGCACCATTCCGGCACGGGGACCCTTTCTATTTTCTGTTTGTGACATTTACGTCATATATTTACAGGTATTTCTTAAGCGCATCCACCTTGTCAAGCTTCTCCCAGGGCAGATCCAGATCATTGCGCCCAAAATGTCCGTAAGCCGCGGTCTGCTTGTAGATCGGGCGGCGGAGGTCAAGCATCTTGATAATGCCAGCCGGTCTTAAGTCAAAGTTCTCGCGCACGATCTCCACCAGCTTGTCATCCGCAATCTTGCCGGTACCGAAGGTATCTACCATTACGGAAGTAGGCTGCGCTACACCGATCGCATAGGAAAGCTGAATCTCACACCTGTCCGCGATGCCTGCCGCCACGATATTCTTCGCTACATAACGAGCAGCATAAGCCGCAGAGCGGTCTACCTTCGTGCAGTCCTTTCCGGAAAATGCGCCGCCGCCATGACGCGCATAGCCGCCGTAGGTGTCAACGATGATCTTACGTCCTGTCAGTCCCGCGTCGCCGTGAGGACCGCCGATCACGAAACGTCCCGTAGGATTGATAAAGAATTTGGTCTTGTCGTCCACCAGCTCTTTCGGCAGAACCGGATCAAACACGTACTTTTTGATATCCTCGTGAATCTGCTCCTGTGTCACATCATCGTCATGCTGGGTAGATAACACAACCGCCTCCAGACGAACCGGCTTGCCCTCCTCGTCGTACTCCACGGAAACCTGACTCTTGCCGTCGGGTCTCAAATACTTGAGCGTGCCGTCCTTGCGGACCTTGGTGAGCTGCAGCGCCAGCTTATGTGCAAGATCGATCGGATAGGGCATGTACTCCTCAGTCTCGTTGGTGGCGTAACCGAACATCATACCCTGATCGCCCGCGCCCGTGTCCAGATCGTCCGTCTGCTCGCCCTTCTTCGCCTCGAGAGCCTTGTCCACACCCATGGCGATATCGGCAGACTGCTCGTCAATCGCCACAAACACCGCACAGGTATTTGCGTCAAAGCCGTACTCAGACTTGGTGTATCCAATCTCCCGAACGGTATCACGCACAACCTTCTGCATATCCACATATGCATTGGTGGTGATCTCGCCTGTCACCAGCACAAACCCGGTGCAGACCGCCGTCTCACATGCCACACGGCTCATGGGATCTTTTTCCATGCAGGCGTCCAGAATCGCGTCGGAAATCGCATCGCAGACTTTGTCAGGATGCCCTTCAGTTACAGACTCGGATGTAAATAATCTTTTTTCCATTTTTCCTCTCCTTTTTGTGTGTTGTACATTTAAAATCCCCTTATTTCTCTTCGAAATAAGGGGACCCGATTAACAAGCATCAAACCCTCTTATTGTTCGATCACGCTGTCAAAACAGCTTCGCTCAGGTTGGCACCTTCCTTGTCAGGGGTTGCCGTGGCTTCATCGATCCTATGTATCTCCACCACTCTGAATAAGAGAAAGACATCACGCTATGAAATTTTATCTGTAAATAAACATACACCTATCTGCAGACTATGTCAATACCCTTTTATAATCCGATGCCGGAGGTGCACATGTTCCGTTACTTTTCACACCCGCACCATGCACTTGCTGCATGGTGTCGGAGCCAGCGCCATAATGCCTGCTTTTGGGCATTTTGTGTGCATCATCGTTGCAATTCACACTGAATAATCGTAAATTGATGCGAAATCTGGCGTGGTGTGAATTGTAACCATGTTCCTCTCTGTCAGCCGACCTTCAACTTAAATTTCTGCAGTTCCCTGTCTGTGGTCACCAGATCAATCTGCGCCCCCAGACGCTGCAGCTTTAGGTGAAAGTCCTCATAACCGCGCTGGATATACTTGATATCGTCAACTGTGCTGATACCATCCGCCGCCAGAGCCGCTATAACGAGCGCCGCTCCCGCCCTCAGATCCGGCGCCGTAATATGCGCCCCGGTATATTTGGACACGCCGTCGATAATCGCGGTATTGCTCTCCACCTTGATATTTGCACCCATGCAGGTCAACTCGTCCACATATTTAAACCGATTTTCGAAAATACTCTCCGTCACAATGCTCGTGCCCGCGGATAGCCCCAGCGCCACCGTAATCTGCGGCTGCATGTCCGTGGGAAATCCGGGATAAGGCAGCGTCTTCACGTGGGTATGTCCCAGAGGCTTCGCCGCCACCACGCGCACGGCATCGTCGGACTCCTCAATCTCGCATCCGATCTCAAGAAGCTTCGCGCTGATGGATTCCAGATGCTTCGGGATCACGTTCTTCACCGTCACGTCGCCCTTCGTCACAGCCGCCGCAAACATAAAGGTACCCGCCTCAATCTGGTCGGGAATAATGCCATACTCTGTCCCGTGCAGCTTCGACACGCCTTTAATACGGATGACATCCGTACCCGCGCCCTTGATGTTCGCACCCATACTGTTCAGAAAGTTCGCCAGATCAACGACGTGGGGTTCCTTCGCCGCATTCTCAATCACGGTTGTTCCCTCCGCCATCACTGCCGCCATCATTACATTCATGGTCGCGCCCACGGTCACCACGTCCATGTAGATGTGATTCCCTTTCAGTTTCGTCGCCTCGGCGTTGATCCTGCCATATCCGATTCCGACTGTAGCGCCAAGTGCACGAAATCCCTTGATATGCTGGTCAATGGGACGCAGCCCGATATTACAGCCGCCCGGAAGAACCACCTCCGCCTTGCTGTATTTGCCAAGCAGAGACCCCAAAAGATAGTAGGAGGCTCTGATTTTTTTGATATAGTCACCCTCAATCACCAGATTGTGGACCTGCGAGGCGTTGATCTTCACTGTATGCCTGTCGATACGGTGAATCGTTACGCCAATACTTTCCATGGCCTGCATCATGACATTGGTGTCCCTGACGTCCGGCACATTCTCTATCAATACGGTCTCGTCCGTCATAATGGCAGCTGCAAGAATCGCTAGCGCCGCATTTTTCGCACCGCTGATTTCCACCTCGCCGACTAACGGATTTCCACCTTTAATCGCATATTGTTCCATCTATGTTTACTTGCCTTTCTTTCAAGAAAAAACTCAAACATTAAAATACAGTATACCAGATTTCGGAGGTTTGTAAACCCCACTGTTAATTCAGGTAGTCAAACGGGTTCACCTGCGTCCCGTTTATGAGGATTTCAAAGTGAATATGCGGTCCTGTACTTACGCCCGTGTTGCCGCTCAGGGCAATCTTCTGCCCCTGGCTCACGGTCTGCCCCTGTTTTACCAGCACTTTGCTCAAATGACCATAGCGGGTCTGTCTGCCGTCCGCATGGTTAATGTAGACCACATAGCCGTAACCGCTGCCCCATCCGGCTCTAGAAACCGTTCCCGCGCAGGATGCCATAACCGCAGTCCCGACAGGAGTCGCCCAGTCCACACCTTTATGATAGGTGCTCGCTCTTCTGGTAGGCGCTTTTCGTCTGCCGAACTGGGAAGAAAGCCTTCCTCCCGAAATCGGCTTAATATAGGTAGGCGGAATCTTCGTGCCGCGCTCCACGATTTTGGGCACAGCCGCATAAGTGATCTCCTCTTTCAGGATCTCCCGTGAAACCTCCTCATTATTGCGATAGGACACATCCGCCACCACCTTGCGATGACCCGCCGAAGGCTCCTGCAGAGTCTGCGTCTGGTTCGTGTACCAGTCGTCGTTGTCTACATAGACTATGTCCGCCTCGTAATCCTCTTCATAATACATCTGCTCCGTACGCTCCACGGACAGTTCCGGTTCAGGCACGGTAACAATCAACTCATCACCCACACGGATCGTGGAATTTTCATCCTCTATCGTCTCGTTCATGGCGATCAGCTCATCTAACGGTATCTCATTTTTCTCGGCAATCTGTGAAAGCGTATCACCGGCAACCACCTCATAAATCTGTTCCTTTTCCTGATCCTTGGTCACCTCTTCAATCGCCTGCGAAAGCGGCGTCAGTTCGTAGTCCAACAGGTAAGACTCCACCACTTCTACCGTATCGCCGAAATCAAGCGCCAGAAGCCCCAGTTCATAATCTGAAAATTCTTTCTCCGAAGCAGGTTCGATATCCTCAAAAATATCATCCAACACCGCGTGAATCCCCGCGCTGGTCATAACCTCCTCCGCTTCTTCCTCCTCTTCCTTCTGCTCTTTCGCGGAATAAATCTGCGTCGTCAGCACATTCAGTTCCCTGCTGGAATCCATAACCAGATCCGCGTAATAGTGATTGCCACTGTCGTATTTCCTGATAGATGCCTGCAAAAGCGCAAGCACTTCCTGTGTACTCGCCAGGTTCACCGTATACTCGTTGATCTTTACGGTATAGGAGCGGTTCAGTGTTTCCTTTACACTGCCCCGCAGGGCGGTGAGCATGTTGGATACTATGACATCCCTGTCATCCACAGCGCCCCAAAGCACTTCCCGTCCTTCCCAGCTCAGATCGCTCTCCGCAAGCACCATTTCATCACTGCTTGCCGCAAGCGTCTTTCTCGCCGCGATCAGGCACTCGTCCGCTTCCTCGATATCTCCCAGCACGCCCACCTGCATCCCGTTCAGGTACACCGTAAAGAGGTTGTCCCCGTCGCTTTCAAGCGTCTGCATATTGGGCAGGAAAAAGGCGGCGGCAACGCACGCAAGCGCCGCAACCTTAATATATGCAATTTTCATTTTTTTATAATGTCTGCTCAATATTTTCATAATAATAAAATTCAACTGTCTTCCGGCGGTCTGTTTTCAGCTTGACCTCAAAACAGCTTTACATTCGTCATATTCAGAACAAGCGGAATCAGGGTGACTGCGATATCAACTAGCACGCCCACAAGAATTACAATGGAGAGCCAGAGGGGCGTCCCCCGCCCTTTTGCCGTTTTCATCGGTTCATTCTGCTTTGCAAGTTCTTCCGTGAACGCCGCCTGCACATTCCGGTAAACCTTTACATTTTCCCTGTGCACGAACTCCTCGGACTGCGTTAGTCTTTCCTCAAGAAGAGTTTTAATCCCGGCAAGCTGCTTTTCCACATCTTCTGCCTGCACGTTCTCCGTCTCCAGGGCAGTCAATTTTTCCATGCACTGTGACAGGACGCCCTGCACATTGTCCACATTCTCCGCAGTCTTGATGTTCACCCGGCGGATCTCCTGCATCAGCTCATCGTATGCCTTCATCTGTTTCTGCATCTGATCCATCTTCGCCGCCTCCGCTGCGGAATTAGCGCGGATCATCTCCTGCGCGTTTTTCTTCTGTGCCAGCTTATCTATAAAAGTATCCATTTTAATCTCCGTTTCCTTTGTCTTTATGTTTGCCACAAAACAGAAAAACCATGTCTGCATTTTAACATCTTTCAGCTTTTATGACAACAGCGAAAACAGAGAGCGCCTTCTCTTTCTCTCCCTCCCCGTATTTCATTGTGCAACTTGCATATATTTTTATCCTCACTTTTTACATATTTAGAAATATTTACTATAACTTTACAGTTCATTCATAATTTATTCACATTTCAGAAGTATACTTAGTTTATACAAAAACAACACGAGTTGTCGTATAACAACTACACACATAGATAAATTTTTTCATAATAGCCCGGGTGCCGAAAGGTGCCTGGGCACTCCTCATTTAAAAGGCGCATTTCGAATCTCTGCTTATACGCGCCACATCTGTCAGAACTCATTCGGAACATGCCCCTGCCTATATGCGGACGGCGTCATCCCCATCACCTTTTTGAATACGGCGCTGAAATAGTTGGCACTCTCATATCCTACTTCCCATGAAATTTCCAACAGTTTCATATTGGTGTGATTTTTCTCTAATCTGATAAGAATACAGACATAAAAAAAGACGGCACAGGTAACCTTTCCCATACCGTCTGTCAGTATCTCTATGATCCGGCCGAATGTCTAGCCCCGAAGTTGGAAATGCCGCACTGCCGCCTGCAGCCTCTCCGCATGGTGGTGAAGCTCCTGCGCGGAGGACGCCGACTCCTCCGCCGTGTTGGCATTGGTCTGCACAACTGCGGAAATATTTTCCATTCCCTCCGTCAGCTGGCTTAAAGATTCCGCCTGCTGTTTGGCAGAATCCGCAATGTGTTCCACCAGCTCAGCCGACTGTCTGGAACTGGAAACCACATTGGTAAGCGCCGTCATGGTTTCCCCGGACAGAGAAGTGCCATACTGGACAAGCCGGACAGAGTTGACAATCAGATCCGTAATATTCTTGGCAGACTCCGCGCTTTTGGCGGCAAGCTGCTGCACTTCGTTCGCAACCACCGCAAACCCTTTTCCTGCGGCTCCGACCCTGGCTGCCTCAACGGAAGCGTTCAACGCCAGAATGTTGGTCTGGAATGAAATATCTTCTATGGTCTTGATGATACCGCTGATCTGATCCGATGATTCCGAAATATCGGCGATCGCAGATGACAGCGCATCCATTTTCTGACTGCACACGGCAAGCTGGCTCTCCGTCTCCACCGCCGATTTGCGGGCATTGTCCGCATCCTTGGAAGTGCGTTTCACCTGACCGGAAATATCCTGAATGCCGGCAGAGAGTTCTTCCACAGCGGCCGCCTGCTGAACCGCGCCGTCGGACAGGGTCTGTGCGCTGACAGCCATCCGCTCGGATCTGTCGGAAACCTTCCCTGCGGTCTGATGAATCCGGCTTAAAGCGTCATTGAGCCCGTCCAGAATCTGGCGCATGGCATCCTGTATCGGTAAAAACTCTCCCCGGTAGCTGCTGTCGATGGACAGATTCATATTGCCCTGCGCCATCTCCGAAAGCTTATTGTCAATATCCGAGATATATTTTTTCAGTTCTCCCTTGGTCTCATGGATGGAAGCTACCAGCATACCAATCTCTGACGTGTCGGAACGAAAACCAAACGCCGCCGAAAGATTTCCCTGAGAGATTTCCCCCATCTGGTCGCGCACGGCGATGACAGGGCGCAAGATCTTCCTGCGTATCACCCACATACTGATCAGCTGGAGCGTGCCCACCATAGCCAGGGCAATCACCATCAGAAACCGAATCATGCTGCTGGAATGGGTGAGTGCATCCACCTTCTGGAGGGTTCTCGCATCCAGAGTTGCCAGAAACTGTTCCTTCAGCGCATTAATCTTTGTGATGGAATCCTTGTACTCCTCACCGTAAACGTAGTCGACAGCGGCGCTCTGCTCACCTGCCTGCACCTGCTTCATCGCCTGTTCCTCCAGGGGAACCAGCTGATTGGAGAGGCCGTACATATCGTCAATCATCTTCTGTTCTTCGTTCGTGATACCGATTTCCTGCATGGCCGCCACACCGATATCCCTGTTTTTCAAGGTGTTGACTTCGTTCCAGTAATTGTCGTAATGCTCCTGATTCCCGGTGGATGCGTAGGCGCGCACTTCATTGGTCAGATAGGCGGAACCGTTCATAAAACGGTTGGCGTTATAAGTCAGCTCAAAGCGGTCCTCGTTGGCACGCTCCAACTCCCGGCTTACATCACTGTATGTAACCAAAAGCACCAGCATAAGCAGCAGTGCGCAGATCGAGCCGACATTCAGGATCGTTGTCAGCGTAGATTGATTGATTGCCTTTTTCATTCTTTATAACCGTACCTTTCCGCCCCCAAGGCTCCAAATATACTTAAAAGATAGTATAGTCAAAATCATAGCATAAATGGACGCGCATAGCAAGCTGTTCACTCTTTAACATCTGCCGAGGCTTTATCGCAAGTGCAGTCCATGACAAAAAGATAACCCGCCCCGTCCGGCGTAAGACACAGTCACGCATTCAGGGTCAGGTCATCCTCCACAACCAAAATTTTCGACACAGGAGTCACCACTCCCTCTCTGAAGTACCTTTGGAAATTTCCCTTACTCTTCGCTTTCCTGTTCGATATGCTGGATCTCTTCATTCAGCGACATCATTCTCGCATCCAACGCGGAAACCATCTGCGCGCATTCCACAAGCTGCTCCTTGATGTGCTCCGGCGCGTTTCCCTCAAACTTATAATGGATCTTGTGCTCCAGACTCGCCCAGAAATCCATCGCCACCGTACGGATCTGAATCTCCACTTTCGTGTCCGCAATCCTGTCAGAGAGATAAACCGGCACTGTCACCAGCATGTGATAGCTCTTATACCCGCTTGCCTTCGGGTTTACGATATAGTCCTTCACAGATATGACACGAATGTCACTCTGGTTGCTGATCATCTCCGCGATCTGATAGATATCCGACGCAAAGGAACAGATCACACGGATACCCGCGATGTCATTGACATGGTTCACCATATTGTCTATGGTAGATTCATAGCCATGCTTTTTCAGCTTCTTCACGATGCTCTCCGGCGTCTTAATGCGCCACTTGATATGCTCGATCGGATTGTATCTGTGCACATGCTGAAACTCATCGTTCAAAATTTCCAGCTTCGTGGAAATCTGCTTCAAGGCGGAATTATAAATCAGCTGTACCTCTTTCCAACTGTCTATATCGCCGTCTTTCTCTCTATCAACTACTACTTCCATTTCAAGAATCCCCCGAATTATTATTTCGCATTCCGTTGCATTCTCTGCCGCGCCATTCGCAGTGCGCGCTGCTCATTTCCATCGCGTATATTATACCATACTTCCTCTTCAAAATGTGTATATTACACAAGATTTTCGAATTATTTAATAATTTATTGTGTATTTTCACTTTCCCGCTCCGCACCTGATAAAAGACATGGCAGTAAGACGGGAATCGTCACCATCAGCGGGTAGCTATACCGTACCAGCACCGTCGGCGACAGCAAAAGCGTCAGACAATATGCCGTAAGGAATACAACGGGCAGTATCTTCCGATAGTTTTTCCTGTAAAGAGCCGCCACAATGTACAAGTACAGAAGCCACCAGTACAGCGCCGGTGCAAACAGGAGTCTGATCACAGGTATCTCACTGTACGCATTATCCGATACTATCTTTTCCATAAAGGCACGCAGTTTCGGAATCAGGCTGTGTTCCACGATCTCGAATCCGGCAGGCATCGCGCGGTTATCCGTAGAGAGATAGCCGAAGCCGCTCTCCGTACCGATCCCGTACACCTGCGCATGGGAGGTGTCCCACAGATACCATAATCCCAGCGAATTATCGAGAAAAGCGTCACTGTAAATTGCCGGATGCTTCAGTCCCAGCTTTACCCATGTCTGAATCAGCCCCGCAGGGTCATCGTGAATCACCGCACGGCTTTTCACCGGGTCCGCCAGATGGGGATTGTACGCCGCAAAAACCCATTCGGCGGAAATATACTTATCCAGTTCCTGCCGCAGGGACGGGGCAATTTTGTCTTCCGCTTTCACTCTGGTGCGCGCCATCTGCTGCAGCGGCACGCTCAACATTTCCCGCGGACTGCCGCTTTGCGCGTGGGTGACGGTCTTTAGCGCATAAGCGCAGACGCCGTACAGTACAAGCGTAAGCAGTGCCATACACAGATAATGCTTTCGCGTCAAGCCTCCACGGGCTGCATTCCGCTCTCCCGCTTCCTCACCCTGTTCCCCGTCTCCGCTCTCAATTCCCACCTTTTTGTCCCGCGCTTCCTCTCCGCTCTGCTGTCCCGTCTCCTGCGCGCCTCTTTCCCTGCGCCGTTTTTTCCCACCGAGCCCGATGTACACAACCGGCACGCTGACCACAAAGGCGTACACCGCATTGTTCCGAAACAGAAGCATGAGAACAGCCCAGAACATACAGGACGCTATTTCTTTTCCGTCCGCAGACCGCCTTCCGCGCACCGCCTTACCCCGCACGGACATCGCATCCGCCGCGCTCCATCCGCTCCCCGCGTTTCCTCCGCACACCACACGGTACAACCACAGCGTATAAATCAGTACCAACGCGGCAAAGAGCACATCTTTCGTGGTGCTCACCGCCAACACAGAATTGGCGGGAAAAAACGCAAAAAAAAGAAACAGAAGCATTCGTGCCAGACCTGAAACTCGTCTTTGGTACAAAAAGGAAAGCGCCCATCCGAAAGCGCACGCCATCAGCGCCATCTGCACCGCCGAGTGAACAGCCATGCCCGCGGAGCAGGAACCGAGCGCTATGCCCAGCCGGAAAAAGGCTCCCAGAAATAAGGTATGCAGAAGCGGGTGATGTGTGCTGTAGTCCGAAGCCAATACCTGATAAAGCTGCCCCTCCGCGTCGTAGGCAAACACCGACGGATAATAGGCGAGAAAAATCGGCAGCCAGCAAAAGCAAATAAGCAGACTGTAAAAAATCCATATCTGCCATGCCGGACGCCGTACCCGTGAGCTTTCCGCTATATAGCCGACTGCCGGACTCTCCTTTCCTGCTACCGCGTTTCCCATTCTCTGTGTCTTCCCGAAAGCCATGCCGCAGGTTCCCGCCGCCGCTTTTCCTGACGCAAAACCCGGTGATCTCCCTCTGCATTTCCGTATTCCGCCGCGCAGGACAACCGCCGCAAAGGCAGCGGAAGGCACAGACAAAACCGCCGCTTCCAGCAGGAACAATAAAAAACTGCCCACATAAGCCGCCGCCGAACCGCCGCCGCCAAATACCGTTCCTTCGTGGACAAGCCGCCATCCGAGTACACAGGATATGGCTAACGGAATCCCCCAGAGGAAGGCATAACAAAAAAGCCTTTTATTTTCCACTAACAATATATTTATGTCCGTTTTCCGGGTATATGACATTTTCTTTCTGTTTTTCATGGCATCAGTATATCATAAAAAAACGCCCATGCAAAAATATTTGCGTTCTGCAGGCGAATAATTTCAACAAAACATTTAGGAAGCGGGGCTTTACATTTGCCACAGGGCTTTGTATATTGATAGAAGGGTGCAAATCGCAGTTTGGGAACATTTTATATAGCGATCGTTACAGCGATACAGACTGCTGAAATGTAACTCGGAAAGATGAGGTAAGATATGTTTCGTCTATGGGCAAAGGAATTTAAGGACAACCGCATGGTAAAAGATACCGTGATCGAGGACGGGCGAGAGGAAACACGCACCCACAAGGTATTTGACGCGCTGGAAGAAGTCTGCCTGCAATTCGATCTGGGAAAGCCGATCTGGCTGGAAAGCACCGTCTCCGAGTTTAAACGGCACAGCAAGGCGCGTTTTCATCAGGATAATTTTATAGAAGAAATTGATTTCGATTTTCTGGAAATTCACGTGATCGAGGAAGATTGAAACTTCCCCGCTCTTTCTCCCTGCCTTCGTCAATATTTCCAAAACAAAAAGAAATCTGCATAAAATTTTGTGTATAAAGAGATTGACTTTGCACATATTAAGTAGTAGTATCATAGTATATTACACGTAGTTTTTAAAACCACATATCAGAGTTTTGATGTGAATATGTTCTTTGAAGGAGTTGATTTTATGCAGATTACCATTCGTGAACCCGGAAGCGCCATCACCCATTTTATCGGCATGATGATGGCAATTATCGCAGCGACGCCGCTTATGGTGAAAGCCGCTACGGACGCAGACCGCATCGTCTTTATCGCGCTTGCCGTATTTATATGCAGCATGGTTGCCCTCTACGGCGCAAGCGCGCTCTACCACAGCGTCACCGTAAAGGACAGCATTTTGAAAGTATTCCGCAAACTGGACCACATGATGATTTTCGTTCTGATCGCCGGTTCCTACACCCCGGTCTGTCTGGTGATCCTCGGTGACCGCCGCGGGTATATGCTCCTCGCCGCAGTCTGGGGCATCGCCATTGTAGGTATGGTGATTAAAATGTGCTGGATCACCTGCCCGAAGTGGTTTTCATCCATCCTGTACATCGCAATGGGCTGGGCATGCCTCGCCGTTTTCGGCACTCTTTGGGACACCCTTTCCAGAAGCGCCTTTCTGTGGCTTCTCGCAGGCGGCATTTTCTACACGGTGGGCGGCGTGATCTACGCGCTGAAACTCCCCATCTTTAACGCGAAACACAAGAATTTCGGCTCCCACGAAATTTTCCATCTGTTTGTGATGGGCGGAAGTATTTGCCACTTTATTTTCATGTATCTGTATGTGGCATGACAGGAGTCGCCATAATAAGCCCTGTGCCAAGTAGAATACTCCTTTCCTTTGCAAGTACCAGGCAGATATAACCAGAAAGACCGCCCCTCCCCGGAAAGTACCGGGGTTAACCTCCATATACAGAAGAGCGGGGTTTGCGCCCGCTTTCTGCTTCAATCAGATACCATATTAATCCTCATACCCGTTCGGGTTATTGCTCTGCCATCTCCAGGAATCCGCGCACATCTCCTTGATGCCGTACTGCGCCTCCCAGCCGAGCTCCCGCTTCGCCTTATCCGCGTTGGAGTAGCAGGTCGCGATATCGCCCGCTCTTCTCTCCTTGATTACATAAGGAATCTTCACGCCGGTAGCTTCCTCGAAATTCTTCACGATATCAAGCACGCTGTAGCCCACGCCGGTTCCCAGATTGTAAATACACAGTCCCGCTTTTTCCTCGATCTTTTTCAGCGCTTTCACGTGACCGACCGCCAAGTCTACCACATGGATATAGTCGCGCACGCCAGTTCCATCCGGCGTGTCGTAGTCGTTTCCGAAAACGCCCAGCTCTTTCAGCTTGCCCACCGCAACCTGCGTGATGTAGGGCATCAGGTTGTTGGGGATGCCGTTGGGGTTCTCGCCCATGGTGCCGCTCTTATGGGCGCCGATAGGGTTAAAGTAACGAAGCAGGATTACGTTCCACTCGGGATCCGCCTTCTGGATATCCATGAGAATCTGCTCCAGCATGGATTTCGTCCAGCCGTAAGGGTTGGTGCACTGTCCTTTCGGGCACTCCTCCGTGATCGGAATCATCGCCGGATCGCCGTAAACCGTCGCTGAGGAGGAAAAAATGATATTCTTCACATTGTGCTTTCTCATTACATCCACCAGCGTCAGTGTGCCGGCAATATTGTTCTCGTAGTATTCCCAAGGCTTCTGCACAGACTCGCCGACCGCCTTAAGCCCCGCGAAATGAATGCAGGAGTCGATCTGCTCCTTCGCAAATACCTGCTCCAAAGCGTCCCTGTCCAAAATATCTGCCTTATAAAACTTCACGGGCTTTCCCGTAATCTTCTCCACTCTCTCAAGAGACTTTTCGCTGGAGTTCGTCAGATTGTCCACGACCACCACGTCATAGCCGGCGTTCTGTAATTCCACCACCGTGTGGGAACCGATATACCCCGCGCCGCCTGTCACCAAAATTGCCATAACCGCACCCTGCCTTTCTTTTCGGAAACTGTGATTTTTGTTTGTAATGTAATTATAGTTTACATTGTTCTCCCTGTATATTCAATACAGTAATGTTGTGCAAAGCTGTCATTTTGTTAACTGCTTTGACAAGAATTGTACTTTTCGCATATCTGCTCCAGTTTCGCAAAAGCGCCTCATTACCCTTACGTTTACACAGTTCCCTATAACTCAATCCCATTCTCTCTGCAAAGCTCCCGAGCGCTCTCCACCGAATCAATCCCCGTCCTGTTCTTGATCGGCGCAAACTCCTTATTCCGAACCACCTCGTAGGGCAGGCAGGAATCCAGCTCGTGTATCATGTCGAGCACAAGCTGCTCGAACTTGTAGCCGTTTGGTTCTTCCGGCTTCACCGGCTCTCCCTTTTCATCCAGATAAGAAATCTTCTTCTCCACGATATGGAGCGGGAGTTTCCGCGCCACGATCTCCTCCAAATCCTTCACCCGGAACAGGTAGTTTAAGATCACGCCGAAATGATAAGCCGGCGTTCCATCAGCAAGCTTCGCCTCCATCAGCTCAGGTGTCATATCATAGTATTCCACGATGGACGGTCTGCCATCCTCCAGACACATCGCGCCCACCTTTTCGTCCGGCGCGTTCTTCGCCACCACCTTCGCGCCTACCGCGCTGTCCGTCGCGATCGTCGCACCCACAAAGCAGGGGTCGGCAATACGCTGCAGCACATTGTCCACCGAGAACACATTCAGCCACTCCACGCCCGCCTGCCGCATTTTCTCCGCCACGCCCCATTTCACCATGGAAAGGAACCAGCCGCCGTTGCCGTTGGGGGAAGTGGACATTTTGTTTTTCGCCTCCATGTATACCTTGCCATCATAATCGGATGCCGGAGCCATATCCTGCATAAAGAAGGTCACATAGTCCGCATTGTAGCCGAAAAACTTCTTTTCCTCAAAGAAACTGACAGTCGCGTCATGATTTTTGTCACTGGTCATCACATAGAGAGGCACCCACGTCCCCGCCTGATCCACCACGTCCATCAGATTCTCGATCAGACGCTGGAAGATAAAGACATCCTTTGTCAGTCCGATATTGTAAACGCCTTTCGGCGCGTCGGAGCCGAGTCTTGTGCCCATGCCGCCAGCCAGAAGCACCGCGCCTACTTTTCCCGCCCGGATCGCCTCTAGGCCTGTCTTTGTATATTCTTCCTTTTTCTCCGCAATCTCGGGAAGCTGCATCACCGCAATGGGCTCGATCTTCCCTCTGAGATTTAAGCTCTCCTTCTGTTCGCACAGCGACAGCACCTCAAAATCCGTCTGCTCGATCTGGGCAAGCAGTGTCTCCTTCTCTTCCTCTCCTAACTCATCATAGTATTTCAGCACATGAAGCTGCCCGTATTTCTCCAGTTTTGTGTATGCCTCCTGATAATTCATTTCGCCCTCCGTTTTCTGACACATATGTCATACTGTTTTTATGATACACATATACGGGTCAGCATCCACACTGTCCGCCGCAAAACCCTCCGCCTCTGCCAATGCGCACAAAGAACGCCCCGTGTATTAATTTCTATCTTAACACGGGGCGGCTCCACACTCAACAGGGAAATCCGTCAAAGTCCGTTATAAAACGTATCCGTCTCCACCACAACCTCCCCTTCCACCTCCACCCACTCCGCAGGCGCTTCCCCGCGGGAGGCGAGGTAATAGTAAGCCGTCTGTCTGCCAAGACCGTGGCAGGCGTCATGCCAGATTCCCCTGTTCAGGACTGCCACATCTCCCGGTTTCAAAATCACCGCACGCACATCCTCCGCCTGCGGCGGCAGGCTCCCACGGGATACGGCAACACATAGGACGATAGGCGCCGCCGCGCAGAAAACCGCCTCCATGGTGTGTGCGTGTTTCTCCATGGAATGCAGGGTGTAGGGCGCGGACTGCCCCACGGTATACCCCAGATGCGCCGATGTATCGAGCAGCGGCAGACGGGTCATGTGATCCTCATAAGAGGCGGTCCTGCTGTGCATGACGCGCTCCCCGTCCTTTGGCATATTATAATAAATTCCATAATGTGCAAATTCAAATTCACTGATCGCTGCCGCACGGATAATCATACGCTCTCCTTTCTCAGCTCGCCCAGATTGGTCAGGCACATCACAAGCACCGTGATGATATAGGGCGCCGTCAGCACAAGCTGGGAGGGAATGCTGAATCCTTGCAGTCCCACGGAAAGCGCGTCCGCGAAGGCAAAGATCAGGCAGGCAAGGAAAGATTTCAACGGATCGCCCTTGCCGATTCTCGCCGCCGAAACCGCAAGGAAGCCTTTCCCGGCAGACATGTTTTCCGTAAACATGGAGATCCCGCAGAGCGGCAGGCAGGTTCCGGCCGCGCCCGTCAGTACGCCCGTGACAATCAGGGACGCCCACTTGTATTTCAGCACGGAAACGCCGGAGGACTGCATCGCCTCCTCATTGTTTCCCACGCCGCGGATCCGCAGCCCGAAGGGCGTCCTGTACATCACGACCTGCGCCAGAATAACCGACAGAAAGGCGGCGTATACGAGAATGTTCTGGTTGTTTAAAATCTCACCCACAAAAGGAATCCGATCCAGAAGCGGAAGGTGTACGGTACCGAAACTCTTGATTCTGGAATCCATAACGGAGCCTCTTGTGTGAAAAATATTGTACATCAAAAGCGTGGTAAATCCCCATGCGCTCAGATTCATGGCTATGCCGATCACAATGGGGTCGGATTTAAAGTGCAGGACAAAAATCCCGAAAACAGCGGACATTACCACGCCTGAAACAATGCCGAAAAGCAGTCCCATCAGGGCGCTCTCAAACAGATAACTCCCCCAGGTGGCAAAGAACGCGCTGGTGAGCACATAACTTTCCAGACCGATGTTGAAAATTTTCGCCTTATGGCCGTAGGCGCTTCCCACCGCCGCAAAAGCGATCGGTGCGGACATGCGGACCATTGCCGACAGCGTGGAAACGCTGAATAATAATTGCAGCATATGCGTTACGCCTCCTCTCTCTGTACGCGCAGCCTGCGTATCTGTCGTCTTTCTTTCAGCCGTCCATACAGCGCTTCATAGTCTATGGCAACGAGCAGCACGAACACGGACTGGAGTACCATGACAACCAGCCGATTGGTGGAAGTCGTCCGCTCCATCTGGAAGGAACCGGCTTTTAGCATCCCCCAGACGATGGAGATCAGCACCACCGCCAACGGATTGTTCTTCGCGATGGAAGCGATCATCACGCCATCCCAGCCAAGATTCAGCGCAAAGGCGGGACGGAACTTGCCGAAAGCGCCCGTCATCTCCGTGCCGCCGCACACGCCGCTGATAAAGCCGCTGAGCAGAAAGATCATAATAAAAGTCCTCTTGTAATTGATGCCGCCGTACCGGGAAAACCGCAGGTTCTCTCCCACCTGTTTCAGCTCGTAGCCCTTCACCGTATAGCGGTAGAGCAGATGGATGACCACCGCAATGCCGATGGCGAAAAAGAATGCCGTGGTAGCGCTCGTCTTCGGTATGATGACGGAAAGTCTTGCGCTTGGCAGCATGTCCGGCGTAGCGATGGCATCCGCCAGTTCCGAAGCGTCAAATCCCATATACTTGAAAACCAGATACTCCGTAAAAAGATTCGCCGCATAGTTTAACATCAGGGTACAGATCAGCTCATTGACCTGCAGCTTCAATTTCAGAATCGCCGGGATAAACGCGAAGGCCATACCCGCCAAACCACCGATCAACAGGCAGACCGGGATATGTAAAAACCGGGGCAGGGAAAGGGCCGAGCCTGCAATCGCCGCCGCAAAAGCGCCGAAGTACATCTGTCCCTCAATCCCGCAGTTCCAGATCCCCGATTTAAAAGCCACCACGGCAGCTATGCCCGTTATGATGCTGGGCGTTGCCCAGCGGATGGTGGTGCCGATGGCGGCGGGACTCCCCACCGAGCCGATGATCATCGCCCGAAAAGCCTCCACGGGACTGTTTCCCTGTGAGAAAATGATAAGCGCCCCGATCACCATGACCAGAATCACGGCCGCCGCATATTTCAATATTTCCAATTTTGCCGACAATGTCAGCTTCCATTTTAATTTCATATAACCCTCCATGTCACAGCTCTGCCGGGACTCAGATTAATGCGGAGAATGCCTCTTTCCAGGCATTCTCCTGCGCGAGACTTAGAATTTCCAAGTCAGCTATGCTGACTTTGCGATGCAGCCTTTGCTGCAAGTGATTAGAAATTCTTCTCACACTCGCCTCCCAGCATATACAGGCCGACAGTCTTTTCCGAAAGCTCCGGCGTATTTTCCAAATCGGCGGCAATCCCGCCATTGTACATGACGAGAATCCGATCCGAAAGCTCCATAACTTCCCCCAGCTCATGGCTGACTAACAGCACCGATACGCCCTGTTCCGCGGCGTCTATGATCTTCTGCCAGATAAATTCAATCGCGCCCACGTCGATACCCCGGGTTGGATCTTCGATGATGAGCAGGTCGTTGTTCTGGGCAAACTCCCGTCCCACAATGGTTTTCTGAATATTGCCTCCCGACAGGTCACCGATCTTATTGTGAATATCCTGCACTTTTACCTGATAATTCTCCACCACGGCCTTGGTGAAAGCCGCCGCCTCCTCCCTGTCAACCAGCCAGGGAATTTTGAATTTGTGGGCCACATGATATCCCATGATGCAATTTTCAATCAGGCTCCCGCTCACATTACAGCCTGTAGAAATGCGGTCCTGGGGCACATACCCGATCCGCTTTTCCCGTTTCTGTCTCGGCGTTGCCGTGGTAATATCCTCGCCCTTGTAGGTGATGACGCCGCCAAAAGGCGTGCGCAGGCCAAAGACCGACTCGATCAGCTCTCCCTGCCCGGATCCCGCCACACCGGCAATACCAAGAATTTCTCCTCTTCGGACACAGAAGGACACATCCTTCACCTTCTTTGTGCCGTCGCTTCCGAGGGCAGTCAGGTGATCGACGGTGAGAACCGGTTCCCCGATCTCCTTCTCCGCCTTCTTCGTATTAAAAAGCACCTGTCGGCCCACCATCAGGTTGGCAAGCCCGTGCTCGTCCGTCTCCTCCGGCCGCAGATTCCCGGTCACCACCCCGTTTTTCAGCACTGTGATGTAATCCGAAATCTCCATCACTTCCTTCAGCTTGTGGGTAATCAGGATCACCGTTTTCCCCTGCTCTGTCAAATAGCGGATGGCGCGGAACAGCCCCTCAATTCCCTGCGGTGTCAGCACGGAGGTGGGCTCGTCCAGAATAATAATCTCCGCGCCCTTATAGAGCACCTTGACGATCTCCACCTGCTGCAGAAGCGACACGGGAAGCTCCGACACTCGTTTTTCCAGCGGAATGGAAAAACCGTATTTTTCTGCAATCTCCGAGATATCCTTCGCCGCCCGCTTCTTGTCCAGAAATCCTCCGTACTTTTTCGTCTCAAACCCCATCATCAGATTTTCCAGCACCGTCAGTTCAGGAAACAACATAAACTCCTGATGCACCATACCGATTCCGCATTTCGTCGCATCGTTTGGATTTCGGAAAACGACCTGTTTTCCCTCCACATAGATCTCACCGCGGTTGGGCTTATAGATCCCGGAGATTACATTCATCAGAGTGCTCTTGCCCGCGCCGTTCTCACCGATGATGGCATGAACCGTGCCCCGTCTCACGCTGAGACTGACGTCGTCGTTGGCGGTGAGGCTGCCAAAATATTTAGAGATATGCCTTGCCTCCAGAATCATATTTTCCATAACAAAATACCTCCTCGTTTGTGCGGAGAATGCCATATTTCAGGCATTCCCCCGCGTAAAACAGAACTTATTCCGCCTTATCCGCCGTGACATCGATCTCTCCCGCATTAATGCCGTCTATCACGTCCGTCACGGTTTTCTGAAGCTCAGCCGTCAGATTGTTAAACTCAATGTCCGTATACAGCGACAACCCGTAAGACAGACCGTACACCTTGTCCCCGCTCTCAAAGGTTCCCTTGAAGGAGGCGTCACCCTCCATGTACAGCGCCTCGTCGATGGGCTTTAAAGCCGACCAGATCACACAGTCGCTGACATCGCCCTGATAGTCGTCGCTGCCGATGCACTTGATCCCCATCTCCTCACAGCCGGAAATTACGCCAAGGCCACTCTGGGAAGCGGACTGGAAAATCAAATCCACGCCCTCATTCTGGATCATCAGCTTCGCCACTTCCTGCCCCTTGACAGGATCCTGGTCGTCACCCACATAGGCCACCGCTACCTCCACGGAAGGATCCGCATAGTGCACGCCATTGATATACCCGTCCCGGAATTTTCTGCTGACGGGCCGGTCGGCATGAGCAATAAACCCGACCTTTTTCTTCTCCGTCGTGTTGGCCGCCACAATTCCTGCTATGAACGCAGCCTCGGAAGGATCGACAGACACAGAGCTGACATTTGGCTCGTCTGTTTCCATATCCACGTCGCAGAGCACGAAATTCGTGTCCGGGTATTCCGGTGCAAGCCGGAGCGCGATCTCGGATAAATCTCCCCACATCAGGTACACCGGATTCGCCCCCATATCCGCCATCGCCCGAACCTGATCCTCATACTCCGCGCTGTCTAACGTCTCCACCGTCCGCAGCGTTGCGCCCTGCTCCGCAGCCAGCCGGTCAAGCCCCTTGATGGAAAGAGCGATAAAGGGATCGCCCACCGTGGCAGGCACCAGAAGACCGATTGTCTTTTCCGCACTCTCGGAAACCGAATCCGTTTCAGTAACCTCGGGCTGTGCAGCCGGCTCTGTATCCGTCTTTTCCGCCACCTCCGAGACGAGAACAGGCTCCTCGGGAATCGCCGGCTTGGAACCGCATCCGGCCAGACATCCGGCCACCAGCGTCATAGCCAGTAAAACTGCAGTGAATCTTTTCTTTTTCATAAATTTCCTCCATTCCGAAGCGTTAAGCTGAGGTACCGCGAACCGAATTTCAAATTCGGTTCTGCGATCATGGAAATTTGTGACGCTTCTGCACAAATTTCCGATTGAGTAATACGGTAATCAGACTTATTTCCCAATCTCTTCCTCCTTTGTTTAATTAGTTTCTGTATATTGAATGACGGCGTTCATTGTCTTTTCCGATAAAGATGTGATCGACTGGCTCTCCATCGTTCTGACATAAGTGTCAAGCTGATCCTTCAAAGGCTCCGTAAACTTTTTGTCCAACGCGCCCGCGCCCAGCATAACACCGTATGCATGTCCGATGGGACCGCCGGTACAGTCATTATCCTGCCCCGCCATCATTAATACCGTCATTGCCTTTTGGAAGTCGTTTCCCGCAAAGTAGACTGCCACAACCTCCGCCGCGAGATTCGGGTAAGTATGTACCCAGTTATATTCTTTGTATTTTTCCTCGCAGATTCTGCATGCCTGTCTGTAATCCTCCGCCACTTCGCAGGCCTTGTACGCGAACTCCAGAACCGCGTACAGCTCGCTGTCCTTCGGAACCGCCCGGACTGCCTGATCGAGAACCACCCGCATATCCGTCTCCACATAGGCCATGGAGACGAGCACGGCATTAAATACCTCCGCCAGAATACCGTTGTTGTGATGAGATATCCTCCCATCTTTCCATGCCAGCTCTGCCGCTTTCCGGGGATTGCCCGGCGCCAGCGCGCCGCATACTGCCGCACGCATGGCGGCGCCGATCATTTCCCGATAGGGATTGGCCAGATAGCCGCTCTCCGGCGGATAAATTCCCTGACGCAGATGGTTTAACGCCACCTCCTCCGCGGTGTAGGCGAAAGGGATGTAACCTACCCAGCGGTCCGCGATATCCTCCGAGGTGATCTCGAAGCCCTTGTCGCAGAAAGCGTCCAAAAGCGCCAGTTCAAAGGTAATGTCGTCGTTTAAAGTCTCCGGCGGTTTCACATAGTCGGTAATTTCACCGAATACCTCCCAGATTCTCGATGATTTGAAGCCCTCCACGGCCGTCCCCAGCGCCGAGCCGATGATCTCCCCCAGCCATCCGCCGTGAATCTGATCAAAGAGCCGCTCTCTGTCCGGCAGGCGGTAATCGTGGCAGGCCGGCAGCTCCACCGCCTTTTCATACTGTTCAAAGCTCTCATAGACCGTGTAATTCCAGTAGGGATGATCGGGGATTTTTTTCGCCTCCGCCAGCGCCTTAAACACTCTGGCGTTGATGATCTGCAGCCGGATCAGCTCCTCTTTTTCAATGGCGTCAAAAGCTTCCGGGATCAGCCGTTCTGCCTCCTCCACGTCGTAACCCATATGCTGCATACTGGAGATCGCGCCCAGCATTTTCGAGTAGGGCGCTTTGGATTCCGGCAGGGGCTTTTTCCACGCGCCCTTACCGTTCTCCAGCATCTGCGCCGCCTCCTCCAACATTTTCCCCTCCAGCAGCCCGTCCCACTGAATCAGATCAGTCCTGTCCTTCACAGGCACCGCCTCGCAGAACATTTCATAATCGTACTCCCATGCGTGTCTCATCTGACTTTCTTCTCTCCTTTCTCATTTTCCGAATTTTTCCTCCACTGCGCCAACTCCAGACAAACCTCATCACAGTTCGGGATGCCCGGCGCCGCCCCGTGCCGGGAAACGGAAATAGCGCTCGCCATGGCTGCGTATTCCATCGCCTCCGCCGGCGCTCTGCCCGCCGCGATCCCGGCCAGAAAATATCCTGTAAAAGTATCTCCCGCGCCGGTGGTATCTACTGCCTTGGCCGGAAAAATTGCCTGATAAAAAATCACTTTCCCATCCGCGTAGCAGGAACCTCTGCTGCCCAGCGTCAACACCAGAATCGCCCGGGGATATTTCACTCCCAGCTTTTCCACAACCCCCTCTGCGCCCTCTGCGTCCGTGCCCGCAAGCCGCCTTCCCTCCACCTCGTTGAGAATCAGATAATCCACCAGCCGGAGATCACAGCGCTCCAAGTCGCCGTTTATGGGGGAAGGATTAAAAACTACCGTCATTCCCTTTTCCCTTCCCTTCTCTATGGCGTAGGGCACATTGGAAATCTCATTCTGCAAAAGGAGTATATCCCCCGGCCCAAAGTGTGTCAGGACTTCGTCTATGTACGCAGGAGTGACATTTCTGTTCGCGCCTCCGAAGATGGTGATTTTATTCTGCCCCTCGGGATTCACCTGAATGACTGCATGGCCGGACGGTTCTGTGCTTTCCCGGATCAGCTCCGTCCTCACGCCCGCCGCGGCCAGCGCATCCAGCAGGATGCCGCCGTCAGGCCCCACACAGCCCGCATGAAAAACCTGCGCGCCCGCTCTGGCAAGGGCAATTGATTGGTTCAGCCCCTTTCCCCCGCAAAACTCACCGTAGGCCTTCGCCTGAATGGTTTCTCCCGCTTCCGCGTAGTGCTCTACGCTGTACGTTTTGTCAATATTCAGTGATCCAATATTCAATATGTTCATGTTTTCTCCTTGAGGAAAATATTTTCCGAAACAGTTTTCTTATACACAAGATACCATTGCGGCACCATATTGTCAACAGTTTTTGTACATTTTACATAAATTACCTTTGTGGCTCCTCCTCCCACACCCTTTTCTTTTTTCCTCTTTTCCCTTATAATGGACTCTATAACGGTTTCATCAGGGATTCCACACGGTTAGGAGGGGTGGCATGAATATACGCGAGCTTGCGGAGCTGGCCGGGGTTTCGGCGTCCACAGTTTCCAAAATTATGAATAACAAGGACAGCAGCATCAGTCCCACCACGAGAGAGCGCGTACTGCGGATTGCAAAGCAGTACAATTATCAGTCCTACTCTTCCCTGATCGAGAAAGGAACAACGACATTGACGCTGGGCGTTGTGTTCCGCTCCGCAATCACCATGAATCTGACTTTGGACGGCATTCTGCGGGCAGCACAGGACGCCGGATACACCATTCTGCTGCGGGAGAGCGGCGATGACCTTGAGCGGGAGACGCAAAACCTTTCCGTCCTCTGCTCCCATCACGTGGATGGACTGATCTGGGAATTTGTCAATAAGGACAGTGAAAAAAATCTGCCGCTGCTTGAAAAACAAAATATTCCCACTGTTATTTTTCATTCGGAATATGGGGATGCTGTCAATATAGATTATGAAGAGCTGGGCCGACAGGCCGCGCAGACACTGGTTGCCGCCGGGCATACGGCCATCGCCTGCGTCAAGGCTCCGATTCCCGGAAGAGAAGCTTTCACTGCAGGCTATCAGAGATGTCTGATTGAAAACCACATACCGCCCGAGGAGGAATTGGTTTTCAATCAGATCGAAAACCAGTTGATGCAAAAAATCGCGTCTCACGCAATTACCGGCGTTGTCAGCGCCCACTATGAAACGGCGGCAAGGCTGTATGACGCCGTCAGAAAACTGCGCTACGAGCTTCCCTACGACGTATCCCTCGTCTCCCTGCGCGATGAGTCCATGACACCGGATGTACTGCGGCAGCTTTCCACTTTTACGATCCCTCATTACGCTTACGGGGAATATCTGTGCAAAAGGCTGATTGGTGAAATTGAACGGGGGGAGACTTCCCCGCCCGCTTTCCACAAAACAGCGCTGTTGGACAGCGAAAGCACCGTGGGTATCCCGCTTGACAGCCGCTCCAGAAAGATCACGGTCGTGGGCAGCATCAATATCGACAATTATCTCAAGATGGATGCGCTGCCCCGAACCGGCATGACCGTCAGTTCCTCTCTGTCCGCATCCTATGTAGGCGGCAAGGCGGTCAATCAGGCCATCGGCGCCGCAAAGCTTGGGCAGCGTGTTTCCGTGATCGGACGTTTGGGAAACGACGTGGATTCCGACACTGTCTACCGGGCGCTAAATATGGCAGGCATAGATTCCGTCGGCGTGAAACGCTGTCCCGGATACAAGACAGGTCAGGCATATATTTTTGTACAGCGTGACGGAGATTCCATGATTTCCATCCTGTCAGGAGCCAACAATGCGCTTCTGCCCGAGGATATCCGAGAATCCGAGCGTGTATTTGAAAATACCGCCTTCTGCCTCGTGCAGACGGAAATCCCCATGGAAACCGTGTCGGAAGTATGCCGGATTGCGAAAGAGCACGGCGCGCAGACGATCCTGAAACCGGTGGCATGCGGCGAACTGCCCGTAGACCTTCTTCGCAATGTGGACATTATCGTTCCCAACCGGGCGGAAATCAACGCCATCTGCCCTGCCGCCGATGATCTGGAATCTCAGGCGGCACAACTTATGAATGCCGGCGTCGGCACCGTCATCGTAACGCTTGGCGCCGAAGGGTGTTTTGTAAAGACTGCACGGGAGGCCGGATATTTCCCTGCCGTTCCCTCCGATATGGTGGACGCTTCGGGCGCGGCGGACGCGTTTATCAGCGCGCTCGCCTCCTATCTGTTGGAGGGACGCCCCCTGCACACAGCCATCCGGATCGCCTCCTATGCGGCCGGCTTTGCGATCAAAAGAGAAGGCGTAATGCCTTCCCTGGTTGATAAAAATACGCTGGAGTCCTTTGTGACACAAAGAGAGCCGGAACTTTTGCGGATATGAAGATATCATGATTTACAGATTTTTGATGTGAAAAAGAAGGAGATTTGAATTATGAGACAGAAAAGTTTACTCATCCTGCTCACCGCCGCCTTACTCTCAGCGGGTCTGAGCGCGTGCGGCACAAAAAACAATTCCGATTCGGACACCGGGCTGGAAATTTCACCGATTTCCGATGACGGAGATTCCGCCGGGGCAGAGACTGAAAATCAGCAGGATGCTTCGCAGGCAGGAGACACTGCCGAGAATACTGCCGATGATTCCGACACAGATGTTATATCCGATATTTCCGACAGCGGACAGCAGGGAGACGAGGATAATCCCGTCTCCGTCACTTTCGAGAAATCTATTGACGAAATTAAAAGCGACGACGGCACGGTGATTTGCACAAACAGTGTGCAGATGCCTGTGGTGAGCATTAAGGGTGCAGAGGATATCGCGGAGAAAATCAACGCCGATCTGGAAGAATACTATAAGACCTTTTCCACGGGCAACAACGGGACTGTGGAAATGGCACGGGAAGATTATGCGGCAAGCCTCGGGGAAGACGGCTGGGACTTTCTCGGCTACAGTACGGATATCAGTGTGAAAGTGACCCGCATGGACGACGCCGTGATCTCCTTCCAGATCACCCTTTACGATTTCACCGGCGGCGCCCACGGCAACTACGGCTCCGGCGGCAGAAACTACAGTGCAAAAACGGGCGAGCTTCTCTCCTTTGATGAGATTGCAGGCGACTACGAAGCCTTTCACGCCACTGTTCTGGATTACATGATCAATCTGGCGGAGTCGCCCGCCTATAAGGATAAGCTGTTCGGCCCCCCTTCCAAAGATGATCTGGACAGCGCGCTGTTTGACGGGGACAACTGGGTGTTTACCCGGAGCGGCATCAGCTTTTTAGCTGCCCCCTATGTACTCGGTCCTTATGCCTCCGGAGAGATTGCTTTTATGCTGCCCTACGAAAAGGCGTATGAGCTGGGATTAAAAGAGGACTACCGATACAACGGCAATTTTGTGGATGAGCGCTACTATATCTACAAATCCGACCCGGAAACCTTTGAGCCCATTGTGGACGGCACGCCCGACTGCTATTTTGACCTGGACGGGGACGGCACGGAAGAAGGGCTCGCCTTCTACGGTCAGGTCGTTGACCCGGAAACCGGAGAAAGCAGCTATGCTTTTTATATTGACGGGAAAGATTACGGTGATGTCATCAATGATGAGCTGGAAAATATAAACGACAACGGCTATATGGAAAACACTTACGCGCTGTATCACGCCGACGCCCCGGATGGCGGCGTCCCCGCGATAGCCGTGCTGTTCACGGAGTTCGGAGAAGGAACAGACAGTGACGGAAATCCCGTCTCGCAGCCGCTCTCCTTCATTTTCGGCTACACGAAAGAAATGGGGCTGTATTATATGTATTGGGACGAGGGGTTTGTGACGCTGCCCAGGCAGCCCTGATTATGTGATTCGTATTCCCAGGCGGCGTGGCAGTTCATCTTTAACCATCGGATGGCTTTCAGGATATTCTGCCAACGCCTCTCCGAAAAGACCGGCTATTCCGAGTTTCACCTCTCCAAAAAATTCAGGGAAATCTCCGGCATGCAGCCGGGGCATCGGCCGTGAAATCCAATGCCGCCTAACCCCTGTAGGCTTTCACAGCCTCCGCAATCTCACAAGCCTCCTCTGCCGGATAAAACAGCCGCGCTGAGGCTTCCAATGCAATATCGGTAATACTTTCCTTTTTCAGATAAAACTCTACTTCAGAGGGAGACATTTTGCATTCTCCCTCTTTCCATGCCTGAATCATGTCATTCAGCTTCTGAAAATGCGCCATCAGCGCCCCAAAATCCTGTATGCGGTCGATGGTGCTGCTGCCGTAAGCCTGCTGCTCCAGTTCACATACCGCAATGACCTGCATGGACATCCTTAACTCTCCCGTAATGTCAGAGGCTTCCATCAGCACATCCGGCCGTTTCTCAAGACAGGCCAGCATATACGCCTTCGCCCCGGCAATGTCCCTCCCGGCAAAATACTCCGCCAGTCTCTCCTTGATCTCGGCCGTCTCACGCTTCTCATCAGTCATCCCCACCTTACACTCATAAACGCTAAGCCCCTGCACCTGCGTCCAGACATAGAGCAGAAACTCCGAGATAAAGCCGTAGACACGCTTGTGGTAGTCGTCGTACCCGGAAGCGTCGATTTTGTCCTCCGCCTTCTCAAAAATCCCGAAAAGCCACTCACAGTAGGCGTCGTAAATCTCCTTCCTGCAAACCATCATATTGCCAAAGTAAGTGTTCTTGTCGTGCACCAATTTCTCAAACGTTTCGTAATAATCAGGATAATCCTGCCGGATCACCTCTTCCACCGCCTCCAGATCATGCCGGTTATAATTTGCGGCATACCCGTCATAGTAAGCAAAATTCAACTTCAGCAGCTTAGAAGTGATGATATCGTATTCCGAGAGGATTTCTTCATATTCCTTCCCTGTAAGAATCCGCCCCTCCTCCGTGCAGAAATACCGGCGGTAGTGACAGATCCCCACATAATCAGATGTTTTTATATTTTTCCAGACCCAGTAAACGCCCGTCAATTCTCCGTAGTAGCAGTTCTTCTCCGAGATACTGACACCCGCGTCATCTCCGATATATCCTAGGTCTTCAGCTCCGGCACGCCCCACCTGCAGGGGCACATAGATCAGGTCTCCCGGCGTGGGAAACTTTTTGTGGGTCATAGTAAAAATCGTCACACTCATAGCTTCTTCTCTAAATTACCCTTTCCTCTGTCAAATCATTTTACCGTGTCTGCAAGTCAAGGCAATTATGTATTCGCCCGCTGCCCGTTTAACAGCTTCTCCATTTTCTTCCGCACAAAGAAAAAGGCCGGAATCAAAAAGATATCTGCAAAAATCCATGCCAGCGGATTCGCAAACCGCACCGCGCTGAATCCAAAATGCGGCACCAGCAGAAATCCCGCAAGCGCCCTCGCCAGCATCTCAAAAGCTCCCGCAAAAACCGCCAGCCTGCTAAACCCCATTCCCTGAATCAAAAAGCGGACAATGTTCACAAGCGCCAGCGGGAAATAGAACAGGGCGCTGATCTGAATGAACGAGTAGGCATTACCGATGATCTGCGTCTCCCCCGCATCCAGAAATAACAGAAGGAGCTGCTTGCCGAACAGATACACGCCTCCCAGCGCAATCAGGGAATAAATCAGCCCCAGCAGACAACAGCTCTTAAGTCCCCTGTCCACACGCTCCAGGTCGCCCGCGCCCACATTCTGGCCACCGTAGGTCGCCATGGTGGAACCCATCGCATCAAAGGGGCAGACCAGAAGCATACTCACCTTGCCTCCGGCCGTGACCGCCGCCACTGCGTTGGAGTCGATGCCGTTCACCGCGCTCTGCAAAATCACGCTGCCGATGGCTGTGATCGAATACTGTAATCCCATGGGAATGCCCATATTGCAAAGCTTCGCCGCATAATCCCTGTTCCATTTTCTCTCATCCTGCGAGAGCGTCAGAATCGAAAACTTCTTTCGCATATAAATCAGGCAGGCAAAGCCCGCTATGGCCTGGGACACTACCGTAGCCACCGCCGCACCGGCCACCCCCATAGGGATGACTACAATACAGAACACATCGAGAAAAATATTCAAAATCGCAGCCGTCACCAGAAACACCACCGGCGTCCTGCTGTCCCCCAGCGATCGAAGAATGGCCGCCGTCATATTGTAGAGGAACACCACGGGTATGCCCAGAAAAATAATAATGATGTAGTTGTAGGAGCCGTCAATGATGTTGTCCGGCGTCCGCATCAGCCGTAAAATCGGCCGACACAGAAGGGAAACAGCAATCGTAATGACCACCGCGAAAATCGCGGACAGCCACACGCTGTTGGCCACAAACCTGCGCAGCGCATCCTCATGCTTCGCCCCGAACTCCTGCGCAATCGGAATGCCGAAGCCGCTGCAGATTCCCATACAGAAGCCGATAATCAAAAAATTCACGGAGCCTGTGGCTCCCACCGCCGCCAGCGCATCCACGCCCAGATAATGCCCCACGATGATCGCGTCCACCATGCTGTAGAACTGCTGAAAAACAAGCCCGAACAAAAGAGGCACGGCAAAGCCCAGAATCAGCTTCATGGGACTGCCTTTCGTCATATCTTTTTCCATAATGTCCTCCATAACTCTAACTTACGCTTACAGATGCGGAGAATGCCGCATTTCAGGCATTCTCCTGAGTGAAAGTGATTTGCGAAGCAGCCTCTGCTGCTGAGCTTTAGAAGTTCTTTTCACTCTAGCCATTGAGGACGATTTTATCACATTGCTCCAAAAACACAAGTAGTTTTGCAGGAAATATTTCTGGAAAACCAAAAAATTTTTTAAGTTTGATAAACCGATTGACATGAGAAAAAGAATGTATTAATATGTTATCACTTTACGCAAAAAACGGAGGATTTTTCTTTGCAAAAGACCATTTCCAACGACAATTTTTACAATAAAATCATAAAGCTGGTGATACCGATTGTGATTCAGAATCTCCTGAGCGCAGCCGTGAGCTCCGCGGATGTGGTGATGTTAAACTACGTGGGACAGTCCGCCATCTCCGCCGTATCGCTGGCCGCCAACTACGCCAATATCCTCTTTATGATTTATTACGGTCTGGGAACCGGGGCCTCCATGTTGAGCGCGCAGTATTGGGGTAAGGGAGAGCTGCAGCCGATCCGCGCCATTCAGGGTATCGCCATGCGGTTTTCGCTGATTATTTCCGGTGGCTTTTCCGCATTTGCCTTTTTTGCGCCGGAGTTGATGATGAAGCTTTTTACCAACGACGCGGAGCTGATCGCCATCGGCGCCGGATATCTGCGCGTGATGACGGTGACCTATCTGTGCTGGGGCATTATAGAAGTCTATCTGGCGGTTCTTCGGAGCATCGGACGGGTGACCGTCTGTATGGTTTTGAATGTGATGGCCTTTACCCTGAATATCTTCCTGAACGCCGTGTTTATTTTCGGGCTTTTCGGCGCGCCGAAGCTGGGCGCCACCGGCGTGGCCATCGCCACCGCCCTGTCGCGCATCCTTGAGCTTCTGGGCTGTATTGTCGTATCTGCATTCAGCCGGGATATCAAACTGAAATTCAGCTACATGTTCCTTCACAACAAACTGCTGTTTCAGGATTTTGTCAGGCTCTCCCTGCCTGCCCTGTGCAACGATATCGCCTGGAGCGTGGCTTTCTCCATGTACTCCGTCATACTGGGGCATCTTGGTTCCGACGCGGTAGCCGCCAACTCCCTGGTGGTTGTGGTCAGAAACTTCGGCACCGTGCTCTGTTTCGGCACCGCCAGCGCGGGCGGCATCCTGTTGGGCAACGTGATGGGCGAGGGGGATATGGAGCGCGCGAAATCATATGCCTCCAAACTGATGAAGCTGACCGTCATCACCGGCGCCATCGGCGGTGTGCTGGTGCTGGCCGCCACTCCCTTTGTGCTGCATTTCGCAAAGCTTTCCGAGACAGCCATGCACTATCTGAAATATATGCTGCTTATCAACACCTACTATATTATGGGGGCCGCCGTCAACACGACGCTGATCGCGGGCGTATTCCGCGCCGGCGGCGACAGCCGCTTCGGCCTGATCTGCGACGTGATCGACATGTGGGTTTATGCGGTGCCGCTTGGTTTTCTGGCCGCCTTCGTGTTTAAGCTCCCCGTTCTCTGGGTGTATTTCCTGCTCTGTACCGACGAGTTTGTGAAATGGCCCTGGGTCATCCGGCATTACCGCCATGGGAAATGGCTGAAAAACATTACCCGTGAGGATCTGTTCGCGCAGGAAAACACAGGAGGCTCATCCGCCGGGTAAACATTACCGCGCAACGCCGAGAGCCAGCGTCCCGGACACTGCCACTGCCAAATTGGGACCCAGACTTGCCAGATCGGAAAGATTGCGCAAAATGGTGATGAATGCCATCTCCTCCTTATTCGTTTCTGTTACTTACGTCTTCCTTCTTTCTCAAACATATCACGCATACTGTCCAAAATCTATACTACTTTCTTCAAAAAAGGTAGTAAAAATCGAGCATCGGCACGCTCGATTCAGAGAATGCTTCACATTCTCCTTCAGTGGCTTACGCTGTCACACTTTCCTATAGAATAAAGAGAGCCTGCCCTCCGGCAAGCCCTCCTATTCTTCAATATTTTGTAAGAAACTGTCTCGTCCGCTCCTCCCGCGGATGGTCGATCACCTGTCTGGCATCGCCCTGCTCCACGATCACGCCCTCGTCCATAAAGATGATCTGATCCGCCACATCCCTTGCGAAGCTCATCTCGTGGGTCACGATAATCATGGTCGTATGCTGCTCGGCAAGCCCTCTGATGACCTTGAGCACCTCCCCCGTCAGTTCCGGGTCGAGCGCAGAAGTCGGCTCATCAAAACAGAGGATATCCGGCTTAAGCGCCAAAGCTCTGGCAATAGCGACTCTCTGCTGCTGCCCGCCGGAAAGCTGGTGTGGATAATGATCCATACGCTCCGAAAGCCCCATCTGGTCCAGAAGCGATTTCCCGTGCGCCTCAATCTCCTCCAGAATTTCCTTTTTCTTCTGCTTAAAGTCCGGCTGTTCCTTCGCCAGAAGCTTCTCCGCCAGCGTCACATTTTCCAGCGCCGTGTATTGTGGAAACAGATGGAACGCCTGAAACACCATGCCAAAATGCAGCCTTTTGGTGCGCAGATCTTTCTCCTGCCCTGCGACGGGATGATCCGCGTCAAACAGGGTTTCTTCCCGCACCGTGATGGAACCGTGATCCGGCGTCTCCAGAAAATTCAGACAGCGCAGGAGCGTTGTCTTGCCCGAGCCGGAGGAACCGATGATCGCCAGCGCGCTCCCCTCCTCCAGATCAAAACTTACATCGTCGAGCACTCTTGTTGAGTCGAAATGTTTTCCGATATGTTTCACTTCTAAAACCGCCATTTTTGCCTCCATGTCGCAGCGTTTTCCGTAAAATCCGCAAACCCAATTTCCAATTTGTCTCTGCGATTTCGCACTTGTAACGCAACGTTTTTCGCCGGATCAGTCATTCATTCCGAAACATTTATCGGAAATAGTCCAGCCTGCGCTCGATATAGTTAAATAAAAGCGTCAAAATACCCACAAACAAAAGGTAAAACACACCCGTGTAGAAGAGCGGCCACGTAAGCCCGTTGCTCTTCATAAAGGAATAGCCCGCAAAGGTGAGCTCATATGCCGCGATAATCCGCGCAAGGGACGTATCCTTCACCAGCGTAATGATCTCGTTGGACATGGGCGGCACCACGCGCTTCACCATCTGCAGAAGCGTAACCTTAAAGAAAATCTGCCACTTTGTCATGCCAAGCACTTCACCCGCCTCCCGCTGACCTGCGGGAACGCCCTCGATCCCGCCCCGGAAGATCACTGAAAAATAGCAGGCATAATTAAGACTGAATGCCACCACCGTGGCGGTAATCCGTCCCGCCTCGCTGCCACTCCATATGTTATGCCCAAGCCACAGTCCGGGACCATAAAATATAATAATCAGCTGCAGCATCAGCGGCGTACCGCGTATGATCCACACAAGCGTCTGAATCAGCCCCCGCAGGGCTTTCCATCTGCTCATTGCGCCGAAAGACAGAACCAGCCCAAACGGCAGTGAAAAAAGCAGGGTGAAAATAAAGATCTGAAAAGTGGTCAACAGACCATCCAGCAGCGATTGTGTTACACTTAAAAACATGACCTACTCTCCTGAAATTTCAAATCAATGCGGAGAATGCCCGCATCTTCAAGTTACCGCACCGCCCGCATCACTTTCCGGGAACCACAATCACCTGCGCGTTGTTGCAGTATGCGTTGGTACACTCCATAGCGTTTGTGACTTCGTCCGTCAATGTCATGCCGTTCCAAACCACATCGATGTTTTTGGATTCCAGCTCCATAATCTTGTTGTCCCAGTCAATCACCACAAACTGCGCCTCCACACCGAGCTGCTCCGCAACCATGCGCGCCATATCCGCATCGAAGCCGATCCACTCGCCGGAATCATCCTTGTAATCCATAGGTTCAAACTCCGTGATGCCGACAATCAGCGTGCCCTTGCCCTGAATATATGCCACATCACCGGAACCATTATCCGTATATTCGCTCGCCTTCTGCTCCACCAGAGCCTCCTGCACGCCGTATGTCTCAGCCGTCGCCTTCATGGAGCCGTCCGCGTAACTCTGCGCGAACACGGAATTGATATAGGAAGCCAGATCAGAACCCTTCCTGCAGCCTACGCCATATTCCTCCGTGGTCAGTTCATCCGTATGTACCAGATCCGGGTAACTCGTCCCTTCCCCGATCATGGCGCCCGCCATCAGAAGGTCGATGATCGCCGCATCCGAAGTACCCGAAGCCACCTCCATCAGTGCATCCGCCTGAGACGCCACCGCGTTCGTCTGAAACCCTTTCTCGCCTGCAACCGCTTCACCGGCGGAACCCGCCTCCACGGCATACACCATATTCTTGCCGTCCTTCGCGCCGCCGCAGCCCGCAAGGGTTCCGCAGACAGCCACTGCTGCCACCAATACTACCGCCAATTTCTTTTTCATAATCTTTCTCCTCCAATCTAAGTTAGTGTATAAGCAAAATTAACTATTGCCTGTCAAAGTATGTCTTGCCGTCATTTGGCTTAAAATACGTCCGAATGTATCCATCCGTTGAGACGAACACAATCTCATTGCCGGATTCCAGATAATACACGTCGTCCCCATCTTCTCCTTCCAGCTTATGTAATGCCTCCGGCGACGCGACTACCCTGTTGGCACCCGCCAGATACTCCTCCGCCGTCGCAAATCCGAATTCTGCCCCATGCTTTTCAAAGTGTTCCTGCAGGTACTCCGCCTTGCGGAAGGAATACGCATATTCTGATGCCGCCGTCTTGGATGTCTGCGCATCCTCCGGCGTCTTCTGCGGCATATCCGCCGGGGCATCCTCATCCTTCCGGGAATTTTCCGGCTGCTTTTCCTGCGCGGTCTCCGCCGGGGCATCCTCATCCTTCCGGAAATTTTCCGGCTGCTTTTCCTGCGCGGTCTCCGCCGGGGCATCCTCACCCTTCTGAAAATCTTCCGGCTGCTTTTCCTGCGCCGCACCCGCCGCGGCTCCTCCCGGCTGCCTTTCCTGCATTGCCTCCGCCGGAGCAGCTTCCACCGCCGAACCTGCTGCCGTGTCTGCCGTTACATCCGCCGCCACTTCCGCACTTGCCCCGTTTGCCGTATCAAGCCGCAGCACGCCCACACGGAGTGTGCCGACAGCGGCGGCAAACAGCAGACAGATTACCGCTGCCGCCACCCATTTTTTCAGTGTATTGTCTTTCTTTCCGTGATAGGGTCTGACCGTTTGCTGCGCCGGCTCTCCGCCCACTTTCATCTTATTCTCTCTGCGGCAATTCTCACAGCGCTTCGGCAGATGCAGATTTTTGCTCCGATAAAAGGCAATCTCACTCTCTGACAGCGTAAATTCTGTGCCGCACTGTTTGCATATTCTCTTCATGCTTCCTCCGTCCGGCTTAGTATTTGATTTCCTTCCCCTCTAACCGCCACTGTCTGAACTCCGCCGAAGCCGACAAAAGCAGGTCTGAAGAAGAATTGAGCGCCGTTTCCACGGAATCCTGAATCACGCCGATGATAAATCCTACCGCCACAACCTGCATGGAAATGGAATCCGGAATGCCGAACAGTGAACATGCTAACGGTATCAACAGAAGCGAACCGCCCGCCACGCCCGACGCACCGCAGGCTGAAAGTGCCGCTAAAAGGCTTAAAATAATCGCCGTAGGAATATCCACGCTAATCCCGAGCGTAAACGCGGTAGCCATAGTCATCACAGTAATCGTGATCGCCGCGCCGTCCATATTGATGGTCGCGCCAAGCGGAATCGTAACGGAGTACGTGTCCTTATCCAGTCCCATCTCCTCACATATCTTCATATTGACAGGAATATTCGCCGCCGAACTTCTGGTAAAGAAAGCCGTGATCGCGCTCTGTTTCAGACACTTAAAAATGAGCGGATACGGATTTTTGCGGATACACCAGTACACCAGAATCGGGTTCGTCACAAAATAGATAAACAACATGCAGCCCACCAGCAGAACAAGCAGCTTTCCATAATCCCTGAAAGCGTCCAGACCGCTTGCCGTCACGCTGGTGTAAACCAGTCCCAGCACACCGAAAGGCGCAAAGTTAATGATAACCACAACAACCTTTGAAATTGCTTCCGAGATATCCGCAAGCATCTTTTTCGTCGTCTCTCCCGCTACGCGGAATGCCACGCCCAGGAGCACTGCCCATGCCAGAATACCCACGTAGTTGGCGTTTGCCAGCGACGATACGGGATTCTGCACTACATTCATCAGCAGTGTGCTGAGCACCTCCACGATACCGCTGGGCGCAGACGCCGCATCCGAAGCCGCGTCAACAAGCACCATCTCCACGGGAAATGCCATGCTGGCAAAAACAGCGATCACAGCCGCAAGCACCGTACTGAACATATACAGAATGATAACTGTTCTGATCACCCCGCCATGGGATTTGCCCGCATTGCAGAGCGAGCTCATCACCAGAAAGAATACCAGCAGCGGCGCGATTCCTTTGAGCGCGCCCACAAACACATCTCCAAGCACACCGATTCCCGATGCCCCCGGCAGTGCCAGAGCCAGAATCACACCGATCACCAGCCCCACAACAATCCTCTTGACAAGACTTATGCCTGCCCACTTCTCCCACACATTTTTCATCGTTCCCTCTTTCCTGCACCCTTTTTCCACATCGGGCAATGCATTGACGAGTCTATGTACAACTTCAGTTGTCAGTTACTTCACTATACTACTACGAGAAAGTGTGCTGCGTCAAGATGGGGCGGTGCAAATCTGCGCCGCCCCTTTGACTGCATCCTTATGTATTACTCCGCTGTCGCTTCCTCTGTATATTTCACCGCCAGCTCGTTGACCGTTCCGTCCGCAAGCATCTTGTCAATAGAACTGTTGATCTTATCAAGCAGCTCCGTGTTTCCTTTCTGCACCGCGATCGCGTACTCCTCAGACTCAAACGCGCTCGGATCCTCCACAATCTTTAAGCCCTCATTGTCGCCCACATACTTCTGCGCCGTCGCGGAATCAATGACTACCACATCACATTTGCCGTTCACCAGCTCCAAGACCGCCTCTGTGCCTTTCTTGAAAGCCTCGTAGCTGTAGCCCATATTCTGCACGCAGATTTCCCCGGTATAGCCCTGCACTACACAAATTTTTTTGTCCGCCATGTCAGTCGCCGCTGCAATATCGGAATCCTCTTTCACGATCATCACCTGTGTTGCCGTATAGTAAGTGGTGGAGAAATCTACGGTTTCCCTTCTCTCATCCGTCGCCGTCATGCCAGCGATCACCGCGTCGATCTGCCCATTCTGCAGCGCCACCAGAAGAGAGTCAAACTCCATATTCTCCACTGCCGCAGTCATACCGTTCGACTCCGCGATCTGCTTTGCGATCGCCATGTCAATGCCGTCGTACTCGCCGATCACACCGTTTGAGGTAACGTACTCAAAGGGCGGAAACTCCGCGTTCGTGCCGAAGGTGATCGTGTTTCCCTCCGACGCGCCGCCGCCACATGCCGTCAGGGTGCATGCCGCCATCACCATGGCAAGCGTCACTGTCAGTAACTTTGTTGTTTTTTTCATAATCTTTATCCTCCTCTTGAGCTTTTATGCGACAGGCGATGCAAATTTCAAATTCGCATCTGCCATCAGACAAATTTGTGCCGCTCTCTCACAAATTTGCTATACCAATTCACAGCGCGTCCGTAAAACCCTCCGGCGCTGCTCATTGCCATCATCATTAAAGAACCTTGCTCAGGAAATTCTTCGTCCTCTCGTTCTGCGGATTGTTGAAAATTTCATCCGGCGTGCCGCTCTCCATCACCACACCCTGATCAATGAACAGCACACGGGAAGCCACCTCCCTGGCAAACCCCATCTCATGGGTGACAATCACCATAGTCATGCCGGATCTTGCCAGATCCTTCATAACGTCCAGCACCTCTCCCACCATCTCCGGGTCGAGCGCCGACGTTGGTTCGTCAAAAAGCATGATCTCCGGATCCATGGCAAGCGCCCTCGCGATCGCGACACGCTGCTTCTGCCCGCCGGAGAGCTGCGCCGGATAAGCGTTCGCCTTCTCGCCCAGATTGACGCGCTCCAGAAGCTCCTGCCCCCGCTTCACCGCCTCCTCCTTCGTCATCTTCTTAAGGAGTACGGGCGCAAGCGTGATGTTATCCATAATAGTCAGATGGGGAAAGAGGTTAAACTGCTGGAACACCATGCCCATCTTCTGCCGCACACGGTTCACATTCACTTTCGGCGCCGTGATCAGCTCGTCGTCCACATAAATCTCACCTTCGGTAACAGTCTCCAGCAGATTCAGACACCGCAGGAAGGTACTTTTGCCGGAACCTGAAGGTCCGATCACGACAACCACCTCTCCCTGCGAAATGTGCTCGTCAATTCCACTCAGCACTTCCAAATCCTCAAATTTTTTATGTAGGTTATTCACTCTTATCATATATCTGTTCTCCATTGAAGAATGCCGCTTCTCGCATTGTCAGTGTGCATCCGCCTTCCGCAGCCTTATCTCCACCCGGCGAAGCGCCAGAGTCAGTATCTTAATCAACACATAATAAATAACCGCGGTTCCGATTAACGGCATAAACGCAACAAATGTCGCGCTCTTAATGAAGTCTCCCGCCTTCTGGATATCCATCAGTCCCACATAGCCGACGATAGCGGTTTCCTTGATCAGTACGATAAACTCATTGCACAGCGCGGGAAAAATATTTTTGACCGCCTGCGGCACGACAATCCTGCTCATCGTCTGAAACGCGGAGAGTCCAAGCGACCTTCCCGCTTCCGTCTGCCCCTTATCAATAGAAAGAATGCCTGCCCGGATGATCTCGGACACATACGCACCGGAATTGACGCCGAACGCGATCGCCGCAATGATCCACTTATTAAGCGGCACCGTGGCAAAGATAACGAAATAAATAATCATAAGCTGCGTCACCGAGGGCGTGCCACGGATCACATCCGTATAGACGCCGCCGATAAAACGGAGCAGTTTTTTCTTTGACAGATTGCACATGGCAATCAGCATGCCGATCAGAATACCGATAACGATGGCGAGAAGCGACACCTTGATCGTCACGCCGATCCCGCTCAAAAGAAGCTTGTAACGGTCTTCCCTGATAAAACATTTATAAAACAAATCACTGAAATTCGCCGCCCACTCTGACATCCGTCTTTCATCCTTTCCGATTCCTATATCCGTGCCCGCTCTATCATACCACAACCTTTTTCGAAAAGGAAGGAGAAAAATGCATTTTTATGCACTTTTCTCCTCATATTTAACCATCCAGTTCTCTCTTCCACTCTGCGATGATTTCCTCGCACCGTTCCGTGTCGATATCCTCCACCGCATTTTTTAGTTTGAAAAATATGTCCCGCTGCGCATCGCTGTAAGAATACTGGCTCATATCCCTGATTGCCTGCTCCATGGCATCCATATCCAGATTTTCCATCGCCTCTTCCATCTGTTCAAAAAGCGCTTTCAGTTCTTCCACTTCCGCCGCCCTTCCGCTCTGCTCCTCCTCTTCCTTTACAAAGTAGGGAGCCAGAATGCCTTTATAGAACATATACTCCTCAAGCATCCCCGGCGTAATTTTGTGAATCAACGCCGCGTTTCCAGCATTTCCCGCCGCCTCCATCTGCTCGGCTGTATATGCCAGATCCGTGGCGCCGATCTGTCTCGACGCGCTCTTTAACGCGTGCACTTCCACCGTATAATCTTTCCACAGCTCCTTCTGTTCGTACTCCTGTATGAGCGCGCATTTCTTGTCGATCACACGGTAATATTCCTTCAACACGGACCAGAAAAGCTCTTCGTTTCCCAGGAACCCCATCGCCTTCTGCACATCCAGCCCCTCAATGACAATATTTGTTGCCGTCTGTCCTCCGTCGTCGTCCTTGTGCACATTCCGAAGCGCTGCACTGGTTCTGTTTTTCTTTTTCTCAATCTTCTCCGGCGGCAGCCATCTGCGCAGCTTGGAAAGCATATCACGCATCTCGATCGGTTTCGTCACGAAATCGTTCATACCCTCGCTGATAAACATCTCCGCCGTTCCCTCCACCGCATTTGCCGTGAGGGCGATAATCGGCGCCTGCCCGTTGTCCCCGAGAAGCCTGCGGATCACCCTTGTCGTTTCCACCCCATCCATCTCCGGCATCATGTGATCCATAAAAATAATATCGTAACGCTTATCCGTGACCATCAGAACCGCATCTTTACCGCTGAGCGCCGTCTCTATCTTCATCTCAAGCGGATTTAAAAGCCCCTTTGCCACTGTCAGATTGATGGCATTGTCATCCACCACCAGAATCTCCGCCTCAGGCGCCACAAAATCAAAGTCCTCCGCCTCCATCAGTGAAAAAGCGGCGTTGTCCTCCTTACCGTTAAAAATATTCGCGAGTCCCAGAATATAGAGAGGCTTTTTCACCACACGGATATTCGGCAGGTCATAGGAGCGCACCGAGCGGTAATTTGTCAGAAGCACCCCGCTAATATCAGAATTCAATTTCAGAAAAAACTGCACTGCTTCTGTAAACAGCGGCTGCTCCACAAAGAAATACCCCGCGCCGCTGTCCTTTACCTGATTCAGCTCCTCCTCCGAATCCAGTCTCTCATAGCTTACGCCCAGCCTTTCCATATCAATCGCCAGCTCCTGAGCTATGTAATCGCTCTGGATCAACCCTGCCGCCACAACATGTTCCGGCAGCTTTTCGACTGAATGCTGGATGTCTGTCACCTTCTGTGGAATCACAAAGGAAAAGGTAGATCCCTTTCCGTATATGCTGTCCACATGGATTTTGCCCTTCATCAGCGACACAAGCTGCTTACAGATCGCAAGCCCCAGCCCGGTCCCTTCAATGTTGCGGTTTCTCTTACTGTCCAGCTGCTGGAAGGATTTAAAGAGCTTATCCATATCGCTCTCTTTAATGCCGCTCCCCGTGTCGGTGATAGACACAATCAGTTCTATCATGTCCTTCGCCGTCTGCAGGAAATCAATCTTCACATGGACATTTCCCTCTTTTGTAAATTTGACCGCATTGTTGGCAAGATTAACCATAACCTGCTTGATCCGGACATTATCGCCGTAAAGTCCCGCCGGCAGATCCGGGTTCACATCCACAGTCAGCTCCACATCTTTACTGCCGATACGCGTCATAATTATATTAGACACGTCGTTAATCATGGACATCGGTTCATACTCCACGTCGCTGATGTCCATCATGCCCGATTCAATCTTGGAAAAGTCCAGAATATCATTGATAATCGTAAGGAGCGTCTGTCCCGACGATTTGATCTGCCCGATATATTCCCTCGCTGCCGGGGTCAGGTCCTCCCTGAGCGCCATCTCCGCCATACCAATCACCGCGTTCATGGGGGTGCGGATCTCATGGCTCATGTTGGCAAGAAAATCCGATTTCATGTTGGAGGTCTTTTTTAGCTCCATGTTGGTAAGGCTCACCTGATATTTACTGTAGGCAATGTCCGAAAGGACGTTAGCTATCGTGTAGAGCGCATTCGACACCTTCCTAACCGTTTCCTTATCCACAATCCTAATGCCCTGCGCAGCGCGTACCAAACCGTCCGCATCCACACCGATCTCCTCAGCCACATGCCGCAGCTCCTCCTCATCGGGAGGTATGGTCAGCATCTGTCCTCCGATAAAGCATCCCACCAAGTGCCCGTGCGCCATAATGGGCGCCGCAAACTCCACAAGCCCGGCGTGGCAAAAGTAAGCGCAGGAGCCGCCCGCCTTCGCGGCCCTCTCCACTCCCAGCTTATCGCACAGCTCGCACCGTTTCCGCCCTTCCTCGGTGTTGCGGACGTATATTTTGCAAAAATCCGTAAACCCGGAAGGCTTCGTCTGTATCGTGCCGGAAGCGTCTGTAATCATAGATGCGATTCCCGACATATCCGAAAACGCATCCTGTATTTTCTGTAAGGATTCCACATCTATCAAATCTGTCATCTTGAGTTCGCTCTCTATGATCGCCATAGCAACCTCCCTCTACAAAAGCATCATTTTATCAGCCTAGGACACCTTTTATAGTGGAGGACAGCTTCTCCATGTCAATCGGCTTGGCAAGATACCCCTGCGGTTTCATCGCCAGTACCTCCATTATCTTATTTCTGTCCGTTACACCCGTGAGGAACACGACGGGAAGGTTTCTTGTCGCCGGATTCTCCCGGATCTTAGAAAGAACCGCCGCACCGTTATCCACCGGCATCTCATAATCGAGAATCACCATGTCCGTCTTCTTCGTCTCAAGGAACTTAAGGGCAATCTTGCCGCTGATGGCTGTCGCCACATCATAGCGCTCCACCAGATAGCCTTTCAGGAGCTTAAGCACACTGCTGTCGTCGTCCACAACAAGAATATGCTTCTTCCTCGCCGCCTCTTCCCTCAGCTTCTTCTCCTTCTCCTCTTCTTTCGCAAGCTGGGCAAGAAGTTCCTCCGCCACCCGCATGACATCCTCTGTTTTAAGCGTGCTCTCCGTCACTGTAACGGACCGTTTTCCCAGACCGCCCTCCGGCCTCTTTTCCTTCAGAAGTTTGACAATGCCCTCTTCCAGCTTCTGCGTGGAAATCGGCCGGCGGAATATCGTGACATTCATGGAAGGAGCAATGCGCTCAAACTGCTCGCATTCATCGGCATCCCCGACAACCACTATAGGAATCCCCTCCTCCGAAATCTTGCCCTCCACATTGACAAACCGTTTCAGATCATCGGGATTTTCCCCGTAAAGACAGTAGACGAGCACGTCCGGCTGCACATATTTGATATGATTTATAATATCGTCGTAGCGCTCCGAAGTGCTGACACACTCAAAGCTGAAATCCATATAAGTAAAAAATTCATTGATTACCATCTTGTTGTTTCCCGTCAGCAAAACTTTGTACTTCATAACCCCTACCCCCTCGTCTGTGCACTGTTTATTGCCTTCATTATACCAAACTGCGGTGTTTTATGCACTGCTATTTTTCCAATTGAGACACCGAAAAAAATATGGTAACATATTTCTATCAAGTACATGGGAGACGGATGCATTATGATGAAAGAAATTAAATGGAACGACCGCTTTAACGTAGGTGTTGAAAGCATTGACAGCGCCCACAGGAAATTGTTTTCCATCGTGGGAAAGCTGATCGCCCTCAACGCGGACGAAGGCAAACAGCAGCACGCATGCCGCGAGGGCATTAAATATTTCAAAAGCTATACCATGAAGCATTTTGCGGACGAGGAAGCTTACATGCGGTCCATCAATTACCCGGGACTCGCCATCCATAAAAGTCTGCACGACAGCCTGCGGGATAAGACGCTCCCGGCTCTGGAAGCGGAGATGGAGGCAAACGACTATTCCACCGAATCAGTAGGGCATTTTCTCGGAATCTGCGTGGGATGGCTGAACGGTCATATCATGGTCGAAGACCGTGCCATCACAGGTAAGAACCCGCACAAATGGGTGCACCAGCCGGATGACAACGAGCTGGAAAACTTGGAAAAAGCGCTTTCACAGGCTCTGGAAAGTCTGTCGCAGGCAGATGTCGATGTCATCAGCCGCCGTTACAGCGGGGAGGAATTTTCCACGGGAAAAACGCTCTGCTTCCGCCTGACCTACCACACAGAAAAAAAGAAAACCATCCGAATCTATCTGGTTTATGAAGAATCTCTTGTCCTGCACACGCTCAGCGAAATCCTCGGGAAAGATATTCACAGGATTGACCAGACAGTCATCACCGCCATGAAACTTCTGTCGGAGCAGTTTGTAACCCGGCTGAAAACGCACTTCCCGCTTACGGAGTGCGGCACCCTTGAGCGGAACGACATGCTGACCTTTGAACAGTTTGTCCGCACATTCGATAAGGAATATCCGCCCTACAGCCTGCTTCTTGGCGCGGAGGGGAAGGGGTATTTCACGTTCTGCGCGCAGACATAAAAAGGCGGGCAATCATCCGTCCCGCCTTTTCCTATTCCTCTATATCTTTTATACGCTCTTCAAATTTTCACGCCGCCCGCTACTCCGTATAGCTGTATCTTCGCAAAATCCGTCCAAACCCCAGACAGATCACCACCCCGAGCACGCCGAGAATAAACATCATCATCGCCGCGCCCGATCCTTTCCCCTCGCCGAACAGCCTGACAAGCATACCCTGCGCGGACGATGCCGCCATCACCGGCTCACAGAAATGATCTACCATAAAACCGCCCAGAGACAAACCGATCGGAATGGTAAAAAACTGTAACGTGTTTCTGCAGGAATAGACACGTCCCTGCATGTCAACAGGAATCGTCGTCCGCAGAATCACGTCCAGATTTGCGCTCATCACAGGCACTAACAGCCAGCCGATGATCTGCCCAATGCACCACAATACAGGCAGCTCTGTAAATGCCAGCAGAAAATTTTCCGTACCAAGCGAAAACAGCATCGTCAGATAGATCACCCGGACACGGTTTTTCGGCGCGGGCAGCGCCGTCACAATCAGACTGCCAAATAACATGGCTATTCCCGCGCAGGAAGTCACAATTCCCAGAACCGTCTCCCCGCCGTTTTCCCTCGGCAGAATTAATGCCGGCAGCACCGCGTCAAAAGCCGACGCCACGAAATTGACTCCCGCCAGAAACAGAATCAATACAAGTACCAGCTCATTTTCCTTAAGGCAGACAAGCCCCGCTTTGACCGTTTCCAGAAAAGATTCCTGTCCTGCCTCTTCTTTCCGTTCCGGCATGGACAGCTTTACCCCGAACAGCAAAGCAAGAAAGGCGATTGTAAAAGTGGCCAGATCCACATAAATGACAATGTCTATCCCCGCAAAGGCATACAGCGCCGTGGCAAGAACAGGATTCAGGATCGTCACAAGCGACGAAGAAAAGGACCGCAGGCCGCTCGTCTTCTGGTAATACTTTTTCGGCGTAATCATGGTCATCGCCACGTCGCTTGCGGGCTGCTGCACCGTATTCATCAAGCCAGTCAGGGCATTCAGAATATACATATGGACAGGCCGCAGCAAATCCGCTTTCAGCAAAATCAGAACTGTCACGGAACAGCATGCCGCCAACGTATCGCAGACAAGCATTACCTTTTTCTTGTCCCACCTGTCGCTCAATGCGCCCGCGAAAATACTCATCACCACGTAAGGCACGTAACTGCACACCGCAAGAAGCGCCGTCTGCAGCGCAGACCCCGTCTTTTCATAGAGCCACAGCGTGAGCGCGAACCCCGTCATGGCGCTTCCAAGCTGCGACAGCGACTGGGTGCTCCAAAGAATCAGAAACGTTTTTAATTCCTTTATGTTATTTTTCATTTTCCTTTGCTCCTTTTATTTGTAATATGAATCAGGATGCAAAGGCTGAGGACAGTGCCTTTTACGGCTCCCCTCCATGCAATGTCCTCATCCCTTGCATGGAGCGCCTGCAATGCACAATACTAACGGCATTCTGCCACCTCCCTAACATAGAAATCTTCGCGAAAAAAGCCGTCTTTCAGACATTCTACCCGCGCAAACTCTGACTTTATTCTCTGTCCTATGGCAGGACGTCTTCAGAGACACTTCTTACACTCCGCCATGCCTCCACCAGCCGTTCCAGCGAATACCCTGCGTTCGCCGGGCTCGTGGAAGGCAGGGCGACCGCCTCCCGCCCCGTCACCGGAAAAATATATTTCTGGTACAGCTGCTGCGCTTTCCCGCCGTTGGTATAAATGGCACGGATATCCGCACAGCCAAGAATCTCCGATAAATCATTGGGCGTCACATCACGGATGCTGGCGTCCGAAGAGCCTGTGATCTCACAACTTGCAATCACATCCCACACTGCGATATGGTGGGACAAAAGCATCTCTTTTTTCTGCTCCACCGTTTCCGGCACCGCACAGCCAAGCACCTGCGCCATTACCCGCCAGAAGCGGTTCTGTTTATGACCGTAGAAAAACTGCTGCTCCCTGGATTTTACCGAGGGGAAACTGCCAAGTATCAAAATTTTGGAATGCTCGTCATAGAGCGGTGGGATCGGGTGGGAAAGCATCACATCCTCCTTTAAATTCTTGTTCCAACTCCCCGAACCGTTCCATCGAAAAATCAAATCCATCCATGCCGCATCTTCTGCCTGCAGCGATATTTTCTTCCGTATCGTCCACAAAAAAACATTCCTCGGGGTTCAGGGAAAACATGTCAAATAACCGGGCATAAATTTTTTCATCCGGTTTTTTCCTTATCATTCGCAGGTCCGCCCCTGCTTTTACTGCGCTCCGGCTGCATAGCGCTCCTGCACCGCCTCCGGCAGTTCCTCATACTGCACCTCGCTCCACTCCACCACACCGCGGACAGGACTGACGGTCAGCTTCAGGAAGGCTTCCTCCCGCAGTTCCCGTGATGCCCCGAAGGTAATTTCCTTTTCGACACCTTTTTCATTATAGGCAGGCAGCGTATAGGAATAGCTCATGCCACCCTGCATATCAATCACACCGTCCCGCAGCTTGCCTTCCGCGATCCTGCTGTTATCAATCTGCGTGTAATAATAAGCACTTCCACTCCCCGAATAGAGCCACACGCCAAGACTGAGCAGAGCCGCCACAGCAATTCCAATTCCCACAAACACATTTTTCTTCATCATGATATCCTCCTTCTTTCTTTTCAGGATAGGATATCACGCTTTCCTTACATATACCTTGTGGGAGTCTTGCGTTTACCTTACGTTTTCAATCTTTGAAAATTCGGTTCCTTAGCGCCGTAAACCGTCGGCCCGGCATCTATTTTACCACATCAAACCCCCCGTTGCAAACTCATAATCATTGATTACATTGTCGTCCTCCGTGTCTTTTAAAAGCTCAGAAAGCACGTCGGCGTTGAATGCATGACGGATGGGTAAATGGGCGCACATCCCATAATATAGGAACCAAGGGACGTCCCTATACCATCTGCCTGCTTCTGGTACAATATCTTTTGTTATCACCCTATTTGAAGCTGTGCCTTAATCGCTCTCACCGTAGAGCGGTACACCGCATAAATCACCCCGCCAATCGCCGCAATAATGCACAGGCATACACCCAGAGCCATCCATTCCGTCTCTACCATCCTGCCGTCGTTGGCGTACAGGATCATGGAAAACAGCAAAAACATTGCCGTCGTACCGACCAGAGAAGGCACCTTAAAGACATTGCCGCACTGGCTGCGCACTTCCCTGTCCAGAAAGGCGGGCGACGCCCCCAGCTTTTTCAGATCGTCAAAGATGTAGCGGTTGTTCAGCACGATGCTCTGACAGCGGGTATAGCACACCACCAGCGCCGTGATCATGCACACGATGAAAATAAAGAGGAACATCATAAACATCACCGCCATACTGCGCAGATAATCATTCTGACTCAAGATCCGAAAACTCGGCATGTAAGCCCAAAAGCTTCTGAACATAAAGGAGTCCGACATTTCATAACGGATCGTCGTCATATCATCCGTGTCGCCCCAATATTCTTTTCCCTCCTCGTTTTTCCTGATTTTCTGTACCCGGTCATAGTAGGAAGGGTGCTCGCAGGATTCATCAAAGGACGACACGAAGAGACGAAAAAAGGCATTGGCAAAGAGATAGGAGTCCTTTCCGTCCACATTAAACGCCGTGTAGCGACCTCTCCACTCATCCGTCAGTCCCTCCGACATTTCGGCATAATCCGCATTGTCAACAACACAGCACGGAGTCTCCTCCACGAGAAGGTCATAGTGCAGGTATCCCGCGAACTGCGTGGCAAACTGCCTGCGAGTCACCATATTGGTAAACTCCTTCGCCGACTCGTTGGTAGCCAGAGCGGTTTCTTCCTGATTGGTCAGGTTGAAATAGGTTCCCGGCTGCACATCAACCACCTGCCCGGTAAGCTCACGGTAGGCATCCTCGGAAAGCACCCTCGCCTCGCACATCATCGGCACATATTCGATATGGTAGTGCCGTCCGTCCTCCTCTTCCACCTGCGTCCTTTCGCCGATTCCCAGAGTCACATAATCGCATCCGCTCCAGTCCTTGAAGGTCAGCCCGTATTCCCTGCCAAGGGCTTCCACATCCTCCCGGCACGGCACGTTTTGATCCGCCCGGTCGTGATAAAAATAGTCAAACGGCGCCGACGCGTAACGAACCATCGACGAAATACCGTTTGTCGGTAGATAGAAAATAGCGAAGCATCCCCCCGCAATCAGCAACGTTACCACCAACAGATTATTGACGGTCTGTTTCCCCTGAAACTTCATCATGCTTCGGGAAATGATATTTTTATAGGGTTTCTTCTTATGGCTCCTCCAGCCGTGCACCACCGTGTGCAGCATAACCATATAAAGCCCCACAAACACGGGCGCGTATAATACGCCCAGCCAATCCGGCGGATAAGCCAGAAACCACACATGCCACATCGTCGGCGCTTCAAATCCTATCACCGCACCGATCAAAAGCACCAGAAAGCCCACCGGTCCACACCATCTGCCAAGCTCTTTTACCGGCTCGTTGATATGCTCCTCCCGGATCACCTCCATGATGTTCGTTTTCTTCAAGTACCGCCACGCCGTCAGACAGGCAAATCCCACCACCAGAACCAAAAACAGCAGGGAGATAAACAGGCATCTGAAATCAAATGTGAGAACCATCTCCGAGCTGTCCACCAGAAGCAGCCTGAACGCGTGCCAGATCACCCACACAAAGGGAAAGCCTGCTGCCGTTCCCAAGACAGCGGACACCCCGCTCAAAAGAATGACCTCCCGGTATAACCCCGGCGCAAGACGCTTCCTCGAAGCGCCCAGAGCCATCAGAACGCCGAGCTGCCTCGACTTATGCCGGAAAAACAACCCAAGCGCATAGATCGTAAAAACCACGCACCCCAACAGCGTCATCACAAAGATCATGTGCATTTGTTTCCGGCTGTCGCCGCCCTCCGGGAATACCTTCTGCACCGTGGGCGAGAGCATCAGCGCGGAGTACGCCGAAATAATCATCAGCGCCATAAAATTGCAGAACAGATAAAGCCGCGACTGCTTCCTGTCCGCCTTCTGCAGCTTCCGTTCCATCTGTCTCATATTTATTGTCTGACTCATCTCATCACCCCCTACTCACTCATTTGCTTGATCGCATCCAGAAGCTGATCCTGAAATACACTGCGGTCTTCCCATTTCTCCATCTGGCGGTAAATCGTCCCGTCCTTTAACAGAATCACCCGGTCACAGAAAGATGCCGCAAAGCTGTCGTGCGTCACCATAAAAATGGTGGCATTCATTTTCTGTTTCGCGTTGATAAACGTCTCGATCACCGCCCGGCTGGACTTGGAATCCAGATTCCCGGTGGGCTCGTCGGCAAGAATGATCAGCGGATTGTTGATCAGACTCCGCGCCACCGCCGCCCGCTGTTTCTCGCCGCCGGAAATTTCCGCCGGGTATTTATTTAAGATGTGCCCGATCCCGAACATTGCCGCAAGCTGGTCCGCCAGCTTCTCCGCTTCCCCCGGTACCTCTCCCTGCACAATGCGCGGCACCAGAATATTCTCCCGGATGGTCAGCCCGTCTAAGAGCATAAAATCCTGAAACACAAACCCGATCTTCGTATTTCTGACCCTTGCCAGCTCCTCCTCGTTCATGCCCGCAAGCTCCACGCCGCCCAACTTGATATTCCCCTTATCAAAGGGAATATAGCAGGAGATACAGTTTAACAGCGTCGTCTTGCCGGAGCCCGAGGGACCCATGACCGCCACAAACTCCCCCTGCGCCACATGAAAATCAATTCCTTTCAGCACTTCATATTTGTTTTTCCCCGCCTCATAAGATTTGAAGAGTTCTTTTACATACAGCATATCCGTTTCCTCCTTCTACTGCCGGAATGAAAGACAGCCTTCTCCCTCCCGGCCATCATCTGCCGCGTTTTTACCGCAAATTGACCATACCACAAATACGCCGCCTGCAAAAAACAGTTGTCATTTCTGACCGTCCGCCTGTAAAGTTTGGAGGAAAACTGCTGGAAATGTAAAGTTTAGACGTCTGAAATGTAAAGTTTGGAAGCGCTGAGTGAAACCGCTATCAAAGAAATGTGGTATACTCAACATAGAGTCATATAATTTTTGAAAGGAATTTTTTATGCTGCGAATCGCAATCTGTGATGACGAGACAGACGCAAGGGACGCCCTGCGTTTCCAATTAGAAAAAATACTGATCGAGGATGCTGAGGAGATCGTCTACGAATTTTCCTCGGGCACAAACGCCGCCTCATGGCTTGCAAACCATCCGGGCGAGATCGACCTTCTCTTTCTGGACGTGGAAATGAAGGGTTTAAACGGCATGGAAACCGCGGAAAAGATCAGAACCTTTGACGAACAGATTCTCATCGTCTTTGTGACCGGGTATTCCGATTATGTCTTTGACGGCTATCTTGTCGGCGCGCTGGATTATCTGATGAAGCCTGTCACGGAAGAAAAACTGCGGCAGTTGTTCGGGCGGATACGCGCCCGGTACGCACAGGAGGAGTCCAGCACTTTCACACTGAAAAACATGGACGGCACATGGCGTTTCCGGCTCTGTGACATTCTCTTTTTTTATTCCGACAGACGGAAAGTCATGCTGGTGACCGCCAAAGGCGAGTATTCTTTCTATGCCAGACTGGATGAGATCGAGCATCAGCTCTCTCCCTATTTCGTGCGGATTCACCAGCGTTATCTGATCAATCCCTCCCATGTGGATTATCTCGGCAGCGAGTCCGTCACCATAAACGGACGGGAACTTCCCTGCAGCAGACGATACCGGGAAACCGCCCTTACCAAAATCGCCCGTTCCATAGGGTGAAAAGAAGTTCTAGCCGCTCACAGCAATGGCTGTTTCGCAAAGTCAGCAAAGCTGACTTGGAAGTTCCAGATTTGCTTTGCGAATCACTTCACTCGGGAGAATGCCAAAAATACGGGCACTCTCCACATTGATTTGAGAAGGAGGTTAACGTGAAAACCTTAATTAAAGCCCTGCATTTTGCCGCCATCTTACTTTCCGGGTGGCTCGTCATGCGTTCCATGTCACACCTAATCAGAATTTCCGAAAAAAGGTTGAGACGCTTTCTGCTGTTTTTTGGCTGTTCTATACTTGCCTCCATGATCATTTTTATCGGAGATCCCTTTAATATTCTGGCAACTACTCCGGTCTTTCTGGCAATCGTCCTGCTTACATGTGAAGGCTCCATCTGGCAGCGAATTACCATCGCGCTGATGTTTTCAAACACGATCTTTTCTTTTAGCGCTTTGCGGGATAATTATATCCACGATCTTCTGTTTCCGCCGGAGCTGTACGGGGTCACCGTATTCATCTCTGGAGACAGCCCTATCATCGATCTCTTTTCAGAGGTGTCGGTCCAACACGGTTACAGCGTTTCCAGCCTGACCACGCTGCCCTTTGCACTCGTTTTGTACCTCTGCGCCAAGAAATTTGCACCTGATAAAGATTATACCCTTTCAGACAGTATGTGGCGATTACTGTTTCTCCTCACTATAACCCCTTTGGGTATTGTATTGGCTGTCGTCACCCTGTTTCGTTCCGGCAACTTTTACATTGACATTTTCGTCCACAGGGAATATGGCGTATTGCTTCTGATCTCCCTGTTCGCCATCCTCAGTCTGCTCTGGTGCGTCACGGTTCTGGCAAAACAGCGAAAACTGGAACAGCAAAATATGTTTGCGGAGACTAACCGCAAGTACTACGAGGCTATGGAGCAGCAGCACTTTGAAGTGAGACGGTTAAAGCACGATCTGGCAAACCACATCCAGGTTCTGTCCGCCCTGTCCGAAGAAAAAAGGGCTGCCTACGCCGAAGAACTTTCCGGCAATGCCGCGTTTTCCCATTCTCTGTCCTACTGCGGCGACTCCACCGTCAACGCCGTGCTGACGGTTAAAAAAAGCGTGATGGAACGCTGTCACATACGGGTGAACATGGAGATAGAAATTCCCGCACAGCTTCCCTACGACAAGACCGATCTCTGCGCCCTGTACGCCAACGCGCTGGATAACGCCACGGAAGCGTGCATGAAGCTGGAGGAACCGCAGCGGGAAATTTGCGTAAAAAGCAAAGCGGGAAAAGGGATTTTCTGTCTGGAAGTCAGCAATCCGGATCCCGACGCAGGAAAGAGCGGCTCCGTAAATCAAACAAAAAAGCGAGCCGGTTCCTTATCTGAAAAGAGATCGAAACACAGCCCGCTGCTGCCCACTTCCAAGCCCGATAAACCAAATCATGGTTTCGGTCTGCAAAGTATACAGGAGATTGTAAAACGGTATCATGGCAGACTGGAAGTCAAAACCGAAAGCGGAATGTTTGACGTGTTTTTATATCTTCCGCTGCCGGAATATCCTATGAAAAGCTGATTCTGATTCACTGCCGCGACGAATACCCGCATAAATTGTCCCGGAAATATTATGCCACACAGAAAAAATCGCCCCGGGCAGAGTGGCCAGCGGGTTGGCGGCAAAATTAGCTGTGGCAAGAGAGATCGCCAGTCCGCTGTTCTGCATACCGACTTCGATACCTATAGCGGTCACTTTTTTCTCTTCCAGTTTCAGAAGCTTTGCCACTCCCGTCCCCAGACACAGTCCAACCACATTATGTATCGCCACAACCGCCATAACCAATGCGCCGCAGGAAACAATTTTCTCCGCATTACTTCCCACAATGCCGGAAATAATCATTACAATAGCAACCACCGATATCAGCGGAAGCAAATCCCTAAGTGCATCAATCTGCTTAGGAAATATTCGATAAATCAGAATCCCCAGAAGTACGGGAACGAGCACGACCTTAATTACAGACATCATCATTGTGAGAAGCGACACCTCCACCCATGAACCTGCCAGCAGATAAACCAGCACCGGTGTACATACAGGAGCCAGTATTGTTGACACAATCGTCATACCTACAGACAAAGGCACGTCACCACCGGCCACATAAGTAATCACATTGCTCGCCGTACCACCCGGGCAGCACCCCACCAGAATCACACCAAGGGCCAGATCCGCGGACAGACCGAATGCCTTTGCCAGCACATACGCCGTTAGCGGCATCACCGTATACTGCAGGACAAATCCGACACACAGCTCCTTAGGCCTTGTGAAGACAATCCTAAAATCCTGCGTCTTGATTGTCAGCCCCATTCCAAACATGGCGGCCCCTAAAAACAGTGTAGTGTAGTTCGTCGCCCATGAAAATCCATTCGGATAAAAGAACGCTGCCACAGAAAAGATTATAATTAATACTGCAATATTAGACGACATAAAGCTACATACTTTCTTGATCTGATTCATACCCATCCCCTCTCCTGTTTACAATTCTTCCTCCGCTCCCAGCCGACCATGCTTTTCATATCCGGCAACGGCTGTAATCTGATTCCTCTCGTCCACAAAAACTACCTTCGGCGGATTGTCTGCTATTTCCTCCGGCGTCATCTGCGCATAACACATAATGATAACCTTATCCCCTGTGGCAGCCATACGGGCTGCCGCTCCATTTAAGCAGATGGTTCCGCTTCCGGCCTCACCCGCAATCACATAGGTTTCAAATCTGGCGCCGTTATCCACATCTGCAATCTGCACCTTTTCGTACTCATAAATTCCCGCAGCTCTCATCAGCCTCTCATCAATCGTGATGCTGCCAACATAATTTAACTCTGCCTGCGTCACGGTGGCCCGGTGAATTTTACTTTTTAACATATTTAGAAGCATCTTTCTCTCCTCCCAGCGCAGTTCTATAATTCCGCAATAAAGTTGTCAATCAGTCTCGTTTTTCCTATATAAACCGCCATTGCAGTCAGCACTCTGCCCTCTGCCTTTGTAAGCGGCTCTATGCTATCCGCATCTACCATTTCCACATAGTCTATTTTAGCAAGCGGCTCCTCCTCTATGATTTTTCGCATTGCTCTTAAAACTGTATCGGTGTCCCTCTCCCCGTTTTTCAACATATCCTCCCCGATAAAAACCGCTCTCGAGAGAACCGTAGCCGCCTTTCTCTCCTCCTCATTTAAGTAGGTATTCCTAGAGCTTTTGGCAAGGCCGTCCTCCTCACGTATGATGGGACATCCTACAATCTCAATATCCATATTCAAGTCACGTACCATCCTTCGGATCACCGCCATCTGCTGCGCGTCCTTCTGCCCGAAATACGCCCGATCCGGCCCCACAATATTGAACAGTTTACAGACCACCGTGCAGACGCCGCGAAAATGCGTAGGTCTGGTTTTGCCGCACAATCCCTCGCTGACCCTCTGCATTTCCACATAGGTAGAAAAGTCCGGCGCATACATTTCTCCCGGCTCCGGATGGAAAATCAAATCGGCTCCGGCCTCTTCACAAAGTCTTTTATCCGCTTCAATATCTCTCGGATAATCATCCAGATCCTCATTTACTCCAAACTGGATAGGATTGACAAAATCGCTGACCACCACCCTGTCATTTTCGGCCACAGCCCTGACAATCAGACTCTTATGCCCCTCATGGAGATATCCCATGGTCGGTACCAGCCCCACTGTCAGTCCCTGATGTCTCCACTCTTTTACCTGTTTCCTTACTACATCCACCATTCCTGTAATTTCCATAATCTTCTCCTCCTGACACTCATGCAAGCATGGCGCATATTCTGCAATCCCTCTGACTCTGCTTGGGACTGCGCATAAGCAGACTCAGGATGCTTCGCATCCTTCGTTCGCGTTGCTCGTCATAAGGCTTCCAGCATATGCCCCCATGCAAGCATGGCGCATATTCTGCAATCCTTCTGACTCTGCTTATGCGCGCAAAAAATCCGGGCAGAAACTGCCCGGACACACATACAAAGACCCTTATATCAAAATGTGCCGCCCATCGGTACAGCCATCTTCTATAAGAATTTCCTATACGCCCGCAAATGGGGCTGCCAAATTTCCATGTATATGCACTGGTACAGTTCCTTGGATACTGTCCGCTTAAATAATAGCACACACATTTTTAAAGCGCAATCTTTATTCTTGATCTTTTTCGCGTACACAATCTTCCTGCGGACATTCTACAGCTCGTTAATCGTCTCCGTAATCGCCATCTCCCGAACCCGTCTGGCGGGCGCGCGCACCGCCGCCACGCAGGAGAGCGCAACGATAATCGTAATGACCGTGAGCGGTTCAAAGGGCACCTTCCACGAACCGCCAAAATGCACAAAGACAATCCTCACCATAAACAACCGATGGAGATACAGTCCGGCGATATAACCGATAACCAGACCGCAGACCGCATAGGTAACCGCCTCCGCTGCTATCATGCGGGTCATCTGTTCAACGCTCATCCCCACGGCGCGCATGACGCCGTACTGTTTCATTTTCGCGGATACGCTCATGGAAATATTATTCATAATGTTAAAGACCGTAATCAGAGCAATGATTGTCAGGAAACCGTAAGCCGCTATGCGGAATACCCAAAAGCCGGAATTGCTCGCCTGCTCGTCCTCGCGCCTGTCTATCAAATCATTTTCTCCCGCCATCGCCCGAATCGTCTCCACCGTCTTTTCCGACGCATCCTTTGCAAGATCAATCCCAAGCAGCTGATAATCCGACTCACCCGTGAGACGCATAAACGTCTCCTCCGTACAGACAATCGCCGGACGGCTCTCCGTCCCGATTCCCTCCGAGCACACGCAGGCAATAGTCAGCTCTGTATCACCTATCTTCACCATATCCCCGGTATTCAAACGACTGTCCATGTTAAAAATCGTCATCACATAGTCCGTATCGCCCGAGACCTGTTCCAGATCACCGCTGGCCACCGACCTTTCCGACCATTGGAACATCCAGTCGTCGTAGGAAATCAAATCGACACTTGCGGGAGACCCGTTAATCTCCGCAGGCGTTTCATAACATACGGCGCAGCCGAATGCCGTTTCCACGCCGGGCAAAACACTCATTTTCTCCTTCATTCCCCTGTCAAGGGAATTGGCGCTGTCCGCCGCCGCTATACTGATATCCGGACTCAAATCATTCTCCGAGGGCACGAACCTGTTGAACAAATCCAGTCCGGCGGAAAACACCAGAAACAGAGTAACCGTAAAGGCAAAGGATAACGACATCAGAATCAGATTCTTTTTCGCTGCCACAGCATGATGCATTCCCAACGCATGTTCCACCTTAAAGATGCGGGTATTCACCGCATGAGCGACAGCCTTTCCCGTTTCCGCATTGCCCGATACCGCTGCCACGGGGGACACCGACGCCGCCCGTTTCGCGGGAGAATACGCCGCAAGCAGCACCGATATCACGCCCACCAGAACACCCGACACAATACCAATCATGCTGAATCGGTAACGAAAATCTTCAAACTCGCCGCCTACCTTGTATTGTAAGGTCACGGACAGCACAAACGTAAACGCCTCGCTGACAACCAGCCCGACAGGTATCGCCGTCTTACACCAATTCAGCGCTTCCAGCCGTACAAACCGCATCACCTGTTCCCTGCTTGCACCGATACAGCGCATCATCCCGAAAAACTTCGTCCGCTGCGCCACCGTGCTGTTTAAGCAGCTTGAAATCATCAGCACACCCGCTGTCAAAATCAGTACAAATACAATGGCGGCAAGTAAATAGAAACTCTGTATCGCCAGACTGCTGCTTGAGCCCGACACGCCCATCGTGACTATATTTTCCTCGATATCCCCGTCCGCCAGTCCATACTGCGCTGTCAAATCAGAGAGTGCGCTTTTGATATCCGTACCATCCGCGAAGCGGACATAATACGCCGTCTTTACCCCCATGTCAGAATCGTCGCCCGTTCTGTTTGCGGCGCAGATTCTGCGGAAGGCATCCGCGCTTATATAAGCGCTCACATCCTCAAACTTGCTGTCGTACTTTTCCCACTCGTCGGCACAGAACCCGCTCACCGTAAAGGAAAAATCACCCGCAGGCACATGGATAGTAACGTTGTCGCCTCCCTGCACGCCCAGCCTTTCCCTCGCGCCCGTATTCAGCATAATTTCCCCGTCATTTTGGGGAAATACGCCTTCCCTCTCGTATGCCCTGATATCGTCAATATAATTTTCTTCCGCGCCGTATAATATGACACGCGCGTCATTAATCATATACCCTTCATAAACATCCTCCCCGAGCGCATTGCACCATGCAGCCGCAGACACGTCCTCCCTGTCCGCGATCTCCTGCGCCTGCGCCTCAGACAGACCGCTAATCACAATATGATGACTGCCGTGGTGGCGAATCATTCCCTCCGTCTGCCCCTCCGTGAATATTTCCGCGCAGGAAAAGACCGTTGTCACGAAAAACACCGCGAAGATAATGCAGAGCAGAATCAGACGGTTCTGTTTCCTGCGGGTTCTTGCCGAAATGGGAATCAAACTTAAGTAACTTTTCATCTCCCTGTTTTTCATACGCGGTCTCCTTTCCACTCCGATCCGCGCATAGCAGATGTCCCCCGGACATCATGCGCTCTTCCAAAATCCGTCAGCACGCCGTCCGACACTTCCAGCACCCTGTCCGCCGTCTGGGCAATCATGCGGTTGTGAGTAATCATAATGATAGTCTGCTCATATTTTTGGGACGCCTCCCGGAGCAGCGCAATCACCTCACCGCTGTTCCGTGTGTCCAGATTTCCCGTCGGTTCGTCCGCCAGAATCAGGGACGGTCTCGTAATCAGCGCGCGCCCGATCGCCACCCTCTGCTGCTGCCCGCCGGAGAGCTGACCCGGCAGATGGTTCCGGCGTTCTTTCAGATTGAGCACGGTAAGCAGCTCCTCCAGATAGTTCCTGTCCGGCTTCTGATAATCGAGCAGCAGCGGAAAAATGATATTCTGCTCTACCGTCAGTTCCGGAATCAGGTTAAATGCCTGAAAGATAAAGCCGATATTTCTGCGTCGGAAAATCGTAAAGCTTTTCTCTTTCATGGCAAAAATATCCCTGCCGTCAATCAGCACCTTGCCCGATGTTGGCGTGTCCAGCGCGCCGATCATATTGAGCAGCGTACTCTTGCCGGAGCCGGACTCCCCCACAACCGCCACGTACTCGCCCTTCGGAACGGAGAAACTGACGTTCTTAAGCGCCTGCACAGAAGCTTCACCGCTGCCGTAGGTCTTGCAGATTTTACTTACTTCTAACAAATCCATTCTAAGCACCTCTTTCTGATAGAATTAATATCATACAGAGAACGCCCGCTTTTGGCATTCTCTTGGAGATGATTTAGAATTTCTTAGGCAGCGTCTTTCGATGCCCAGGAAAATCTTCATCTCTTGTGAAAGAATAGCACTCAATTACTACCGCCACACTTCGCCAATATTACAATTTTGTAATAAATCGAGTGCTTACGCCCTCGATTCAGAGAATGCTTCGCATTCTCCGCCGTTGAGTTGTTCTGCCTTTTCGGCAACCGGGAACAGCAGCACAAAAGTTGTCCCCTCCCCCAGCCTGCTGTCCACCGAGACTGTGCCGCCGTGCACCTGTGCCACTGCTCTTACGAGCGGGAGTCCCAGACCGATTCCCTGTGTGTCCTGAGAATATCTGCTGCGATAAAACCGTTTGAAAATGTGATGCAGGTCCTCTGGATGGATGCCGCTTCCATTGTCCTTCACCGTTATGCGGACAGCAGACGGATTCCTCTCCCACGTCATCCATATACTGTCACCGCCCTCCGTGTGGTCAAGAGCATTTTTCACCAGATTGTCAAGCGCCTCCGAAATCCAGCTCCGATCGCACGAAAACAAAAGAGGATCGCTGCCCGACAGCACGATTTGTTTTTCCTCCTGCCCCACGCGGAATGCAAAATGTTTCTCCACCTCCGCCATGATCTCAGAAATGTTTTCCTGCCGTTTTTCAATTACCATCGTGCCCGCGTCAAATTTCGTGATCTTCAACAGATTCTGCACCAGTGTCTCGATCCGGTCCAGCTCCTGTTCCGACAGCCCGGCAAATTTCCGAATCGTCTCAAGACCGCCCGCCTCTGCCTCTGTCTGCATGATACCGTTATAAATATTTAATGCGGCAAGGGGCGTTTTCAACTGGTGGGAAATATCCGAAATCGTGTTCTTGAGGAACTCCCTCGACTGCCCTTCCTTCTGCGCCTGCGCGTTTAAAATCGCCGCCAGTGAATTGATTTCATGGAATAGCCGGTAAAGCTCTCCCTCCTCGTCACAGTCAATGCGGGCGTCTTTGTCACCGGAAATAAACGCCTGGATCTGTATAACCGCCTCCTCCATCTGCCTGTCCCGCTGCCTGAAATACCGATAACAGAACATAAGCACCGCCCCTCCCATAATCATGGCGCAGAGTGGCGCAGACAGCAATGACACTCGCGTCACATTTCTTGGTTCCACTCCCGCCATGATTCCTCTGGATTCCAGAACCAGAGGCAAAGCGGAAGCTAAAGCAGCCACTGACATGCATAACACAATCAGCAAAAACAACTTTTTTATATCACGATTTGCCAATACTCTCATCTTTGCTCCAATCCGAAATTTTCTTTCCAAGAACTATTCCGCCTCATTCTGTACCGAAACTTCTTTCCGAAAATTGGTTCAGCCTTTCCCTTTCGTACTCCACTTATATCCCATCCCCCGGACGGTCACGATCTTTTCCGGCGCGCCGGGATCATCCTCTATCTTCATGCGCAGCCTGCGGATATACACCGCCAGCGTTTTATTCTCGATAAAATTCTCATCACAGTCCCACAACCCGGCAAGAATCTGCTCCGCCGTAAGCACTCTGTCCGGATTTTCCATAAACATCCGAAGCAGCTTATATTCCCCGGAAGTCAGTTCCAGCGTTTTCCCCTCTTTTCGCGCCTCCCCGCTCCGCATGTCAAGCGTAATGCCATTCATGGATATCTCTTCTCCCGCCTGCACAAAATTTTCGCTCCGCCTGAGCAGCGCATGGATCCTAGACAAAAAAACAGCAAGCTTAAAGGGCTTGGTTATGTAGTCGTCCGCACCGATATCCAGCCCCATAATCATATCCGTCTCCTCATCCGCCGCAGTCAGGAACATAATCGGTACCTTGGAAATCTGCCGCATTTTTTCGCACAGGGCAAAGCCCGTGCCGTCCGGCAGCGCCACATCCAGTATGACAAGATCATATTTCCCTTCCGCCCAGAGCACTTCTGCCTCCGCCGCCGTGCGGGCATTCTCCACCTCATAGCCCTCTTTTTTCATCGCATAAGTCAAGCCGCCGATCAGGCTCAGGTCGTCCTCCACAAAAAAGATACGCTTCATATTATGTCCATTCCCTTCCTTCCCGAAATCAAATCTCATTTCTACATGATACTCGCCAAATGTGGTAAAAACAATCCCCTTCGTACCCGCATTTTATCTGATCAAATGCCGTATATAACCGCAAATGCCTGCATACACTCATATTAACGACAGAAAAGAGGAATCGCTATGTGTACGAGTATTGCCATGAATACCGAAGATTTTTACTTCGGACGCACAATGGATATCGAATATTCTTTTGGTGAAAACATAGTTTTTACACCCAGAAACTTTTCCCTGTCTTTCCGCAGGAACGATACCCTTCACAGACATTACGCCATGCTCGGAATGGCAAGCGTGAGGGACGGTTATCCCCTCTATGCGGAAGCGGTAAATGAGAGAGGACTATGTATCGCAGGTCTGAATTTTCCCGACAGTGCCTACTATCCCCCGAAGGAAGATCCCATTAAACAAAATGTGTCTCCCTTCGAGCTGATCCCGTGGCTGTGCGCCAAATGTGCCTCCGTCACAGACGTAAAACAGCTTCTTGCCGCCACGCATCTGGTCGATATTCCTTTTAGCGACTCGCTGCCGTCGGCGCCGCTACATTGGCATATCGCAGACCGGCAATGCTCTATTGTGCTGGAATCTACGGGAAACGAACTGGAAATATATGACAACCCTGTCGGTGTGCTGACAAACAACCCCGGATTCAGCTTTCAGACCACAAACCTGTGCCAGTATATGAATCTGACCACAGCCTGTCCGCAAAACTGTTTCAGCAATATAAAAAGCCTCGTCCCATTCGGACAAGGCTTGGGCAGTTTCGGTCTGCCGGGTGATTATTCTCCCGCCTCGCGCTTTGTCAAGGCGGCCTATCTATCCATGAACTCCGTCTGTGAAAAGGATGAGATGAGCAGCGTCTCCCAATTACTCCACATTCTGGATTCCGTATCCATGATCCGCGGCAGTGTCGTAACCAAACAGGAGCTTTACGACACCACCACTTATGTCTGCTGCATGAATGCCACAAAAGGCAGATATTATTATAAAACCTACAGCAACTCCCAGCTTACCGCCGTTGATCTCCACCACGAAAATCTGGATGCGGATACGCTGAAAACTTATCCCTTAGCAACGGAGCCACAGATCGCATGGGCAAACTGACAGACCTCCGCCATCCCGCTTCCGCTCTGCAGACCAAAACTCATTGCACACCGCTTCACCAAAGCGAAATCACTCTGCATATCAACGTCTGCCGTTTCTCAGCCGGAAGGAACTGATCAGCTCCATCAGCATACTGGACTGGGACGACAGTTCCTCGCTGGCCGCCGCACACTCCTGACTGGTGGCGGAGTTGTTCTGAACCACAGCAGAAATCTGCTCGACACCGGTGGAAACCTGCTCCATAGCCACTGTCTGCTTCTCCACCGCATCCACAACCTGCTCCATCTTGACCGTCACATTTCCGGCCAGTTCGCCTGTTCGGTCCAGAGCCTCCGTCACTCTGTTCATAGCCTTTCCACCTTCCACGATCGTCGCGGCAGAGCTCTCTATCAGCTCTTTCGTCGCTTTTGCGGCTTCGTCCGATTTCGACGCAAGACTGCTGATCTCCTCAGCCACCACGGCAAACCCCCTGCCCGCGGCGCCGGCTCTAGCCGCCTCCACAGCCGCATTCAGCGAGAGAATATTGATCTGGAACGCAATATTTTCTATCGTCGCAATAATCGTGCTGATCTGCTTGGACTCCTCAGAAATACGGTTCATCGACACGCTCAGCTCTTTTACATTCTCTATACTGATGCCCAGCTGTGCGCCCGCCTGATTGACAAACTGCCCCGCCTCTGCCGCCGCATCGGAAGTCTCCCTTGCGCCCGCTGAAATATCTGCAATCGTAGTTGAAATTTCCGTGACGGCACTCGCCTGTTCGGTCGCTCCCTGCGCAAGCGTCTGTGCACTTGCAGATACCTGATCCGCCCCGTCAGACACATGCGATGCGCTTGCCGCAAACTGCCCCATTGTCTGATTCAATGCGCCCAGAATGCTGTCCAGGGACATTTTAATCGCCAGAAAGTCGCCCGTATAATTCTGCCGTGTCTCCTGCGTCAGATCACCCTTCGCAATAGCGCCCAGCACCTCCGAAATCTCACCTATGTAAGCGCGCAGACTGCCGATCGTCTCCTCAAATATCTCTCCCAGCAGTCCAATCTCATCGTTGGAACGCACACCGATCTGCACCTGCTTTCCGTCAGCCAGTCCCAGTTCGCCCTTCTCCAATCTCTCAGCCGCCTGCGTGATCTTTCCGAGCGGTCCGGACACCCTCTTTTTCAAATAGCCGGTCAGGAAAATAATGCAGGCAATGATCACTGCCACGCTGATCACTGTGGCATAATTGATAATTTTGGTAGTTTCCTGCTCCGCCTCCGCGATGGATATCCCCGCAAAGATCAAGCCGTTAACCTGTCCGTCCGCCCCCTTAGTAGGAACATAGGAACACAGATAGGTTTCATCCAAAATTTCCGCCTCGCCCACATACGACTGTCCCTGCTTCAATACAATGTCTACAAGGTCGGATGCCAATTGGGTTCCAACCACACGTTCCCCGTTCTTCGTCACTGTACTGTAAGCCCTTGTATCGCCCTCAAAAATGGTAAATTCACAGCCCTGACGCTTTTTTAAGCCGTCCAGCACCTCATTCAGATCGTCGCCCTCCGATACCCGGCTCAGTTCATATGCCAACAGATTGGTGCCGTTTGTACAAATCTTCTCCTGCATACTCCTGACCAGCGAATTGTACATACTAACGCAGATAGTTACTGCCAGCACAACGGAAATCGCCTGCATGATCACTACCACATTGCCGACTTTTTTCCCGATACGCTTCAGCTTTCTTCTGCCCCTTTTTCCCTCAACCGTCTGTTCTTTTCCCATACTGTTTTCTCCATTTTATAGTAATATTGACTACGCTCTTCCTTATCAAGTCTGAATTGCATAGTCTGCATTTATTGTATCATAAGCGTAAGAAATTACAAACATGTTTTTTCAAATTACCCTCAAAATAGTAATCTCCCAGTTTTTTCCGACATTTCTTCCCAGTTACCGAATCCGTCCGTTACCAAAACTTTTCCATGCCGCATTACCGTTTCAACTCGACAATATATTCCGTCGTCCCTTCCTCAAACTGCTTCTTTCCGGTTACTGTAAAACCGTACCTCTCATAAAACCGTCTGGCGTCCGCATTTTTCTCGAGCACCCAGAGATACCTGCAGTTCTTTCCTATGGCAAACTGTATCAACTCGCCGCCGATCCCGCGGTTTTCAAAGAAATGGTCCACATACAGCTCCTCTATCCTGTCCCCGGCAATGTGCAGCATGCCCTTGACAAACTCGTCGTCGTAAACCCAGACGCCTTCCAGTTTTTCCGGATTGTCAATATATGCCTTTGCAATGGGATAAACCTGTATTTCCCCGAAAGACACTTTATCGTTCTGAAAAATCTTTCTGTAGTTCATGCGTTTCGTAAACACCAGAATTTCAGCTATTCTGGAAGCATCCTCAACTGCCGCGCGACGTATCATAACCAGACTCCTCTTAACCCTTTTTCAAAATATAGTATCATGTCTGCGCCTGCTTCTATATACGTTCCTCTGGCGCCCGTTTATATAAACAGCGCAATTTTATCCAATCCGTGATTCCCCGCTAAGCTTACAATATATTTATCAAAACAAAGGAGGCTCACAGCGATGAGTAATGAATTATTTAAAGCATTTGACAACGGTTCTCTGAGACTGCCGGAATCGACAAACGCATTTGCAGACCTTTCATGGGAAAAGCACCCTGCCTTTGACGGCGTGGAGCTCAAACACATCATTTCCGCCAAAAACACCGGCGGGCAGTTCAGCTATCACCTTGTCCGCATCGCCCCGGGCAAAAGTATTCAGAATCATATCCACGAGACGCAGTTGGAAACCCACGAGGTAATCGCCGGTTCCGGTGTCTGCATCAATGACGGTGCCGCCATTCCTTATGTGCCCGGCGTAATTTCCATCCTGCCCGCCGGCGTGCCCCATGAAGTGAATGCAGATAAGGAGGGGCTGTTCCTTTTCGCAAAATTTATGCCAGCTTTATGTTAGTGTGAGAATCGCACGTTTAAAATGCGGCATTCTCCGTATAAATCTTATATTCTCCCGGCGTCAGTCTGACAATTCTTTGAAAGCAGCGGTCGAAGTGGCTCTGGTCGCAAAATCCTGCGGCATAAGCCGCTTCGGTCACGCTTTTCCCTTCTTCCAGAAGTTTCTGCGCCCTTCTGACCCTGCACTGTATCTGAAACTGGTGCGGCGTCAGGCCGCAGACCGCTTTAAACTGCCGGATCATGTGGTAGGGGCTCACGTTTATGGTTCGCGCCATGTCCTTTATCAAAAACGCATTCTCCGGCGCTTCCAGTATCCGTTTCTTTAATCTCATTATGTAATGTTCTTCCCCGTCTTCACGATTCAATCTATCATTCACAGATACACAGATCGTAACCATGGAATATGCCGTGTTATTAACCGGCTCTATCGCGTGAGGCGTGTCCGGCGGAATGTAAAAATGCTCCCCCGTATGATATGTTTTCTTTTCACCATTGCGGACAATACAGACCGCACCTCCTGAGATGATGCCGAATGTATGGTGACTGGCGTGGGTATGGACCGGGTAGGCGCGGGTGACATCCCGGTAGTAAATGTATTCCGTACCTCCGTTTTTTCGGCTGTAGATTATTTTGCCCTCCATAAAAGATGCGTCCCTTTCCTCCATCTGATGATGCACCTGCTCCAGTCCGTCAAACACATGCCGATATGGCGAATCGGATACCCAGTTAAATTGCGCAGACTCTATGCGGTACCATATTTGGTGTCAATTTCTTTTGCGCCCAAATATCTGTCAATCATTATAACTGCTTAAAATACGCTTTCAACTCCGCTTTGCAGGCATCTTCGAGCTGTCTAATCTCACACCCGCGAATAGCGGCTTCCAAGTGATAGAGAATGACAACGCAGGTTCTCGGATACTGTTCTTTGAGCCGGAAAACCGCCTGTCTGCTTCCCATCTCCGTCAATTCTTCAGCCGAGTGAATACCGACTGAATGCAGTTTCTTCTCCATCGTTTTGCCTAATCCCAACGTTGTGACCGACGCCATGTTTTCTCTCCTTCTTATAGCCGCTATACTAATATTCACTATCAGAATTATATCATTACCCCGCCTCCCCTGCCATACAAAAATATTAGACATACCACCACCATCATTTTCCTTCATAAAGCGACAGCCTCATTGTCATACACTCTGCATCATGCTAAAATACAGAAAACTTAATTACTGTTTAGGGAGCATATCTATGAATAAAGAATGGTCAGAACTTAACAAAACCATGCAAATGCAGATTAAAAGCAAGAACAGTTTTCGCGACGGGATTATGACATTGCTGTTACTGCGCCCAAAACTGATCGGACAGATAACCGAATTTGAAAAAAGCCTGCGAATAAAAAATAAAGTTTGCAGATAACACAAAGTAAAAAGATATAGAATTTGCTCCTCAAACGTAGTATTCTATATATCAGCAACCATGCGGTGCACCGACATTCGGATGCCCGCCGGAATATATACTGCAAGGAAGACATTCGATATGAGAGAAGCATTTCACATTATCAGCGACGGCTCCTGCGACCTGCCCACGGAACTTATACAGGAGAAAAATATTACCGTCGTGCCTTTTTATGTTTCCTTTGATGATACACATTCTTATAAGGAAAAAGTGGACATTGCCGTCCGGGATTTCTATCAGATGATGGTAGACAAAAAAGGCGTATACCCTAAGTCATCCATGCCCTCCATCGAGGATTACGAGGAGGCTTTTCTCCCTTTTGCGGAATCTAACACGCCCGTCATATGCATCTGCATCACCACGAAATTCAGCGGTTCCATGCAGTCCGCTCTCAACGCGAAAGAACTGATTCTGGAAAAATATCCGCAGGCTCAGATTACCGTGATCGACGCCACCATCAATACCGTTCTGCAAGGCCAGTATGTTCTGGAAGCAGCAGACTTGCGGGATCACGGCGTCAGCTACGAGGATACCATCGCGCGGCTCGAAGCCATCAAGAGCACCGGCAGAATTTTCTTTACCGTAGGAAATATGGAATACCTGAAACACGGCGGCCGAATCGGAAAAGTGGCGGCGCTTGCCGGTGGCGCGCTGGATATCCGTCCCATCATTACGCTAAAACAGGGAGAAATCTTCCCCTCCGGGCTTGACCGAGGACGGAAACGCACCCTGAAAAAAGTGATGTCGCTCCTGCTGGAATACTTGCAGGACAGCCCTTTGGGCATCGAATGCTACAGCATTGCCGTCGGATACGGCTATGACCGTGAGGAGGGAATCGCCTTCCGCGATCAGGCGCTTTCTATCCTGCACGAAAAGGGATATGCCATAGAGGAGATACCCATTTATCAGATCGGCGCAACCATCGCCGTGCACACGGGACCTTATCCGTTGGGGTTTGGGATTATTGAGAGAGGACAGACAACTGCAAGAGGAGCAACATTTTGAACACTTTCATCCGTGAAATGACCATAGAAGACATCAATCAGGTACGACAAATTTACATTTTGGGCTGGCAGAACGCTTTTCGTGGAATTGTCCCCCAGCCTTACCTTGACACCATGAATTTAGACGACTGGGCGCCGCCGTTAAACGGCGCCTATGTATTGACGGACGGAACAAACATTCTCGGCACATCTTCTATCGCCCCCGCAAGGGACAGCGCCTTTGAGGGCTGGGGTGAAATCATTTCCGTTTTTGTGCTTCCGCATCTGATCGGTCAGGGTTATGGTCATCAGTTGTTTGCTTTCGTCAAGGAAAAGCTTTTTGAACAACAATATACCAACATATATCTGACGGTTTTTGAGGATAACCACCGCGCCAGAAAATTCTATGAGAAACATGACTTTTTATGGAATGACGAGCGCCTTACGATCAATGTGGGCGGAAAAGACTTAATAGAATTGCGGTATGTTTTCAGTAAAGAAACAAAAGGATAACTGCCCATATATCCCGACGACACCAAAACCTTAATTATTGATGTTTCTTCCTATATTCCTCCTTCACTTTATCAATCGTTTTCCCACCAATACCAAAATTTTTATCAGACACTTCTTTAATCGTAGTAACAAAAAACTCCTGCGGGACTTTCATAATCTCAGAGGACACCTCCGTTAAACGCTTGATTAATTCCTCCTTTTGTTCATCCGATAACGCACCGCTTTCCACTGTAATGTATGGCATAACTGTTTTCCTCACTTTCCGATTGTAATTTTCAGGCATCGAGACAATATTGCCTGCCACTATATTACCACAAATAAATACCCGTTTCCCCTAAAATTTATAATGACCGTTTCTATTGTTCATCAATCTTCATCGATATCCATAAATGATATAAGCTTCTTCCTGCATTTTCCCCGTTGCCAGCAGGCACAAATTCCAAAAGCTCGCCGTCCAAATAATCTAATTTGTTTATAAGAAATTCTCTGGTATGTAATGCGCAGTCATTCACTTCATTTTCCAAAGTTATCACCTCACTTGGTCAGTTCTATTGCTTTCCTTTCTACCAACTTTTATTGCCCCTATTCCATCAGCCCCTGTCTCTTCAACCTGGCCCTGATCGCGCCATTCGTCCGTCCATGTCCCCTCGCAATTTCTGCTATCTTCATGCCTGCCTCAAATTCTTCCGCCAGTCTCCGGTCTTCGTCTTCCGTCCATGCCTGCCCCGCATTAGCCTTCCTTTCTTCCTGCCTGTACGCTTCCTCCCCCTGCTCCATGCTGAGAACCGCATCGGGATTGTCGGTCATAAACGCCCCGACCGCATCGAGAAACCTCTGCCCGTATTTATAAAATTTATTTTCTCCCACACCGGAAACGTCCAGCATCTCCCGCTGATTCCCGGGTGCCTTGGCACACATATCAACCAGCGTCTTGTCGCTGAATATAATATACGGCGGCAGCGCTTCCTCCCTCGCGATCTCAAGCCGCAGCGCACGAAGCTTTTCAAACAGTTCAAACCCCGCTGCCGTAAGGGAGTCTGTGCTCCTTTTACTTTTCGTCTTCCGTCTGCTCCCGCCAGCGTCTTCCCTGCGCTCCTCAAATGTCCGAATGATAACGCGGGCATTTTCTTCCCTTAATGCCCGAATGTCTCCCATTTGAAGAACGCTGTACTCTCCGTCTGTCTGAACAATATAGCCCTCCTCCAGCATATGGGCAATCAGCCTGCGGATTTCCGCATCGCTCCTGTGGGCTAACGCTCCATAAGATCTGTAAGCCGTAGCACCCGTTTCCTTCAGTCTGGCACGATTGGCTCCTGCCAGCGTCCCGATCACCACGGCCTGCCCATATCTTCCTCTTGTCTCCGCAATACAGTTGATGACCCATTTTGCATCATCGGTCATATCAACCTCTGTGTATTCCCGGTGGCAGTTTCCGCAGTTGTCGCAGGGAGCGCCGGTCGTCTCACCAAAATATTCCAAAATATAGTTTCTGAGGCACCCCGTCGTCTTGCAGTAGCCCTCCATGACATGCAGCCTGTGGATATCCCTTTGCCGTACCAGCTCTATATCCGCATCCTCCATGCCCTCAAATTCCTTTCTGTCCAACAGGAATTTGTTGATCATCACATCCTGCGCCGCAAACAAAAGAATGCAGCGGGCATTTTCTCCGTCGCGCCCCGCGCGCCCTGCTTCCTGATAATAATTTTCCATACTCTGCGGCATATTATAGTGTATGACAAACCGCACATTCGATTTATCAATTCCCATGCCGAAGGCGTTAGTTGCCACGATGACAGGTTTCCTGTCATAGATAAAGTCCTCCTGATTCTTCTTTCTGATCCCATTATCCAACCCGGCATGATAAGCAGTCACCGGAATGCCCCGGGAAGATAATTTTTCATATAAATTATCCACATTTTTTCTGGTCGCACAGTAAATAATCCCGCTCTCGTCAGGATGTTTATCCATATAATCCGTTACAAAGTCATCTTTTTTCTTTCCCGCGACATACTCCACACTGTAATACAGATTTTCCCTGTCAAATCCCGTCACAACTACCTTGGGATTCCTTAATCTCAGGATGCACTCGATATCCGTTTTTACTTCTTCCGTGGCCGTGGCTGTAAAGGCGCTGACAATCGGTCTTGTCGGCAGGCTTTCAATAAAATCAACGATTTTCAGATAACTCGGTCTGAAATCCTGCCCCCACTGGGAAATACAATGGGCTTCATCCACCGTCACCATCGAAATGCTGCCATTTAACGCAAACCGCATGAATCCCGGGTTTTCCAAGCGTTCAGGCGCGACATAAATAATCTTATAAATGCCCTGCGCCGCCAGACTTAGGGCTTTCGATATCTGGTTTTCCGTCAGTGAGGAATTGATATATGCCGCGTGAATCCCCGCCGCATTCAAAGACTTCACCTGATCCTGCATCAGAGAAATCAGCGGCGAAATCACCACTGTGATACCTGGGAGTAGCAGCGCCGGCACTTGATAGCAAATAGACTTTCCGGCGCCCGTAGGCATGACTGCCAGCGCATCATTCCCCGATAAAACAGACGCAATGATATCTTCCTGTCCTTTTCTGAAAGTATCATATCCAAAATATGTTTTTAAGATTTCTGCAGCATTCATATTAATCCTTCTCTACAACTTGCCATCTTGATCATGAAAAGACTTCAGCCTTGACTGCTTCCTGTTCCAGTTTACAATTATGCTCCAACATATAATCAATCACATCCCTGTAATCTGTTTTCTCCATACCTTGTTCCACGCGCCCATCCAATTCCTCTTTCAACTGCATGAGACGCTTCCTGTCATTCCCCGTCAGCGGTTTTCTGTCCTCTTTATATCGCCGCAATGTCTCTACATCCATATAAAGCGGCCGGAAACGGATGCCCGTCTTTCTTTTCAAATGCTCCAGAATATAAAAGCCGCCCGCATCGATATCCCCGAAATGACAATACTCTTTTTCCCGGTTTCTCTCATATAAATACAGGAGAAAATCCCGCTTTACCTGATTATGAAACCCGCCCAGATAAATCATGCAATCTTTCCCCGCCGGATAATCATGGAAACTCGTCAGATTCTCCACAGTTACCACACGCGCTCCAAGTACCGCAACATCCTGCAGCCCCTTCAGCGATTCTGTGGACAGCGCAATATCACCCTGCAGCAAAGACAAATCTATCTTCTGGCCGCCCAGCATCAGCCTTACATTTCCTTTCAGCATCACATAAGTAGGCGTGTGGACAATGCCGCATTCCTCCAGCACGGCATCCTTCTCCTGAAATTCACCATACTGATACAACAACTGTGCAAGTTTGCCCGCCAGCTGTTCCATCCGCTTGGAATCGTGAAACACTTTTATGGAAAAATTCCTGATAAAAATCTCCTCCCGGTTCTCCAGCACAGCCTCCGCCGCCACAAGAAGCGCCCGGTACTCTTCCAAATTGTGGCTGTAATACTCCACATTCTGATTTTTCTCTATCCTGAGATACTGCGCTGTAATGTACCGCCGCAAAGGCTCAAAAAGCTCATCGCCCGCATTTCCGCCTTTCCCGGACTGCTCTCCCACATGCTCCACAAACAGTTTCTCAGACAGCTCCTCCCAGACGGCAAGCAGCATTTCCTGCTCCTGCCTTCTCGGCGTTCTCCCCAGATATGCATAACAGTCATCCAGCTTCTCCATATTCAGAACGACTTTTTTCAACACGCCGTTTCTTTCGCGCTCCACAGCTACGAGCGCGGACGCGCACAGCTCTTCCATGGATTCGTTCACCTGACAAAAGTAATCATACTCCGCATCATCCTGATATCTGGGAAAAATTTTCCCGATCTGTACCGAAAAGCTTTGCTTCACCTGATTCCCGCCCTGAAAAGTCTTACTCTTTTCATAGGCGTCCAAAAGCTGCTCCAAAACCTTCCTCTGCAATTGATTTGGTCTGTTCTGTCCGCCCATCACAAATCATACTCCTCCACAATGCTGCTCTGCCCCACCCGGATCGCGGTTAAAACGGTTCCTACCTTCTCTCCGATCACCTCTATTTTCGCGGGCGGAGTGGCAAGGATCACCTGCAGCCCCAATCCGTTAAAAAAGTCCATCATAGACTGGATTCTCTCGTCGTCCATCTTGTCAAAAGCCTCATCCAGCAGCATGATCCGCACACTGTTCCCGTATCGGTAAAGCTGATAAAAGGACGCCGCAATGGCTACATAATAGGGCACCTGTGTCTCGCTTCCGCTCTTCTCCCCATAAATGTCCGAGAACCGCTGCACGGAACCGTCCCGCTTGTGAATCTCAATATCATAATCCAGATAAGAGCGGTAGTCTGTGTACTCCTCTACTATCTTCTGCCCGTTATCGTCCTTTGTCATCAGCTTTTCAAACAGGTCAGACATCTCCTCCCGATATTCCTCTTCAAAAGCGCTGGTCCAGAGGTTGATCCCCTCCTGATTGTTCTCGGAGGTTATCATTTTATAGAGTCCCTCTTTTCTCTTGTCAAACGTGATCTTGAACCGGTAGCTGTCATCCCCGTAATAAATACTGTCGAGCGCCTTGTTCAGACTGCGGAACTCGTTCTTGGCGCCCTCGATATTTTCCTTCATCTTAGAGAGAAAATCGCTTCTGAAAATCTGCTCGCAGTCCTCCTTGGCAGCCATCAGTTTTTCCTCATAGCGGACAATCTCCACACCCTTAAGCTTCTGCAACGCCTCCCTGTAATCCGGGATGCCCGTAAGTCCTGTCACAAAATCCGCCGCAAATTCCTGATTGAAGCGCATCTGCAGTCCATACAATCCCTCAGCACCGTTTAACAGCCTTTCTCTTTCATTTAAAAGCTGCTGCCCACGGGGCGCATAATTCTCCGCGATGGTTCCCGGCTGCTTACTCTTCCGGTTCTGGCGGTACTTTTCATCCGCTTCCCGGTAAGCAAGCCCTTCCTCGTCCGACTTTCTCTCCAACGCCTCCCGTATCGCTTCATATTCCCGATTTTTTTCTTTTACCGCGTTTTGCCGTGACCCGATCTGCTCCTCCAGACGGACTATCTCTTTTTCCAAAGCTTTCTGCTGCTGTCGCTTGTCATGCCGCTCTTTTTCCTTGCCCTCCAACTTTATGTTCAGCTCAATCAATGTCGGATCACTCTCAGCCTCCTTTAAGTCAATTCTGGCCACCGTTAATTGATCCTGCAAATCCCGCAGCACTTCCGGCACATTAAGATATAGCCTAAGCACCTCAAGATTCACCTGTCTTCCGCTCTCCAGCACCGCATCATAAATACTTATCTGCTCCCTGAGGCTGCTTCGTTTCTGTACTTTCTCCTCAATCTGGCGTCTCACATTCCCGATCTGCACCCGGTATGCATTCTGTCCGATAAAAGGATTCTCGTAATCCCTAGGGTTCAAATGTCTGACCACATAGCCCTGATAGAGCATACAGTCCGGTGTCATGGCAATGGCGTGCTCCTCCAGTTCATGCACATCCGCGCACCGCTTCACCCGTCCTAAAATATAATCCGCGTATGCCTTGGCGTAGCGGTTCTCGCTTTTTACAACCGCGGCAAGCGAATCCTGATCCGGCTCATGTCCCGTTGGAATTTTGCGGGTATTGATAATACCTGCCGTGTGAATCTGTTTTCGGTTTCTGTCATAGACCTCCAGCGCCACAACATAATACTCGGGCTCCACCACCAGATAAAACTTCTGCGTGTTGAGATACCCCTCTATGGCATTATTCCACGTATGATCCGTAATCTCCAAAAGCTCCGACAAAAAATACACGGTGGAGCGGATTCCCCTGCGTGCAAATTCCTTTTCCACCAGTTCCTTCAGTTTTCTCGCGTACTCCGGATAGGGAAGCACTCTCTTTTCCAGATTTTTAAGGCGCCCCTGACATTCCTCAATCTCATCTGAGACGTGCTTCATTTCCGCTTTCAACAGGACGCCCTTTTCCTGCAGTTCGATCTGTTCCTTCCTCGCAAAAGTCTCCAGTCGCTCCACAATCTGCGCTTTTCCGCCGTCCGCTGCCGCCCCTCCGTCAGACTCTCCCGCCTTGCCAAGCAGTTCTGCCTCGCGGCGGGTAACCGGTCGGTATTCAAGCTTTGCCAGATCGTTCAGATAATTCATCAGACAGCGAATCTGAAATGCGAGTTTTTTATTGTCCTCGTTTTTGCCGTCAATATCCCGCTTCAACTCATCAATCCGTCTTTGTGCCTGCTCCCGCATACGATTGGAATGGTTAGATTCTTTGTCCACATTGATGGCAAGAATCTGGCTGTCCAGCGCTGTGATCTGCTTTTCCAGTTCTGTCGAGCTTTCCCTGTCGGATTCCAAAGCCTGTCCATTCAGGCGAATGCGCTTTTCCAGCTCCTCCATCTCCAATTTCGCCGCATCCCGCCTGGCAAGATCCAGCAGAATATCATTGACCAGAATGCTGTGATCTTTCTCCTCAATCTCCCCATATTTTCCAAGAATTTTCTCCAGCGCCTCCTGCTGCCTTCTGGAAACAGCCAGAATACTCTCCAGCTCGCTGAGCGTCTCAATATTCTCCCGTAGGGAAACCACATCAACCCGCGCCTCTGACAATACAAATTTATTGATAAATTCTTTCACATGATCCATGGGCTTAAACGCCAATGACTTTGGAATAATATCGAAAAACTTGTCGTCCAGATTGCCAAGTCTGCGTTTAAACCGATCTCTTGCCGCATTTTTCTGATCGATATAGGTAATTTTCTTATTTTTGACCCGGAACTCATCCGCAAGAGCGGCATGCCCGTCTGCCATGAAAGAGAGATCCTCCAGCCGGCACTCCTCCATATACCAACGGGTGACCACCTGACTCTCCTCATCAGCGGAGAGCATATGCACGCCGATCACAAAATAGCGGTCTCCCTTCTCCTCATAAAATTCCAGCGCCACATTGGCAGGCACCGCATCCTTTCTGAGATAGGTCTCCCCCACATTACCGATCTTACAGCGCACATAGCCCTTTAGATTACGGTTTCCCTTCTCATTCGCAGCCACATTAAATCTGCGCGTATTTGTTGTCAGCACCAACTGTATGGCATCCAGTATAGTAGACTTCCCGGCAGTATTTTCTCCGCTGATCAATGTTGATCCGTGAAAAGATATTCTCTCGTTTTCAAAATAGTGCCAGTTAATCAACTGCACCCGCGTCAAAATCTTCTTCTGATTCTCCATCCGTGCTTCCTCCTGCATACTCCCGTAACTTCTGCTCTGTCATCGCATAGTAAGCATTGATATCTTCCACGTCCACCGCCATGATAATCGACGGATAAATGACAATCCGCGCATCCGGCTGACTGACATCACTGTCCAGATTCTGAATCAAGTTATACTTGCGAAACAGGCTGATCATATGCCGCTCCGTACCCTTGTCCAGCATAGGCTTTGCCTTGATCTTTAGCATCGCATACTTTTCCCTGATTTCCTCCATGAGCGCCGTCACCTCCTCCGAGAACGTGCCAAGCTCCCTGCGTTTTTCCACATACAGAATACGCAGGATCAAAAGGAATACACTTTCATATTTCCCAAGCGGCAGACGCCCCGTGCCAAATTGATTCACGATGCCAATCACACCCTGATCCTCGTTGATCTTTAAGTCATATCCCAGCAAATCGAAAAATGGAAAAAATAATTCCCGGTTCTGCCTGACAAATACATATTCTTTTTTTGTGTCCTCCCGCTTCCGCAGCAGAAAGCACTGATTCAACAGTTTGTTAGCCGCCACACGAAACCTGTCCTTCTGCGCTGCGGACTCCATCAGTTCTTCAAACATAGTTTCACTCTACTTTCTCAGGATATCAAAATACGGCAGAGAATACCCCTGCATCTCCACTTGCCTTCCGCTTCTTTTGATTGTATAGTTGTTGGAACGATTGCCCGCATAGATACTGATATAGATAATGCGGATCAAATCTCTGCGGGATGCCACAGGCACTTCGGTAACCGGCAGCTCATCCCGGCCATCCAATAAATTCGCCACATACTCGTTGATATTTTTTCTGGAAAATCGGCTGCGGTTCTTCATTCTCAAAGCCTCTTTGTATAGCTGCCGCTCCTCCTCGCTCATCCCTGCATCATCAGAAAATTTGCTGACTGTTCCGAGTTTTTTGGTGACAGGTATGGTCTGAAGGGATTCCGGCGAAACATAACTCTGTGGATACAGGGAAAACAGGGTCTCCAAATCCGGCTGTATCTCGTCATTTAGCTCTCTTACATACATGTCCAGAATTTTAGAGAGCTTTCCCTCCAGATTGTTGCCCGTAGCCAAAAGAAATCTCGCCCGCATCACCGCGCTTCGCATGTAACGGGCATGTTTTCGGTCAATCTCCTCAATAATATCATCCAGACGGTAAAAAGAAGACTTGATATCAATCAATATGCCAATCACCTGATCATATGCCTGATCCGGATCCTCTGTCTCCTCCACCTCCATGTACCCGGCTACCGCGCGCTCCATAATTTCCGGGCTCTCCATCATCCGCTCAATCCGTTCAATAATCGCCGTTCTGAAATAGGAAATATTTTCACTTGTTTTCATTCTCAGATACGCCTTTGATCCAATATTCTGATGATAGTCAAAAAAATGATCCAGTATCTCATCCGCGCCCATATCATTGGTCTGCCTGTCCATATGGCGCTTGATGCTGGCGTTTAGTTTCTTCAGTTCAGACAGCAGACGCTCCGTATTTTCAAGCACGCCCTTAATAATCAACTCATACGGCTTCGTGTACAGTTCCTCATTCTGCAGACTCGCGTGGATCTGGGAAATGATTCCCTGATACTCCGCCTCCTCATCCCTGATCACACGGTTCATGCTCTCGATAACGGGAATGGCATATTCGCATAACACCACATTGATCTGATGATTCACTTCCTGCTCATACTCAATCCAGCCACATCGTTTCAACATGGCAATAACGCCGTTTGCCTTCTCCCGCGCGTCAGACACAAAAGTCTCATCATCAAAGCTCATCTCCACATCATCGACCTCAAAATAATCCGCCAGCTCCTTAACCACAATCTCACGCCCCACACCATAGGAGATTTCCGGCTTGAAGGCATTGAAAAGCCGCATGATACAATCCGCATATTCCTGCCGGTATTTACTTGTAAGCGGCTTAAAGAAATCCGCTGGAAGAATATCGAATAGGCGTTTCATGCGATACTATACCCCTTTCCGCGCCCCGCTTTCACTCTAAAAATCATGTCACGTCCCCATTGTAACTTAAATCCTAATGAAAAACACCGTATTTCACACTATATTCCGCACTCAACGGTAATCCGGCTCCCGTCCTTTGCCTTTTTGACCTTGATCTGCTGTGGAATGTTCTCCATAAGCTCCTCCCTGTGGCTGATGATTCCCACCAGCTTGTTGCTTCCTGTCAGGTTCACCAGAATTTCCATCGCGCTGTCTATGGATTTCCGGTCTAAAGTGCCAAAGCCTTCATCTACAAAGAGCGCGTCCATCTGTATGCCGCCAAAATTGGACGACACGGTATCCGACAGTCCCAGAGCGAGACTCAATGAAGCCTTAAAACTTTCCCCTCCGGAAAGATTGCCCACAGGTCTTCTGTGTCCCGTATAATTGTCCAGCACTTCAAGGTCAAGGAAATTATTGCTCCGCCTGCCAAGAGAATCCTCCTGCCGGTACAACTCATACTGCCCGTCGCTCATCGGCAGCAGCCGTCTGTTTGCCGCAGCGATAATCCCGTCAAATCCCGCCGCCTGTATGTACTGTTCCAGCGTAATTTTTCCGTTTCCGGTTGTGCCTTTGACCAGATTGTAAAGCCGCTGGCAGATCGCATTCTCTTTCTGCGCTTCTTCCAGTTCTCCTCTCCTGTCAAGAATCCTCTTTTGCTTCTCTTCATTCGCAGCTATCCTGTTTTCGTTATTGTTACATTTCTTCCTGATCAAATCCACTTCTGCACTCTGCCCGTCGCATACAGCCTTTAGTCCTTCGATATCTATCTTCTTTTTCCCTTCTGCATCCACTCTGGCATCTGACAGCTGTTTTTCATTCGCCGCAGCAGCCTGATGATATTCGGCAAGCACCTTATCCGACGATGCAATATCTTCTTCCTTCACAACGTACGTCAGCATCTCCTCTACAAAAGAAAATCCGTTTGCGCAGACTTCCTGATCGAGTTTCTTCCTGAAAGCTTCTTCATCATTTTCCTGCTGTTCCAGACTGCCCTTCCACGTCTTTAGCTCCGACGTGACGGCGGCAACATGGTTATCGGCTTTTTTCTTTTCCTCCTCTGCTTTCGCGATATCCTCTAATATCCTGTTTTTCTTCGTCTCCGCCTGTTTTCTCTTTTTCTTAGCCGTTTCCCAGTCCGAAAAACACAAATTCTCAAGAGTCTTTAATATGGTCTTTGTTTCCGTCAGCTCCCGATTCACCCTCTGCCTGTTTTCATCAAGTTCCTCCCTTTTTGCATGGAGCTTTTCCGTCTCGTCCCCCTGCGCAGTTTCCAAATCTTTCTCCGCTTTTCTGAGCGTTCTGCAATCTTTTTCAAGAGAAAGACATTTCTTATGATTTTCTTCTGACATGGTTCCGACCCGCGTTTTTGCCTCCCCTGCTGCCCTGATCAGTTCCTCGAGTGACACTCCCGCCGTCTCCATGTCCAGAAGCGGGCTTTCCACGCAGTCCAGCATCGCTATTCTGAGCTGTTCCTCGCATTCCTCCAGCGATGTCTTGGCCTTTTCCGCTTCCGTATTTGCCGTATTCTTTTTCTCCTGAAGCGCGGTCTCTTCCTCCTGCAGTTTTTTGAAATCCTCTTCCGAAACCGAAGACTCCTGAAGCTTTGCCGGCTCCGGATGATGCACGGACCCGCACACCGGGCATTTCTCACCCTCTACAAGTTTTTTCGCCAAAATACCCGCCCGGCTGTCTTCGAGAATGCGCTCGGCTTCTTCTCTCCTGCCGACCGCTTCATCGTATTTGCCGCGCGCCTCTAAAAACACTTTCTGTTTTCTTGTAAGCTCCTTCGCCCTTTTTTCTCTTTTCGGAATCCGATCGTCAAAGACTACACCTAAATCCGCCAAAAGCGCCGCTAACTTTTCACCCTCGTTTTGTGCCCCTGCCAGCTCGGTCGGCTTATCCTTTAATTCCTTAACTGTCTTCTTAAGGGCGTCTATCTTTTCCGTAAGGGATTTCTCATATTCTTTTAACTCCGCTTCTTCTGTGCCGATCCTTTGATCGAGTTCTTCCAGTTCTTTCCGCTTTCCCGCAAGCTCCTCTTTCTGATGATATTTCTGCTCCTCGTCGTCGATCCTGCTTATCGTCTGCCTGCATTCATCAGCCTCAGGCTCCCGCTTTTTTGCGTCATTAAGTGCGCTTTCCGCCCTCTTGGCATTCGCCACAGCCGTCTCCAGATCAGATTCCGCTTTTGTAATCCGCTTTAGGGTCAAAGCTGCCTCATCACACTTTTTCGTCCATATGGCATAAGACGGATACACATTGCGGGTAGCTTTCTTTTGTCTGTCCAAAAGCAGACTTAATTCGTCCATCTCCGCCTTTCTGTTTTCAAGCTCCGCTTTTTCCTTTTCCAGTTTATCCCTTTTTTCGATAAAACCGTTATTGGTTTTTGCAAGCGCAAGCTCCTCCCTGTTCTTCTCCAGCTCCGCCTCTGCCTTTTTCAAATCCCCTTTCATGCGCTCTAATTTTTCTTTGTCCGACAAAGTCAGACGTTCCAGCAAACTTAAGATTTCATCCAGATTCCATGCGCTTCCGGAGCGTCCGGCTCTGCCCTTAAGCTCTTCCAGTTCGTCGAAAAGCTCGTCCCCTTCATTTGCCGCCACATCCTGAAAATACTGGATCATACTGTCCTCAGCCTTCGCTTTAACCTTGCAGCTTGCATCCATCCGGTCTTTCAGTCTGTATTCTATGTTTTTGTAACCGCTTGTCAAAAAGATTGTGCGCAGTATCTCTGTTCTCTGGTCAGTTTTCGCATTTAGTAAATCCCAAAATTCTCCCTGCGCGATCATCACAATCTGTTTAAACTGTTTCTCATCAATGTGCAGCAGTTCCTTTACCGCATTGTTAACCTGTGTCAGACCCTCTATCGGTGTCTGTCCCTCCTCATAGAGAACCGCCCTTTCCTTCTCTGTGATCACGCCGGAGCCGCGCTGTTTCTGCCTTTCATAAGAGGGCTGCCGCCATACGTGAAATGCGCGCCCCTGATGTGTAAAATAAAAATCTACATAGCTCTTCGCGGAATCTTTCGCGTATTCACTTCTCAAATTTTTCGTATCCCTGTACGTTCCGCTGGTCGTTCCGTATAACGCAAAACATATCGCGTCAAATATCGTCGTCTTCCCCGCGCCGGTATCCCCGGCTATCAAAAACAGCCCCTTTTCTTCAAAGTCGCCAAACTCTATTGGCGGTAACTCCCCCGCATAGGGACCTATTGCGCTTATGATCAGTTTAACCGGCTTCATTGATAACCCCCGCTTCCCGTGCCGCCGTCCTCATAACATCCATTTCTTCTTCCGTAATTTCACAACCGTACATCAGCCTGTAAAAATCTCCAATCAATTCCGGGAATGATTTATTTTCGGCAATTTTGCTGATATCCACCTGTTCGATCTCTCTCGTATGCGAATTGTCGTAGTCAATCCGAACCGTATTCGGATATACCTGTTGGAATATGCCCATCGCATCATTGATGATATCCTCGTCCGTCAATGTTGCATAAATAAAATCCTCCGGCGCTTTTACATTCTTTTTATCCAAAAGCTCTTTCAGCGTCCCCTTGATATGCCTTACATTCCTCATCGGCTTTAAGGGTACAAGCTCTATCTTAACCCTCTCCTCCGCCGACACCGTGATCAGAGAAACCGACTTCTCATTATTCGCTTCGCTCAGCGAATATTTGAGAGGCGAACCTGCATATCTGATCTCTTCTCTTCCAACCTTCTGCGGAGAGTGGATATGACCCAACGCCACATAGTCAAAATCATCAAAGCAGTCATATCCGATTTTTTCAACCAGGCCAACGCTCTGTGTGCCAACACTTTCCGACCCTGCAAGCGCAGGATCCTCTCCCTTCCCGGAAACAAACTGATGCGCCACCAGAATATTCTTATTGCCCTTGTTTATGTCCGTATTTCTGATAATGGTTTGAACCGCATCATCATAACTTTCTATCTTTTCATCCGGGAAATAATGTCTTACCTGGGAAGCTTTTACAAACGGAAGCATATAGATGTTGATCTTTGTGTCCTCTTCTGCAAAGCTCTGCCTGTGAAGCGTACCGTCAAAGACGGCAGATATGAATATCTGATTAGATGCAAACAGCGTACTTCCGTAATTCAGGCGATCGTCCGAATCATGGTTTCCGCTCACCATAAATACCTTTATTTCCTTTTGCGCCAATTTCATCAGGAAATAATCCAAAAGCTTCGTCGCCGCCTCGCTTGGAACGGATTTATCATACACATCCCCGGCAATCAGCACGCCGTCTACGGATTCTTTCTCTGCGATACAAAGAATCTGGTCGAGAATATACCTCTGATCCTCGACCAGATCAAAATCAAACAGGGTTTTCCCTAAATGCAAATCTCCCAAATGTAGAAATTTCATGTTTTCCCTTTCTGCTTCAAGACTATTTCATTAACTGATCGCCTTCTTAATTTTCTCGATCAGTCCCAAATCCGCCGGAAGCCACTCTACATCATATAATTTGTCTGCTGTAAGCCATCTGGCTTCCTGCGCTTCCTTGAGCACCAGCTCCCCTGCCTTCACCTGCGCCCAAAAGCAGTCCATGGACAAATGAAACGCAGGATAGTCATATTCTACGGTAGTAATTCGTTCTCCCACTGTGATTTCCGTATCAAGTTCTTCTCGAATCTCCCTGTGCAAAGCCTCCTGAGGTGTTTCTCCGGCCTCAATCTTTCCGCCCGGGAACTCCCATTTCCCCTTGAACTCGCCGTAGCCCCTGGCTGTGGCAAAGATTCGGTTGGGGATGACCATGTCATCACAGATAATGGCTGCAACTACGCGAATGGATTTCATTGGTCGTTTTCCTTCCAAGCTTCTTAATTCGGTTTTATCTTTGCTTCTACATATTACCACATAAACATCCAATTTTCCATAATTTACTTTTTTATAGCCATACGCTCCAATCCCCATAGTCAAACGGCCCAATGCCGTAATGAAGTTTTCCGTCTGCCTTGAGGTTTCTAAATGCTTCCCTCATACGAATAAAGATTTCGTCAGGAAAAGCAATGAAATTATTATCAAAAAATATTGAAGAAAAAAAGGAAAAACGCTATAATATCCACGGGCTATCCTGTATTGACAGCTTCCCCGAAGCAAACAGGCGGGGCGGCGGCGCTGTATCCTTTTTCCGCAGCGCTGATCAGGGATCGCCGTATACTCTGACATGGAGGAACCTATGAGAAAGAAAATCAACGCCATTTTTATCACTGCCATATTGGCTGCGTCGCTGTCCGGATGTGCCGGCCCAGAAAGAGAAAGCAAGATTACCGACGCCGATACGAAACTGCGAAACAGTGCTGAGGACACAGACGAAACAGAGCTCCTGTCTGATAATGGGGATGTCGAACTGACTGTCTGGGGCGGTGAAGAAGACGAAGCGCTGTTAACCAGAATTATTGAAGACTTCCAGACGGAATACAAAGGGCAGGCCAATTTCCATATTACATTTACGGCCCAGAGCGAATCTAACTGTAAAGATGTATTAATGGGGGATCTGGAAGCAGGAGCGGACGTCTTTGCTTTTGCGGATGACCAGTTAAATACTCTCGTAGCTGCCGGTGCGCTGGAGCCGGTCGAAAATGCAGACCGCATCAAATCCGAAAATCTGCCCGGCGCCGTGGAGGCCGCTTCTGTGGGAAACACACTCTACGCCTATCCTTTAACGGCTGACAACGGCTATTTTCTATATTACAACAAACAGTTTTTCAATCAGGAAGACATTAAAACCTTTGACCGTATGCTGCAGATTGCAGAAGAAAACGGAAAGAAAATTACCATGGACTGGTCTTCCGCATGGTATGTCTATTCCTTTTTCGGCAACACCGGTCTGGAAGTCGGACTAAACAGTGACGGCATCACCAACTTCTGCACCTGGAATCAGACAGAAGGCGATATCAAAGGTGAAGACGTGGCCAATGCCATGCTCGCCATTGCGGAAAGCCCGGCCTTTCTCAACACGGTAGAAGAAGGTTTCCTCGAAGGCGTTCAGGACGGTTCCGTGATCGCCGGTGTCAGCGGCGTATGGAATGCAGTCGCTATGGAAGAAGCATGGGGCGCAGACTATGGCGCTTCCAAGCTCCCCACCTACACCTGCGCGGAGAGACAGATCCAGATGGCATCCTTTTCCGGCTATAAGCTGATCGGCGTCAACGCTTACTCCGAGCATCACACATGGGCCGTGCGGCTGGCTGAATGGATTTCCAACGAAAAAAACCAGCAGCTCCGCTTTGAAATGCGCGGACAGGGACCGGCCAACACAAAAGCCGCCGCATCTGCCGACGTGCAGGACTCCCCCGCCATCACCGCCTTGCTTGAACAGTCAGAGTTTTCCTGCCTGCAGCGCATTGGCGGTAATTTCTGGGATCCGGTCTCGGCATTTGCCTTAAATATGGCCGCCGGAAACCCGGAAGAAAAGGGTCTGCAAGAGCAGCTCGATTCCATGGTCGAAGGAATAACCGCGCCGTAAAAGCGCAGACATCTTTTGGAGGTTACAGGCATTATGAAGAAAAAATTAAACATCAAGTACCGCTTAATACTGCCCATTGCCCTGCTTGGCATAGTAGCGCTCATATCAAATCTGCTGGCAGTCACCAATATTAGAAATGTCAACGACAATGCCGCAAATATTGCAGATAACTATATGGCGGGAAAAACCCATCTGGCCCGGATTCACCAGTCCGTCATGAATATACATAAAATGGCGCTGTCGCATATTGTGGCTACCGACTACAGCACCATGATTACTCTCGTCAACAACATAAAAGATGCTGAAGCGGAACTGGACGGCATGCTGGCGGATTATGAAATCTATATCAGCGATGACGACAGAGACACCTACAACGCGCTGCTCTCCGATTATGATTCTTTGAAGCATTCTCTTGTTTTCCTCGTGTGCGCCAGCGCAGCAAGCAAAACGCAGGATGCCTACGCCTTCGCCAACGGTGACGTGGCCGACTGCAACACCGCTGTGGAAAACAGCATCCGCATTTTGGACGAATCCATCAGTACGAGAACCGAGCAGGCCAGAACGCAGCTTGCCTCCGTCTATCTGCGTTCCATGGTTACAAACGGGGCATCCACCCTTGCCTGCATTATCCTTGTCCTGATTACTGTATCTCTCATTTTAAGATCTGTAGTCAGACCCATAGCGAATGTTCTCGATACGCTTCAGGTCTGCTCCGGACGCATCAGCGGCGTTGTGGAGGAAGTTTTATACCGCACACAGACTTCCAGCAAAAACGCGACCGATTTATCCGCCCTTGCCGAAGAACTGTCGGCAACCATTCAGGAAGTGTCAGACAGCGCTTCCCACATCAACCAGAACGCCAAAAATGTGCAGTCGGATTCCGAAAACATGGCTGACGAATGCGAAAAAATTACTTCCTACTGCGGTGAGATGAATACGCGGGCTGCGGAAATGGGACGTTCCGCACAGAAAACTCTGGATAACACCAATGCCAAAGTCAGAGAAATTCTGGATGTCTTAAATGAAGCAATCGAGGGAAGCCACAGTGTCGATCAGGTAAATCTCCTTACGCACGATATTCTGGAGATCGCCTCCAAGACTAACCTGATTTCCTTAAACGCCGCCGTGGAAGCGGCACGGGCAGGAGAGGCCGGCAGAGGCTTTGCGGTAGTGGCAGATGAAATCCGCGAGCTTGCGGCTTCCAGCAGCGAAACGGCCAACCACATTCAGGAAGTCAACAATACCGTGACTCACGCCGTCTACAACCTCTCCGAGAACGCGCAAAATCTGGTCACTTACATAGAGGAATCCATTCTAAAGGAATTTCTCTCTTTCGTCGATTCCGGACGGCAATATCAGGAGGATGCCGCCTATATCAGAGAAACCATGGATTCGTTTAATACAAGTACCCGCGTCCTGAAAAGCTCCATGGCTGAAATCGTTGACGCCATAGAGACCATCACAACGGCCATTGATGAGGGGGCTGCCGGCGTCTCCGGCGTAGCCGACAGCACGCAGCGTCTGGTGACCGATATGACGGAAATTACCAAACGCATGGACACAAACCACAAAGTGGCATCCGAGTTGGAAAGGGAAACCGTAACCTTTGCCAATCTATGATTGTCAAGGGAAGCGAAAGATGATTGGGGATTAGTGGCCGAGGTTTGTATAAAGCTGGTAATACATTCCTTTCTTTGCCAGCAGGCTTTCATGGTTCCCCCGTTCCACAATCCGCCCGTGATCCAGCACCATGATCACATCCGAGTTCCTGATGGTGGAAAGCCTGTGTGCGATCACAAATACCGTCCGGCCTTTCATCAGCCGGTCCATGCCGTCCTGCACGATCTTTTCCGTACGGGTGTCAATGCTTGACGTGGCTTCATCCAAAATCAGCACCGGCGGGTCCGCCACTGCTACCCTTGCGATTGCCAGAAGCTGTCTCTGCCCCTGTGAAATGGTGTTCCCGCTGCCCTTTAACTGCGTCTGATACCCGTCGGGAAGTTTCATAATGAAATCATGGGCATTTGCCAGCTTTGCCGCCCGGATTACTTCTTCCTCCGTGGCGTCCAAGTTTCCATAGCGGATATTATCCATGACAGTGCCTGTAAAAAGATGTGTATCCTGCAGTACCAGCCCAAGGGAATGCCGCAAGTCGTCTTTTTTAATCTTATTGATATTGATCCCGTCGTAACGGATCTTGCCGTCCTGCACATCATAAAAGCGGTTGATCAGGTTGGTGACCGTTGTTTTCCCGGCGCCGGTGGCTCCCACAAAGGCAACCTTCTGCCCCGGCCTTGCATATATCTCTATATCGTGCAGAACCTCCTTGTCCTCCGTATAGCCAAAATCCACATGGTCAAATACCACATCCCCCTCCATGAGCTGGTAGGTGGTGGTATTGTCCGCCTTATGGTAATGCTTCCACGCCCAGATTCCCGTCCTCTCTGACACTTCTGTCAGGTTTCCCTGTGCATCGTATTTCGCATTCACAAGTTTTACATATCCATTGTCCTGTTCCGCTTCCTCATCCAGCAGCCCGAATATCCGCTCTGCGCCTGCAGCCGCCATGATGATGGAATTTAACTGCTGGGAAAGCTGTGAGATCGGCTGGTTGAAGGAACGGGAAAACTGCAGGAAGGATGCCAGCGTCCCAAGGGTCATCTGTCCGCCAAAGATGGACAGGCACGCCCCCGCCATGGCGATCACCGCATAGCTGACATACCCAAGATTGCCGAGCACCGGCATCAGGATACTGGCATACCGATTGGCATTATTCGCGCTGTCACGCAGCTTTCCGTTCAGACCCTTAAAGTCCTGTATACAGGCATCTTCGTGGCAGAACACCTTCACCACCTTCTGACCTTCCATCATTTCTGATACGTCGTTGTCTTTTACATCTCTTGCTTACTTCAATGCAAGAATTCTATTACTTTTTGCTATGGTTTCCCTCCCTATCTCCGTCAAAGGACGGAAGTCCAATGGCTTTTTGGTAAAACGATTTCCTCACCACTTTCTTTTGATAACACATAAATATTTCCTGTATCACAGGTAACCGACATTGCAGGTATATGACTGATCAATTCCTTGTTATTCCCGTCCTTGCCGCAGGAATACAAGTCTCCGCCGTCCGTTCTGGAAATATAATAGATTGACTGCTCATCCATGCAGAAATCATATGCAACTATATTTTCATAAGTGTAAGTTTCATTACCGGAAACGTCATATCTTGTTAAAACCCCCTGTTCATTTTTGTAAAAGATGCTTTCCCCATCGAATGAAATATTACCGTTTGCAGGAATGTCGAGCTTTACAGTTTTTCTGGTATACCGGTTTACTTTTGTTATGCCATCATTGCCAATAAAAAACAGGTTATCGTCATTCAGGAAAAAAGCGTGGTGAAAATCCAGAAATTTCCATTTATCCCCCGTTTCATAGTCAATGCCCAAAAGAGACCGCCCGGAATTCGTCATCTGCTCAAAGATTGTTTTTTCCTCAAAGGTATTCAGATTCAACTCCACAACCGACACTTTCGTTATATTGCTGTTATAGTTTCCCACCCGGTTGACATAGCTTTCCATAACCGATGTGGTGTAATACAGATATGGCGGACACACATAAAACGCACATATTTCTTCTTCATCAGAAAATATCCCAAACATAGGGGAACGTGCTAAAGGATATGTTTCCCCCGTGGAAGTATTTTTGAGAGAATAATCAAAATTCCCTGCATCCCGTATGATTTCATAACCCATACAGTCATAGCCTGCCGATGAATTATAGACAACGCTTCCCGTTTTTCCACGGCCTGAACATCCCGTCACTGCCAATGCCAGGCCAAACATGACAACGAAAACCGCCCCACGCTTCTTTTGCCCTGATTTCATCAGCCATCTGTTAGAATTGCGCCGTAAAATCCAGACAACGGCCAAAGTACACAAAAGCACGGATACAAGGAGCAAGGTCAATAGCGTAACCGTGTCAACCTCCGCAAAAATAATTTTCTCATCCCCCGTCAGGGCATCGCTCATAACAATATCCCCTGCAAAAAAGTCAGTTCCAAGCAGAAACGGCAACGGCAGCGGCAGACGGTAAATGCTGGTTTTCGATAAGCCTATATAGGGAATCATCACGGACACCGCACCAGTCAGCAGGGTGACCGCATATTTTTTTGCCAAAACGGAAATGAACATCAGGAGTATCGTAAGAGACACACCGCCAAACATCCGGAGCAGCCCTATCAATACATATCCCTCCAACAGCGACATGTCCTTGCTGCTGTCCGCAAAGTAACGAATACTCTGAATCGGATAATCCCCATCCGGCAGTCCGTATTTGAACCTGTAAAATCCGTATTCAATAAGCGAAATGCAAAGCGACAGGAAGAGGACAACCGTGGTAATAATGAGCAGCTTATACAGAGCGCTTTTTCGCCCCTCCCTTGCAGTCAGGATCAGGGTGTCCATCTGGCAGCTGTACTCAGAACAGAAAACAGGCGTAACAATCAGCAAAATGCCAAGGAAGAGAATGAAATGAAGCGTACCTTTGCCAAGAAGCCCCATCCATCCGTTTGTCTGGAGAAAACAGCGGTTCTCCGCATTTTCGCAGATATAGAGATACTGCTGATAGATAACCTCAAATCCATTTTGACGCTCCAGAACCTTCTCTATTTCCCGGCTCTCTTTTTTATATTCACTTTCACTGATCTTCCCGTCATAGTAGTTCTCCAAAAGGCTGTTCTGCCTCTCCTTCGCTTTTGCAATCCTCTCCGCCTCCTGCTCCAGATAAAGGGAAGATTCCTCGGTGCAGTATCCTTTTACCTTTTCCAGATACCATTCATATTCATTTTTATACCGCTCCATCGCACTGTCATAAGGGTTGTCGGACAAGGCAAGCCAGACCGTGCCAAAGAGCAGGACAAGGGCAATATAGAACAGCCCCCTTTGCCGGAGCATAATCTTTTTTACTTCGTACATAAATCCAGACATTTTATCCTCCTTCCCCCGGCAAAAGAGTTCCTTTTAGAAAGCATCATCATTGCCGTTATGGAAACCACCCCTACGGTTATGGCAAAAATAATTGCTGCCTGGAAACTCTGTACCGGATATCCTGCAAAACCAATAAACTCGGTCTTGCCAAACAGTATGCGGTTAGCAAGCAGCGAATATGGGTTTATAATCTTGAGCCAGACATTACTGAAACAGCTCTGTGACGCACCTGTAATAATGAAACACAGGGCTGCTCCAAAATCAGCGACAAACGGAACAAGGGCACTGTGCCCAAACAAGGAAATCAATAGAAACACCATGCTCATCGTCCATACGCCCACTGCCCTTATCACTGCGGACAGAATCGCATATTGCCATAAATTACAGTTTACCGCAGCCGTGCTGAAATTGCGGACAGCATACAGCGGAAGATTTCCTCCTTCCGCCGTTCCGAAGAAATACGCAAAACCAGTATAATCCACAACAGAAAACCATATGGCCACACTGATTACAAACAAAGAAGCCGCAGCAATTTTAGCAAATGTGGTCTTTTTACCGCCGCCCGGATTTGTCAGCAGCAGCATATCCATCTGTGTTTCCTTTTCGCAGACAAAGGTACTGACAACCCCGTACAGACAAAGAAATAAAACCAATATGCCCGAAAAATCATAGTTCAGATAATAGTTATACATCTCCTCATAGGCAAAGGCTTTTATGCTCCGCCCGGAATAAAGGTTATAGATCACACTGTTTTTGCGCGCTTCATAAGTCTGCCCCCGTTCTTTGTAAACAGCGGCATTTTCCTTTGCCCTCTCTGCCACTTGAAGCGCATAAGTCCGATAATGATAGAAATATTCCATAGGCTCCACATAGTATTTATCCAAGATATTCCGGTCACTGTATATATTCCCCGTCATCATATCCGGATTGTCTTTGGCTGTGCTTGCTGTCATATCAGCCGTAGCGTCTGCTAACGGCTGATATATGGAAAGAAGATGGTTGATTTTTTCAGCAGTAATCTCCCCTCTGTAATCCTCATAAAGCTGCCAATACACGCTGTTCCAACTGCGGCTGTCATTTCCGTCCGCCAGGTAGGAATACGAGTGGAATTCGCTGTTAATTTTGAACAGGTTCATTACACTGAACAATATGAGTACAACAAGTATTGACCGCTTGCAGAATAATTTGTAAAATTCATATTTGATTAAGCGCGTCATGCTATCTCTCCCTTACCTCCTTGCCCACGGAGGGTCTTGCGACTCTCGCGGCATTCGCCAAATGGACATGCAAGCATGTCCGCTTGGCTCATTGCCCACGGAAATAATACAGAAATACATCTTCCAGGTTAGGGGAAACCTTTACCGCGTCTGAAGCAGGCAGCAAATCGCTTACGATTCTTACTAAAAATCGTTCCCCCTGCTGTTTCATATTGCTGACATAATATTGACTGCCAAGTCTGGCAGCGTCTTCCCCGTTTACTGTCACCTCCCACACTTTCCCATAGATATTCTGTTCTAATGTGTCGGTAGTTCCCTGAGTTATTAAGGAGCCTTCCTTTAAGATCATAATCTCCTTTGCGATACACTCCACATCGGAAACGATATGAGTGGCCAGCAAAACTGTCCGCCCCTGTGCGAATTTTGAGATCAGGTTGCGGAAGCGGATACGTTCACTGGGATCAAGCCCTGCTGTCGGCTCATCCAAAATAAGAATTTCAGGATCGCCCAGCATCGCCTGGACAATGCCGACCCTCTGCCGCATACCGCCGGAAAGAGCGCCAATCTTTTTATCTTTAGCATCTGAAAGATTGACAATGTCCAGAAGCTCCAAAGCCCGTTTTTTACCCTGTTCGTCAGGGATTCCTTTCAGCGCACACATATACAGCAGAAAATCCATCACTGTAAAATCCCGGTAAAGAAAAGGATATTGCGGCATATATCCGATTTTTGACAGGAAGTCCTTACCCAGTGTCCTTGCATCCTGTCCGTCAATCAAAACCGTTCCGCTATCGCTTCCCAAAATACCCACAAAGATATTGATCAGTGTCGTCTTTCCCGCACCGTTAGCGCCCAAAAGCCCATAGACACCCTCCGTAAGTTCCGTGGTAAAATCCTTTAAGGCATATATGCCTTTGGCATACTTGCCCAAGGCGCCCCTGCCCTTATACTGCTTTGAAACATTTCGTAATGATATTTTCATCAAGAATTACCCCGCAAAGCCAAAGGTTGTTATCAAGGTGCTTACCTCGTCAATACCCCGTCCAAGCACAACGATACAGGTGCCGGATTCATCCAAAATCAAAATCTGTGGAATACGCAGGAAATAGGTACTGTTGCTGTCCTGAACGGTTTCCGTATGGATCCTTTTTCCCGATGCCGTATCATAAATGTTGATTGTAACACTGCTTTCCTCCAAAATAGCAGTAGCCACATATTTTCCCTGCCCGGAGCAGTAAACACCGTCTTTTCCCTCGCTGCGGCTTGAGAACGACATCGTATTTTCTGTATTGGATATGGTATCAAGCATCAGCAGGGTTCCGTTATTTTTGTCAAAGCTCTGGGGCATAATAAGCAGGTTTCCGCCCTTTTGCACTTCTTCCGTATCTACTTTATAATCCCCCTTTTTGGTAATCGTGAGATTTGCGCTGTCTGTGGATACTGTACCATAAACACTGACCCCATCCCCGCCAATGGAGGTATCTGTAGCCATGCCTACATAGACTAAAGTGTTATTCCCCGTAAAGGTAAGGCTGTCCATGGTTACAATCTGCATATTACCTGCCGTGCCTTCTTCGGAATAGTTCAGAATGGTACGAACCTTCCGGGAAGAAACATCATAAAGGTAAAGCCCCTGAAGTCCGCCGAAAGCAACCTGTTTTCCGTCCTGTGAAACAGCGATCCCTGTGATCTGCACAATAAAATCGTCACTTAATAATCCGCTAAAGGAAATGGTATCCTGAACAGCAAAGTCCTTATTCAGTATGTATCCATTGATACCGCCGCTTTCTGATGCAGCAAATGAACCGTTGCTGCCGCCGCCAGCCTTTCCCTGACCCACAACAAAGTAGCCGTCTGTAAAGGTCTGTACGCATAAGTCTTCCATAGAAATATCCGCACTCGCGATTGTTTTGCCTTTCCCCGTATCGTAAAGATAAAGTTGATCCGCCGCAACGATAATCCGGCTTCCACCGGCATAATAGCAGCCGCTGACCTTTCCTGAAAAAGCGGAATCCTTAACCGTGCTGACCGCCATAATATTTTTATCTGTGCCGTTATCCCGCAAATCAATCACGTTCATTTCGCTGCTTTCATTTCCGGTATTTTCCGATGAATCATCTTCTACGGATTGCAGCTCCATGTTTATGGTTCCGTTTTCAGAGCTGTTCCCATTCTCCTGTCTGTTTCCGCAGGCCGACAGATTAAGAGCCAAAGCAAGCATAAGTATCATACACATCCATTTTGTTTTCATTTTAGTCCTCCCTGTATAATAAAATTGAACCTGTTTTACTTGTAACTGAATTTCCGTCCGCTGCGACAGCTGTCGCATAAAAAGTATTGAAACCATCCAGCTTAGCGGTATCTATGGTTGCTTCCATGATCCACACATTTCCTTTGCTTAATGTGACATCACGGGAAACCGCTCCATCAAAAGATATAGGCTTATGGTTTAAGAAAAATGATATGCCATATTTTGCGCCTGGCGTTCCACAAAGGGTGTAGCGCACGGTAAGCGTATCTTTCCCGGTAAGGTTGATATTGTCATACACCACCTCGCCGTCATAGACAAGCGTCCAATAGACACTGTTATCCAAGGTGTCCATCGTAACGTCATTCCATCCTGCTCTCACAAGCTCATTCTCAATAAAAGAAGTAGTGACTTTTTCCTCTGAAATGCTGACATCACGAAAGGCAGTGATACTTTCTCCATTAATGCTGTCATTTTCCGGAGCATCCTCATTAAAATGCAGTTTCAGCACTCTTTCAAAACTCTGATGATACCAGCCATAGCTTGAGGTTTCTTTCATATCAGGCTGGAAATCGGGCCTGGTGACGCTCACGACCGTCATATTCAGGGTATCGCCCTTTTTCCCTGTGTCCGGTGTGAACACAAAGGAAAATTTCTCCTCGTGCTTTTCTGACGTCCGGAAGCAGTGGAGATACTCATATTCCGCCCCCGTGTCGTTCACCTTGTAGGCTTGCGGCTTTCCGTCCAAAAAAAGCAGGAAGCCAATGCTGTCCAATTTCCCTTCTGATGAAAACTGATAGTCCAGGACAAATTCTCCGCCATGATACTCATAAGGCAAAACACTCTGGTCATCCGCTCTGGCGGGATCCGCTTCCCCATGGCTGAGAAACCCTAAATCTCCGTCCTCCTGCGCCCCGGCGAATGGGTCTTCTTCTACATTTTGCGGCGGGGCATTCTCGTCCGCAATGTTATAATTTCCGCAGGCCGCCACAGCAAAGGGCAAAACAAAAATCATAGCTAATGATAAGAATCGCTTTCGCATCATCTATCCTCCTACTTGTTTTAGATTCGACTTTCATTATAAAAACCAAAAGTCAAAATGAGGTCAAGGAATAGAAAAAAGTTTACGGAGAAACAGCTTAGTTTTTTACATAAAGAGCGCCAACAAACTGTAATTTCTCACAAGTCTGTTGGCTCTGCAACTGTATGTCCGGCTCTTTGATGAGGTATTGGTTCTCCCCTGCAAATGATACGAGCAAAATCAACGCTTCTTTAGTATTTTATCAATCAGGCCAAAATCCATTGCTTCTTTTGCTGTCATATAATTATCACGTTCGGTTGCAATAGCAACTTCATCAATACTTTTTCCTGTATTTTCTGATAAAATGGTGTTTAATCGTTTTTTACTTTTTTGGATATGGTCAGATGTAATTTTTATATCGGTTGCCTGTCCCTGAATTCCGTTTCCATGAATGGCAGGTTGATGTATCATAATTTCTGCATTAGGCAAAGCAAGACGTTTTCCCTTTGTACCTCCTGCCAATAAAAAGGCTCCAAAACTTGCGGCAAGACCTATACATATTGTTGATACATCACATTTGACATATTGCATTGTGTCATAAATAGCAAAACCCGCCGAAACAGAACCGCCTGGACTATTTATATATAATTGAATGTCTTTCTCTGGGTCTTGGGATTCTAAAAACAGCATTTGTGCAATAATCAAACTTGCTGAAACATCACTTACTTCTTCTCCTAAAAAAACAATTCTATCGGACAATAGTCTTGAAAAAATATCATAACTTCGTTCTCCTCGGCTTGTCTGTTCAATAACATACGGAATTGTACTCATGCTGCCAATTTACCTCCTGCTAAATAATACATAAATGAGTATCCATTAAACGAACCCATCTTGCATATCTTCGATTGTTTAGGATAGAACACACCATTTTTTCGATAAATATTAGGCGTGCATTCATATAGCTGTTTAAAAGCTAATGTGAATGCTTGCTGTGAATCATAATGTGCTTCATAAGCAATTTCAACAATGGGCTGCTCTGTTTCTACAAGTTTTTGAGCAGCCAAAGTCAGCCTGCGCCCCTGTATGTATTTATAAACCGTACATTTTGTTTCTTCAGTAAAAATTCTGGCTATATAAAATTTTGAATAATTTAGTGCTTTTGCTATTTTATCAAGCGACAAATCCTCGTTAATGTGCGTTTCTATATAGTCTACTATTTTTTCTACAACTGTATTATTGTTCATATATGACACCCCTTTCCCTATTTAACATAACATAACTTTTTAAAATTATCTTAATAGAAATTGCCCTAATTAGAAACCAGAAAAGCGACAGAATCCTGCCGCCATTTTGTTATGCATAAATAATTTCTCCGCAAAATCCCGATTGTGATTTGATGATTTTTAAGGGAAACATTAGCTGTTATATATTGTCATTAAAATACCCACTAACCCTTGAAAATACCAAGTTTATTGCAGGTGAGCTTTCCCTTAAAGTTTCCCTTGTGTTATATCTTTCCACAGGGTATTACGAACCCTAATAAGGGAAAAAATAAGGGAAACAAAATCATATAAAACATTATAACACATAATATACGGGAATTGGTAAACTGATTGAAATGCTTTCACTATTTATATTATAAATCGCTAAGTACTTTTAATATAAGAAAACAGAAGTTACACAGAGTCTCGTAGTTTGCATATGGTAATTGATCTGCGAGATTCTGTGTATAAGGTTTGCTTAGAAAACGTTCGCAGGTAAATATTTAGTAAATATATTATTCTTTCGCCGTATATATTTATTATTTTCTTTTTTATATCTATCAAATAATATCGATGTATGCATATACTTTAAGCTATACTCACATTCGCAAGATTTCTGTGCATCCATTATTTCTTCTAACTCACCATCTCTAATAGAAAGCAGCCCAATTCCTGCTTTTTTTAATAACTCAATATCTACAAGCTGAATATTTTCCTCTGGTAATGCCAAATAAGAATAGTCAGAAAAAAGTAAATATCGCTGCGCTTGCAGAAGACCATTTTTCCAATCACTTATTTTAGCTTCCACTGCAATGGTTATCCCCAATCTTGCATTTCTTATATTGCTAATTACTCTTACTATTTCTTCTTTAACGGCTACCAAACTCATTTTTGCAAGCTGAAATACATATTTTTTTACTTTTTCTACCGAGAATAAAAATTGATTTCCTATTTCTTTTATTGTAGTTTTTCTTTTTTCATTTATATAATCCCATATTGTGAATAAATAATAATCATCCACACATTTAATTCTTCTATTTCCTCCTAGGTTAAACGAAATATCGGGAATACCTATCCCCATTCTGATTTCATTGGCATAGCATATTCCGTGACAATGCAAATAATTATTCATTAAATTAACAACTTCTGCTTCTAACATTTTAGTCACCCTCGATTCTGTAATTTTTCCATTACTTCTTTCCATGTCTTAAGATGTTTATAATCATCATCTTTGAAAATAGGCTTAAGATTTTTATAATAACCAATTGCATTATCAATACGTTTTTTTATATATCTTACTCGTTCATCAACTGTAGGTATATTTCGCAATTCCTGTATTTCTGCATTTCTTCTATACAGAAAATGTTTTCTGGTTAATCCATCTGCCACTAACAATGCAGGATCAATACCATCACAATATGGACAATGGCATGCTATATCTTCTCCTATGTTAGAATGCAGTAACTGAATTATTCTAACTGGATTTTTGCGTTCAACCGCTACATTTGCCAAAAGTTCCGGCATATAATACCTGACATACATATTAAATGGATCACTTGTATCCTTATATAAATCCTCATAAAACGATTCAAATCTTGATGTTCCCGATTCAAAAGCATATAATCCAAATGCTAAAAGCATTAATCCGAATGCTCCTATCCTTCCGGCTATAACAGGCTTATTTGTGGATTTTTGTAAGTCAAGCAATGCTGTTGCATAATTATATAACAGCGCGGCATTAGAATTTTCGTTAATACAATCCACATAAATCCAATACATATCACAGTTTAGCCCGGATAATACATTTAGAAAATACTCTCTTTCCGTTTTATTTGTTAAAATATCTGATTTGATACAAAACCCACCAACTAAATTCCCATCAAAACCTATGGATTCCAAATAATTTCTTGTTTCTTCTAATAATTTTACATCTAATGAAAACCAGTTTTCATTTGTATCCATTTTTATTTTTACCACATTAGAATTATTACTCATATGAAACGGCGCTGCAATATTTTTTACACCATGCTTTAATTGCTCATCAACAACTTTCTTTACATACTCTTTTTTCTTCTCATAATCTTTTAAATCCTCAATTTCCAGTCTGCTTAAATCATCAGGTGCATATGGTAAAGCAACAAGTCCTTTCACATCAGCGTATGTATCATATGCCAACCGTATTGTTGAAGGATCTATTAAAATGTTCACGTTCTGTTCTTTTATCAATTTCAGTAAATTTTTCTGTTGGTTTTGATGATTAATCGGAAAAACAACATTCTCTATGGCATATCCATCTGCATAATACTCTTCCAGTACTGTTTTTTCATTCCATAGACGGACATAATGAGTCGGCTTAAAATCTTTTGCAATATTTTCCGATGTTGTATTGCTATTTTTAATATATCTGCGAATATCCTCAATCGTATTCGGTCTTTTATAATTTTCTTTTTGCAGCAATTCCAATAACAAGTTATCAATATTGTTGTTTATTGTAGGAATAAAAAACCTGACAGACATGGGCGGTTCCATTTTTATTTTGTAATACAACTCCTCTCTGGAACTTATTGTGCCATACGGGGAATGCCCTGTAAGAAGTTCAAATAAAACAACTCCCAATGCATAATAATCTGAGCGATAATCAATATTTTTACTATCACTGATTTGTTCTGGAGACATATACAGCGGCGTACCTAACTGATCTCCTGTATTCGTAATAGAAGTATAATCAATCAGTTTTGACAAACCAAAATCTAAGATTTTAATATCTCCACTATCCAACATATATATATTTGCTGGTTTTAAATCTCTGTGAATTAGCTTTTGTAAATGTATTGACTCAATACCACTCAATATTTGCTCGAAAATATTTAAGGCTTCATCAATGTTAAAGACCTTTAATTTCATTACATTCGCCAAGTCTTTTCCTTCAACAAACTCCATAATAACATATATATATTCCCATCCATTATCCATGAATGCACCATCGTCTATATAACCAGCAACGTATCTTCCGTGAACCTTTTTTAATGCCTCTATTTCGCGGGTTATGCGATTATTAGTTCCTTTTGCAAATTCAGCAAAAATATAGTCTCTTGCAAATATTTTCATTGCATATATATGGTTGTCTTTCTGGCATTTATAAACTGTTCCAAAAGAACCTTTTCCTTTAAATTCAATTATCTCATATCCATTAATCTTTTTGCCTATCATCGAAATGCCTTTCTCCAATATTCTATTGGCCTATATATTTTCATCTATAATCTTGCGCGGAAGAATACTCTTATTTCATTGTCAACCGTTGATACAATTTCATCAATTCCGCCACACAGCTTTCTTCCGTAGTATCCTTAATTGAAAATCCATATGCCTGCATAACCGCTCTATCATTTTGCTGATGCGCCTTTCTAAGTTCTGACGGCATAGCAATTTCATCATAAAGGTCAGCAAGACTGCTGTCAGAACACAACTCCCTTGCGTTCAATATTGCCTGCGCAGTCTGCTCTATTTTTTCCCTCTGCTCAACCGTGGGATTTGGCCATGGAAAGTTATTATAAACAATATCTTTTGAATAGGTATAATCTGATTTCAACCGAGCGGCAACCGTTCTCATCCAAGCCATATGAACATTAGATGTCAAAACTCCAAAATGATATATTTCCGCATCAGGTATAATAAACAATTTATTTCCAGCTATTACAGAATCATCTAAATATCCCAAGGGAATGTACCTTCGCTTTTCTGACGAAACAATCGGTATAGCAACAAATCTTGCTGGATTTCTCTGCTCTCGAAACAGCATAGGCGTTTCCGCTTTTTTGCGCGCGCCAGCGTCATTACTTGCCGCCCGCATTTCCTGCACAGCCTTAACCCGTTTCATCACATAGGGCATATTGCGAAGTTGAGCCGGAGAACAATCAACCAGCCATAAACACCACCGTTTTTTATTGTTAATAAACTCGTATCCCATCATATAGCGCTTAATAAACGGAATTGCCTGTGGCTCTTTGGTAATAAAATCTTCATAATCTTTTTCTTCAATAATGAGATTACCTCCATCCATAGCTTGATTACCCATAGTAATTAAAGGAACATCACATATAGGTTTCTTTCTACTCAAAATTATAATATTTTCCCCATCAATCAAATAGGGACTTATATTCGATACCTCTTTAACCGTATTCTCAAAATATAAATATTTCTTTTCCCTTGGTAATACCGAAAAACATATAATAACCACATGCACCTTAGCCGTATTGCTTGACTCGCTATCCCAAACAAAAGACCGCCATGCAAAATTAATAGAAATTCCGTACTCCTTTAAAAGAAATGACCAAAGATCTCCGGCCATCTGTCCTTGTGACACAGAATTTGTAGACACAAAAGCAACTTCACACTTTGTTCCTTGAATATACTCTGCTGCTTTTTTATACCAGCAGCATACATAGTCAAGCAATGCTGTTTTCACTTCTGTAAACACTGCTTTCATATCTTGCTTTTGCGTTTCACTGGCAAATTTAAATCCTACAAACGGTGGATTCCCCATAATATAATTCAACTCATATTTGGAAACAACACTGTTCCAATCAATCTTAAGCGCATTTCCTTCCGTTATATTTGCATATGATTTCAAAGGAAGGAAGTCCAGACTCATATGGACAATATCTTCCGTTTCTTTCATCATTTGGCTCTCGGCAATCCACAATGCAGTCTTTGCAACAGTTACAGCAAAGTCATTGATTTCTATTCCAAAAAACTGACCAATTGAAACCTGTATCGGGTTAAAAGCCTCTCCCAATACAATTTGTCCTCCTTGCAATTCATTAAGAATTTCATTCTCTAATCTACGTAAAGAAATATATGTTTCCGTTAAAAAATTACCCGAACCACATGCCGGATCAAGAAATTTGAGTCCCGCTATCTTTGCTTGAAAAGCAGCTAATTTCACTTTTTTCGTGCGTTCCGCAGAAGTCTTCTTTATTCCATTCAGTTCGTTCCTAAGCTCATCCATGAAAAATGGATCAATTACCTTATGGATATTCTCAATGGATGTATAGTGCATCCCACCGTTTCTGCGTGTCTCAGGATTTAAGGTGCTTTCAAATACTGCGCCAAAAATCGTCGGGCTGATATCCGACCAGTCAAAATCTGCGCTTGCCTGATTCAAAAGCAGGCTTTTTATTTCCTCTGTAAAAGGCGGTATCTCTATCGTTTCATCTGCAAACAGTCCGCCGTTGACATATGGAAACGCAGCAAGTTTTGGATTGTCCTCTGCCAGATATTTGTCTCTGTCTTCCACTTTGGTATCAAGTATCTTAAATAATTCAACAAGTGCTTTTCTTAGAGAACTGACGGGAATATCCTCCAGATAATCATGGAACATCTTGTGTGAGCCAAAAATGCCTGCATCTTCTGCATATAAGCAGAATACAAGTCGTACACATAATGCGTTCAGGCTCTTAAACGATTGCTCGTCGGGTTCTTTATATTGCACGATTAGCTTGTCATAAAGTATCCCGACAATTTCTCCCGCCTTGACAGAGATTTCCATTTCATGAGAAATCTCTTTGACATTTTCCTTAAACATAAAATCAAACAAAGGCAGCTTATTGCGCACTTCTTCAAGCGAAACGACTACCGGCGGTTCACTGGGCTTATTCATATCATGAATTTCAAACGATTTAAAATTACAGGCTACAATCCACAATGGTGTTTCGTTTGGTATCATCCATTGGGCATAATTGCGCGCCTGCTCAAAAGGAGTACGCAAGCTTCCGTCTGACTGTGGTATTTTCTTGCCCAAGTCCTTATCAATACTTTTTTGTTCTATCAGAACCCTTGTTTCTGGAATATAAACATCAATAAATTTGGTCTGATTGTCCACTGTGACACGTTTTTCAAAAATTATTTTCTGCGTAACATCTTCAATGCCTAACACATTATTTAAAAACTCAATCCAAAACCTCTGGCTGTCACTTTTTTCATCACCAAGGCCATGCCAATCATTGTAAAACTTTGTGGCGGCAGCTCTTTTTTCCGTTTCAGTCATACGTTACCTCATATCTATATAAAACGATTAATTATCTAAAAATTACCAATTATATTCTACCATAAATTCAGAGTAAAATCAGCAGATTTCAGTAAATTTTTAATAAAACCTGAATAAAAACCTGAATAAAAAGCTTAATTGCAAAAGTAAATTCCAGTGCAGGAGTAAATTCTACTGCCCTTTCAAATCTATTGTCTTTTCCAATTTTTTGAAGCCATAAAGTTGGAAATTGAATTATAATAAATCTAAATCCGGGCAGATTTTCTAAAACAGGGTATAGCAAACAGACCGGCAGAAAACGTCGTGTGCAGGACTAAATTCTGCCAGAGGTGTCTGGTTTTTATGAAGATTTAAAAGCAGTGTCTCCTGACAACAGATTTTTGCCTGGATTTAAAGGTTACTTTATCAGCTCAGGTGTCAGGTTGATCTGATCGGGATCGACCGGCCTGAGCTGAAGTGCTAACAGGACATCCATGTCGAAGTTTTCTTTTGCCGCCCGGTATGGAGTAAGGCCAAGAAGGCTCTGGCGTGGGACGGAATTGATGTTATTGACGATCAGGTTCAGATCCCACTGGGTCAGATATTCAAAGCTGGTGCCTTTGGGAAGGATCTCGCGCAGTTTTGTGTGGGCATTTTCAATGCCGCCTTTCTGAGCGCTGCGCATGGGATCGCAGTAATAAATGCTGGTACGCTGGGAATCATCCATACCAGTCTCCAGGACCTCGGGATCGCCGAATTCACCGCCCCTGTCAGTCAGGATTGTTTCGAAAAGGATGCTGAGAGTCACAGTGCCAAGCCGTTTTTCCAGACGGTCAAAGACAGCCCGGACAGCGCCCTTAGTACAGCGGTTCAAAAGATAGGCAAGGAACAGCTTCTCATCCCGGAAATAGAAAGTCAGGATACATTTTTTAGAATCCCTTGAGAATTTGACGGTATCCATTTCGACTATATGTGTAGGAGGGAGTTTTTGGAAATCACTGTAAAGCCTGCCGGAAAACACCTGCCTGTCAGTGATCTGTGTTTTATGGCATTTACGCGCTTTGAACTTAACTTTGCGTTTCAAGTCGATGTTGCGGCCGGTAAGCAGTCCGAGTTCTATGTACTGGTAGATGGAACGGACAGAAAGACCGAGCCCGGGATGTTCCACAACGATCTGATAGGGGGAATGACCCTGCCAGATCAAAGGGGTAATGACTGCATCAATGCGGTGGAGATTTTCCCTTGAGAGGTTGATGCCGGATCTGGAATCACGGAGGGTCTCCCTGTACCTGCGGTCAGCAAAGAGG
>RAYM01000075.1 GCA_003611805.1 bacterium 1xD42-87 | reverse complement strand
GCCGGCTGATTGTTACAGCAAGCGTCGCAGTTAAGCGGCGCTTAAATTTTAGGTAGGGCGTCGGATTTGACGCTTACATCACTTCAATTACCTTTACAGAAAGTGTGCTGTTTTTGCAGAAAACAGCACAAAGAAACCTTTCAGATGCGCCAATATCAATCTGAAAGGTTTTTTCATTCTTAGCTCGCCTATTGATCTCTTGGACTGATGAGTAAGTCCAAAATAAATTGGCAAATCTTTCCCATTATTTAGTTTTGGGTCTTTTCGGCTGATGCCAAATTGCAGCACATTCCGTTGTTTTGCCAGCCATGATCTTTTCTACTTCGTTCCGAGCAATCCTTTCCACTGCTTCTAATGCCTTGTCTGCAAATTTTTCTACTCTTCTCATCTTACCTTTACCTCCTGTTTTATAATTTTTGCTAAGCACATCAAGGACGAACATAATATAATGGCTATTGACATATAGCTTACATATAGCTGGTTCATTTTAAATACAGCAAAAACAGCAATTATTCCTGTCTCAATCAATACAAGCAATCTTGCTGCTTTCTTTGCTTCCCGCAATTCATTCTCATCAAAGTCAATATTGGGATGATTCACCGTGCCGATAACTTCAACAACAAACACTGCCAGAAGCAATAATGCATACATAATATGGGATTTTTCGGAAAGCACAGATGCCACTTGAACAACCCCGATGTAAGACATAATCGTCAATAGATAGCACTGCCAGAACTTATCAGCATGATAACCCCCGGTACGTTTCCTCAATGAAAGAAAAAAATTAGAAATGCAACGGTTGGTAAAAACTGCTTAAAAATAATGCCAAGAATCAGCATGGTTCCAACCGTTAGTACGCGCTCTGCCATAATGATCAAAGCGTATTTATAATACTCTCTGTTGCCTTCTTCTATCATCTTTTTTTCTTCCATTTGATTTACTAAATTCAATACTATCTCTTCAACCATTTATATACGATCCTCCTTTGTAACAAAGTATATAGAAAAGCATAAATATAACAATAAACTCTGCAGAAAATGGTATCTCCAGAGCAGAAAATGGCACAAAAAGCATCCTATTATCATTTCATTATCAGTTAGGAATAATAATCGAAAAATAAAACTCCTGATTATCATCTTTTATTACATATGAGCCATCATACTTTTCAATAACATCTATAATATTTCTAATTCCTACTCCGTGTTCCTCTGTCCTCACTGATTTCGTAGACTTTATTTCTCCATTCTCATAAAGAATTGGAGTATCAAACGTATTTCTAATCCCTATTTTTATCATCCCATTCTCATTAACAAACTTCAGTTTTAATACTCTTCTACTAACGTCACATTTTTTACACGCCTCAATCGCATTATTCAACAGATTGGATAATATAGTAACTATATCTTCATCTTTGATCCTTAATCCCGATAAATCATTTATCCGCAGTACAAAGACTATCCCGTTTTCCTGTGCCTCCTGATACTTAGTATTCAAGATCGCATTAACTATTATGTTATTAGTATCAATAGCATCTAACTCTTTATCCAACTTGCTATAAATTCCCCTTACATATTCCTCTAATTTTGTAAATTGGCTTTTTTTCACTAAAGTCTCAATACATGAAATCTGGTTTTTATACTCATGTGTTTTCTTTTTCTGTTTGTCAAAATTCTCTGAAATGGAACGATACATTTCCGCTTGATTTTTTACTTGTAGCCGGAAAATCCTATCTTCGTACATCTGTGTTTCTCTATCTACTATATCATTAATAAGATAAAACACCACTATATTCATTCCAATCATTCCAAAGGAACTTATTAGCAACAGCATGATCTGTTCCGGTGTTTCAATATTTCTGAAGGTTGAAATCATTGCTGCTATGATAATTATTGTAAATATTGGAAAAATAAGGAGTTTGAGCCAGTCTATATCAACAAGAATATCCGTATGTTTTTCCCTTAACTGTCTCCCTATAATAAGAACACATAAAAAGACAATCGCTTTTCCAAGCAGGATAACCAAAACAGTCTCTAAGTTATACTTACTCCCTTCTGTTTCACTGACAAGACATAACTCTATACTTATAAAGTAAGTCAAATAATCTATAGATAGTATCATTGCCTGATATAATAATGCCAATACAAATGATTTCTTGATGCTTATTTTTATATGCCAGAACATAAGCATGGCAAATATTGAAGCCATCACGACCTGCTTTAATATAAATAAGTCTGATAACACTTTTGCAGCTATAAACACACCACATTCCAAAATCATCAGCTGCATGATGTTAAGCCATCCCTTATAACGTAAATTTCCAAATATTTTAAAAAATATATCACAACATAGCACTTCAAAAAATATTATCAATATTTCTGCAAACAAATCCGACATCTAAACTTCTCCCTGATATGATATAAACCGGCCCTTAACATATGTATATCTCGCCTTTGGTATGGTCAGCTCAATCCCATTTGTCAATACAACCTTATATCTTGCAACATTCTTGATATACTTTATATTCACAAGATAACTTTGATGTATTCTTATAAAATCATTTAATGCCAGTTTATCTTCTAATTCATTCAAAGTTTCATACATGGTATAGGTTTTCATATCATCCTCCATAACATGAAGCTCAAGCTTATGCAGATTACTTTCAATATACAACAATCTTTCCAGTGATACTTCTCTTTTACCTTCTTTGAAATCAAACACCCTTTTTTCAACTGAATAATTTAGTTTATCCATAAGGGCATCCACACATTCATTTACCGTACTCTCAAAGTTCGTGCTGCTTTTTAGCAAATACCGAACAGCATCTAACCGATACCCTTCCAAAGAATAATTAACATACGCGGTTACAAATACTATAAATACTTCCCTGCTAACTTCTCTAATCTTTTCTGCCGCCTTGATGCCATCAATATTATCCATATTTATGTCTAAAAATACAGCAGTATACTTTGCCACCTCAATCCCCAAATCAACCAATACTTCACCAGAAGTATATATATCTATTTCATAAACCAGACCTTTCTCCATCATATAATCAGAAATCAGTTTCTTTAATTCTTCTGCGAAGAAACTTTCATCATCACATATGGCAATTCTGAACATATATTCAGGTTCCCCTTTCTAGGAATTATAGCGTAGCCCATTCTCGATATTTCGCGTTCTGATCACTTTATATTTCGACACGTCCTGTTAAAACTTTAATGTTTCTCTATTTTTTAATATATATTATAATTTATTACTTCATCCAAGCGACCGCTTTTCGTATTCCTACTGGTATTTTATTTATATTTATTACTTTAGTCAAATAAATTGCAAAATTCGACTATTATATGCAGAATTTGATATTGACATACTTAACAATCCAAATTCCATATATCAGCATCTTCATAATTATTAATATAGAACTATCGACCATTCCATAAATTGAACCCATTTTAGTCCATTTCCGTTTATTTTTTCCAGAAACAGTGTTATACTTAGATTGTTTCACTTACCCCCTAAGCATAAAGGAGCCATGATATAAATATGCAAATTCAAGAATTGAACATCTCCGCGACCTCCAAATCTGCACTGAACAGCATAGGTCTGACAACGGTTTCACAACTCGCCGGGCAGAACTATATCACCCTGGTAAATAAGTTCCCCAAAAATTATAACCTTGAACCACTGATTGACGAATTAAACACTTTAGGCTATCTGTTGCCACCAAACAATGAAATATCAATCTACGACATCCCTATATCGAAACGGCTGCAAAATGCACTCATACGCAACGGTGTAATGTATCTTTCACAGCTTTCTTCCTATCCTAAAGAAGAAATCCTGCAATTTCGTAATCTTGGTGAAAAAACAGCAATAGAATTGGATCAGATATGTCAAACATATAATATTGAAATGCGAACTATGATATCAATCAAAGAATACTTTGACAAATATCATTTGCCCACCAAAATTTACCCACTACTGTTCAAGAACAATATATCTTGTTTAGATGATTTTGACCACATGACAGCTAATACCTTATATCAAATATGTCAGGATGATTATTGCTTAGCTATGCAGACTTATTATATTTTGCTGGGAAAAGGAATAGTGTTTGACTCCTGGCAGGACAAATACATTTTTGAGATTCTACCAGAAAAAAATGCCATTTTAATATGGAAAAAATATAAAATTAGTATGCTTTCACAAATACCGGACTGTAATGAGGATGCGCTGAAAGAAAGGCTTTCTTCTTCCAATTCATTTACGACGGCAATGAAAGAATTGATATCAATTAGATAGAAATACTAATTATGATAGTAAAATGACAGGTCACCCCGATCTGTCGTTTTTCATTTCAGCAATTCATCATACGTTGTTTCCAATACATCTCTAATCGCCCTGAGCTGTGATGCCTGTATGTGATGTATTCCCCTTTCTATCTTTACTAACGCTTCTCTTGTCAATGGTACATTTTTTAACTGCATCAATGCTACCATTTCAGTCTGTCGTATCCCTCTTTCTTTTCTGATACGCCTGATATTCTGCCCTATAAATACTTCATCCTGCTTTATCTTCTGCTCCATATTGTCACCATACTCCTGAACCCGTTTTGGTCCTTCTTAGAGTATTGTATTCAATAGAGCTTCCTGATTGGGACTAATATTAGTCCACTTTATGCAATTTTCATTGCAGAAAACGGATATTAAAGGCTTTACATTCACAATATATTCCAGTAAAACAATGAACATTACTCGATAAAAGGAGAAAGTCGCACTATGAAAGTGTTTTTGGATGATGCCCAATCGGCCATTGTCATAGCAACCTTACACGATCAGCAACAGTTTCTTTCCTGTCTGCTGTTGAATAGCCAACTTAATAACACCGAGCGTAACAATATCCATCGTATGCTTCGGAGTATTAAAAACATCTTAGATAATGTGAAAGAAACGATTGATAATAAATATGATTTATCCGCTAAACAATTAACTGTCATCGCACTCAGCTTATCCGCATTTGTTGATACCTGTCAGCAACTCCTGACAGAGAATAGTGATATTGTAAAGACAAATCCTAATATTCACGAAATGATAGAAGAAATGTTGAAACCCGCCGTTTCCGCCTTAAAAGTTATACACCAGGCGTCGAAGAGATCTTTTCTATAAAATCCATACTTCCTTATCTAAAACAAACTCATCTGCCGATATCCGCCCGTCTCACTCTTTTGTCTCTGTAATTCTGTAAAGTGCCTGTCTAACAGCTTCTCCGCTTCCGTTATTGAAAACAACCATGATTCCATTTCTTCCCTGTGCAGGATAAGCGGCATACGGTGATGTATCTCGGTCATGCACCCCTCCGCTTCACGGGTGAGAATGTTAAAGTGACCTCCCTCCGGATCTTTATGGTAGATCCCCTAACACATCCACACGATAGGCTACCGTCCATGAGAGAAAGGCGCTGTTGACATCTATATGGAAAACATATATCCCCATACTTACAGGAATTAGAAGATCCGCCATCGCTGCGTTTCGATGTTATAGCGCATATCCAGTGTCTTGCATATCTCTCCCATACTGATCTTACAGACAAACTGCTTTTCACGCACCCCGACAGATCTCTTTTCATCTCTCGACACCACCTGCGTGATCCGGCACATCCGGATCGCATGGTTTTCCATCTCCATACGAAACCATTGCGGTGTCATCCTGCCGTCCCTGTCCATCAATGTCATCATCTGAACCGGTATGTTGATCGGACCGTCGATCAGAATACCCGCCTGCATATTCTCTTCTATTCCCGTCACCCCCTCTCCTCATTGATTTGTGTAACATTATATTACCAAACATACGTTCTATTGTAAAGATGTAATATTTGCCTAAATCTTCTGCTGTTTTTCTACAAACTACAGTTCCGTCATTTCTTCAGCTTCCATCTCTGCGATTAAACTCAAAAAAGCACCTTCTCTTTTCGATGTTGGTGCAAATAGAAAAGCAGAGCACAACCGCATAAGCCATGCTCTGCTTTATATTTAAGTTATAATTCCGTTTCTATATATTTAGTCCCACCTGCATAATACTTTTTTCTTCCAAAATAAGTATAATCTCTCAAAATCTATTTTCTGGATTGCTCTGGAAAAATAACGTCAGTTGATGTAAACGTATCATCCACTGAAACATGGATGTGTCCGCTGCTGTCTATTGCATATTCATTGCCATAAATGGAAAATGTGTCCCCCTCTTTATAACCATGCCCTATCCAATTTATATTATTCCAGTTTTTAATTTCGTTATCCACATTTATCACATCGCCGGATTCCCGCAGGATATAGGTGTGCTTTCCGGCGCCTGCATCTATGGAAAAGAAGCCCGGCTTAATTCCGACTTTCTCACAGGTCGCTAAAACTTCCTTCCTGCTGTATAGTTCTTCCCACGGTTCCCTTCCCTGTGCCAAAGCAGTCAAAATATTGCCTGCTTTTCCCATTTCCCTCATATAGTTGGTGCCCATATTATCTGCTAATAATGATTCTGAAAATACATAACCAATTAAGCCGTCGTTAACAGACCATGCGTATCGGCTACCATTTACCCCTGTCCACGCATAATAGCTTTTATTCTTCAGAACCAGAGAATTGTCTACGGCGTGAATACCTGGCAAGGAGTTCGCGTTGATCTTCGGTACTGCATAAATTGGCACTACCTGTCTAATTCCGTTATAAGTAAAAGACAAAGCACCATAATCCTTAAACTCAGGATTATATCCGCACTCCACATTCGTCCCAAAATTGATCGCATCCAGAATAGCGCTTGGATTATTATAGTTTGCAAAATAATAGGATAATTCACTTTCAGATACATTTGCACTTTTGTCTATCAATGCCGCTATGCGTTCTCTTGAAAACTTCCTCGCTTCACTGGAAATACTTAGGCTATCCCTTCTTTTGCTGCTGCCTGTTCTCGACAATAGCTGGAGCGCCGCCCGCTGTCTTACCAGTTTGTTTGTTTTTTTCGTATGTAACAATGGCCGGTGAAGTCCGCCTGCCCCGTATAAGCCTTCTAAATTTGCCATTAATATTTCCTCATCCTTTCAAATCCTTTCAAAAATTACCCTTAGTATACCTATGCTATAACCCACTTCAGTACACTAAGGATAATTTTACCTATAGATATGGTTTATGGTATTATAGGTGCAACATATCTAAGTCTCATAGTTGGTGTAAATGAATGACTGGATGTACTTGTGGATATCATTCTTGCTTCCCAACGCTGGTCCAATCTTGATTTATCTGTAACCGCAAGAGTATACGAAAAGGTTGTACCTGTTGCCGTCCAACCCGTTTCCTGATTTCTAAAATACCTTTTTGAACTTACAGTTGATAAGCATCCTCCAATAGTTATTTCATGCGCGATTGCTCCCTTTGGTATGTCCGGCTCGGATCTTAAATCTGCGAAATCCTCCCATGTACCCTTACTCGGAAGCGTAGTGGCACGAAATTCATGTACATAAGATCCCAACGTATATTGCGGGTTCCCAATCGTAAAGAAATATGATGCAGATATACTTGTTACGTCATGGTATACCTTTAAATAGTATGTTCCGTCTGACGTAATGGGAACTTCGTAAACTTCTGTACCCCCGTACTTTTGAAACTCATAAGAACCCAAGGGATGAGTTAGATTAGAAGAATCAAACACATCCACCGTGATTGTGCCTGCTCCGGGATTCAAATCAAGATAAACCGGATCACTTGTATACAAGGCAACCATATACCAATCTTCATCATCTTTTGATAATGTTCCTGTCACATAACGATATACGGATGTCTGATTGGATACATACTGCGCCGGCGTCTGTGCATTTCTTGCAATAAGTTGTGCATTTTCATAAGAATCATTTGGTTCTTTGTCAGTATAGTTTGTATATGCATATGCTGTCTGCCCGCTAAGACAGAGGCCTATACATAATGCTCCAGCAAGAGTCAAAGATGCCCCAACACATTTCTTAATCCATTTTGCAAATGTTGTTCTCATGTTTATTACCTCCTTAGATAACTATTTGTTTTTCTTATTTAGTATTATCGTATAGATATTGCATATAACAAGATGCCTTGCAGAATGTGTACCATATATGCAGAAAATGACCATCAAAATAAAACATCCTCTTGAATCAAGCCATAGCTCAATTCAAGAGGACATCTCCTTATTATTTGGTTTCAATCAGTTCAAGCTGCTCAAATTCTTCATCCGTCATGTTTCTCAGCTTTTCAATCATCCTATGGGACAATTCCTCCATATCCGAATCATCAAGATACGGCAAGGCTCTTTCTATATCCTCTATGACCTCACTTCTAATTTCAGACAATAAAAAATAGGCTTCGCCTATTCAACTCCCCTGCCCCTCAATCTTGAGGGGTGGGGTTGTTTTCTGTCCCTTATTCCTTCATAATACTCTTATGAACATCCTTCAAAAGATTTTTAAAGAACACTACGAAGAAATTGAATATACTCTTCACCCACGTCCCATTGTTATGGAAAACATCGAAAAGATGATTAACTGTGGAGACCCTTCTTACGGCGGTGCCATGTATGGCTGTTCCCACTGCGGCGAACTTAAATTTGTCCCTTTCCGCTGCCATTCTAAATTTTGTCCTGCCTGCGGTAACAAATACTGCATTGACCGCTCTACAAAAATGTCCTTTAAACTTATTGACTGTACACACAGGCATCTTGTTTTTACCATTGATGAAGACCTGCGCCCTTTCTTTCTGCGTGACCGTCTCCTCCTTGGCTGTCTTTTTCAAGCCGTCTGCAGCGTCATTCTCAGAATGTTCCATGCATTGAATAAAAGCAGAAACTTTGTCCCTGGTTTCATTTGCGTCCTGCACACTTTTGGCTAGCCTCTGGAATGGAATCCACATATCCATTGCCTTCTTACCGAAGGAGGCTTCTCCGATGACGGTTTCTGGAGAGTTGTTAAGCACTTTAACTACACCTATCTCCGTAAAGCTTTCCAGACTGCTCTTTTGAATGAATTGGAAAAACGTATTGGTCCTTCCTTCAAAAAAACAAAGGCTTCCATTTATAAAAAAGATAAAAACGGCTTTTATGTCTACGCAAAACCAAACCTCTGTGATACCGATGCGGTTGTAAAATATATCAGCCGCTATCTCGGCCGTCCTGTTATTGCCTCCTCACGCATTGATTCCTATGACGGTGAAAACGTGACCTTTCATTACAATAAGCATGAAGATAATTCCTATGTGGAAAAAACTGTTCCTGTAATGGACTTTATTTCCCTCCTTATCCAGCACATACCTGAAAAGCATTTCAAGATGACACGTTATTACGGGCTCTATGCAAGACACCGTAAATCTGACGGGAAGCTCCGCAGGGCTGTTCCCAAATCCAGACACCGGATCCTTCTGGATTTTAATAAATGGCGTCAGCTCTTTCTCTTATCCTTTGGTTACGACCCTCTTCAATGTCCAAAGTGTAACCACAAAATGGAGTTTCTGGAACTCTACCACAATCATAAGCCTGTTTCTCTTCCTGAACTATACGAAAGGACAATGGCAAAATATCATTGCCGCTCCAGTGGCAGATGTGCTTGATTTTATCTTCCGTCTGTCCCATACTGAAAACATCAACAGGCTGGAGGCGTACAATGGATTCAAAATTCGTAGAGGAACTCAGGCAAAAATATATCAAAAATCCTCCGAAAGGCATGACAGCTGCGCTGGTTAAAAACATGACTGACTCTGATCTGCTCGACATGCATTACTTCCTCACTGAGGATGATGACCTTGATGATGACGAATTTGAAGAAGGTTTTTATATCTTCTAAATCATTCGTCTTATCAGCGTGCCCGTCTCCGGCGGGCTATTTTAATTCAAGATTCCTCCGGCAGGAGGAATTTCCTATTATACAAAAAGACATCCTTTTATTGGGATGCCTTTTCTTGCAAACTCGTATGCTGTTATAAAAAGTACCATTCAGTATTATTCGGTACTATTCAAAACAAAAATTGTTGTCAACAAACTCTAAAGGTGATAAAATATCCAGTAAATATGCGGTTTTCCGGCTCCATACTTCTTTATTATGCACAAGACAAGCCCGCATCTGGACGGCGCTTATGCAGCGTTTGGGAAAGTGATCGAAGGTATGGAAGTGGTGAATCGGATCGCTGAGACAGCCACCGATTATGAGGACAGACCGCTGGAAGATCAGGTAATGCAGACGGTTACTGTCGATACTTTCGGAGTGGATTATCCGGAACCGGAGAAGCTCTGAGGCTTCTCCAAAAAGTATTATTCGGTACTGTTCAGCACGGTTTTTATAAAATTTTTAGGTTTCCAGACAGATCATCCAATGCTTGT
>RAYM01000074.1 GCA_003611805.1 bacterium 1xD42-87 | reverse complement strand
ATCCTGACAAGCGGGGGATATGGCGCGGACATTTACTGCCAGGGCACAAAGGTATTGACGTATCTCGGTTCGGGATACGGGTGGGCCTGCGAGAGGACTCCGGCTGAACGGGAAAAGGAAAGGGAATTTTACGAAATCTACTTTAATGAGTACCGCTCCCTAAAGAATGGCAAAGGGGAGGAACTGGAAGCATTGCCGGATTATCTGGAGGAGAAGACGTCTTTTAACAGGAAAGCATAAATGGGGGTATGTTTTCTTCTGTTTTTTTGAGAAAATTCATGAAAGAATGGGAGAAAGCGAATGCAGATCAATGATAAGTTTTTTTATATCAACATTCGTGATTATCTGGCATTAGGAAATGATGATAAAGCCGGAGAGCCAATGCTTGCCAGAGTGCTTTCCGGTTTTTCCTGTCCGAAGAATCAGGATGTGGCGAATTTTTTAAAGAAGAACGCGGTGGAATTTACCAAAAAGAGTCAGTCAGTTACATACCCTGTGTTTTCCGTGGAAAGCAAGGAACTGCTTGGATATTTTACCCTTGCATTAAAGCCGTTGTCAGTCAGGGGTGAAACGGTAAGCAAGACCACGAAAAGGAAACTGCTGCTGTTATCATTTTACCGTGACAATCGTTTTTCACAGTTTGATACAAGGCAGACCGCATCAGATGCGGAGGAGTCGCATGAGTTGGTACAGCTTTTAAGGCTACTCTAATGTGGCTGCTCTGCACTGGAAAGCATGGATTTTGCCGGTAAAGGGGCATCGGCCTATGAAAATGAGAAGGGAATACACCTGCCCTTTGGAACTGGTGCATGACATGATTAAAGGGAAATGGAAACCGATCATCTTATGGCGGCTGCGTTTAGGGGCGACATCCCTGGCGAAGCTGGAGCGTGACATAGACGGCATAACACAAAAAATGTTGCTGGAGCAGTTAAAAGAACTGATGGATTATGGTTTTGTGGAAAAGAAGTCCTATGAGGGATACCCGCTCCATGTGGAATATTCACTAACGGATGATATGGGAATGAAAATATTGGAGGCGTTAAGGATCATGCAGCATATCGGGATTGATTATCTGAAAGCAAATGGCATGGAACATATTTTGGAGGAAAAAGGAGTAGTCCCAGATTAGTACCCACAAAAAAGTGGGTAATTTACTGTCCGGGAACCGCCGCTTAAAATATCATCATAAATCGAATTGGAGGATATCAAAGATGAATGTTACAAGCAGCGGTATTATGAACGGCGTAATCCAGCCCCAATATGGCGGGCATGGGACGCAGTTCAATGAAAACGGCATCCCTACTTATTCTTTACCCTTTAAGGTGGAAGATGCGCCGCAGGGAACGGTGTCGATTGCCATTGTTTTGGAGGACAAGGACGCATACCCGGCGACCGGGGGATTCGCATGGATACACTGGCTGGCAGCAAACATAACCCGTTTTGAGGTTAAGGAGAACGAGAGCCAGACGGCGGATGACTTTGTGCAGGGGAGGAATAGCTGGACGAGCATACAGGGCGGAGAGCAGTCCACGGAGCTTTCCTGTTATTATGGCGGGATGACGCCGCCCGATAAGCCGCACATATATGAACTTCATGTGTATGCTTTGGATAAAATGATGGACTTGGAGAACGGCTTCCTGCTGAATGAGCTTTACCGTGAAATGGACGGGCATATCTTAGACCAATTTACCCTGAAAGGGATATATGAAAATTAGCTGTCTGAGAGTCGGTGGGCGTACAGTAAAAACGGTCTTGGCGGTATATTTGTGCCTGCTGATAGGTATCGTGAGAAAATCGGATACGGCATTTTATGCCGCTATTGCCGCTGTGCTGTGCGTCCAGCGCACCTCCAAGGACAGTATCCGTGAAGCATTCAACAAGGAGGTGGTTGTGATTGCTTTGATAATAAACCAGTTTCCAATACGCAGAGCGAAAGGTCGCCGCATATGGATTAAAGGAAAACAGTTGTAGCAATATGGGAAAAGGGCTACTCGATGGCTCTTTTTTGCTTTTCATTCCTGAAAGTATGAATTGAGATTTTGTATGGCAGTATACCGTTGGTAGGGACAAAAAGGCATGTTTTACTCAATTCTACCGTTGGTAGGTGTTCATTTTTGTGCCGGATTTATATAATATATCGCAGGCAGGAGGGTTGAATAATGAATCAAATTAAGATTGGAGCTTTTATTTCCGAACGCCGGAAAGCAAAAGGCTGGACGCAGAGTCAGTTAGCAGAAAAATTGGAAATAACTGATAAGGCAGTTTCAAAATGGGAAACCGGACGTTCTATGCCGGATTTATCTTTGTTTTTACCATTATGTACTCTTTTGGAAGTCACTTTAAATGAACTATTTGCGGGTGAGTGCATTGCGGAAGAAAAGCTGAAAGAAAAAGCAGATGAGGTACTTATGGACGTGATTACAAATTGGTTAGGGCATGATAAATGGGAAACAAAAGAAAGCGGTACAGTACTCCAAAATGTTTTGGAAGTTGAAAATGTTTCCAAACTCTATGAAAATATTTCGACAGGGCATGAAAATATTTTGGAACAACACAAAACAGAAAATAATTCTGTATTAGCTGTAAATGACGTGAGTTTTCAGATACCGCACGGCAGCTTTGTTGGAATAATGGGGGCTTCCGGCTCCGGGAAAACAACATTGCTTAATTTAATCGCCACGATAGATAAGCCAACGAATGGGGCGGTGCGGATCAGCGGGCAGAATATAGTGGATATGCCAGATGAAGCTGCCGCGGAATTTCGCCGCAAGCATTTAGGCTTTGTTTTTCAGGAATACAATCTGCTTGAAACTTTGACTATCTATGAAAATATTGCGCTTGCTTTGACAATTAAAGAGGTTTCCAAAGAAAAAATTCGTCCAATGATTCAAAATTTATCTGAAAAGCTGGACATATCGGCAATATTAGATAAATTTCCGTATGAGGTGTCGGGAGGTCAACGGCAGCGCTGCGCCTGCGCCCGTGCTATTGTAGTAAATCCGGATATTATACTTGCGGATGAGCCGACCGGGGCATTGGATTCCCATGCTGCCAGACAGCTTTTAGACACCTTTGCCATGCTTTGCAGAGAATTTAGTGCAACAATATTGATGGTCACCCATGATGTCATGGCAGCCAGCTATTGCGACAGGATTTTGTTTATGAAGGACGGTGAAATAAAAGCTGCCTTAAACCGGGAACAGGAAAACAAACAGACCTTTTTCACGGATATTTTGAAGCAAATAGAATGTATAGAGGGAGAAAACCATGATGTACTTGAAGCTGTCAATCCGTAATGCGAGGCGGTCTTTTATAAATTACCTTTTATATGTTGTTACCATGACCGTCCTTTTAGCGGTTATAGAGGTATCTAATTGTATAACCATTATAGGAGAATTAGCCGGTTTTCAAGTGATTTCTCTGCCATTGTTAATAGCCGCCATTCAAATAGTTTTAGTCGGATATATAGACTTTTTTCTGCTAAAGCAGCGGGCAAAAGAATTTGCAAGCTATTTGTTGTTGGGTATGGAAAAAAAGAGATTAACCCGGCTGTTCCTATGGGAAGTGCTGTTAATTGGCTTTTGCTGCTATATAGCAGGAACAACAATAGGTTTTTCCATATATGGATTTTGGTATTTCCGTGAGCCGCTGCATGGAATAAAACATTGCGGATTCCTTTATGTCAAAAGTGTGTTATATACGTTTCTGTTTTTTTGCCTGATTGAAACAGTGTGTTCTTTCCGGTTGAAGCAGCGCATAGGCAAACTGCAAATAAGGGAGCTGATGTATGAAAGAAACCGCAGTCAGGGCATAAAAAATATAGACAGCTATAAAAAGTGGGGCATTGTATTCTTTTTATGTTTTGTGTGCTTAATTGGATGCGTTTGCGGCATTGTTTTTTTGCCGGAAGTTTATATTGTTTATCCCGTATCTGTTGCAGCAATACCATTATTAGTATCTGTCTTTGCCTTTTACAAATGGGTGTTTGGGTATTTATATGCGTACAGGCGGAGGAACCCTGTTCAAATCTATCAAAAAGACAGGCTATATATTGCGGCAAATATAACGTCAAATTTCAAAACGGCTGCTGCGGTTAATGCTGTTTTTTGTATATGCTTATTATTTTCTGGCTGTTCTTTTGTAACCGGGATGCTGATGCTGCGGCCGGAATTTCAGCTTTTTGATACAACTGTACGGCAATGGATGGGAACTTCACAAATAAGTATCTGTATCGTACTTTTGGTTATTTATTTTTCGATATTATCTTTACAGCAGATTATAGAGGTCAGGCAAAACTCAAAAAGCAATCAGATTATGTGCTGTATGGGAAAAAGCAATAAACAGATAGAAAAACTTTTGAATAAGCAGATAGCGATAAAGCTGCTCTCACCTATGATTATGGATTTATTGATTATTTTATTCTGCATACCGTTACTGAATGGAAAAATGAATTTGGTCTTGCCGGTTTCTTTGAATAATATTCTGCTCAAATTAGCCGGTGGGTTTGGAGCGTGTATTGTGGTTTTTTATATTTTCTATTTTGGAATTATTTGTGTTATGAGCAAACGGTATATAATTACCTCTGCCGTTTCCGCAGGCAGGGTTCTTTTTCCTATTCAGAAAACCACTTGGAAAGCGGGGAGGTAATATGCTTACACGGCGGTTCGCGTTTGTGCCGCCCTTATATCGGACGAATGAATAAATAGCATTTGGCGTTTTGGCGGGATGGAGGGAAAAGAATTCACGCTGTCAAATCCGCTATTCACGCTATCGGCGTTAGACTATTTCCCGTTTTTTACGATATAAAAAGTGAGAGCCGGAGGAGGTGGATTTTATAAAAATTGCAATCTGTGATGATGAAAAGAATATAAGGGCCTACTTAGCCTCTCTGGTCAGGAAGCAGGGGATGGAGTGTGAAATTGCAGAGTATGTGTCTGCGGACGAATACTTGCTGGATCAAACAGAGCATGACCTGCTGTTTTTAGATATAGAGCTTGCTGGAGATGGCCCCGGTATGGACGGGATGGAACTGGCAAGGCGGATAAGGGGCATGGAGCTGGAGCGTCAGCCGGTCATTATTTTTGTTACGGGATATGAAAAATATGTCTATGACGCTTTTGACGTGGGGGCATTCCAATACCTCCTGAAACCTATTGATGAACAGAGATTTGCCGAGGTTTTTGGCCGGGCGGCGGCGCAGATCGTGTTTGAAGCGGAACAGAAAAAGAAAATGCTGGTCATCCAGTACGGGAGTGAAAGCAGAGCCATACCGATTCACGAGATTTATTATATTGAGAGCCGTAACCATAAGGTGGTGCTGTACCTCAAAGATGGGGAACTGGAATATTACGAGAAGATCGGGAGGCTGGAGGAAGAACTGCAGGGGCAGTTTTTCCGGATACACAGAGGGTATCTCGTCAATCTCGCTTATGTCGAGGGGTATGACAAAACAGAGGTGACGCTGACTGGTGGCATCAGCCTGCCCCTTTCAAAAAGATATGAGGACTTTGCGGCGGCATACTTGCAGTTTGTGCAGTAAAGGGGGAGAGGATCTTTGAGCGAAATGGGTTTTATGCTGTTTCAGCATATAGCATCGGGAGCTGAAACGGTTTTATGTGCGTTCTGTATGGCGGCTTTTTTCCGCCCATATATGGCAGGACGGAAGAACAGGCTGCAAAAAACCATTGCGGTATTTCTGGCCTATGGGACGGTGTATGTGGCGGGGGAAGCGCTTTCCATTTCCGGCTGGCTGTGCATGGTGATTGTGCTCCTGCTTTTGATGGCAGGCGGCAGATGGCTGTGCTTGGAGAGGAAACAGGTTTTTTTGTACGGCATACTGTTCTTTTGTACCAGGGATATGGGCAGGCTGATAACGGAAAGCCTGTATTATCTTTTCAATGGGAAAATCGTGCAGGGGCTTGACAATGAAAATATGATATACCGTAATGTCGCGGCAGGGTATTCCGTATTCATGATACTTAGGATCATACTGCTTTCTGTCATGCTGCTGTTCTTAAGTAAAAAACTGAAAAAGGGACCGCCGGAACTGCATACAAAAGAACTATGCTATCTGTGCCTGACGCCTGTTGTGGGCATTCTGTTTGGGAATATCATTTTCCGCCTGCTCTTTACCGTTAAGGAAAATGTGTTTTTCTCGCTTTATGACCAGTACCCTGCATTTATCGGGCTGGTGCCGCTGATAGCAGCCCTGTTTTATGCAGGCGTGGTGGTGACGGTGGCATCATGGCAGGAGATGGTAGGTCTGCAGGAGGAAAAAAAGAAGTATTTCGTGGAACAGCAGCAGCTTGCGACCATAAGGGAACGGATAGGGGAAGTGGAGCAGTTCTATGACGGGATACGCCGGATGAAGCATGAGATGAAAAACCATCTCACAAACATAAAGGGACTGGCGGGGAGCGGCAGTTATGAGGAAATGGAACAGTATATAGCCCGGATGGACGAGAGCATGAATGTGTTTGAGATGTCCGTTAAGACAGGGAACGCCGTTACGGATGTGATCGTGAATGACAAGCAGAAAGCCGCAGAAAAGCTGGGCATACGGTTCAGGTCTGATTTCGTGTATCCGTCATCAGACAGGTATAATGCTTATGACATTGCAATCATTGTAAATAACCTGCTGCAGAATGCGCTGGAAGCATGTGAGAGGATGGCGTCGGGAGAAAAGTATATCTCCCTTTCCGGCAGCAGGAAAAACAGATTTTTCCTCATATCTGTAAAGAATTCCTTTGAGGGGGAGGTGGTATTTGATAAAAGTACAAATCTTCCGGTTTCCACGAAAGCGCCGGAGAGTTTAGGAGGCCCGGCTCCACTCCACGGCATAGGCTTGTCGAATGTCAGGTGCGAGGCGGCGAAGTATTTGGGAAATGTAGATATTAAAGTTAAGAAAAACGAGTTCAGCGTAACAGTGCTGTTACAGGAAAGGAGCAACCATGAATAACACGATCAATGTAAATTACATGACAAGGACGTACAGCAATTTTTTGAAAAACAATGAGGCAAAGGGAAACGCATCTAAAAGCCCGTCTTTTTGTGACAGGGTGGCGGAAAAAAGCACAACTGCAACAGAAACGGGAAAGGCTGGAACTGTTTCGGCAAAGGATATGACAATGGATGAGTATAAGCAGTATATCCATGAAAAGATTTCACAGATTCCCATGCACCCGACCCGTATGTCGGAGAGCATTTCCATCCATATTTCAGAAGCAGGGTTTGAGGCGATGAAGAATGACCCGGAGTATGAGGCGTGGGTGCTGAATGACCTGCGGACAGGATGGGCACAGCCGGACAGATGGGCAGGTGTCTGCGGAGGAGCTTATTCCACCATCTATTACGGGGCAACAAAAGAGGAGTGCCACGCAGAGATGTGGAGTGCAGGCTACCAAAACGGAAGCGGGAAAAGCCTGTTTGACGGCAGGGCAAAAGACAGTTTTTGGGAGTGCAGGACAGAGCAGAAAAAACGGACGGAGGCGCAGATAAAAAAGGAGCAGGAAAAGAAACGGGTGCGGGAAGAAGCCAACGCGAAAGCGGCGATGGAAAAAAGCGATGCACACAGGCGGCTGATGTCACAGTGGGCAAAAGAGGCCGTATATTCCGATTCCGTTCTGGCAAAATCGGGGGCTGCGGCAACAGCAAATGCCGCTTATGAAGCAAATTTCGTCATGGCGGATAATGGCTTAATCTGATATGAGGCTGTCTGGACTTATTTAGGAAGATGTGGATGCAGCATATGAGGCGGCAGGCATTTTGAAGTAAGGAAGATCATGCCCGGACTTACCGCAAGGAGGCATGGGCGGCCCTGAATGACAGAGGCGCCGCAATAATAAAAATAATGGAGCATTAAAAATGAATATTAACGGAATAGGAACAACAGGATATCCGGCATGGCAGGGAGCAAGGAGGACACAGCAGAATGCGGCTGGAAAGAGTTTTGCAGAGTCGGTAAACAATGTGGCAGATGCAAAACCACATACATCTATTGTCTATAGGAGATGGGAGTATTTTGTTCTGGAAATTATAAATAATAGAGGGGCATAAAAGAAATGAGGTGACAGTATTGGTACGGATTGCCATATGTGATGACGAGAAAGAAGCCGTCACGCTGCATGAGGAAATCATAAAGGACAGCCTGCAGTCTTGCGGTATCGGTTATGAAATAACAACTTACACATACAGCAGCAATCTTTTGTCTGACATTACGGAGGATGGATTCTTTTATGATCTGCTCCTGCTGGATATTGAAATGCCTGATGTGACAGGTATGGAGCTTGCAGGGAAGATAAAGCCGTTTCTGCCGAATATTAAGGTCATTTTCATAACCTCGCATATGGAATATGCGATTGATGCGTTTGAACTTTCCATTTTCCGCTATGTGCCCAAAAATGATCTTGAGAAAAGGCTGAAAACTGCCGTGGCAGATGCGGCAAAACTGATCGAACTGGAAGCGGGCAAAGAATACATTATCCAGACGGCAGGACGGATGGAGAAGATACCATACAGGGATATTTTCTATATCCAGCGTGACGGAGGTAAAAATTCAGCAATACACTCAAATGTGGGAGCATCAAAAGTCAGGAAAAGCCTGCAGCAGGTTTACGAGGAACTGGCTGCACCGGAGTTTATTTTTATTGACAGGGGATGTATCGTAAATATTATACAGATCATGAAAGTGGCTGACGGAATGGCATCCCTCAAAAATGGTGAGACACTGCCGATCAGCCGCTCCCATTTACAGACGGTCAAGCAGCAGATAAACAGGTTTTGGGGGACACACATATGACGGGCTGGTATCAGATAATTTCATTTCTTTTCACAAATGGACTGCGGATATTCCTATGCCTATATCTTGTTATGAAGGTGCTAAAGTTATCCGGTGACAGGAAGAAAGCGGGGGTTCTTTCAGCTTGTGCGGCTGTTTTTATCACCTTGCTGTCGTGTCTGCCAGCTCCGCCAATATTTATTGCTGGTGCCGAGATGGTTATCATAATGTTAATCCTCCGGCATCTGTTCAGAGCCGGACTGCGGATGCCGCTTTTTCTTATGTTCTTTTACGAGATGACGGTAGCACTTTGGGAATTTATGATATCTGCCGGCTTGGGGATTGTATTTAGATCAGAGAATTTTCTCAACAGAAATGCGCCTGAGTATAAAGAGACAGGGCGGAAGGGCTGTGGCGCAGCCTTTCCGTCCTGTCCGGCTTTTTGCGGTTACAATTCTGTATTCATTTCTTTTGCTTCTGTCGGCAGGCATTTCCCTAAAAAATGGCCTTGCAGTCGAGAAAGCCAAGCAGGTAGGCGAGCATCCCAAACCGGGATCAATAGCACAAGTGCTATGCACGTTCTGCTCGCTGACGTAGCGGTCAATCAGCAGCCGGATTTCTTTTGATAAATCCATCCTTTCCAGTTCGCCGGAGTATATATCCGACTTCCGGAGAATCGCCAGGTATTCCCCGTCACCGCTCACGATACCGTTCATGACGCTGTGCATGCGGGTGTCCATGAGCTGGTACAATGCAGAATCTTTTTCTAATCCAATCCCTCCTCTCTGTGGTGTCGTATCTTACCTCTGTTTTGGCGGGTTGGCAAGCGGAAAAATAAAAAAGCCGGAAAACCGCTTGTAGCGTCCGACTTTTTGGGCTAATTACTTTTCTTATCAATAAATTTATCGTGCATCTGTTCGAGTAATGAAAAATCAACGGTGCTTTTCAGGTATCCAATGGCAGGGTTGTTTTCCTTTTTCTGCTTATAGAGAATTTTTGCATTCTGGATGATTTTGTTTTTATTTTTATGGATAAAAACCATTTCTTTATGTATGAGAGCCTTATAGAATAAGTCTGGTTCATGCTCCATATCATACAGGGTTAATTCTGATGCGGGAACTGGAATCATATTACTCAATTTCAATGTTCCCTTTAATTCCAATTCCCCGGATGAGGATTGGGAAGTGATGCGGATGATGGGAACAATGCTTCCGCTCATTTTCCTTTGAGGAGAAAACATTTTTTAACGGTACTGATATATGAGATGTATTCCTCAGATATTTCATATAGTTTTAATTCGCTCATTGGTATCTCCTGCAAAGAAAAGGGCGATCATAGCGATCACCCTTCGATTTTAAAGTTTCCCACTGTCTGGCAGGGAATCTCCTGATTAATAAAGTTTTCCATTGTCTGGCAGGAACTCTCCTGACGATGGTTTCCCATCTCTGATATTATTATATGTTTTTGAGGAAAATATGTCAATAAAATGAAAATTCCGCTGAAATCATTTTATACAGAATCCCGCATAAAAGCAAGGGACTTTAGCGGTAAAAGCGCAATTTGTCGATTTGTCGAATCGCAAATCGGGGTGGGGTAAAAGGGGTAAATCGCCTACCTCGGGGTAAAAGTCCACTAAGTCTAATTGCGGCACAGGCGGCAATTCAGAAATAATGCCATAGGAATTTGGGTACTTGCAGGCAAAAGTATTGAAGAATGGCTTAAATTCAAGGGTTTTAAGGCTTGGTGGGGTTCATCACGGTGGGTGGTGGATCCCGTTTTTTCGTGTTTTTGGATGCCGCTGATAGTGGGGCGATTGGGGAAAAAATCGTACTATCAGGCAAAAGTATACTTTCACGCAAAAGTCCGGGGTTTCCGTGATAGTATAAAACGGAAAGGTAAAAGGGTGTAGGATATTGGCGGCTTTGGCTGAAAGGCGTATTAGCTTGATGAAAAATGCTGTTGAAAAACGGGGGATATGATACAAACACGGAAACCGCTCGGAGTTTTCGTGTTTGTATATGAGTTTTGCGTGATAATACAGATATTCATATTAAATTACAGGAAAAATATCTGATATTTTCTAT
>RAYM01000073.1 GCA_003611805.1 bacterium 1xD42-87 | reverse complement strand
TAATACGTGGCACACAAAGCTAAAATCAGGCGCATCTAATCTGCATGGAGCTGGTGCATCTAATTTGCAGGACAACACTCAATAAGCCGTTCAAGGCTGTCCGGGTATTCCTGCTTCAGCTCCGCATATTCGCTTTCAGTGAGGAAAACATTCTGGTATTTGCCATAGGGCGCGGGCGGCTCCCCACTCACTCCCATTCGTTGGCTCTCTTTTAGTTTGTTTATATTTAGTTGGTTAGGGTAAAGTTTTCTTTGTATCATAGGCAAAGTTTTCTTTGTGTCTGATGTACGGTTTTCTTTAGGACTGACATCAAGATTTCTTTGTGTCATATCTAAAGAAACCTTTACTACTTCCGGCACTTTCACATAAAGGCGGTTCGGCGCGGAAAATCCCCGGCGTTCCCTCTCTAAAAGCCCGGCAATATCCAGTTCTTTTAGGGAGTTCTGTATTGTCATGGTGCTTTTATCCAGTATTTCCGCTATCTCTGCTATGGGGTAGACAATATACGTCCTGCCCTCATTGTCCTGCCAGCCGTTCTTCTGTGAGAGGGTGGAACGGTCAAGGAGCAGCGCATAGAGCAGCTTCGCAGTCTGTGACAAGTCCATTTTCAGCAGAAAACGGGGATAGGGGAAAAAGGGCGGCATTGTGGTGTTGGCTGTAATGTATTCGGTTATGGTTTTCACCTCCTGTCTGTGGCTTCTGTTACGCATTTAAAACGGCTTTTCCGGGGGTAAAGGATAAATGTACCGCATACCCGTTGAGCAGTAGCCGGAAAGCCTTTATTTATGGGCTTCGTTCATATCCTAAATGCGTAGAAATGTGGTATCTTTTCCGTTGTCGCTCGGCTTCTTTCCGGCGGCGTATTCTTACGGCACAATCGGGGCAGTATTTCCCACGGTTGGATTTTGGGAGAAACTGACCGCCGCACTCGGTACAGCGTTTCAGTTCTGCCCGGTGGAGTAGGGCGGCTTCCAGTTTCCAGTCAAGGGGCAGCACGGCGGCAATGAACCAGCGGCAGAGAAGCGAATAGCTGATACTTTGCACACATACACAAGGCTCGCCGTTATCCAGCACAATGTAGTTGCCGTTATCATAGTTACAGCACTCATGCACAAGGCGGCGGGCGGCTCTGTACTGTGGGTAGTCCATGTAGGGGCGTTTACCGTTCATTTTCCCGCCCCTTTCCGCGCTCCGGATCGCGCCTTAAAATCTGTTCAATGTTGCCCTTGACGGTCTGCAATTCCTTTGTTTTCTCCCTCTTTTCCCGGTACTCGTTGTAAAGGCTGTTCTTCTCCCTCATAAGCTGCTCAATCTCCGCTTGTAATGTCTTGGACGCTGGCAGCTTGGAGATTCCCTGTGCCTTAAAAAACCGGGTAGCAGCTTCGGCTATCATAAACTCGCTTTCGTGCTGCTCCCGGTAGTTCCTGCGGGCTTTTTCTGTTTTCTGTGCTTTCAGCCCGTCACGGGCGGGTTTGGTCTTGATGTACGCCAATAGCTGTTTCTGTAAGTCCTTTTTCTCCCGCAAAGTGCTTTCCACGGCTTTCAGTTCCGCATGGACGCTGTTCAGTTCCGCACTGGCGGCGGCAAGGGCGGCTTCCAGTTCTTCCGGGGAAGAAAAGCCGGATTCCTCGTAAATACTCATGGTCGCCGCCATTTGCTTTAGATTGTGCAAGGTCGCCCATTTCTCGTAGCCTTTCCCCTTGCCCTCGGCTTTCTTGGCGGCTATGTCTACCATGCGCTGTACGCCGTCTTGTTTCGGTGCGTTTATAGCGGCTTTTTTGCGCTGTAAGCGGTCTTTTATGCTGTGGGGGTATTCCTGTCTGGGTAGGGTCTTTTCGGCGGCTCTGGCGGCGTTCTGTGCGTTTATGGTGAGTGTTTCCAGCACGGCGGCACAGTCAAAATCATCACCTAATTTCCGGGCAGTGATTGGCTTCGTCCTGTCTGGCGTGAGATAGGATAGCCGCCCCCGGCTCTCCTTGACGGTCACGCCCTGTTGTAGCAGTTTCCCGGAAAAATCCTCAAAGGAAACGGCAGAGGACAGGACGGCTCGGATTGTGCGCCGTAGCTTCTCCTTGTCGGTTTCAAACTTGGTCTGCTTGGGCGGCTCTCCTGTGGCGGCTTGGGAAGCGTTCCCTTTATCCAGTGCGGCTTGTCCTTTCCGTTTCGCCCAATACTCCCTCTCGGTGACACGGTTCTTGCTCCCGTGGAGTAAATCAATCTGATAGAGGTTTTCCCGGTGGCACATCTCCATGACTTCCGCTTTGAAGTATTCCATAGCTGCGTCTGTACAGCGGTGCTTGCAGCCCTCCCTTGTGTCGGCTGGTCTTTCCATGTACGGCAACAGCGGAACTTCGGCAATCCGCAAGCTGTTTATGACGATATGCACATGGATATTTCCGCTGTGGTTATGCCCGTCCGGGTGGGTGCATACCAACGCTTGATGTCCGGGGAAATGCTCTTTACAGAACTGCTCGCCCAACGCTTGCGCCCGGTCTACGGTCAAGCCGTTGTCTGGTGCGTCACGGGGGTCAAAACTGATAATGTAATGGTGGCTCTTTACGTCCTCCCGCTTTTGGTTCTTTCCGTATTTCAGATTGGAGCGCATACACGCTATGGCGAAATCTTCATCACCGCAATTAAGGGAAGATATGCGGTAATCGTCACGGAGAACAAGCCGCCCGTTTCCGTCCAGTGTGGGCTTCATGGTAAACTCGTCATGCTCAAAAGTTAGGTACTGTTCAGCCGCCCCATAGTCGGCATTTTTAGAGCTGATATGTTTGAATGTTGCCAACGGCTTCACCTACTTTCTGCAAGACTTCAAACTTCAAGGCGGCAAGCTCCGCTGTGGCAGCTCGTACCTCTTGGGAGAGGGCGTTATAAGGTGCGCCATACTCATTCAGACAGCGGGCAATCTGGTTCAAGTTGCCGCCGATTTTCCCGTACTCGGCTGTGAGTTTCCCAACGGCAGAAAGTAATTCATCATTGACCGGGGAAACGGTAATGACCGGGCGTATGCTTGACTTGATAAGTGCTTGCCGGATAAATTCGGCTTGGCTCATTTTGCAGAGGGTGACACGCTCGGAAAACTCGGCGTATTCTTCCTCGGTCAAGCGTGTCTTGATTACCCGGTGGCGGTGGGGCGTGTTGTATCTTTTCATGGCTGTGAACCTCCTTTCGTGGGTGGATTTTTTCAAGCGGCGCAAGCCGCAAAAAGGCGGGCTTGGGGTGGCAACCCCAACAAGATTCCCGCAGGACAAAATGAGCCGGTAGGCGAAATTTGGTACTGTGGTAGAATCTTGCTCTTAGTAACTGACGGATTCCGCTGTGCTGGCTTTCGCCGTTTTCCCCCGGCTTGCGCGGGGTGGATTCTGCCAATTTTGCGGCGGTATTTTCCCATACAGTAAAGCCGGAAATAAGCAAAATGGGCGCAAAAAAACAGGAAACCTTTTTCCTTGATTTCCTGTTTCGTATCTTCGCCAATAGCGGCGGTTATCCTGTTGCTATTCCCCGGAAGTAAACTTGTAGCCTATGCCTAAAACGGTCTTTATGTAGGTGGGGCGGCGGCTGTCCGGCTCTATCTTTTTCCGTAGATTGCATATCACATTTGCCACGTTTGACTGGCAGCTTTCGCTTTCCATGCTCCACACGGCTTCAAAGATTTGCGCCTTTGTGAATACCCTCCCCGGACTGGCGGCAAGGTAACAGAGTGCGCCGTATTCTAAACGGGTGAGGTAAATGTCCGTGCCGTCTTTTAATACCCGGCGTTGGTGTAATCTGATTTCCAATCCCGGAAAAATAAGCGCCGGGGAATGGGGCGGCTGTATGGCTTCCAGCGGTATCATATCGGCAAGGGCGGCTATGACTTTCTCAACCGCTTTTTCTTCGGTGTCGCTGAATGTAAGCATGACTATTTTCCCGACAAATACCACCTCCCGTTATGCAGTCCTTTTCAGTCAAAACGGAACTGGAACAGAGCGGTGATAAGCCGCTGTTTTATGCTGTCCTCGGTGTCTATGTTGACGTGTCCGTTTTCAAGGGCGGCAAAGCGGATTCTCTTGCTGTAATGCCGTAAAACCTCGTCCACGGCTTCCGGCTCTCCGCTGGTTGCCCGGACAATGGTTTCATACGGTATAAGGTTAGGATTCCCCATGTAAAAGCACCTCCATTTCCTCCTGCAACAACTGCAAGGCACTGTGGATATAATGCCATGCCGTACTCTTGCATTGCCCATATAAATCCGCGATTTCCTGCTGTGTGTAATTCCCGAAAAAGTAAAGGTAAATGATTTCCCTCTTTTTCTCTGGCAGAGATAACAGGGCGGCGGCAAGCTCCCCATTGGTGAGTATGATTGTCTGACCGCATATCGTAACGGGGTATTGTTCGTAAGGTGATTTGAGAAATTCGTCTGATGTGCTTAGAGGGTAGAACTTTTCTTCTGTGAGGTATTCAAAGGATATTTCTTTTTGCCGCCGTCTGTTCCTGTCGCGCCATGCGTTTATAGCGGCATAGCGTATGACAACTTTGCAAAAGGCGTTGAAAGTATACATGATGTGTTCCCTGTATGCTTCTGTGCAAGCCATAGAAATTTCCCCCTTTCTCCCACATGGGGCGATGCATGGTTTACAGTTGCGTTTAAAATCAAAGGGGCGATAGCATTTTAGGCTGCCGCCCCTTGACCGTTAAGATTGATTTTGCCATTATCATTTACGGTTAAAATATTCATACAAATCGTTTACACAATAAAACACATGATTAGGATTTTCTTTTTCCAAAATATCAGCATTAGAGGATTCCTGCCATGCCGCCGAAAAGCAAATCACGCCTACCTCTTGGCAGTCTTTTATATCTTGAACCGTATCTCCTATATAGCAAAATTCTTCTTTGGAAATAGAATATTTTTTCAAGAGATATTCCATATTCTTTTTCTTGTTCGGAGATATTTCCGAACCATATAATGTTTCATCAAATATTTCTGACAAGCCCAATTTTTCTAAAGTAATTGTACAGCTTTTTTCTCCTTTCCCTGTAATCAATGCCACGGCAATATTTTTCTTTTTCAAAAAGGCAATCAGTTTCAATATTCCGGGAAATACACTTGTAACCTCATTGTGCAGCGATTCATATTGACAATAAAAATCCTCAATCGCTGATTCCCAGTTCTGACCGACAATAGCTTTTACCATACCGATTTCATTAAGCCCAAACGTATGTAGGATTTCCTCTCTGCTAAGTTCATGGTCTGTATAGGGAGATACGCTATTGCGAAATGCCGTTATACACATTGGAATGGTATCGGCTATTGTTCCGTCCATATCAAAAGCAACTATTTTAAACATTACATATTTTCTCCGTTAATCTTCCGTATTACATGACAGGGGTTGCCTACTGCCAATGAGTTTTCTGGTATATCTTTTGTGACAACGCTTCCAGCTCCTATAACAGAACCGTCACCTATTGTTACACCCGGAAGGACAATAACACCTCCCCCTAACCAACAGCCATTCCCAATTTTTATTGGCAATGCATAGGTATGCCGGACTAACACACCTGTTTCGGGATTCTGAACATATCTTTCCGCTAACTCAACAGGGTGTGTTGCTGTATAAAGCTGTACATTTGAAGCAATCAGCACATTATCTCCAATGATAATTTCATTGCAATCTACGAAAGTACAATTCATGTTGACTGATACGTTATTTCCCATGAAAATGTTTCGCCCATAATCGCATATAAATGGTGATGCAACAGATACTTTTGTGCCAATCTTTCCACATAACTCCTTTAGAATTTTTTCTTTTTCTTCTTTCTGTTCATATGCAAGAGCATTGTATTCCTGCAACAATTTTCGTGCATGGCTTTTAAAGTCCAGAAAGATTTTGTCATGACAGTTATAATCTTTTCCCGCCATACATTTTTCCAATTCGGTCATAATGTCACCTCCGTGTTTCATGGTAGAAAAAAACCTGTTACAAAGCAAGTAACAGGCTGTTTCCTTATATTCTTTTTGCAAGTGTTTCAATAACAAAAATGACTGGAACTTGTGTCGTTCCGTTATATCCCCCGTTAATCCGTTTCGTGTTTAAGTTATAAGAGAAATTCCAGTCCGACAATTTTGCCAAAGTTGATAGTTGGGAATTAGTAATACTTAACACGCAGCATTTCTTTTTCTTAAATTGGTTAATTGCTTCAATCAGTCTTTCGGTTTCACCGCTTTCTGAAAAAGCAATAACAACTGTGTTCTTCCAGCGAAAAGAATCTATCGGATAAAGTGCATCTTCAAGCCCTACGGCAAAATGTCCCATATTGGAAAAATATCTTGCTCCGTATTTTGCTAATGTTCCCGATGAACCCATACCGATAAAGATTATCAAATCAGCTTTTCTAAGAACGTCAATCGCAAACAATAATTTTTCCTCAAAGGCACTTGAATTTGCCCTTGTAAAAAAATCCGAAAGTTCCTGTAAATCTTCCATAGGCGGGCAGGCAGCCTGCAAGGTAATTTCTTTTTTCAGAGCTTCCTTAAATTCTGAATACCCGTCAAAATTGTTTTTATTGCAAAAGCGCAATATGGTAGACGTAGATACTTGGAGTTCTTTTGCAAGCTCTCTAACGGTCATGTATTGTATTTTATCAATATCAGAAACGATATATTTGTAAATGCGAATATCTGTTTCGTTGTACTTTTGTATTTCTTCATACGAAAACATACTGTATTTCCTCCAACGTATTTAGATGCCTTGATTATATACTGATTTTGTACACTTTACAACTACTGGATATATACAGGAATGAATGAGAGGGATTCCGTAGTAGTCGGCATTGGTGGTAATGTGTATAACTGGCTGTCTTATGGAATTGTGGGTAACTCTGTTTGCAGGACGTGGGAAAGCTGCCCTTTGCTTTTCCATGTGCTGTGAATAGAGTTATCCATGATTCCATAGCCTGTTATGCACATTTCCACAAATCCAAACTTAGGAGAAATCCAAACTTTTTGCAAAAAAGATTACAAATCCGGATTTTTACTGCAAAAAAGTTTGGATTTTATTTTTGATGATTTCAGTGTTTCAGTCCGCAGAAGTCGGCCAATGAGCCATTGCCATCTTTCCATTTTTTGGTGACATTCTTTTCTTTTTCACCTTCCAGTGTAGCCAGTGCTTTCCGTTTATCATCCGTTGTTATATCCAGATACCGCATGGTTGTATCCAGGCTTGCATGACCAAGGAGAAAGCTGATCTGTATGATGTTCATGCCATCCTCCAGCCAATGGGTGGCTTTGGCATGGCGGAACTGGTGGGCATGGGTACTCAGTGGAACCTCCGGACATTTTTTGTGGGCGTCCGCCGCATACATTTTTATCCGCTTATCAAGAGCAGGCTCTGTCAGTTTCACATATTTCCCGCCTACACGGGAATAGAATAAATACACTTCCGGGTTTGCCTCTGGTTCATGGAATGCTTTCAGATAGATCCGGATATGTTCAACAGCCCTTGGAAGAAGGTAAGCTGTCCGTATCTTGCCGCCTTTGCCGTGCAGGTTCACGTAAGGCTTGGCGGCATCAAGGTACAGATGCGACAGCCTGATGGACAGAACCTCATCAAGCCTTGCGGCAGTTGCATACAAAAGCATCAGAAATACCAGGTCCCTTTTTCCTGTCCGGGTGGAAGGATCCGGCTCTGCCAGAATTGCGGCGACCGCTTCGCGGGTGAGCCCTTCCACTTTCTTTTTCCGGCACTTCTGGCGTTTGATGAGCTTTGCCTCCTGATACAGATATATAAGCCCGACATCTTTATTTCCCACGAATTCCAGAAATGCCCTCAGGGAGCCAAGCCGTATATTGCACGTTTCCGGGGAGCACTGCCTTGCATCCTTCAGCCAGGCAATCCATTCCTCTATGGAAGCCCTCTCAAAACAGCTCCTTCCAAGGCTGCCATGTGTGATCCCTTTTTCATCAAGGAATACGATATAAAGTGTCAGCGCATCCCGGTAAGATTTCAACGTATGTTTGCTGGATGTAAGAAACTGCGGGGCATAATCGTGGAGAAATTCAGAAATATACCCTGCCATGCGGGCGGCTTCCCTGTTATTCTTCTTCATAGGCCACCCCCGGTACGATGCTGTTGAAATTTTCCTCTGTTTTTTCCTGTATTATGCCCGCAAGCCCCGGAACGACAGAATAATAATACAGCGTGGATTCCATGCAGCGGTGCCCCATTGACCTTGCCAGATAATGGAGCCGGTCATTAAATTCAAACACATCATCTTTCCAGCCGTTGATATTTGCGGTGGCATAATTATGCCGGAGATCATAAGCGACAGTGCCGCCCTTTTTACCGTTTGCTTTTTCCCACAGCAGGGAAAAGTTATAGGATACCCATGTGCGTGAGTAAGGATGCCCTCCCGGCGATTCAAAAAAGTATGTCCTTCCGGGGCTGAGCCTGTCCGCTGCCCTGTCATAGCGTTCCAGCAGTTCCGTCATGCTTGGGTGGAGGGCGACATAATGCTGGTCATAACCTTTTGATTTTTGGATATCCAGTACGCCCTGTGCAAAGTCAACGCCGCTCCGTGTTAAAAAGCGCGCCTCTGTTGTGCGGATCCCGCTGCTGTAAAGAAGACGGAAGAATACAGGGCACGTTATTTTCCTTAATTCAGAAGCATGGGACAGCCGCCCCCTGCAGGGGATGATTTGGTCGCATTCACGGAAGAACCGTTCCAGTTCTTCATGGCTGAACGCATGGGGGATGCGCCGTTCTTTATTCTGTTTCAGCGCTGGCGGCGCGAGGACATCCGTTTGCCCGCGTTTGCGGAGATACCCAATAAAAAGGCGGATCACCAGCGTCCGGGTGTAACAGGAATTCACATTTTCTGTTTTCCGCCTGGCACACCATATATCCACCATTTCCTGCCGGAGAGCCTCACCGGGGTAATGTTCGGCACAGTAACGGTCAAAAAGCCTTATGTTCATGCCGAACACCGTCTCGTTCCACGCGCCGGATATCTTCCGGCTGTTTACAAAAGATTCCACGCTGGCCGAAAACCCTGAATAGTAAACGCTCATAACGGGATCACCTCCCCGCTTACGGGAAACGGCTCAATGCTGAGCGCGTATTCCCGGAGATGCTGTATATCGCCGGAAAGATAGCAGTCAAGGGATTTGGGGGCAGTATGGCCGAGCGTTTCGCTGATCACCGGCCGCGCAATGCCGTTCCCTGCAAGGGCTGATGCCACATGGTAGCGGAACAGGTGGGTTCCCTGGCGGTCGCCTTTGCCCTGGCGAATACCCGCAGCCCGGTAAATCTTGGGGACGGCGCTCCTGAGCCCATCCTCCGACAACGGGCGGTATGGCCTTGCCATGCACAGGAAAACACAGGTTTCCCCTGATGAAGGTCGTTCCATAGTAACATAGTCATATATGGCGTTGCCGACTGCCGCGGACATTGGAAGCGTCAGCCCGTTTGCGGTCTTCTGCTGGACAATGCATATCTCTTCCTTTTCCCAGTCAAGATCAGAAAGTTTCATGCAGCAGATGTCGCACCCCCTGATCCCTGTAAAGAACAGCAGCATCCCGATAGCCCTGTCCCTCATGCAGAGTCCGGAACCGGGGTCGTCAAGAGCATTGCGGACTGCATCGGCTTCTTCAGGCTTAAGGTACTGGATGTTTTTTCTGCGCTGGCGGATGACAGGGATGTATGCAAGGATACGTCTGGCAGGTTCTGTATAGCTTCCCAGATCCGATTTGAATACCGAAGCCACCGTATCCCTGTATCCGCCACTTAAAGGACTGCGCCCGTCTTCGCGGATAAAATAAGAAATGACATCTTTTTCGTCTATGTCATTTAAAGATTCCCTGCCACGGTTCTGCATCGCCAAAAGAAAACTGGATGCGCTGAAAGAGGTTTTATAGATGGTGGATTCCTTTAACCCCCGCTTTTTTCCAGAATCCCTGTAAATGTCTATCAGTTCACGAAAGACAGGGTTGAGCTGCCAGTAAGAACCACGTCCCGCAGATGTTTCTGCATATGCGTTTTGGGTTGCCGGTTCCTGAGCCAGGCCAGCATCGGTATTGTTTGTTTTTTCTAATTTCATGTGTTGATCACCTCCTGAATCCTATGGTAACGGATTCAGAAGGAATCAAAAATAAAATCCAAACTTTTCTGAAAACAGCTTGATAATTGGGGATTCTTGCCGGAAAAAGTTTGGATTTCGTTTCACAAAGTACAATACTCCAATTATGACAAAATGCGTAAAACATTGCTATTTAGCTCTGTTTCAATCAATTTATTCTCATTTCTGACAAGAGAAGTACAAAACAAAATCCAAACTTTTATATCAGAAAATGCCTTGAATAAAGGATTTACAGAGGAAAGTTTGGATTTCTTCTAAGTTTGGATTGATGGAAAAATCAAAACTTTTGGATTTTTCCACAATGCTTCTTTTGTTCCTCCCGGCGCTGGGCTTCCCCCGCTAACTGACTTTCTTTTTCAGCTGGTCGCTTTTCTTTTCCTCCCGCCTTGTCCTCAGCTGGTCGGCTTTCTTCCGGCGGTATGCCGCAAGCCGTTCCGTTTCCTCCGGCGTAAGTTCTGCCCCGGTCTTTTCAATCTCCATAAGCTCTTTTATGGATTTCTTCTTAGGCGGCTTGGGCGGCTCTGTGGCTTTGCGTTTCTCCCGCCATTCCTTTTGCCACTCCCGGTTGTGTGCAAGCCGCTTTTCCTCCGCTGCCTGTTCCTCCGGGGTGAGAAGCCCCGCCTTTTTCCTTGCGGTAAATTCCCGTTTCTCTGCCTTGCGCTTCTCATACCGCGCCTTTGCAAGCGCCTTTGACCGGGCTTCCTTTGCCGCCTGTTCCTCCTGCTGGCGGCGTTGTTCCTCCACCTCTGCCGGGGTGACGATA
>RAYM01000072.1 GCA_003611805.1 bacterium 1xD42-87 | reverse complement strand
ATGTGGGTTTTGTCAGAGAAAAAAGTTTGTTATTTTTTAAATTTACCTCTTGACAAAAGTCACTTCATAACGGAAGTGAGTGTTCCTGCTTTTCCAGATAATCCAGCCATCCCGCCTGCTGTTTCATTAAACATGGAAAGAAGCGTCCTGTTCGCTTTCATGCTCAGGAAATCTGTTTCCAGTCCAAACAGTTCTGTCATTTTCTTTGTATCTGCATAAAATTTTTCAAACAGCACAGCCTGTCCCTTTTTTCTTCTCCACTGTTCGCAGGTGATAAGGGCGACAGCAGTAGGCAGAAGTGCTGCCTGCGGGATATTGAAATGTTTCTTTGCGCCTGCCTTCTGTGTATGGTACTGTTCCGCTGCCAGTTTCACATGGTTTATGACCTGCTGTGCATCCGCTATGGAAAAAGCATTCTCTTCAAACCACTCCAAAGTATATTCAGAAATATCGATCAGATTTTCCAATGCGGGGATGTTCAATACATCCGACTTCCTCCACGCGAGCGACATATGGAGCAGGACATACAGCCAAGACCTTGCATAAAAGCAGTCTGCAAAGGCTTTTTCTATATGCCTGTCAATATCAAAAAACACAGCCGCGAAGGAAGCCCATTCTTCGGGGGGATAAAAATCTTCTTCCCCTCTTACCGTTTCCCTCCTGAGCATACTCATCTCCAGACTAAACATAAACTGCTCAGGCTTTTGGTTATAGATATATGTTAAAAACCAGACTGCATACTGTCTCGCGGCAGTAGTAAAACTGTTATCCCTGATCAGTCCAGCCAGCTCTTCATCGGAATACTCCGTTATCTCCTTATCCATCAAAGAAAGCATTGTCTTTAATGCCTTAAAATGATTTGATATATTCCTTTTTAGATTTTTTCTTTTATTGATAAGATACCTCGTATATCCAGCGTGCCGTCTGATCGTATCTGGAAATCTCTTCTGATAGTCCTTGGGAAGTGTCTTTACCAGAAGATCGTATTTTTCCTGCACCTGTTTTTCATGGAGGGCGTTATACTGCAACATCAAAAAATCTACAAACTTTTCGCATTCTTCCTCTGCATCCTGCCCTTCACCGAAACAGTCCTGTCCGCCCTGATAAACCCTGTATTCTTCCAGTTTCTTTTCTAACATGGCATCTGTTGCACTAAGTCTTTTTTGATACTTCTCTTTATATCTGCGCCTTATCTCTGTAAATGTCGGCTTCTGCATACTAACCAATCTCCCCCTTATAAAGTTCATCCAATATACGGAGGGCATTCTCATCCATCTGTTTTCTGTCCGTAAGATAGCTGAGCGCTGATGTTAAGTCTTTATCGCCTCTCCACGCCGCGATCTCCATGATATTATCTGTCCCCTGCGCGATGAGGTTGCTGAATATCCCCCTGCATAAGTGGGTGGACCATTTATAGGTGCTCAGATATACCGCATAGCTTTTTGCATCGAAATTATCAGAATTTCTGAGTCTTTCTATGAATCTCTCTTTCAGGATGGAAAATCTCTTATAGTAGACAGCATCTGTCATCGCTCTTCCGTCTGCATCCACAAACACAGCGGAACACCCTTCTTTCTTATACCTTTTCTTGTGTTTTTCAAATAATTCCCACAGCAGGTCATCATAGGCTGGCAGCACTGTCTGTATCCTGTTTCTTTTGCAGTGCGCGAGGAATGCAGTGGAAACATCTTCCCTTAGATCCTTATCTTTTAAGGTAAGCTGCATGGATTTCTTATCTCCCACAGTCGTTATCGAGATGTTCTTATATTCAAGGGAAATGACTTCTGATTTCCGAAGTCCCCCGAAGCACTGTAAAAACACACCTAAAGCAATGTCAGGCACTTCATCCATTGCCGTCTTTATAAATGTGTAGAGGTATTCTGGTTCAATGTTGTGGATCAGCTCCGCATCCTTTCTCTCCCCTTCAATGAACCTGCCTGTAAATGGGTTCTCCAGTACCCTGTGTCCTTCTTGATCGGTGGAATATTGTAATTCTTCTGGAGAAACAGCTTTCAGTGCTTCCTTTTTATCGAGAAATGCATAAAACCTCGTTAAATAATGGGCATACTCGCTCTGCGTCTTCTTTTGTGCCGTTTCCACGATAGAGTTTAAATAATCTATCCCATCTTGGACCGTCAGGGTATCTATAGTCCTGTTCTTGTGAAAAATGGCATAATTTAAAAATCTTGTTATGATATCTGCTGCAAGAGAAACTGTGACTGGCTTCCTGCCTGCAAATTCATTAAAAAAATCAGAGAATGGGGAGATCAGGTATTCCCCTGTTTCTGTGTTGCAGAGCGCTATATAGATCCTCTGGATATTATGTACTGTTCCATTTTCCGTTTGGAACTTATCTTTTATGATTATCTTTTTCCATTTCATGTTATCCATTTGATTCATCCTCCCTTCTTCTGGACTGTATATTTGAAATGTGTTATAAAACATTGAATTATACATAAAGTAATGGCAATTAAAACCAAATAAGAAAAATAAATATATGTATTTTATTTATTGAATCATAATAACGGATGATATCTGTCTTTCTTTTTATTTTAAACATTTAGAAAACCTTATTTTATCGGTGTTTTACACACTTTCCAATTTTCTATACAGTTTTCTTTATCTGAATTACTGTATTCATATCATTTATAATTCTATATTCATTTTTGGTTTCGATAGAATTGCGTTGTATGAAATCCTATCTGTATTAGTATAGAATTCATCTATATATCCTATTTCAAATTTTTGTATGATTCCTATATCTAAAAAGGAACACTCTAAAAAGAATGTTCCTCTTGCAATAATTACGCTATACAATCAATCATTTATACATATTTACAATATATTCCCTACTACTATCTCTAAATCGTCATTTTTTCCTCTCCATACAGGTATCTGTATACATATATCCTTCACCAAATTATCATTCACTTCTATAACAACTTTTTTAAGTTTAGGAAAACAATCAAAATTATCAATATTCAATTCTAAATTTTTATCCGCACAATGGAGTTCAAAAGTCTCAATATTTTTCATACTATATAAATCCTGTTCATAGAAATAGCCTAAATGTGCTGCTTCAATATATAAATTCTTAACACTTATCAAACTTTTGTTACTCCTCAAGTTCTCAATAACCTCAGATAAATCGCTATCTGACTTTATTGTTAAATTTGTTATGTAAGCGAATTGTTTCAAAAAACGTACATTTTGTATATTGCCACTTAGCGTAACCTTTCTACATCCTTTAAAATACCACAAAATATCAGTTTCCCCTATATACATGCTCTCTTCTTGTACACCGCATATAAAATGTAATGCTTTTACTTTTTCAATTCGCTCAATATCTTTATCTAATATCTTTTCATTACCTATTATGTTAATCATGCCTTCACAAATTACTATTGAATCTTCACTAGTTAAATCCAACAAAATTTTCACTAATTGTTCTCTGACATTATATTCTTCAAGAATTGAATTTTGGAATCCACTCAACATATCTAATGCATATTTTTTTACGGAGATATTTCCATTACCCTCAACATAAGATAGTATATCTGGAATTGCCTCTTCTGTACCTATACGGTCAATCAAATTCAAGCACCTTTGTTTTTCGTCATTTGAATAATGTCTTGAATCTTTTAAAAAAGGTAGTAAATACGTCCCCGCCTGTGCTATTTCTGACAAGTCGCTTTGCCTTGGAGGAATCATTTTCTTTATTTTCTTGTCTATTTGTTCTTTTATATCACTACTTGAAAGAAATATCGCATTAGATGCGCCTAACGATGCAATTAGTATATATCTATCATCACCCCTAAATTCATTCTCAAATACCAGTTTTTTTAGTACATGTGATACATTCTCTTTCCCCATTTCGCGAAAACACATAATAATTGTTTCTTTCCAATTAGAATTGCATGCTTCTCTAACCAAAACATTCCAATCACAATTCCTACATATAGTTTTAACTGCCAAAAACTCCATAAATGTTTTATGAATAAAGTCAATAGTTCCTTCCTCTGGCTCTCTAATAATTCCACTCCGATCTATCATATAATTGAGAACATCTTCAGCACTATATTCATTCTTCTTATCAGATAAAATGTTTGTATCTTCTATTAAATGATTTAAGTATTTTATTACATTATCCCTTTTTTCAGATGATACATTACCATTCATCATCCAATAGGATAGTTCCTCTAATATTTTACGTTTATTTTCGTAATTTAAATTAAGCAAGTGCTCGTAAATATTACCATCAATTTTTCTTTGATTGTCTCTGGCATCCATCAACATCTCGCAACATTTTTCATACAATTCCATCTTTCCTTCTGGTAATTGTTCATTATTTACATAATTCAATGCACAAATCATTGCACATAATAGTGGATTCTTCGCTAATGCTTTCAGTGGCGGACTCTCCACTATTTTATTCTTTAAATTGTACTGTAATCTATCTATTTCCCTATCTTTCTCAATCGCATCTTTTCTTAGAACAGATCTATGCCAATACACAATAAACTTTTTAATACTGTCTATTCTCATAGGCAAAATTTCATAATCAACACTCTCACAGTTCATACAGTCTTTTACTGAATTTCTTGCCGTTAACAAAACTTTTATGTCTGGATATCGTTCAACAATATCCTCTACAAAACTATAAACATCTGATCTCTTTGCTTGATTTATTTCATCCAAACCATCAAATAGCAAAACAACTCTTTTTCTTTCTAATAAATCCATAATCCATCCATCAGGACAATTGTTTCCATATACTGAAGTTATTCTATTAACCGCATCTTGTAAGTCGATTGGCCATCTTGTATTTCTCAATTCAACTATAATAGGAATTGTATTCCTGATATTTTCTATTTTTTGATATTCATTTTTAGCTGCACATACCGCTATCCATTGTAAAAAAGTAGTTTTTCCAGATCCTGCTTCTCCTTTTATCCAAACTACATTATTATATGAAAACACTTGAGACAACTCAATTTCTTCTTCATATTCATTCTCATTTACACAACTCAACTCCACATATGCAGAGGAAATATCATATCGAGTTACATTTCTAGCATTATTAATTCCCGATCCAATTAGTTCTACTTTACTATATTTTTCAATGACTTTTTCCCGATATAAACTTTCATATTCACGATATGTAGTATCTATACTTTTCATTAAACTTGTCATGGAATGTATATCCGTCAGAATATTATACAATTCTTGATGATATTCCTCTTGTCTCTTAACTATCACTTCTAATGCCTTTGGTGTAAAATTAGGCAACTTAGAAACAAATTCCATCCCTGCTTTAGAAATATATCTGACGCAATTTGTATATGTCCCTATTTCAACATCACTCCAAGACTCACGCTCCTTTTTTGATTGTTCCATAATAAGATTGCGTAAATCCTCTGGATTAGATACTGCTGATATCAATTTAACATCACTAATACTAATTTTTTCTATATCCTCTTGAATTTGTTGAAAAATTGCTGTCTTTCGTTTCTCGCCCTCTATCTGACTACCAAATTCCTCTATAAAGTTCTCTGCTGTAGTATCTATAAAATCCTCAATTGTTCTATTAAACTTTTTTGCTTCCCATATTTTCAACCCACATTGTTGAGCAAATTGTTCCACATCTACAATATTCGCACTCAACACTTTACTATCCTTCGCCCAATATCTTAGCAACATTCTAAAAGTAACACCAAATATGCCAATAATCATTTTTTCCATTTCTTTGCTCTCCCCACTCTAAATTTTCTATAATAATTACCGTAAATCTCGCGACAAAATCTACAAAGCTATTTCTACCTCCCTCTCTTATATATCCCCACCAACAACACAATATTTGTCGCAGCTAAATTCAATGCATACTCCGCAAACTCATCTGAAATTTGTTCTATTGTACTACCCTGTCCATGCCCTGAAGTCTTATTTCTTACTACTGGAAGCCCTGTCTCCGCGGTATCTTTTGCCTTATCATATGTATAATTCTTTTTATCACAAATTGTTTTCATCGTACTTTCAAATGACTTCCCTGCTACTAATATGGCATTTTTATTATCGCCTTTTCTTCTATACTCAAATGCTTTTCTAAATTCATCCTCCGCTCCATCAAACCCTTCTTCATACAGTAATCTTAACGCTGGTTTGACTATCTCTTGATGAATCATTTTATTATCAATCCTGATTATTTCACCATTTACAAATTCATAACCAAGATTGTGCTGTTTGAAACGGTAGTTGAGTTCTTCTACGGCTTTATCAACCAGTGCATTTGTATCTAAATCATAGTTATATTGAGGATGTATATCTCTACATCCAACATCAAACAAATGAAACATATAGTCTACTAAATCTAAAAAATCTTCCTGGGAAGAAACATTTGTATATGTTTCAACATTATACCTTTCTAATCCCTGATCGTGCCGTCCTAATTTCTTTAATCCTTTCTCTCTGGAAAATGTATCATGCATATAACCCCAAAGACCACCTCCATAACCTTCATATTGATCTAACACATCTGCCATTATGTAAAAAACTTGATTTCTAAAGGCTTCTGGAAACTCATCATAAATATATACTTCTGGCTCTCCATCTCTATTTCTGATTCTTTCTAAAAATAATTTATACAAATTGCTTACTCCTTTGCTATTTTCTTATGTCTCCACCATATCTTTCTGCAACTTAAACTCTATTGTCTTTGTACTTCCACCAGTTCTTTTTATCAATTAACTTTAATGGTATATTGAAAATCATAACCATTGCAGCATATATGAAGTTTTGTTTTTCCCTTTTGTAATCCGACTATTTTACCATTAAATATTGTGGCTATTTCTGGATTATCTACATATGAAAAAACTAATCTATTTGTTAAATCAAGTTTACCATTCTCCGTATTACACTGTATTTCATCCACATATTGCTCCTTTGTAAAATCAAATAACATTGCCTCCTCATCATAATAAAAAGCAAGTTCCATATTTTCTCCTATCTCCACTCTTATAACATTTACAATCTTTTTATTTGATTCAGTATAATAGAGATGATATTTTCTTTTATCCTCTTCTTCTCTTTTCTGTATCACTTTTGCTAAAAAACGTTCGGCATAGTCTTTACTCTGTTCCATCCCTATAAGACTAAGATTCAATAACCCTTTCTCATAGGTCCGAAACTCATGTTCTATATGCATCAAATCATAAAACAAATCATTAAAATCATCATCCTGTTTTATCCAATGATATTGCGGCAATTGTTCATACCATCTTGGCACTGCATCTGTCATTTCTATTGTTTCAATATGATTAGCATTTACCTTATATATAAATAGGACAAAACTGATTATAATAATAATAAAACCAAATTTTCTCGCATATTTTAATAATTTTATTATTTTGTTATCGTTTTCTTCCACAATTTCACGTCACACCCCATTTCCAATCTAAAGTTTTGCCACTGCGTCCCGATCACAAGTATATTCATAAACCATTTCTCCATAATTTTCTATACAAATATCGACAATATTCCTTATTTTATTCTATATTTTCCGTTTACAATCTTCAATAGCTCTACTCTGCAAATTTTGCCGTTTTTTATTCCAATTTTACCTGAAACTTACTCAAGATAACGTTTCTCTGTTATCTCGAAAACATTTCACTATCTTTATAAAATAAAGGAAAAATCTCCCACTATACAAAATCCTTATCCAGATAGCATATTTTCCTCAATATACATCATATCCAAATATATCCCATTTTCTAAAATCTCTTAAAACACAAAACAGCATCTATATTCTTACTTTCAAAATGTCTAATATTATATCAATACTATTATTTGCTTTCTTCCTCTTCTATAAAAGCTCCTAATGATATTCCCCAATCACTACAACCATCAGGAAACATTTTTATTGTTTCTTCTATTGACATTCCATAAGTATCTTGTCCATTATCTTTGCGTTTTCCATACCCCATACAAGCAATCCCTGCATTAAACTCGCATGTAGCACATCCCTTTTTAGTTTTCATCTGATTTTCTCCTTAAACATTCATATTCTTCAATAAATACTTTTTATAGTTACACTCAAACCCATTTCCAATCACAAATATATTTATAAGCCTTTTCTTCCCTGTCCAAATTATCTTTTAGCACTGCTTCCCGTAGCAGTAATCCAAAATTGTCATGGCACGTTTGATATACACTTTTGCTGGAATATTATATCTTTTTATGTAGTATAATGAAGCATAGAAATGACCTGCTTCATGCAAAGGTACAAGAAACAAATATAATATCAATCCAAATGCTGTACATATAGCATAGGGCAATAAAATACAAACTGCACAAGGAAGGAGATGAAAAGCAATAAATACTACACAGAACAAAACGACCAATATACTTACATCACTTAGAAAAAACATGGATGAATGTGAAAGTTTCAGTCTGGTTAGTCTCTTGCTATTGATGAGTTTCATCTTCTGTGTCATACCCCCGCTGTTTTGCTGCATATATGACTATTTGGCTTTTCAGCACATTAATATCCATGCTCTCTTCATTTTAATCACAACGTTTCTGTCATGGCAGGTTCCTCTTATGCTTGAAAGGGTTCGTAACTGTGAAGCAGTATGGGCTACGTTAATCACGTTGGTAATATATATTGTAAGTATTATACTAATGTTCCTTGCACCCTGACTACTTCTGCAGTCTACATTTTTAATATAATTTCAGTTTTTGTAAGCCACTAACAAAAGTCCTTCTGGAAATTCTAGCAGAGGTTTCTTTAATCTCCAAATTGTTCCTCTACTTTTCCGCATAGAATTCAGTCCCTCCAGACTACACTCTTCCTTCGTTTCATTATATCGCTATGCTAATACCATGTCAATTATTGCCAGCTAATAGCAAAAAAGGCTGAATACTGTGATTCACTTATTCATGTCACTTCAGATTCTAATAAGCACTTTCTTCCTTTCGTGCTCCATTGTCACGTTTTTAATCCCCTCTCTCTGGAAATCTAATTTTTCGTATGAGATACTAACAATATGAAAATCAAAAAAGGAGGAAATTTTTATGGAAAGATTCGTTATAGACCAAAAAACTAACACATTAGTCAAATGTAATCACAGCATGATGTGGGAGAGGCTGGATTATCTTATTATCCCGCATCAATACAAAGGAAAACAGATCGATCGCATTGGTCCCCACTGCTTCGATCACCTGATGATCAACCTACTCTGCATAGAGGAAGGTGTGGAATATTTGGAAGACGAAGCATGTGAAAACTCCCATATCTACAATGTAAAATTGCCGAGAGGATTAAAGATTGGCAAAAGATGCTTTGCAGGCAGCCAACTTGAAGATATACTGCTTCCAAGGAGCCTGCATATCATTAAAGAAGGAACCTTTTCAAACTGTAAAAGCCTGAAATCTATTTGGGCACAGCGTGGTTTAAACACGATTTCCTATGATGCCTTTAACGGATGCAAAAGCCTGAAAGAAGCACATTTCCATATTTTAAAGAATGTCAGAGACAGGGCATTTGCAGGATGCAGCAGTCTGGAAACTCTGGATTTAGGATATCAAATTAAAGAATTGGGAAGCCATCTTTTCAACGGCTGCGATTCCCTTAAATCTCTTGAAATACAAGGCAGCTTTGACAAATTGGAAAAATGTACTTTCTCAGGTGCAGATGCTTTGGAATCTCTGTCTTTATGGACCCATGCAGAATCACTGTACTTCCCGCCTGATGGCTTTAACAAGACTCCCTGTTTAAAGGAGATTTCCTTAAAAGGCGATTTTGAGCCAATCGTGGAAAAGAGATGCTGTTTCCCCGAGGATATTCTTTTAAAAATGTATTACGGGCAGAAGGCCTTAGAAGTTCTTGGTTATTACTTTGATGTAGACATCGTTGCATAAATCACTGTATCAAAAAAGGGGCTTCCCGTTCGGAAGCCTCTTCTTCGATATTCTTACAATAAAATAATTGTTTGCTTTTCAGTTCCAACAATATTTATTATAAACCTGATTAACTGTTTCCACATATACAATAAAGGATGGATGATTATGATCATTTCTGCACAGGTAAAAATTCTTCTTTTCAAGATATGTATCCCGCACCTCGTCCCACAAATCCTCAGCTTTTAGGATGCGCACCTTTTCTTCCAACCTCCCTGAATTCTGAACTTCATTCCAATAATATCTGTCCCGATTGACGAAACCTGTTTTTTGATGGATCAGTCTCTGCCAATTATTAAGATATTTACAAGTTATTGCGATATCAATGCTGAATTTTGTTTTATTTCCATTCTGGAAAGAATAATTTCCTGTTGTAAGTACAGATGTTGAATCATCGCAGTCATCCCAGCCATTTGAACTAAGAACTTTGTTAAACTGCTTTCTGACATACTCTTTTATCTCATAGCCATTCCGAATATTGATAGATTCAGTATTTACAATACATAAATTGTAATCCAAGTCTATCGGCTCATCTTCATTCTGTGTTATGAGATTTTTGGCTCCACTTCCGACAAGACAGGCTTTCACTGTCATAACAGAATCGTTATTGATACTTTGAACTAATTGATTGACGATATCGTTGCAGGTGCCCTTTAGGCGTTTCAAGAACTCTTTGTCCTGAATGAAATAATACATATATATTTCTCCCTTCCGCCCATGCCACCCATACAGCTTTATAACTGTATCGTTATAGAATATCATACTCTTTCATTTTGTCAAATACTTTTCACACCCTCACATATTCAACCTCCATCTGCAAAATCTCCCCGCAGTACTCTTTCCCCTGTATATCTGAATCTTTATAGCTGTTCGTCACCACTTCACAGCACACCATCTCCCCTGTCTTTACGGAAGTGTATACTACATCCACGGCACTGATCAGCCCTGCTTTCCACAAATCCATATAATAATCATACTGGTCATAGTCGCCCTCCTGCCTCATCTGCTCCAGTGCCTCCTCCATCTGGTCCCTTGTCTGCCATTCTGCCTGTACTGTATCAATCTCCTTTTTATCCAGATTGCAGATGATTTCAGCCACTTTACAGTTATGCTCCGCAGCATGGGCATTCTGGCATCTGCTTATGCCATACTTTTTCTCGATGAAATCTTTTCCCTTCTTGGTCAGCGCATAGCTCACGTTGCTCCCTGGACTCTTATTATATCTGGATGGATAAGTCACCTTCTCGATCAGTTTGTCTTTCTCCATATTTTTAAGCCTGCTTGCTGATATGTCTATCTTAGCTGCATCTTCCTGTCTGACATTTCCTGCTATGGAAAGCACTTTAAAAAACCTCTCATCCTTCGGATACCAATGCTTGATATGTTCTTTCAAATATTCTTCACCTCCTCACTCATGCGAATTTTATCTATATAAAAAGCAGGGACATCTTAAAAAAGACATCCCCACCCAAAATTACTTTTGCTCTTCATCTGATAAATTCAGATGAATCCTGTATATCATTGTTCCTGTTTACCACTTTTCCTATATAAGCACTTCCCTCGTAACATTACTCTGTAATCAAAGCATCCTGATGTCAACTAAGTTGGCGTTAGGCAGGTCTGCAAGATACCATGTATCCTGTACCCTGTATGGACTGTCGAAACATCTCCTTTTTAACGTTGCTAAACAGCACCCTGATATTTATATGATGTATAGATTATGGATGAATGCCTCTTAGCAAGGCTCCTTTTCAAACAAACAACTCTGTTTCCTTTTCTCTATACACCACCATTATAAAAAAGCCATTCCAATAAATAACTGATCAGCCATATAGGAAATTATATTGAAATATTCCTATCTGGATTCCCAATTATTTCATCCACCAAACTTTCTACAATATATAAACCATAACTATTTTGGCGGATAGCAGGTGTAAAAGATACAAAGAATGTAACCCGCTGGCCATATGACCAGCACAGGCATCCATATGCCTGAAACACATGGGACTGGCAGACATCAAACTAAAGTGTCTGCTTTTTTGTCCACATTCACCCCGAAAGGAGAACACATGAACAGAGAAGCAATGAAACAACAGATTCTGGAAGCTCTTTCTAAGAAATTAGGAGACGGCTACCACGGCACTCTCGAAAAAGTGCAGAAAACAAACATTGATCTGGATGGACTTACAATCTTGAAAGATGGTGAAACCATCACACCGACCATCTATCTGGAACCTTTTTACAAAGCCCTGGAAAATGGCGTATCAGTTGATGATGTCACTGACAGGATTCTGTACATTTATTTCAATCCTTAATCCGTGAAACTCAGATTTATTAAATACCTGCAAAGTCTGTGATTATGTGGTTTTGAAGAGCCAAACAAT
>RAYM01000071.1 GCA_003611805.1 bacterium 1xD42-87 | reverse complement strand
GTGGCTCATTCATCTGAGATATGTAACTAAAAATTCCTTGAAAATCAAGGAAAAAAGACTTGACTAAATAGGGAGGATATTGAATGAAGAATGAACTATTTGTAACTGCCGGGGAGGTAGCGCAGGAGTTGGGCGTTTCCAAACCATTTGCTTACAAATTAGTACGACAGATGAATGAGGAACTGGAAGAAAAAGGTTTTATCACAATCGCCGGACGTGTCAGCAGAAAATATTATGAAGAAAAATTCTACGGCATGGCGCAGGCGGCAAACTAAGGAGGGCAGATTATGGCGGCATATAAAGATGAACAGCGTGGAACGTGGTATGTATCGTTCCATTATTATGACTGGACGGGGAAGAACTGCCGGAAAGTCAAGAGAGGTTTCAAGACAAAAAGAGAAGCTACGGAGTGGGAACATCATTTCCGTATGAAAGAAGCGGCTGATTTAGATATGACTTTCGGGGAATTTGTGCAGGCGTACACAAGGGATATGAAGCCGAAGCTGAAGCACAATACTTGGCTGACAAAGGAGCATATCTTACGCACAAAATTGCTACCGTACTTTGAGAACAAGAAAATGTGCGATATTCGTGCAAAAGATATTATCCAGTGGCAGAATGAGCAGATTTCCTATCGTGATGAAAAAGGGAAGCCCTATGCGCCGACTTATCTGAAAACTCTGCAATCTGAATTGAGCGCATTGTTTAATCATGCGGTGCGGTTCTACGAATTAAAAAGCAATCCTGTTGTCAAAGCCGGGCCGCTTGGGAAAGGGAAAGCGGAGGAAATGCTTTTTTGGACGAAGGAGGAATATCTGAAATTCATTGAAGCATTAAAAGACAAGCCATATTCCTATCAAGCATTTCAAATTTTATACTGGTGTGGCTTGCGTGTTGGCGAACTTTTAGCCCTCACGCCGCAGGATATAGATTTTGATAACAAGGTCATTCGTATAACAAAATCATATCAGCGGTTAGAGGGAAAAGATGTGATAACAGACCCAAAGACACCAAAAAGCAAGCGCAACGTCAGTATGCCGGATTTTTTGTGTGAGGAATTAAAAGAGTATCTCGGCAGGCTGTACGGGTTTCTCCCGACTGACCGTATCTTTCATCTGACAAAAAGTTTCCTGCACCATGAAATGACGAGAGGGGCAGGAAAAGCAGGGGTAAAGCGCATTAGAATCCACGATTTAAGGCATTCGCACGTTTCGTTGTTTCAGCATGGGATTTTCAGCGGTATCAATCGGGAACAGGGTAGGGCATGAAAGCGTGGATATTACGTTTCGATACGCCCATATGTTCCCGACAGAACAGATACAAATGGCAGAGTTGTTGAACGCAGAATTTAAGGAGGGTACAGAAGCATGAGCGGCACACACAAATATCCAACAATCAGTTTTCGCATTTCTCCCAGAGAAAGGGAAGAAATCGAAGCAAAGATTTTTGCAAGCGGCATGAAAAAGAAAGATTATTTTGTCCGTTCCTGTATTTACAATCGTGTATGTGTGGTAGGGAAGAAAGAAACAGTATATCAGATTGTGGAAAAATTACAGGATATGCAGAGCCATATGGAAAAACTGGCAGAGCAGATAAAAGGAGAAAAACCGGAGGTCACTACCGAAGAAATTAGAGAGTTACAGACATCTTATGAGGATATGTTGAAAGCAATTCTTTGGATGTTGGACGGAGCAAAATATCTGTGGCAGGGTAACGCCAAAGGAGAAGAAAAAAGCCCCGACAGCGGCAACTGTTAGGGCTGTGATAACTGGAAAACCTCTGTTATCAAACTCACAATACAAGTATAGCAGAGGTTTCTTCCAGTGGCAATGATTTTTCACAGCTTTGAAAGGTAAATTCTTTTATAGCCTGCCCGGGCACCTCAAATTTTTCAATTTAAAGTTTTCCGTAGAATTGGGAACGTTATCCACATCCATTGACCTCATTACTATAACTACTCTCTTTTTTGTGGATAAAATTTTCGTTTCCCTCTTGGCAGGCATCACTTCCTTTGCTATACTTGACTCAGGTTGTTGATATGCAAGGCATATCGTCCCCAAATATATCTTCTCTTTCTGTTATCTGCTGGGCAAAGCTTTCTAACAGTTCGGAAGATATATTTTTTTGATTCTTTTTTATCCCCCCTGCCTTCAGGAAGAACCATTCGTACAGCTGCTTTACCATATCTGATATCTGTGCCATCAGATAATGGTTCTTCATCGCCCTGGCATCCCAGCTGCAGGCATGGGCAATGTCCCCCTGCCAGTTCTTCTGACGGTTAAATCCTTCATTCTCTATCTTCCATCGTTTTCTTCCGGCTCCGGCTATTTTCTCCGCATTCCTTTTTGTTATCTGGATGCTTGTCAGCCACTGGAACTCCGTCCGCACCCTCACGCCTTTTACGATCCTCTCTTCCCAGAAACGCAGCATATTTACCGGCTGTCCATTATTATCAATCCCGTTAATGAATTCTGCATGCCCTGACATTTCTTTTTCTGGTATTCTTTCATATTCCTCCGCAATACCCGGTATGCTTCCTGTTTTATAACGGATAATGAATTCCCACCCGTTGTCCCGGCAGATGCCCATTACCGGTTCTGATGCATACAGGCTGTCTGCCAGCAGTATGACCGGCAGCCTTGGAAATGCCTTTTTTATCTTCCCGGACAGCCTCTTAAAGGCTTTTGTCTCACAGTCCTGCTTCCGTGCCTCCTCACTCATGTGCCCCTGCCTTTCAGCATCTTCCCCATTATTTTCTATGAATTCACTGGCTATGCTCACGATCAGGCTCTCCCCTAATACTAGCTTTGCTTCCAGTACATCACAGTGGTAATTCACTTTTTCTTCTTCTGTCCCTTTATTATAATGACGCTCCAGACACCCCTCATTAAGTTTCCGGCTCCCGGAATAAATCTGTGTCCCGTCTACGATGACCAGCCATTTCTTCCGGAATCTGGCATCATAAAAGGCTTTGCCGCGGATCAGCCCATAAACCTGCTTCTGCTGCACTTTCTGCAGTTCTTCCGGAGCCAGCCTCTCCAGATATTCATTGACCGTGACAGCGTGCGGGAGGTATTCTTTCTCTTTTTTCCCCATAAACCGGAATAAATTTGCCACTATGCCTTCCCGGTTGAACTCATAGGTCATTGACTGCATGCTTACAATCCCGGCGATCCCTTTGTAGAACATGGTCCCCAGCAGTTCATCGTTGGAATACTCCGTATAGCTCTGGTTTCTCGGATCTTTTGTATCCGCAAAATCACGGAACAGGTCCGGACAGTACCTGTTCCTGACCTTATTACACTCCATGACGGGGTTATTTTCCAGCTTTCTGCGGATTCTCTCCTGTGCCCTGCCCATATAAAACCTCCTCTGCGAAAAACTTTTTCTTTCATTTTACTATATTTTTTGCAAAGGAAGGCTATTTTCAGCTATATTAGTGCGAATTATTTTTTCCTTTCAAAGCTGGATTTTTCAGAAATGGAGGGCATTATGGAAGAAACAAAAATCGAATTACAGTTGATTAAGTTGTCGGAGGTACAGTCGCAGGAAGTTTCTTGGCTGTGGTTTCCGTTTATCCCTTATGGCAAGCTGACAATCATTCAAGGTGATTCGGGGGACGGAAAGACAACATTTATATTGAACATAGTGGCGAAGCTGTCTAAGGGAGAAAGTTTAGACAGTGGAATGAATTTTACAGAGCCTTTGAATGTAATCTATCAGAGTGCGGAGGACGGTCTTGCCGATACGGTAAAGCCCCGGTTAGAACAGGCAAAGGCAGACTGTGAGAAAATCTCGGTCATTGATGAAAAGATAAAATCCCTTTCTATGATAGATGAACGCTTGGAAGAAGCTGTTATAAAGACAGGCGCAAAGCTGCTGATTTTAGACCCGATACAAGCCTACTTGGGCGGTGGTATGGATATGAACCGGGCGAATGAAGCAAGGGATATGACAAAGAAGTTGGCGGCACTTGCAGAGAAATACCAGTGTGCGATTGTCCTTGTCGGTCACATGAATAAAGCGGCGGGAAATAAGGCGGCATACCGGGGAATGGGTTCGATTGATTTCTTTGCAGTCGCAAGAAGCGTTTTGTTGGTTGGCAGGGTAGAGGGAGAAGAAAATATAAGGGCTGTGGTGCAGATAAAAAATAACCTTGCGGCGTTCGGACACCCGAAAGCATTTGTACTGTCCGAGGACGGTTTTCAATGGTTGGGGGATTATGAGATTACCGCTGATGAAGTCTTAGGCGGCATTGCCCCGAAAGCAAATAAAATGGAACAGGCAAAGCGGCTGCTCCGGGAACTGGCAGAAACAAACAATGCCATGCAGAGCAATGAGATTTTCAACCTTGCGGACGAGCAGGGCATATCGAAGCGGACACTGGAAAATGCAAAGAAAGAGTTAGGTGTCCGGGCAAAGCGGATAAACAATACATGGTATTGGGAACTAGATAAAATCAAACAGTGACGGGCAGGCAAGGCAACAGCGCAACAATGCAGAGTATTAGAATTTTGCAGTCTTGGAATTGCGTTCTTGAAGATTGCAAGGTTGCAAAGATTATAGACATTGCAATGTTGCGCTGTTGGGAGAAAGCCGGAAAGCGGTGGTATCAAGGCGGCGAAAAGCCGCCCCGTCCGTTAGGACGGAAAAGCCCCCGGCAGGGCGCAAAGGCACTTTTGATAGAGCGTAGCCTGTCGAAAGTGCTTTTGCGTTACTTTCGCAGAAAGTAACAAAGGCTATGCGCCGTATCCGGCGCTTATTACCCGATAGGGAGAAAGGAAAATTTATTGAAGCGGACAATCAGCGTTATGACAGGGAAAGGCTCTGTCAACCACAACAGCAGAAAATTCCATGCAAAGAACACTGACCCGGAGCGGAGCTGTCTGAATGTGGAATACTGCAACGAAAATATCAAAGACGTATACCACGAATTATTTGATGAAGCACTCGCCCGGTACAATGAGAAGCAGACCCGAAATGACCGCATAATTGATGATTACTATGAGAAAATCTGTTCCGGCAAGCAGGAGAAGCCATTCCATGAGATTATTTTACAAATCGGAAATAAGGACGACATGGGAGCAAAGACAGAGGACGGACAGCTTGCGGCAAAAATACTTAATGAATATATGCAGGACTTTCAGCGGCGCAATCCTACATTAAGGGTATTTTCAGCGCATCTCCACATGGACGAAGCTACGCCGCATCTGCATATAGATTTTATACCCTATACGACTGGAAGCAAGAGAGGGCTTGAAACAAGGGTGTCATTAAAAAAGGCACTTGCGGAACTTGGATTTAAGGGCGGCACAAGGAGCGAAACGGAACGCAACCAGTGGGTAGCGGCAGAGAAAGAACATCTTGCGGAGATTATGCTAAAGCATGATATTGAGTGGGAGAAAAAGGGAACACGTGAGAAGCATTTATCGGTTTTGGATTTTGAGAAAAAGGAACGTGCAAAAGAGGTTGCAGAGCTGGAACAGACAATCTCCGGCAGTAAAGAGGAATTATCTTCCATTCTTTATCAGCAGATAGCGGCAGGACGGGAAACGGAGCAAATACGGAAAGAGGGCGAAGCAATCCGACAGGAAGTATCAGAACTTTCCGCTACAAATCATTTTCTAAAAGAACAGACGGAAACACTGACAGGGGATAAAGAAAAGCTGTTATCCGAAAATGAAAAGTTGGAGAAACAGCAGAAAAAGTTACAGCAGAAAATCAACAAAATGGTACAGTCAAAGGAAGTCGTGGAGCGCAATATACACGCCTATGATGAAGATATGAAATGGCAGTTGGCAGAGCCGGGCGCATTGATGAGCGCAAAGAATTATCGGGATAAAAAGGCACTCCCGCTTGTAGAGAAATTGAAAGAGGTCGTTAAAAATCTGACTATCAAATGTGTACAGCTTACGGAGCAAAGCAGGAAGCTGACCGCCAAAATGGACGGGCAACAAAAGCAGATTAGCCGCTTGACGGATAAGGTCATGGAGCAGAACGATACCATAGACCGATTGCAGGAAAAAGCGTCTGATTTGGGGCGTTTGGAGCGTTATTTCGGCAGGGAACAGGTGCAGTCGATAGTGGAACGGTCAAAGGCATTAGAGCAGGCAGAACGGTCAAAGAAACGCCCGAAACGTGCCTTTGAAATAGACCGATAAGAAAGGGGATTGATAGGATATGACGGATATGGAAAAGAAAGTTATGATACGGCTGTGTGCTAAAATTGTAGCAGATACAGACCTTTACGAAACGGACAAAGAAGTGCAAAATCTGATAGACTGGGTATGCCTGTCGGAGCAGATAAAGGAAAACAATAATACAATCCGTAATCTGACCGGGGAATATAAGAAGATAGAGCCGGATTGTCGGGAGGGAGTGCGGGCACAGTTGGAGCGCAAGAAAGAACTGTGCAAAGAACGAAATAATCTGTATGAAAAACAGAACGATTTAAAAGGACAGAAATACAAAATAGAAAAGTCGTTGGAGCGATAAGAAATGTGGGGCGTGGCGGTTGCTATGCCCTAAATTTTATAATGGCAAACAGAGAATGGAAGTAGTATAATCAAATGGAGAGATCAGGAGCGAGGGGATAACGTGAATAAGAAAACAGAAGAATCAAGAATTGCATACAATAAAATAGCATCTGAATATGATGCGTCAAGGGAAGGACAATATACAAGATTTCATATTATGGAACTATCTAACACTATAGATTTGCATGAGGGTAATGTTGTCCTTGATGTTGCATGTGGAAATGGAACTTTGTTGCGGGAATTATCAAAAAAAGCAAAAATTCAAGCAAATGGAATAGATATATCTGAGAACATGATTTGTTCTGCAAAGATGCGATACCCTAATATGAGTTTTGAGGTCAAACCATGCTATCCGCTTGAATGGAGTAATGAAAGTATTGATATTATAACTGTATGTTGTGCGTTTCATCATTTTGACAATCCGCAAGGCTTTGTAAATGAGTGCAAAAGAGTTTTAAAGAAAAACGGTACAGTGTATATAGCTGACCCTAATTTTGGAGCAGTAGTCAGATTTATAGCAAATAAATTATGGTTTCCCTTTTCAAAAAGTGGAGATGTAAGAATATACAGCGAAAAAGAGTTAAGGGAAATCTTTTACAATTGTGGATTTAAAACAGTGCAGGTTTATAGAAAAGGAAAAGGGGTGTTTCTTAAAGCTGAAAAATGAGCATCAAATTTTCGTCTGTAAGAAAGGCAGAATATTTTTCCTTAGTAATGATTTGAACATGGTGCTAGCACCATGTAAGTTAATTCGGATAAGGAAAATGTGATAATGTGGCAGTTCACACTATTAAGCGAATTGCCACATTTTTATAGCAAAATAAGCGGTTATGTGGTAATATATAGGGGCAAAGATAAAAACACAACGCAAGGTAATCTTGCAGTACTGGTAGGTAGTCCAGTCGCACCGATTTGGTGTAAGTAGCCCTCCCTCCTTAGGGTCGTCCGTTCTTTGTTCATTACAATCATTTTAAGGAGGAATTGTCATGGACAAAGTATCGGGAAAGCTGACGGTATTTTTTGAAGAGCCCTTTTGGGTCGGAGTGTTTGAGCGGGTATCAGATGGAAAGCTATCTGTGTGTAAGGTTACGTTTGGTGCAGAACCAAAAGACTATGAAATATATGATTTCGTTCTGAAAAATTACTATCGGTTGCGATTTAGTCCGGCTGTGGCAACTGATGTAAAAGAAACTGGTCGCAATCCTAAACGGGTACAGCGTGAGATACGAAAACAGGTACAGAATACCGGGATAGGAACAAAATCGCAACAGGCTTTGAAATTACAGCAGGAGCAGTTGAAAACAGAACGCAAGACTATGAGCCGGGAACAACGAGAAGCAGAGAAACAGCGGCAGTATGAACTGAAACAGCAGAAGAGGAAAGAAAAGCATAGGGGCAGGTAATGGCGACCCCTATGCGTTGGATAAGCTAGCTGGGAGTGCTTGAGGTTATGTCTTAGGTGGCTTAGAAAACTGATTTTATGAGTATTTTTATATATCCAAGTTACATAGACGATATTTTGTATCATTATTTATGCTAGGCATTACAATACTGTTAGGAAAAAAGTAATAGATTCAGTACACAATGAGGAGGGGATAACGTGTCAATATTAAAGGTTTTTATATCATCAACTTGTTATGATTTGGATAATGTGAGGGATGGGTTGAGAGATTTTATTTATAATATTGGCTATGAACCGATAATGAGCGATTATGGAGATGTTTTGTATGATCCAAGAATTCATACACATACAAGTTGTATAGAGGAAGTCAAAAATTGTGATATGCTTGTTCTGCTTATAGGAGGGCGTTTTGGTGGAAAAGCTATAAGTGAAGCAGTATCTACGGTGGATTTTGAAAAGGTTAAAGAAAAAATAAAAGCAGGAACAGTTATAGACGATGAACGACTTTCAATAACGCATTTAGAAGTTTTAAAAGCTATTGAATATGGGCTTCCAGTATATACATTTATTAAAGAAGATGTACTCAGTGATCATAAATTGTATGAAAAAAATAAGGATAAGTCAATTATTACTGAAATTACATTTCCCTCAATAGAAAAACAAGAGACGGCTAAATATATTTTTGAGTTTATTAATATTGTTAGATTAAGAGATCATGGAAATAATATTTTTCCTTTTAAAAAAGAAACTGATATAGAAGGAATGTTGAAAAAACAGTGGTCTAGTTATTTTCAAAAGCTTATAAAAGAGCAATTCGGCAAAAAAGAAAAATCGGACAATAATAAGTTAGAAAAAAAAGTAGACGAACTTCAAACACTTATTTGGAGATTTATTAATGAAGCACCAAGAGAAAAGGATTCACAAGTTAGTCAAAAAAAGAAGTATGGGCGAATTTTATGGGTAGATGATTATCCAATAAATAATGAATCAGTAATAAGTTTTTTTGAGGAACAAAATATCCATTTTGATATCGCGCTTACAACAGAGCAGGGATTAAAATTATATAGAAAAGAATTGTATGATCTTATTATTACGGATATGGGGAGAGGTGATGAAAGCAATGCTGGAATAACACTTATTAAAGAACTCAATTTTTTACATTGCCAAGTGCCAGTTATAGTTTATTGTAGTATGGCGGCTATTCGAAGATATTCTGATGAGGCAATAAGGCTGGGAGCCTATAGAGTTGTAAATGGGACAGCTAATATTACTTCCCTGATTACAGACATTTGTGGATTATCGAATTGATATAGGGAAAGGCGAGGGTGAATAAAGAATGAAGTGTATATATATGTTCAAGCGTAATGTGAGACTGATTATATATGTATTCCATTTTGTCATGTAATTACATGGTGCTAGCACCATGTAGATATGGCAGTCAAGGAGAAATTTGTGATACCCGTATGATACCTGTTTGTTCTGAAACTGTAAATACGGCGTAAAATATAGATATTATAGCTATATAAACACTTAAAAAGCAATCAAATATTTAACAATAATGTTATAGCTGTAGGGAGTTCGAATAATGAAAAATTTTACACAGATTATTTTATATGGTAGGTAGTCTATAAGGTTATCTGCTGTATTCGAATTTGTATTTATTATATTAAAAATGCTGCGATTATGTTGCCATATATAAAATATATTGAGGATGGTGTAAAATGATGGAATATCCTTATGTATGTAAGTTACAGGTAAATAGTGTTTTTGATAACGAAATAGAGATTACTTTATACTCTGGGGTAACTATTTTCGTAGGGCCAAATGGGAGTGGAAAAACTCAAACATTAAAAAAAATGAGAGATCATTTTAAGAAAAAAATAGAATCAAGCAAAGTTAGATATTTGTCATCAAATAGACTTGGAGAAATGGAACAATACAGATCAAGGGTTAATCAGTATTCAAAGTCTCCTAATGATTATCAAGTAGGTAGCCGCGAAACAAAACGGGTAAGACACGAAATTGAAACCGTATCAGGTGATTTTTTTGCAATGGACGATAAGAAAGATGTTTATATTAAAGTTGCGGAGAGATTATCGGTTTTATTTGGAAGACAGATATATCTTAGATGGGATGCGGGGAGTATGAAAGTCTTTTTTGAAAAGACAGATACTCAGAAGGAATATTCTGTTGCAGTAGAAGCGAGTGGACTAGTAAATGTTATATCAATTTTGGCTGCAATATTTGATGAAGATGTACAGGTTTTACTTGTTGACGAACCGGAAGTGTCGTTGCATCCACAATTACAATCATATTTGCTGAGAGAAATAAAGAATGCAGTCAAATTGTATGGTAAGACAATTATATTATCGACACATTCTACAGAATTGTTGTCTTTTGGAAATATTAATGATTTTAGTAATTTAGTTTTCTTTGAAGAAAAGAAAGTTCCAGTTCAGATAAATCCAAATGCACCAGAACTTCAAGGGAAAAAATTAAAAGATTTTTTGTTGAGAATGGGGCAGATATATAAAAATGGTTTTTTTGCAAAAAAAGTATTGCTCATTGAAGGGGCAAGTGATTTAATAATATGCCATTCGTTGATAAATAAATTGGATTTAAATATTGATGTGGCTGGTTCTCAAATTATTCCAGTTGATGGGAAAGGACAATTCCCTGTTGTAACTAAATTATTTAGGATGGTAAATAAAGAGGTAGCTATATTGACAGATTTGGATGGATTTATTGATGATAACAATATAGTTGATTTGTTTACAAATTTGCCAAAGGCAGTAGAGTTGGCTAATAGTTGTGGGAATGGAAATATTTTAGAAGCAGTCAATGGTACAAAAACTCAAATAACAGCGTTGGTTAAAAAACATAAAGATGATATGGAGGATATTTATAAAATTCATCCTTATTGGATTAATAAAAAAGAAGACGAAGATGAACTGAAGATTGCAAAAAGAGCATTGATTGGACAGCTTTTTAGTAAATCTGATATTGAGAAATGGCCTGATTGTCAAGAATGGAAAAGTATAAAAAGTAGGATAGAAGCATTACTTGCCATATTAGAAAAAGTGGGATGTTTTGTTCTTAAAAAAGGAGCAGTTGAAAGTTATTATAAATTTTCAGATAATACTACATATAGTGAGAAGCCGTCAGCAGCTGCAGAAGAAATATCGTATATGAGTGAACAAGATATTACTTTTGTCAATGAAAATTATAATGATATAGTAGCGGCTTTACGATATGTTGCAATAGCAAAAAAAGTTGATGAAAGCTTTGCAATAAAAAAAGAATTATTGAGTGAATTGGCTTTAGCTCTTGGTATTTTGCAACAAAATACAACTGAGAAAGATATATATGCAGCTATTAAACAGGCAAAGGGTAATGCAACGTCATTATTTAAGTATCAGATTATAAATTCTGATGGGAGATTAGGATTAAAGGTTGATTTACAATCAAAAATTGTAGAAGTACAGGGTTTTCCATTGATAATTTATGCAGGACAAAATGTTAATGAAAAGATTGATGAAGTTATTAAGTGCAGACAATAGAATGTTTTCAAATAATAGTGGCATTTAGGTATCATAACTTTAAATACTTAGCGGCAACATTTTGGCAACAGAAAATCAGCAAGCCATAATAAATGATGTAATTGAAGTAAAAATAGGTGTGTATTTGCATAAAACTTAAACAAAAATAGTTAAGAACAACAAAGAACACGCCGAGTTCGAGTAGCGGATAAAATCCCGGAAATGCTGATAAAATGGGCGTTTCCGGGATTGCTTTATGCTGTTTGGCTCTAAAATGGCTCTAATTATTTGAGGAATACTGGATTTCGGGCGGGTATCATGATACTGTTTTTTTAATACAAGGGAATTTTGCCCTCATAATTGTCGGCTCTTTCCAACAGAGGACCGGTTGCACCCATTGTAAAAGCTATATCACTGCTTCGGATAGACAATAGTTCCATTCCAATTTTCAGATTGAGGAAGTCCAATATTTGCTGATTAAGTTGAATTACACCATTCTCTGAAATATTTACCCAACAGTATGACCGCCCTTTGTATTTGACAAATTCGCCCTCTGCGGTCTGATAATTCTGTAAAGCCGGATTATCAGTAAGAATGTGTCCTAATTTTGACGGTTCTAACAATCCTTTTCTTGTCACACAAAAGCCGCCAGTGACCTTGCTTCCAGTAAAAAGATAGACTTTTCTCTCTGCTGTGGCGTTGTACTCTGTAAGAGCCTGTGTTGGGAGATGGATTGTCAAGTCATCTCGTATCAGCGATTTTCCGAAAATAAATTTACCGCCTTTATTCATCTGTGCCATATATCATCAACTCCTTTTCCTAAAAGTGGAAGTCCACTATACCACAAGAAAATTCAAATGTCACTAAGGCTCTCTAAAGTGTAGCAGATATTGAGATATTTTATATTTGATATGTATTAAAATAGCACATTGCAATGAGTTCTTTTTTGATGAAAGTTCATATTATTATATGAGTTTACTTCAAAATACATGGTTTCTCCGTTATGAAGTGACTTTTGTCAAGAGGTAAATTTAAAAAATAACAAACTTTTTTCTCTGACAAAACCCACATTT
>RAYM01000070.1 GCA_003611805.1 bacterium 1xD42-87 | reverse complement strand
GGCTGGATACATCCGTAGATTCAACTAATCTGGGTAAAAACGGTGATTTGGGATGTAGATAATCTAAAGAATAATACAAGGGCGAGCTGCTCCTTACCATCATGTCCTCGCTGGCGCAGGAGGAGAGCCGGAGCATCTCGGAGAACTGCACCTGGGGGCAGAGGAAGCGGTTCGCGGACGGCAAGGTCACGGTGCCGTTCAAGCGGTTCCTGGGCTACGACCGGGGCGAAGATGGAAACCTCGTCATCAACGAGGAACAGGCGGAGACCGTCCGCAGGATTTACGGCCTCTTCCTGCAGGGGCGCTCGCCCCACGCAATCGCAAAACTGCTGACGGCCAGGCATTCCGGGAAGAACCGGGCGGGCAGCATGGGCGTATTCTCCGGCCGGATAAAATGTGCGGACTGCGGGGGCTGGTATGGCTCCAAGGTGTGGCATTCCAACAGCAAGTACCGCAAGACCATCTGGCAGTGCAACCACAAGTTTGACGGCGGGGAGAAATGCGGCACGCCCCACCTTGACGAGGAAACCATCAAACAGCTTTTCCTGAAAGCGGCCAATGCCATCTTTGCAGAAAAGGACGGGGTGCGGGAGGATTACGATTCCATAAAAGACACGCTTTTCGGCACCGCGGAGCTGGAGACGGAGCGCCTGCGGCTGCAGGAGGAGATGAACGTGGTGGAGGAGCTGATTGAACAGTGCGTGGCGGAGAATGCCCGCGTCGCCCTTGACCAGACGGAGTACCAGAAAAAGTATGACGGGCTGGCGGGGCGGTTCAACAGGGCGAAGGGGCGGCTTTCGGAAGTCAGCCAGGCCATCACGGAGCGGCAGGCGAAGCGGGAGAAGATCGGGAGGTTTGTTTCCGCCCTGGAAAAGCGGGACGGCCCGCTCACGGAATTTAACGAGGACGACTGGTACAGCCTTGTGGAGTACGCCACGGTGTACAGCAGGGAGGACATCCGCTTCACTTTCAAGAACGGGATGGAGATAAAGGCATGAGAATATAGTCCCCCGGAGCAGGGAAGAAAACGGCTCCGGGGGATTCTGTGTGGTTAATGTTTATGCTGCTATTTGTGTGGGATCATGCTTTGATGGGAAAGCTGATTTCTGCATCATTCTTTGGCTTTATCTGGAATACCATCCGCCACTGCACTTCTGACACAGGCTCAAAATGCAGGGAGGAAGCTGCCATCCGTTTGTCAGGAGCGGCATTTTTCCCGGCTATAAAAACTGCTGTGGGGCCGTCTGGCCTGCCCGGCTGCCCTTGGGCATCACCCATTCTTGGGCGGTCGCCTTCTGCGCAGTCGCGGATGCAAAAAAGGCTGCTGTCTATTTCTGGTGCAATGCTGTAAGAGAGTATCTGGCAGTATTCTGGGTAAACCACACCTTTCGCTCCAATTTCTGCGAAGCTGTTCCTGATCTGTTCGCAGCCATGTAGTGTCAGAGTGTATTCCTGACCGGTTATGGGATGGGCTGTCTTTACCGTTTTGCTATCGCAGGAAACGCCAGAGGAAAAATGCCCCGCAGTGATGGAGATTAAGTTTGCCTGGAAAGCAAGTGATATTTTCTGAGGGGACAGTATCGGTTCTCCGTCCCAGTCATAGCAAAGCCGTTCAAAATACCAGCAGCATTCCCTGTCGCAGGCATAAGCATCCATCCATTCCTCCGCAGTTTTGTTATTTTCAAAACCGTCTTCGCTGGCAGGTACATTCCCCATCTGAATTACATTTTCCGGATACCATCTCAGGCTGCTGCTCATGTGGCGCACCAGTGGCGTACCATCAAGGCATATTTCTACGGCAAATTCCCTGCTTCCGGGGTTGTCCGCATCTATCTGTTCAAATTCTTCTAGGGTTTTTAGGGACATCCGCCGCGCATAATCCCATTTTTTCAGGAATGCCGCCATATCCTCTATCGGGATTTTTGCGCATACATCAAGGGCGGCGCCTGCTTTGCCTACATAGACTGCTGGGATAAGTATTTCCTGTTCGCCCCATAGAAAAGAGTGATTGACAGGGAGGGCTGTCAGCTTGGTTTCAGGCGAGCCTTTCCCCCATATATTGTTATCATGGTATACGTCCATTCCGTGTGCCTCCTTAAGTGTTCAATGAAGCAATTATACCACGGATGCCAGGATATTTCCAAAGCTTTTGATTTTTTATGGGAAAAATCACGGAGTATAGGAAAAATCGTGGAGTATGGGGAAAAATCACGGGGTATAGGAAAAATCATGGAGTATGATAAAAAATCGCGGGGTATCGGTAAAAAATCATGGGGTTTAAGGAAAAATCAAATTGTATCAAAGACAGCGTTTACATAGATGACGGGTTTTCCGGCACACATTTTGACAACAGGCCGCAGTTTACGGAAATGATAGGGCTTGCCCAAAAGGGGGAGATCAACTGCATCATCGTAAAGGATTTTTCAAGGTTCGGCAGGGATTACGTGGAGCTTGGCAATTACCTTGAACAGCTATTCCCCTTTATGGGTGTGCGTTTTATCTCCGTGAGCTGGAGCGCGTCATCGTGGAGGGGAAGCACCAGCCCATCGTCACCAAGGAGGAATTCGGGCGGGTGCAGAAGATGATGGCGGAAAAGGACGCGCAGATGGGGCAGCGCCGGAAGAACAAGGGCGTCCATTCGGAAGACCTCTGGCGCAGGAAGATGCGCTGCCAGTGCGGCCACGCCTTCGCAAAGACCAAGTGGCATACCAAGACGGACTTCATCACCTACACCTACAAGTGCTACGACCAGACCCGGACGGGGACCATAGCGGCAAGGCTGAAAAACGGCCTGGGCATTGAGAACGTCTGCCGCTCGCCGCTGGTGCAGGACTGGAAGATGTACACGATGGCGCAGAAAGTCCTCCACGCCGTGTTCGATGACCCGGAGGGGATGCTTCTGAACGCGGCGGCGGTGCTGGGGTGCGGCATTGCGGGGGTGGAGCAGTCGGAAGTCCTGCGGGACAAGGAAATCATAGAAGAACAGCTCAAAAAGGAGCGGGGCAGATATGAGACGCTGCTCGATATGAGGATGAACAACGAGATACCGAAGGAAGTATTCAGCCGCAAGCAGCAGGAGGTTGGGGAGCGGATCGCGGAACTGGAGCAGCGGATGGCGCAGTACGGGGACGTGGAGCCCGCCACGGAGGCGGACGTGAGCGGCAAGCTGGAAAACCTGCGCAGGCTCATGGAGCAGCCGCCCGTGCCGGAGGACGGCGAGTTTTCGGAGGAGGAAATGGATAAATATGTGTCAGGGGTAAGGGTTTACGAAGACCGCTTCGAGTGGCTCTTAAACTTAAGCCCCGATGCGGGAGGGGGACTGGATGATGCCGGTTCCCCCGTTTATTTCAAGAAGATAACGGTCACGCCGGATGACGAGCGGGCGTGGTTCAGGAAGCACCCGCAATGGTCGAAATCCAACAGGTACGCGGAGCTGGAGGCGTGGATATTCATTTAAAACGAAAGAGGGACAGGGCGGAAGGGCTGTGGCGCAGCCTTTCCGCCCTGTCACCGATTTGCGGTTACAGTTCTGTGTTCATTTCTTTTGCTTCTGTTGGCAGGCATTTCCCCAAAAACATGGCCCTGCAGTCGGAAAATCCAAGCAGGTAGGCGAGCATCCCAAAACGGAATCAATAGCACAAGTGCTATGCGCGTTCTGCTCGCTGACGTACCGGTCGATCAGCAGCCGGATTTCTTTTGATAAATCCATCCTGTCCAGTTCGCCGGAGTATATGTCCGACTTGCGGAGAATCGCCTGGTATTCCCCGTCACTGCTCACGATACCGTTCATGACGCTGTGCATGCGGGTGTCCATGAGCTGGTACAATGCAGAATCCTTTTCCAATCCAATCCCTCCTTCCGTGGTGTCGTAGCTTACCTCTGTTTTGGCGGGATTGCAAGTGGGAAAATAAGTTATAAAAAATTCATAAAAGATTTGTTGCGTTAACCGATATAAAATAATAAAATAGAGATAGAAAAGTATGAATTGCAACGGAAGAACCATACTAACAAAGGAGGTGTTTATCATGGCAACTTCAAGTATCACAAAGAATTTTGTCATTTCCGGCAAGGAACAGGTGGAGATGTTTGTCAATGCGATTGAAGAATCTGCCAAGAACCGTCCTGTTCATATACCTGTAGCGGCAAGCGAAATAACAGATGATGCAGAATTGCTTGAATTTATGCGAATGAGGAAAAAGGCAAATGACAGAAAAAAACAAATATAGAATTATCAATATCCGGCGGTATATTGGTAATGAGAATCCTGAACTTGGGGAGGATGAACTTCTTCAAATCCTCTCCGAGTTTTCTTGTCCGTTGAACCCTGACGTGGAGCGGTTTTTGAAGTACAGTTCCATTGAATTTACTAAAAAGAACCAGTCTGTGACATATCTTGTGTTTTCTGTTGCTGACGGAAAATTGCTGGGATATTTTACGCTCGCTTTAAAGCCATTGACGGTAAGAGGTGAAACGGTGAGCAATACCGTAAAGAGAAAATTGTTACGGGTTAGTGAGTTGGATAAAAAATCGGATACATATACCATGTCGGCTTATTTGATTGCACAATTAGGTAAAAATTATTCTGAAAATGATGGAAAAATGATCACTGGCGCAGAACTTCTTGGATTGGCATGGAACAAAATTAAAGCAACACAGTATATGTTTGGCGGCATGGTAACATTCTTAGAAGCTGAAAATGAGGAAAAGCTGTTATCATTTTACCGTGACAACCGCTTTTCGCAGTTCGATACCAGGCAGACCGCATCAGATACGGACGAGGCGCATGAGTTGGTACAGCTTTTAAGGCTGCTCTAATGCGATTGCGCCGCACTGAGAAATATGGATTTTGTCGGTAAGAGCGCAATTTGTCGAATCCCGTTTGTCGAATGTCGAAGTGGGTGGGGTAAATGGGGTAAAGAGGGGTAAAAGTCATCAAAGTATAACAGCGGCACAGGCGGCTATTTCCAAATGATGCCATAGGAATTTGGGTACTCGTAGGCAAAAGTATGGAAGAATGGCTTAAAATCAAGGGTTTTAAGGCTTGGTGGGGTTCATCACGGTGGGTGGTGGACCCCAATTTTTTGGTTTTTGGATGCCGCTGATAGGATGGCGATAGGGGAGAAAATCGTACTATCAGGCAAAAGTATACTTTCACGCAAAAGTCAGGGGTTTCCGTGATAGTATAAAACGGAAAGGTAAAAAGGTGTAGGATATTGGCGGTTTTGGCTGAAAGGCGTATTAGTTTGACGGAAAATGCTGTCGGAAAACGGGGTATATGATACAAACACGGAAACTGCGTGGAGTTTTCGTGATAGTATGCAGAGTTTCCGTGTTTGCATATGAGCAAAGCGGTAAAAATTTAATGGATAAATGATAACGATGAAAAAGGGCTGGTTGATGGCTCTTTTTTCATTTTCAGACAATTCATTCTGTAAAGAATGGTGGATATATTTGAAGAAAAAAGTTATAATTTTTTATGTTTTACGGGAATATTCTTGCTGAAAACTTGTCTTTATAAGTGAAGGCCTTCATAACTACGGCAAGAGGAGGATGTGAATGGAAGACTTACAGATTATCGACTTATACAACCGGCGTGATGAGACTGCAATATCAGAAACCGCAAAGAAGTATGGGGTATTCTGTCAGAGCATTGCATTCAACATACTGACGATTGCTGCAGATGCAGAGGAATGTGTTAATGATACATATTTGCAGGCATGGAATTCCATACCGCCGCAACAGCCGGTTAGACTTGGTGCATGGCTTGGCAAAGTTACACGGAATATTGCAATTAATCTTTGGAACAAAAATCATCGGAAAAAGCGGTATGCCGGCATGGAACAGCTTTTGAGTGAACTGGAGGACTGTATTTCGTCTCCTATAACTGTAGAACATGAAATTGAGGAGAGGGAACTGACAGAATTTCTGAATACATGGCTTGCTTCGCTTCCAAAGGCTGATCGGATTCTTTTCATGCGCCGTTATTGGAATGGTGAAGCGGTCAAAGACCTTGCAAAGGAATACGGGACTACGCCCAAAGAAATGGCAAAGCGAATGTATCGGCTGCGTCAGAGTTTGAAATCCGCACTTGAAAAGGAGGACTATTCACTATGAAAGAAAAAGAAACCAGAAAGCTGTATAATAGTATGACTAATGTGAAAGAAGATTATATTGAAGAAGCCCGGAAAGCAAAAGCCAAAAGGAAGCACCCCATATGGATTAGATGGGGAATGGCAGTTGCCTGCTTGTTTTTTGGTGTTATAGCCGCATATGCAATCCCTAATATCTTTATATCTGTATCTGAAAATGGCGATCATATAGATGCAGGAATAGAAGATGCTTCTTTGGACGGGAATCCTAATGGATATAGCACCGCCCAGGGAGAACAGCCAACTAATGATATAGAAATAGCAAAGCAGGATCAGGCAGCGCAAAAACAGGAGACAGAAAGTCTGCCTGAAGCTCCGGACAATGAGGAAATAATGACTGTGGTTTCGGCCTATGGGGGCGAAGGTTCATCCGCTTGTTATAAATCTCCGAATAATGGTCACTGTATATATTCAATCCCTTTGCAAAAAGCTATGGAAGAATACGGGGATATGGTTTTATACAAAGTCGTAGTAGATGTTTTTAACGATAATAATATGTTCGAATCTAATAGCGAAGCTGTGAAAAACGAGATAGAACGGCTCACTGAAATAGGCTATACAGTTGATTTTGAACATTACAATGACGGAACAATGGATCATTATTATTTCGTTCTTTGCGTTGCACAAGTGCAGCTTATAAATTTTGCAAAAAACGATAATTACGGATATATGTTTTGGCTGTATGATGAACGGGCTAAGTAGGATTTTTATAAAAAAATTTTATCCAAACAATTAGAGGAGGAAACGAAAAATGTATGAGTTGGTACAAGTCAGTGAGAAATGCTATTACATAAACTGTCCGGCGAAGATAGGCGTCTATGTGGCAGACGGGGAGAATGTCTATCTGGTTGACAGCGGAAATGATAAGGATGCGGGGAGGAAAGTCAGGCAGATACTGGATAAGAACGGCTGGCATCTGGCGGCAATCCTGAATACCCATTCCAATGCAGACCATATTGGCGGGAACAAGTACCTGCAGGGGCAGACGGGATGTAAGGTTTATTCCGGCGGCATAGAGGCGGCCTTCACGAAATACCCGGTACTGGAGCCGTCTTTTCTTTACGGCGGTTATCCGTGTAAGGATTTGCGGCATAAGTTCCTGATGGCGCAGGAAAGCGATGTGGCGGATTTCTCAGATGAAAGTTTCCCGAAGGAGATTGAGGTGATACCGCTGCCGGGGCATTTCTTTGACATGGTGGGATTCCGTATGCCGGACGGGGTGGTGTTCCTTGCGGACTGCATCAGCAGCAGGGAGACGCTGGACAAATATGCGGTTTCCTTCATTTATGACGTGGGCGCTTATCTGGAAACGCTGGACAAAGTAGAGCAGATGGAGGCGGCCATGTTCGTCCCCGCCCATGCGGAGGCATCCGCTGATGTGAAGGGACTTGTCCGTTATAACAGGGATAAGGTGTATGAGGTGGCGGACAGGATTCTGTCCATTTGTGGGGAGCCGATATGCTTTGAGAGGATTCTGCAGGAAGTGTTCAAAGGCTATGGGCTTTCCATGAATTTTGAGCAGTATGTATTGGTGGGAAGCACGGTGCGGTCTTACCTTTCATGGATGAAAGATACCGGGAGATTGTCGGCTGAATTTCAGGACAGTATGCTGCTGTGGCAGAAAGCATAATTTTATGATCCGGAAACAGTCCGGGAGGCATACAGGCAAAGCACGGAAAATCTGAAATCTTATATGCAGCGCCAGTGGAGCCTTGTCGGGGGAATGGCCGACACGTTTAGGGAGATGGAATAAGTGTGAAAAAGGGGCTGTTCAATGGCTCCTTTTTGCTTTCCATTCTTACAAAATAGCCCTTTCGCACAATCGGACAAAAACAGAGAATTTTTATGGCATAAATCAGCGGATGGTTTTGCTTTAGTGGGAACGGTATTCTGCCGAAGTAATAGGAAATGGCGAACAGTAGATATGTGATATGGAGTTTGTGCGGCTAATGATGAAAGATGCGAAATAAATATATTGATGGATATTTGGCGGGATTAGGAGAATCTTAATAATATCTCATGCGTTTTATTGGGATTTTTGAAAGAAAATATGATAAATTCATAGGAATAGATAGTTTTAACATAGAAGGAGGCGGCCTGTATGTCTGAAAGGATTTTGATTGTTGATGATGAAAAGGATATTGCAGATCTGCTTGAAGTTTATCTGATGAATGAAAATTACACCATTTATAAATATTATTCTGCAAGGGAAGCACTGGCTTTTATCGAAAATGAAGAAGCTGATCTCGCAATCCTTGATATCATGCTGCCTGATATCGATGGTTTTACCCTCTGTCAGAAAATCCGTGAAAAATATACTTATCCTGTGATCATGCTGACGGCAAAAGATGAGGAAATGGATAAGATTACAGGACTGACGCTGGGAGCGGATGATTATGTGACAAAACCATTCCGTCCCCTTGAACTGATTGCCAGGGTGAAGGCACAGCTTCGGAGATATAAAAAGTATACCCCGGCATTGCCGCAAAATGAGCCTGCAAAAGTCCTTACTTATAAAAAGCTGGTTCTTAATATGCAGACCTATGAATGTGAGCTTGGCGGGGAGGCTGTATCTTTAACACCTACGGAGTTTTCCATCCTACGCATTCTGTTGGAAAACCAGGGCATGGTTGTAACTTTGGAAGAACTGTTCCATAGGGTGTGGGAAGATGAATATTACAGTAAGAACAGCAGCACGATTACAGTACATGTCCGCCATTTGAGGGAGAAACTGAAAGATACGGCAGAAAAACCAAAATATATAAAAACAGTATGGGGAGTGGGTTATAAGATATAACCTGTTTATTCCCGGATAAGGAGATATTTATGGAAGAAAGAAAAAAGGCGGGTCTAAACTGTCTTGTACCATTTTTGTTTGCTGTTTATTTGATTCTGTTGGTATGGATTATATTGTTCAAACTGCAATTATCAATCCATGAGCTGGACAGAATCAGGAGCATAAACCTGATCCCGTTTTATTATGATAATGAGATCGGAATGGGTTTCCACTTGAAAGAGGTTTTGGAAAATGTCGCAATATTTATCCCATATGGTATCTATTTATGTATGCTGAAAAAAGAGCCGGGGTTCAAAGTAAAGTTTTTTCTTATTTTGATGACCAGTTTTATCCTGGAAGTTCTTCAATATATCCTGGCGGTCGGAGGTACGGACATAACAGACATCATAACAAATACCTGTGGAGGGATGGCGGGGATTGGCATATATTGGTCTGCCGTTAGGATATTCCGGAGCAGAAACCGGGCAGAAACTGTTATTGTGGTTTTCGCCGTTGTTGTTACAATATTGGTAACAGGCGGTTTGTCAGTCCTTCTGATGGCAAACTGATGGAGGTGTTTCATGAAAAAACAGAGTTTCCCGGCAAGGGAAAAATTGCGGATCCGCCTTTTGGCTATTGTGTCTGCTTATACGGCAGCAGGTCTTACTATAATGCCGTTGCTTGAATACATTTTACCAAAGTCGGCAGACCGGATTTCTGAATGGCTGTATCTGCGGCTGGATGTGCTTTATTTTTTTTACCTTGTCATTGGCCTGTCCGTTATTTTTTACCATTACTGGAGGAAACCTTGGGATTATCTGGATGAGGTGATAAATGCTGCACAGACGGTATATGAACAGAATAACGCTGCGATTGAGCTGTCAGAACCGCTCCGGGAAGTGGAAAAGCAGATGAACCAGATTAAAATGTCCATACTGCTTAGTAATCAGGCTGTAAAAGAAGCGGAAGACAGAAAGAACGAACTGGTCATGTACCTGGCCCATGACATCCGCACGCCGCTGACGGCAGTAATCGGCTACTTGAGCCTGCTTGACGAGGCCCCGGATATGCCGGCAGAGCAAAAAGTCAAGTATGTGGGAATTGCCCTTGAAAAATCAGAACGTCTGGAAATGCTGATCAATGAGTTATTTGAAATCACGCGATACCATACGGCAGCAGTGCAGTTGAAAAAAATGCAGGTTGACTTATATGCCCTTTTATCCCAGGTGACAGATGAACTGTATCCTGCCTTGTCTGCAAGGGGGAACACTGCCAGAGTTTCTGCCGGGGACGGGCTGGTTGTAACAGGCGATCCGGAAAAGCTGGCAAGGGTATTTAATAACCTTTTGAAAAATGCGGCGGCTTACAGTTATCCGGATACGGAGATCAGCATATCGGCAGAAAAGAAAGGAAGAAATGCTATCGTAGTATTCCGAAACCACGGACAGACAATCCCGGAAGATAAGCTAGTGCATATTTTTGAGAAGTTCAGCCGTTTAGATGAGGCCCGGCTGTCAGACACAGGCGGGGCGGGGCTTGGCCTTTCTATTGCAAAGGAGATTATCAGCCTGCATGGTGGTGAGATAACGGCACAGAGCAATGGGGAAACAGTCACATTTACAATTACACTCCCGGTTTCTGATTAGGAAAATATACGTTCCATACTATGAAATGCAAAAAAAGCATTTCATAGCCAAGTATTAGGAAATTCTTAGGATTATTCCATTCCAAAATTTGAGATTGAAATGCCCCTGTTTGGTACAATTTTTACTGGACAGGGGTATTTGATGTTGAATAAATCCCTTGGAAACAGGATTGGAAAAGGAGTTGTGTAATGGAACTGAAAATTGAACATTTAACGAAACAGTTTAAAGACAAAATGGCTGTGGATGATGCCAGTCTTACCCTCACGCCGGGGGTTTGGGGACTGCTTGGCGCTAATGGTGCGGGGAAGACTACTCTCATGCGTATGGTTGCCGGCATTATGACACCTACCAGTGGGGTGATCTGTTATGATGGTACGGATATCCGCAAAATGGGAGAAGCCTACCGGGATATCTTTGGTTTTCTGCCGCAGGACTTTGGGTATTCCCGTGATTTTACAGTAAGGGATTATCTGGAATATGTAGCTGCCCTGAAAGATGTTCCGGCAGGAGAAACAACAAAGAAAATAAATCATCTTTTGGAGGTGCTTACACTTTCTGATGTAAAAGGGAAAAAGATAGCAAAGCTGTCAGGAGGCATGAAGCGTCGTGTCGGTATCGCACAGGCTATGCTGAATGATCCGAAAATTCTTGTGATGGATGAACCAACGGCAGGGCTTGATCCCGGAGAGCGGGTACGTTTCCGTAACTTTATTTCCGAATTTTCACATGACAGAATTGTGTTGATTTCTACTCATATTGTTTCAGATATTGAGTACATTGCAACGAAAAACGCCATTATGAAAGCAGGAAAGATAGTGGACATAGGCCGGGCGGATGAGCTTGTGAAGGAGATTGAAGGAAAAGTGTGGACTTGTACCATACCAGCAAAAGATTTAGTCAGCTATGAAATGCGGCTCAGGGTGATAAATCAGCGAAGTGAAGATAACGGGCAGGTATCCATCCGGTATTTATCTGAAACACCTGAAATTTCCGGGGCAGTTGCTGCATTACCCCGGCTTGAGGACTTGTATCTTTGGTATTTTCCGCAGGAAAATCTGGAAGGGGAGGGAAATTAATATGCGATTATTCCGATTAGAAATAAAACGGATTATGAAGTCACGCCGTACTTTGACATTGCTTGCTGCTGCACTTTTAATGTCTATCGTAATGGCATATCTGCCAATCAGCTTTGAATCAATTAACCGTCCGGGAGAAGATGGGAAAATCATAGAATTAGGTGGATTGCCGGCAATCCAGTTTAAGAGGGATTACTTTGAAAAAACAGCAGGTAACATTACCCCGCAAAAGTTGGCGGAAGCCCTGCGGACATATCAATCCTATGTAAAAGAATACGGTACACTTAATGATGTCCCACTGGACATTTATATTGAAAATATTATGGCAATCCGCCCTATGCTCAGGGGATTAATAGAAGCCTTTGCTGATCCAAAAACTGGCATTGGTGCAGACTTGATGGATATTGATCCTGATGAGGTGGAACAGTATTTTTATGAAAAATGTGTTTCTCATTTGGACGATACCATGAATCTTGAGCAGAAAGAATATGAGGCAGCCAGACAGTTTGCAGCAGGCAGGTATGCAGACGTGGATCAGCCATTTTACCTGTACCCCGGTATGAGCAGGGATGCATTTGATTATACAACATTGTATATTTTGGTTTTATCAATCCTTTGTGTTGCCATTGCTTCTCCTGCTTTTGCCAATGAATATCAGACCGGCAGTGGCAGTGACAGTATTTTGCGCTGTACTAAATACGGACGCATGAAATTAGCTGTTACACGGATTTTGTCGGTCTGTTGCATATTCATTGTTATTTTCATTTTGGGAATGTCAATTCATCTGTTAATCCTGAATCTTGCATTTGGCACAGACTGCCTGAAGACTTCGTTTCAGATGCTGTTTTCGGTTATAAATCTGCCAAATATAAATTTAGGGCAGCTACAGATTATTTTGGTACTTGCAGGACTTCTCTCAGTACTGGCAATCGTTAGCTGCACATTGTTCTTATCTGCAAGATGCAGAGATTCCCTGACGGTGTTGTTGATTTCCATAGTGATACTGTTTCTGCCCATATTTGCGTATGGAGCTTTGGGTGATACATGGATTGGAGGGATTGTACCATCAGCGGGCATAGGTATGAAAAATAATTTTCTTTATCAGCTTTGCGATTTTAATTTCCTGCATATAGGAGGTATGAGTTTTTGGACACCATACGTCATTTTGGTATCAGCCGCAGTTGAAATTCCGCTGTTTCTGTTTTTGACAGTTCGTTCATACTGTAAGCATCAAGTGGCATAAAATCTGAAATATCTGAAATACAAAGACAAAAGCTAACCGCCGCTATGGCAGACCGCCATATGCGGCGGTCTGCCTATTGGAAAGCGGGGGAATAAGAGGTAATATGCTTACACGGCGGTTTGCGTTTGTGCCGCCTTATATCGGACGAATGGCGAAAATCTTTAGGGCTGGTTTTGAAATTTCCATACTGCATTTATGCCTTTCGCTCCATTTTATATGCCTTTCGTTCCCTGCATCCCAAAATAACAGAAAATCTGCCGATAAATTAAGTGACGGCTGAAACGGAAATCCGAGGTGATGAATTTTGAATATAGCAGTAGTCGATGATGAGGAAGCCATCAGAGAGCAGATTAGTGGTTTCATAAAAAAGCGGAATCCTGATTTTAATATAAGCGG
>RAYM01000069.1 GCA_003611805.1 bacterium 1xD42-87 | reverse complement strand
TGGAAAACACTTAGACGATATTTTATATCCCTACCCTCAAAAACAGCATTCTATTGCGTAACAAAAAGCAGAGAACCAACCACTAATGAAAGTGATGTGTTCTCTGCTCTTGCTTGCACCCTGTTTGTCAGCGTTGATGATAAATTAGTTTCTATACTTCCTTATCACCGTAAAATCAAAGTTCTAAGTTCTTTTTTGAAATTGCTATATTTATTTGTATGTTACAGATGACATGGTACTTCTATTAGACTTCAACCATTTCTTACTTCTTTATCTGACATAAATATGCCGTAATACGATAGGAATAATAGTAGTGTGCTACCGAAGAAGCACAGCTTCTGTGTGCTGAGAAACTTCCATATATCCTGTATGTTCCCTTTTCCAACTGATATTTGCGACTTATACCACAGCCACGGTGTAAATCTGTATAACCACCTGTTTGTTCTGTTATATTCTTAGCAATATTATATGACATAGAATGGGTATCAATCGTTTTCCACGTGCCAGTCTCCTCATCATATTTTTGAAGCTGAGAAGAACCATTTATTCCGTCAGATTCTCCGTATTGCCCCTGACCGCTAATAACAGGATAACCTATGTAAGAATTTAGCACTAGATATTCGTCTTCTGCCATATCTTCTGCTATCTCAATATCTGGCGAATACGTACCGCTCAAAGAAGTCTGGTCATAATGTCCATGACCTGAATCTGTCGTTCTGCTAGTTGTAGAGCTTATCGAATAAATTTCTGTCGTTGCTATATTCGCTTCTCCACACATAGTACAAATTCCATTTACATAATTATGTTCTCCTGTAGCTGCAATTTCTTCAGTATACGAATATCCACAAGTTTCACAAATATATTTTCTTTCACCACTTTCAACACAGGTAGCATCTTTTGTAATAATTTCAGTATATTTATGTGCTCCTTTTTCTCCGCATTCCGTGCAAACATGATTTAATGCCTCAATAGAATTTAAAGTTATTCTAACTGTTCCAGAAACTGCTGAACTTTTATTGCCTTTATGATATGATACTGAAAGTCTATGCTTTCCTTTTGATAAGGATATTTTACCAGATGAATAACCGCTACCAGGTCCTTTAGCTGAAAAAATAGTAGTTCTAGTTTCAGAAATCGTACTACCTGAATCATCTAAATCATATAAATATGCCGAAGCACTATCATAATACATAAAATCAGTTTTATAAAGATATGGGCATGTAAATGAATATGTACATTCCACATCATTTGGAACCTCTATATCAAAGTCGATTGACGCTGACTTAGTGGCATCGGTTTTATCAGCACTAAAGGTTGCTTCATATGTATTTCCATTCTTAGTCCAGCCAGCTCTACCATAAGGATTATAACGTACCCACTCCAAAACATCTTCATTTTCTACCCACTGATGTTCATGACCACATATATCGCAAATGCCATCTCCATTTTCATCAGTATGGGATTCTGAACAAGGGTCTTTTTCGTGACAGCGTTCACACTCACCATCTACAAAATTATGCCCCATTGCAGGAATTTCTTCCGTATAACTATCACCGCAACCACAAGTATACGTCTTTTCTCCTGTTTCTGTACAGGTTGGTTTTTTTGTTATCGTTTCAGTATAACTATGCTCATGGCTGGAATCTTTTTCATGGCAGTCAGTACACTCACCATTTTCAAAATGATGCCCCTTTGCAGGAATCACTTCTGTATAACTGTCACCACAATCACAGGTATATGTCTTTTCTCCTGCTTCCGTACAGGTTGGTTGCTTAGTTATTGTTTCCACATAATTATGCTTATGTGTCACATGTGTCTCCAGTTTGATTTCCATCTGGAAAATACCTCTCCATGCACCTGCCGTCAGATCTGGAGCGCTGACCAAGTTATCGTCCTGCCTATAACTCCCTGCTACCTCCGCAGAATTCCAATGGAACTTATTATGCGTTACATTTGCTACAACATCATCTTTCGCATTTTCAGTTGCTTGATCCTTCATATAAAAATCAATATTTTCTGTCTTGGCAATCCCGTCAACAGGCGCTACATAGACACATTGATCGGCATCAATATCACCTGAAACTTTCACAGCATATGTAGACTGCTTCCATCCATCTAATACAATCGTCTTTGGAATCGTAACGAAGAAGCTGGATGCCTGTTTATAAGTTACTGTTATATCTTCAAGATTTCTTTCTTCTGTCGAAATGTTTTCACCATCGATCACTGTTGTAGAATCACTATTGGTATTTTCCGTTGCATACGCAGGAATCATATTCCCAAATGTCATACTAAAACAGAGAAGCAATGATAGGAACTTGGGTATTCTCTTTTTTATATTCATAATTTTTCTCTTTTCTCCTTTCTTCCCTTTAATTTTGTCAAGCCAAAGGCAGCGGCTATAAATGCCAAACTGTAAAACAGGATATTGCTTTCATCTCCTGTCTGCACTCTGGAAATACCTTTATCTGCTTTTCCATCAACATTGCTGTTATTCTGACTTCCACCATTCTGACTGGCATTGTTTTTACTGTTATTATTCTGGTTGCTGTTATTTACATTATTATCTTTTGGCTTAATGGTCACTGTACTGCTTCCTGTCACAGTCGCATAATTGTCCCTCATAATTTTGTAGTAGACAGTATATGTACCTGGCTCTTTGTACTCTGGTTTCTTTGAGGAATAATTTATTCCATCTTCACTGTACAGGACCTTACAGCCATCTGTTTTTACGGATAAATCAATGGTATGGTTCTTCCCATCATAAAAGACAATACAATCATCTGCATCAAATTCAATTTCAGCTTCTTTGATCTTTACGACTGCAGAACCCGTGGTTGCTGTATATCCATCTTTTTCGACTTTATAGTATGTCACATATGTCCCTACATTCGTGTATTCAGGTTTCTTTGTCGAATAAGTTTTTCCATCTGTACTATACAGAATGGTTGCTCCCTCAGTCTTACAGTCAACAGTGATTCCATGTGATTTTCCATCATAGATGCCTTCATAACCAGAAGCTGTAACATCAAGTTCTGGATACTTTGGAATTTCTTCTGAGAAGTCATAAGTTGACTTATAAATCACTTCACATGCAGCACTGGTTTTATCTGCACTTGTATCTGCTTCCTGAAAGTCAATGACTTCCGCATGTACAGGCAATGCTGTGACATTAATCAATGCCATTGGGAGCAGTGCTGTTAATCCCACAAATTTCTTCTTTTTCATCTCTACCTCCTTCTTTTCTATGGAACTTACATAAAAAAGTTTATTGAAACATTTATGTAATATTGGTTTATACAAAATAATTCCTCTATTGCTACTTGTTGTCGCCTTTATCGTATACAGTTACACGAAAAATATAATTTATATCCTCTCCGTGGACTGAATTATTATAGTTTAAAGAAAAAATAGGAATTTATAATTATAATGTGAATAACTTTGCCTCTTACAAAAAAATAAGACCTGCATACACAAGCCTTATCTTTATCAATATAAAACATTCTGTTTTTTAAACTCTATTCTTTGTTAAAAATTACTCTGCATCTGCGAGTGCAATATTGAAGTTAAATGTACCCTTCCAGTTACCTGCTGTAATGGTTGGAGCCGCTACATTACCATCCTTGGAAGTATCCGCAGTAACCTCAGCACTTGTCCAGTCAACAACGTCCTGTGTTACATCAGCCTGAACATTTGCTTTCTTTGTTCCTGCTGTTGCCTGATCTATCATATAGAAGTTGATTCCTTCAATATCTGTAAGTGCATCCTGAGGAGCTACTGTTACTTTCTTGTCAGAAGAAATATCCCCATATACTCTTACTGCATAATCAGAATTCTTATTTTGTGTATCCAGTACAATTTTCTTAGGAATCACTACGGAGAACGTAGATGCCTTTGTATACTCAACTACGGTCTCTTCAACTTTATCCTGTGAAATAGGCTTAGATTCCTCAGTTACTGCTGCGCATACAGGAAGAACACTTCCCATCATCATTGTTCCAGCCATGACTGCTGTTAAAATTTTATTCTTATTCATTTTCATTTTTTCCTTTCATTTCTCGTTTTGAGATATCTTTTATGTTAATAGCTATTCCTGCTGAATTGCTTCACCGTGGTTAAAGAATAGCTGACGGCCGTAGCCCCTGCTAACCACAACAGATAAAAGTTGTATAATCTTTTTCAATCATAAATAGGAATTCAAAAGTTATTCATAAAAATATGAACAATCATTCTGATTTTTTGATTAAACAGTATCAGTCTATCTGCATTTTCAAAATATATCACTACATTTTGTACTATCAAAAAATAATTTCTGCTTATTCATGGTTTTATAATCCGTAACACTCCTTCCGCTTAAAATATCTCAACAACATAAGGAGGAAATTGCTATGAATTATTATGTTCATAATTTGGAAACAGTGAATGCAAGAATTTTTAAAAAGAAACACTTTCAGTTTGATTATATAGAACCCAATCCCTTTGAGAAAATGCAGAACAGCAGTGGACTTTCTGTAATTGGCTGTATGAAGCTCAAAGAAATCGAAAAAGAAGCGGCTACTGATACAGTCGTTATCTCCAGCGGCATAACAGACCACTATTTTATGCTCATGTCACCAGACAAAATGAAACACCTTAGAAAGAAGCACCTGATCGGCTATGTCATGGTATCAGCAAATACTTATGTTGCTGTCTATGAACATAGTATTCTGATGCCACTTCTATTGTCCATTGCATTTCTGGCAATATTCTGTGGCATTATATTTTAAAGGCAGGGAACAACCCTGCTTTTTGTAATTCAAATTCCAATATTTTCACACGCGTTTGAGTATGATTTTTCTGATGAAAGCAAAGAAAAGGAACCAAGATTGTTAGTCTTGCTTCTCAAAAATATATCTATTTACAATTTTTTTGATACCATTCATCCATCTCTACCCAGCTAAAGCTCCCCTCGTAATATGTTATTCCATCAACTTTGCAACTCGATAACATTTTTTGTGTTTTCTCCAAAACATTGTTGTAAACGCAATTTGAAACTAATATAGTTTTCCTTCCATTTCTCCCTGCTTTATTTGCTAAATGACATGCTGAATTTACTACATCACCCATCCATATAACATCATTTATGCCGCTACCAGAATATCCTGCCTTCACCATAAGAGCCCTACCATCGTCAATGCCAATACCAACAGCAATTTCTTCATATTTTCTTTTTCTTAACTTAAAATTTAAAATATTAATCATACTATATAATTTTGCAGCTACATCTGTCACCTTATCAACATCTACTTTTTTAGGTGTTTCAAATACACCCCAAACACAATCTCCATTAATATTTATTTCTTTACATGCATCATATGAATTCATTATTGCCACACACTCTGACAAAAAAGCCCTATACATCTTGGCAAGCGTTGGCCTTCTATGTCCATCTGTTAATTTTGAAGAATCAACAATATCTATAAAAATTGCTGTTACATCCACATAATAACCATTTTTATATGTCAATTTATCCCTTGCAGGAATTGTATTTTCATTATCCTCATAGTCATCATCATCTGTATCTAAAATTTCATCCATTCTGTTAGCACTATCTTCAACTTTATATATATAAGTATTTTCCTTTTTTGATTCCATGCTTCCCTCTCCTTTATATCAATCTAAAAACCATACAAATAAACCATAGGACAATCGTTATCACCAAAAACTTTATGCCAATATTATACCATTTAGCTTTTTGGCTACATATTCTGGAATTTGTATGTATTTGTTCTTCCAAATCTAAAAGAATCTGTTCTTCTGACATTTGACATACCTTTTCCATGTAATTTTGAAGGCTCATTTTCCCTACTGATCCAAAGAAAAATATAGAAGGTGCATTATTTAAGTTTTTCACACGCGCTATTATTGCCAGCATAAAACTTACTATTGACAAAAAACTTACTATATAAAGCAAACACACAAGTATTGAAGCTATAATCTCACCACCACTTAATTCTGCTAATTTTGATACTTCACAAATTCTTTGTAGTGCTTTAGGGAATCCCTTTTCAAAAATAATACCTATAAGCACACCTGCAAGCGCCAATGCAAAAGAAACCTTAGTGTCAATATTGCTTATCCATGTATTAATCATTTCCAAACTCTGATATGCATCTTCTTTTGCAAATGCTACATTTTCCTGTTGCTGGTTACTGTTTTGTGCCATACTATTAATACCCCCTAATTTTTCTTATTTTTTCTAAGTATCCTTCAAAATCTTTTCTACGCTCATATTTCACACGGAAATTCACTAATGCTCTCTCAATTTCATTGAAAAGTTTATAAAGTACATTATTCTCATTTGCCCATTTTAAAGTGGCATCTTCTAAGTTCACCCAATGATTAGATTTTTTTGCCATTATTAACATTGAATCATATGCCTTCGGATAATCCTTAAAATAATCATATATTTCAATCAAATAGCAAGCCAAATCAAATACAATATCTTCTTTTTCTTTCCCAATTTTCTTTCCCAAGTCATATTCCCTTTCTATCAACTCATATAAAAAATCTTTTCCAATTCTATCCATATATTTGTGCTCTTGGTAATGTACTTTAGATAATATTCCTTTAATGGTCTTGTAAAATTTTTCAATCAGTTTCTTTAGCTCATCCTCCATTTCATCTCTTCTATTACAGGCCCTTACTTTTTCTGCATTCTCATTGTCATACTTTATTTTATACTCTTCGTTCTCTTTCTTCAATTTTTCTTCTAAAACAGCTAATTCTTTTTCTCTTTGAATCAGTTTGTCCTGTAATCTTTCTATTTCTTTAATTCCATCCGCTAATTGGCTCGATGTATCTAACTCAACAGTATTATCTTCCTCTATTTTAACAGCATTTCCACATTCTTTTGAGAACTCCAAATAATAATCTTTTGTAATATAACCCTGAAATAATTTTGTCCCTTTATATTTTGCCGATTTCGTCCAAACTTCTTTATATTCCTCCGACAAATTCTTATAAACATTCTCAGATATAAAAATTTCTCCGCCAGAAGCTATATCAGAATATTTACTCGCATAGTTGGTCGTATTTCCAACCCAAACACAATCTTGTTCATCTTCTTTGTTCTCGTCACTTTCAACTCCATACATCCCCACCCATGTAACAAGAACTTTTCCATAATCAATACCAATACCACACTCAATTACTTTTCCATTTACATTTGACTTTAGATGCTTGTTTAAACTGAAATCAATTACTGTTTGTAAACTTCTTGCGGCATTTATCGCTTTATCAACTGCTCTTTCAGATATATTTCCCTCTTCGTCAACAGAATCAATAAACACACCCATGATTCTATCTCCTAAGAACTGTCTTGTAACTCCGCCGTTCTTCCTTACACAATCGACAGCCATTCTCATAAATGATCTATAAATCTTTACCATACTTTTTGCCTGACTGTTTTCAGTCAAATATGTAGATTTTCTTATATCAATGAATAGAATTGCCGCCATAATCGAATAGGTCTTATTGTTGTCTTCTAACTGTTCCACCGTTGGCGGTAAATCAGAATTAATTTCTATTTGCTCAACACTCTGCTCTGTAATACTCTTTATTCTCGAATCTAATCTATCAAAATCACTTTTAGTCAATCCCATATCTTACTTTTTAAGCCTCCCAACTCATTCAATATAGATCAAGAAAAATAGACTTATTTGCAAAATTTACATTTTCCTCAAATCTTCATATAAAGCTAACAATATATCTGGTCTTTCTATTTCTATACATAACAATGCATTTTGCAACTTTATCTTCCATTATAAATAAATTATATCAATAAATCAATTTGAAAACTATTCTGTTACAAAAATCAGTTTACAATATTTCGCAAGAAAAGGGTATCAACTTCTAATCCAGTAATTCCAATTCCTTTTCTTATAAAGTCTCAACTCGTGGCTCTACGTTAGGAAACGGGTCTCGCCAATCTATGCTTTCCCCGCACGCGGGCAAACCATGAACAGATTGTCTCACCCTTTACGCTCCGCTATCAAGGAAATTGTTCCTGCTCGCAGAAACAATTTGTCCGCAGGCGGACGACCTTGAACAGGGCCATAAAAAATATGAGGACAGTCCACTGGACTCTCCCCATATTTTTTATTTGAGATGCGCTCGACCCGTTCGGGAATCTTTAATCCTATTTTTACTTAATCTTGATATATCTCTTCTTTTTTTCCTATTTTCTTTCTTTTTCAGAAGTCTTTTTCTCAGATCTTCTGGAATTTCTTTTCCCTGATTAACATAAATTATTGCCTTCAAAACATCTTCATCCTCATGCTCATCTTCTGTATCAAATTTGGATATACTAATGCCAAGGCTCTCCAGTTCTTCTGCAATCTGTAGTCTTCTTTCCAATTCTGCTTCTGTAACAGGCTCCTGTCCGTATGTTATATGAGGAGCCATTGGTTTTTCTACCTTACCCCAAAAATCATTTATGCTTATAAGTTTAGTTTCCATAATCATCTGCCTCCAATCTCATATTTTATCTTAATGTCTGCACTATGTTTCAGTAAATCACGCATTGCCATTGTGCCATTGTTTTGATAATCTTTATATTTCTGGGTTGCAAGCCTGCTGTAATAAGCCAATGCCTCTCCTCCGTCAAATCCATCCAGTTTTGTCAATGCCCTTACATTTCCATCATTTCCAACTACTGTCATTATATACAAAGAATCATTCAGGCAAAAAGTTTTAAAATCTGTGCCAGAAAATGTTCCTGTACTCGGATGGTTATGCATAAACATCATCGAATTTTTCCTTGAACCCTTCATTGCCTTATAAGCATCTGGATTACTTCTAGTCTCTATCTCATTCGCTTCACCCAGAATAACCCATGCATACCAATGAATTATATCGACCAAAATACCAACCTCTTTTGAATCGTTTTTTTCTTTTGATATGGAAAGAATCCTTTTATGCTGTTCCTGCACAAACAAATTTTCTTTCTCGGAAAACTCCGACAGTTCTATTTTAGGCACCTTAGAAATAGCTATGTCCGTTATTTTTATTGGTCTATTTCTTTTCTTTTGCTCAAAATTCTCAACCAAAATTATTCTCCTGCTGTTTGGTATTCTTTTAACTATTCTCCGTCTGTTTTTACATCTGACATAACTTTTTCTCTTGTGTTTACTATATAACCATAATATCATGGCACTCTCTTGGAATCAAGTATCCAAAAGAACTATCCGTTTTCCGCTAATGTGATTATATGCATTCAATTCCCGTTTACTTCCAATCTCATATATATTTACAGTTTAGATTTTTGTTGCTATCGTCATATCACTTAATATGCCTATTAAACTGAAACCCAGCCTGTCTTAACTCTCTCTCCTGCTCTTCAGTCAGGCTTCCATCCGCATACTGTCTGATCACTTCACTCACTTTCTCCCCAAGTGCATAATTTTTATATCTATAATTTCTTCCAATGGCAAAAGGTTTCTTTGTTACTCTGATGCACTCCCTGAGAAGTCCGACGAACCAATCCCATTCTGCGTTTTTAAGATCTTCCCAGAACATCCCAATCTCTTCCAGCATCTCTATCTTTTTATCGCTAATCTTATGGCTTGATAATCCAAGATAGCTGTCCCTCTGCTCCCAGATCCATTTCCCAAGTGCCGCCCCTTCGGGAGTAACATACTTCTTAGGCACAAACAGATGTCCATTTGTTTCAAAATACTGTTTTGCATAACTGTATGCTGCATCCCACTCAGAGAGCTTTCTTGGCTTAATCCACTTTATTCCCATGTTTTCAAGCCTCGCGATCTGGTAGGATGAAAGTTCTCCCTGTTTATACAGCTTTTTCTGGTAATGTATCCATTGGAACATATTCACCCCGTCATGGAACAATGTTGTATTTGGCATGGATAAAGTACCATGCTCTCTGTAATACGCTTCCACTTCATCTGCTCTGTCAAGCCAGATACCCAGCTCTTTCTGCGGGGAATCCGTAAGCTGCATCCTTATCTTTAACAGGAACCTTATCTCTTCTTCTGCCAACAGATTCTGGTCATATGTTTCCTTTAGTTCTGCCCATATCCTGCCAAGTGGATAACCGCCTGCTGAAATGTATTCCTCAGGGATATGCAGGAATTTCTTCTGCTCCAAATATCCCGCATCCATTATGTAATACATGATCTCAAGGAGAAATTTCTCCCTGTCCTTCGGTTCTTTTATATTAAACTGCATATGCAATCTATCCTCCTTTCTCTTCTGATATGGAGGCAGTCACCTTAAATCGCAACTGCCTGTCCATTTATTTTAATTTGTGACATATTATGTCATAATATTTTATTCCGTTTTATATTCTGTTGTTTTTATTTCATAAGATGTCATAAAATAACATATTATTTTAATCTATACCCAATGGTTCTTGATCAGAGCAACAGTTTCTCTGCTCTACTCTTGAATTCATTCATATTCTGCGGCGTAAATTCGATGATATTGCTCTTGATCCCTTTTTCTTTCCGTATATTTGGATTCTCTGAATCAATGGCAAGCCTGTTGATCTGCGTGAACAGTTCTTCGATTTTCTTATCTTTCTCTTTAATGATACAGTTAAGCTCTTCTAATTTGTTTTCATAATCTTTCCGCATCACCTTGACTGTCTTCGCCGCATCCTGATACCTGCTCATATCCTGCACCATCTCGATCAGCGTCTGTATCTGCATTGCCAGCTTTTCTTCATTTCCCTTACAGGAAGTCAGTATCTGCTCCGCTGACGGGAGCGAAATGCCTGTACGTGCAGTCTCTACCTTCTGTATCCCCCTGTTGATCCTGTCTATTTCATCTTTCATGTTGTAAGTCCAGACATATCGCTTGATCCCTGTGGCTGCCTCTAGTTCAAATAATCTCACCGTCTGGTCAGGATGTTCTTTTGTGTATTGCAGCAGTATCTCCAATAGCTGCTCTTTTGTATAGCCTGCGGGTCTGCCGCCTTTATTGTTTCTCATCTATTTTTTCCTCCTTGTATTGGTATGAATCTAACACTATCTTCTGATTTAATAAAACACTAAGCTGTAAAGCACTCTGCTGTAGTTCTGCATCATTTCTCATATCTATCTGCCCGATCAGGCTCTGCAGTGACTTTTTCACAAACGCCATATTCCTGTCATTTTCTTCTTTATAGTATGTAAGCAGGTCTTCCGACACATTTTCTGGAAAGAAATATTTGCAGAACAGACAGGATTTATGGTTGCATTCATAGGGGATATTCTTGGAGCCGCATCTTCCCTGCCCCTTTGCAACTTTGGGAAGGGCAAAATAATCAGCTCCCAAAAGTTCCTTCTTGATGACCTTCTCTCCCATATTGATATCATTGGAAGGCCTTTTCAGCAGGTTGTTTCCCTTCATAAACTGGCTCAGGATGTAACTCTTTGCCGTAGTGAATGTTTCCAGATGGGAATAATATCCCACCTGTGCATCCAGCGTATGATGCCCTGCAAGCTGTGCAATATAAATAGGATTCATCCCCTGCAGCATCATATTCATGATCGCCAGATGTCTCGTATCGCCATAATAGATATAAGGGAGTTCCCTGTCTCTGGTCATACGGCTCCTGACCATTTTATAGTGGTACTGCCCTTCCACGACTTCCTTCTGAAATGCATGGTAATAGATATTCATTTTTTCAGTGATGAATTTCTGTCTTGTATTTAAGACTTTATTTCTGTAAATGACATCACAGGTTGGCGGCGAGATCAGATAGATACAGTCATCAATTCCATTACAATAATCCACATAATCACGGATCAGGAAATACAGTTCCTCATTGATCTCAAAATCCGTGACAATATCACTCACTGCCAGTTTTTTCCCAAGTTCTGTTTTCAGCCTCTCAATCTTAAAGAAATACCTGCCGTTTCTTTCATAGATGCAGTCCCTCTTTAAATTGTAAAACTCGACAGGCCTTGTGGGGATGGCTGTCGTAAGTTTCCACCATAAGATGACAGGGAACAGTCTGTATCTGTCCTCTGAATCCCTTATCTTCTCCCAATAGTCGTTTATGATATAGTCAAATATCAGGACTCCCTGAAAATCTGGAAGCTCCCTGTAACTGTTCTCTGCTTTCTTGATATTTTTTACCAGATCATAATACAGCCCTGCATGGTCAAGATTGGAAAACTCCAGAAATTCTTTTATTGAGATTGCTTCCCGTTTTTTGTTTCCATTCCATGTGCCTATAAGCATCTGATAATCCTTCACATGATCAGGATCAACGAAATCTGTCTCTTCCATAAAGTGCTTTATATGCAGCAGCCTTTTTGTCACAGTGAGCAGCCTGCATTTCTGTACATAAAGCTTGACCAGCAGATAATTCTTTACTGTTTTTTCCATTTGAGGATGCGCTTCCAAAAAGGAGAAAGATAGTCTCCTAGTGGGGCTGTCCTTATCTTCAAAGCATATCCAGAGGTCATCATCATAGGAATCATTGAGAAACGCTCCTGTTCTTTTCAGTTCATGAAACATCTCTGCATAGGTTTCCTCAGATGTATTGCTCATCTTATATTTGATGACCAGATATGACGATTTATTCTCCCCGACATACTCCCTTACCGTCATCCCCTGTTTCTTTAAATTGCTGTTATCTTCTGTCATTCTGTATCTCCTCCAAAAATATCATGTTAGGTGTTTCTTTCTTGATCAGTTCATTTATCTCTTTATAATCAATATAGGTCTCTATGTATTCATACCCAAATCTGTCTATGGCTTCTTTTAAGACCATGATCAGCTTCCCGATCTGATAGGTAAGATTGATCCTGTCGATCACATCTTCCTCATTTGTTCTCCCAAACTCTGTCAAAAGCCTTTTCAGTTCATCTCCTGCCATTGCCAGCGAAAAGGTTGTCGGGATGGAATACCTGCACAGCATACATTTATCCTCTGTGGGATAGGGGCATCTGCCGCTTACCAGACAGGATACGTCCTCCGTCCTGCTCATCAGTTTTCCAGAAAAAAGAAGTTCCGTTTTCTCCTTTATCTCATCCTCCTGCCACGAATAGATCTCGTTAAGCAGCATTTCCCTTTCTTTTATGATGCCATACAATGCCCCTGAAATACTTTCCACTTTCCTAGCAGGAAGCGCTTCTTTCATCTGGACGATCAGCTCTGTATTTTCTTTAAATGTTCCCCGTTTATTATCAGCCAGATCGAGCAGTCTGTCATACAGCCATCCGAAAAATCCCCTGTCTATGCTCTGTTTCCCCATAGCTACAGATTCATCCTCATTGTAAGTGGAGCGCAGATATACCTTTGTGATATTGGCATTTCCCATTTTGGAAGTCCTATGCGAACGCATATAGGACAATATGAAGTGACCCCACATTTGTAGCAACGTGGATTTACCTGTATACTAAGTTTTGGAAAAAACGAT
>RAYM01000068.1 GCA_003611805.1 bacterium 1xD42-87 | reverse complement strand
GAATATATGAGCCAGTACCTTCATTTAATTTGACGAATATAAGAAAGATCTGGAGCACCTAGGGTGCTGGATAACAACGGGGATGGGGACAGGCGTGATTACGGCGGTATCCATTGCGGGGAGGTCTTTGATTTCAGGCTGAATGGTGTCTGGGTTCCCGCCCGTGTGGAGATGGGTGATGACAGGAAGTGGTATCTGGTGGGGATGCCGGGGCTTGAGCTGGATGGACTGGAGGTAAAGGCGGAGTAGAAAGAAGCCGATATTATCTGTGAGATTATATTACCGGTATAATGACAAACGGACTGAACGGTGATATAGTGGTTACAGTAAATAAAAAGAGGACGGATAAGTCCGGAAAGGAAACGATCATGGCAACAGTTAATTTCGCTGCGAATGGTTTCGCAACAACTCTGGTTGTTTATTATCTGCATAGCGAACATTATGAGGCACTGTTCAGTAAAGAAAAAGAACAGAGTCTGGTTAAGATGCGCTCATGCAAGGTAAGAAAAAGGCGAAAAACTGTGTGATGTTAGGGCAAGTCTTTAAGGAGGCTGCCGGGAATAGATCATAGCTTTCATGTACCGCTTATCTTAATTGAGGTAGGCGGTATTTTTTATGCTCCATTAGCTCAGTTGGAAGAGCACTCGACTTTTAATCGAGGCGTCATGGGTTCAAGTCCCATATGGGGCATATACCGCCTGGATATTTATTTCAAATAGCAGGAGGTGAGGATCATGGCAAATTTGCCGGTTATAGATATGGTAAAGACAGGGCAGAACATAGGCAGGCTGCGGAAGCAGGCGGGATTATCGGTAAGGGACCTGCAGGATATTTTTGGTTTTGCAACGCCGCAGGCTATTTACAAGTGGCAGCAGGGAGCTGCCCTTCCGACACTGGATAATCTGGTGGTGCTGGCAGCGGTTCTGCAGGTGCGCATGGATGATATTCTGGTTATAACAGATCCGGGAGCGCAGATACAGATCAGCGCATGAATGGAAGATAGAAAATAGAGATAGCAGCAAAAGAGCAGGCTGGAAATGCCTGCCATACGGTCCCCTAGTCTAAAGGTTAGGACACCGGCCTTTCAAGCCGGAGATATTGGGTTCAAGTCCCATGGGGATCATTAAGGCTCCTTAGTCTAAAGGTCAGGACGCCGGCCTCTCAAGCCGGAAATGACGGGTTCAAGTCCCGCAGGAGCTACTGTGGCTATAGGACAGTGGCAGTCCGGCAGACTGTGGATCTGCTTACGGGGGTTCGATTCCCCCTGGTCACATTATGGATGGGTATGCCTAGCGGCGAGGGCAGCGGACTGTAAATCCGTCACAGAGAAACACCGCAGGTTCGATTCCTACCCCATCCACTTTCCGTTTGCGTGTCCGAGTGGTTTATGGTGCCTCTACGTTCCACTCCGGTCGTGGCAAAGCGGATGTCCCCCGGACATCCTGCGACCTGCTAAGGTGGTGTGCGCCAACGCACCGAAGGTTCAAATCCTTCCGCAAACGCTCTTAACAAAGGATGGCTCATAATAGAAAAGGACCGGCGAGAACCGGTCCTAAATCATTGCATCCATTTTTATATTGTTAATAATTCATTTTGAAGATTGAGAAGTTCCTCCTCAGTCAGTCCGGTAACTTTCATAATTTTTACAATTTCCGTGCCGTCTTCCAGCAAAGCCTTTGCAATTTCTATGGCTTTTTCCCTTACCTTCTGGTTCGCATATTCAATTTTTTCCTTCTCATAAAGCTGTCCTAACTGTGTCATGTTGATGCGCCTCCTTATTTGATCCATGTAATCCCTGTTTATAAATTTGTCACTTGCAACTATCACGCCGGACAGGGTAAAAATCCGCTGCCCTTCGTCCGATATCTGTTCAGCCAGGTCAACAACCTTTTCTAACATTTTCTGTTTCCCTTCAGAATCGGGAACTGTCAGGGGCAGAATGACAAGCGCCATCAAATCGTCGTCTGTAAGTACTGAGCCAGAATGGATTTTATGCCGTATGGCGTTGAATACTGCCCTGCTGTCCATACGAGATAAGAAAACCTGCTTTGGACGCAGGGTAATTCGATATTTTCCTTGTCTCTCTGCAATAAAGTCATATGTTTCATCTCCAATATGCAAAAGCAGGGGAAATACATACCTCCCCTGCTATTATATCTGCTGCTATAAAATATCATATTCCTCAAAAAGCCTGTTCCTGAAATCCGGTTCTTCTAAAGCACGGTTCAATTCGTCAGTACGGTTTTCAGAAAGAAGTATCTTGATTAAGGAAGCCATCTGGTTGCTGCCTTCTTCTCGCCCTAATTCGATATTTTCCCGGTCTCTTTGCAATAAAGTCATTGTGTGTACCTCTTATACAGTTACATTTTCATCCTGAAGATGAAGGAGTTCCTCTTCGGTGAATCCATATGTCTTCATGATTTTTACTATATCAATACCTTCGTTCAATAAAGATTTCGCCCTTTTTAAATCATTTTCCCTTACTTTTTGATTAGCATACTCAATCTTTTCCTTCTCATAAAGCTGTCCTAACTGTGTCATACTGATTCTCCTCCTTATCTGATCCAGATATTCCCTATTGATGAATTTATCACTTGCTACGATCACGCCGGAGAGGGTAAAAATACGTTGTTCCTCATCCGTTATCTGTTCTGCCAGATCCACAACCTTCTCCAACATTTCCTGCTTCCCTTCAGATCCGGGAACCGTAAGCGGCAGGATCACCAGCCGCATCAGGTCATCATCTGCCAGAGGGATGCCGGACTGGAGTTTGCCCTGAATTTCATCAAAGGCTGCCTCGCCGTCTATATGGGACAGGAAAGCCTGCTCGGTACGCAGGGTAAAACAGTCCGTTTCAAGCGTTGGCTCCGCACATTGCACATCGCTGGTGTAGATAACGATCAGGCGCAGGTTGAATGTTTCATCTTCCTTAAAGTATTTTTCCATTACCCGCGCGATATAATTCAGATATTTTATCTTATTCGCCTTTTTGTATACCGATTCGTAATCTACAATCGCATAAGTGCCGTCTTCCAGTAAAAACAGGTTGTCAATGCTTTTTTCATTTGCAGCAATCTTCGGCAGGTCTGTGGGAAGCAGTTCCCTGATCGGCGGCAGGTCAATTCCATATGCCGCAAAACTTTTTTCTTTATATGTCTGGCCGAGGATCTTAAATAAAATATCCTTATTCTGATAAACGATTCCTTCTGACATTATATTCCCCCTTGCCTCTGTAATAAAGTCATATACCGGAGTTCCATATCCTTGTCCAGCTTGATTTCAGTTACTCTTTTATGGATTGCTCTGACCAGCGGGCTGGAGGTCTGCTGCGCACAGGCGTCAGTGCTGTTTTCGATATATGCCAGAAAATCCTTTATCTCGTCATCCACATCATCCTTTTCCCCCTTGGTGCTTAAAAATATCTCGGTGGTTTCATCACCGAGCGCCAGCGACAGATCTTCCAGACACCGGTTCTCAAAGGTGTAGATGTGTCGTCCGTCGGAAAATGGATCAAAGGTGCAGATGAAGATGATGTACGATTTCTTCAGCTTTGTGCACCTTTTTCCGGAGAGGATTATGTCCGAGTCGATATTGCACTGGAAATACCTTGCTTTTTTGAGAAGTTCCTCATCTTTGCAGCACAGCACCTCAACAGAGTATATGGTTTCCTGTTCATCATGGATGCAGGCATCTAAACGGATGTCCCCGCTGTCAGGTGCAATGTCAGTGGTTTTCCGGGTAATCGGGAAATCTACCTTTTTAATGGGGACATTTAATATTTTTTCCAGTACCCTGCGGCATATTTCCGTGTCGCTCATTACCTTCCCAAATAAAAAACTGTCTGCAAGGTTCAGTTCCTGAATAGTGTTCGTTTTGTTTGCCATAAATAGCATACCTCTCTTTCTCAAATTATAGCATGATTCTGCCGTTTTGTCAGTTGCGATTTGAATTGTTTTACGGATTGCGAACAGAATCCGTATATAGAATAAGTACCCGGTGACAGCCCGGATACTTGAAAAAAGCTGCCGTTTTTCAGACAGCTTTTTTCAGATAGTATATTTCCTAATTTTCAAACATTTCCAGTTCCTGATGCCGGTAGGGTTCCATGCAGTTTTCGTCTTCCGGAAAGCGGTTATGTTTATCCGGAATGATGAGCCGCAGAACGTCCCGCCCGGTTTCACGGACCTTTTTCAGCCGTATGCTGCAGTCCTCATAGATACCGGAAACCATATCGCCGTCATGGAAGGTCTCCCCGCCTTGTACCCGCATACCCATTGTGTTCAGAAGATAGCAGATATGTTCTTGGGGAAGGTTCAGTACCATCTGGAAATCCGGGTGCCGGTATTTTTCCATTCCGTGTGTATGGGCATTGCACAGGTAAGGATAAGGGCCGGGATTGTCAAGGATATAGTGTATGATCCAGTCAACATTTTTTCCCATAATGCCCTCCTACGCCGACAACATATCCAAAAATTCCTGTTCAGTCAGGATTTTAACGCCGAGCTGCTCTGCCTTTGCCAGCTTGCTGCCTGCCTTCTCGCCGCATATCAGGTAATCCGTCTTTTTGGTAACGGAGCTGCCGGGCGTGGCGCCGAGGCTGATAATTTTGGCGTTGATCCCGTCGCGGGTGAAGTTCTCAAGTTTTCCTGTCGCTACAATGGTGCATCCCGCAAATGTGTTGTTCGTTGTTTTGTTTATATTGTTCTCCTCTCTGGATGCCTCTGCATCCAAACCGTTTTCAAAGTGTAATTCTTTCTGTAAGCTGCTCCATAACAGGAGATGATCCGAATTGCGGAACCACTCATGGAGATTGCTGCTCATTGTGTCCCCAATCCCCTCAAGGCAGGTAAAGTCGAAACGATCCGGCGCAGCCAGCCTCAGCTCCCGCAGGCTGCCGTGGAAATGTCTGTCCAGTATCTGGCTGGCAGTTCTGCCGATCAGGGGAATGTCCATTGCCACAACAAAGCGTACAAAGGTTGTGCTGCGGCTTTCATTGATGGAAGCAATCAGGTTTTCATAGGATTTTTCACCGAAGCCCTCCAGTGCAATAATCTCATCCCGGTAGCGGTCAAGGTGGTACAAATCCTGATAACTCTTTAAGGCGCCGAGCCGGATAAGCTGGTCCAGCGTTGCCTCGGAAAGCCCCCTGATGTTCATGGCTTTCTTTTCTGCGAAATGCACGAATTTCTGAAGGATGCGGCTGCCACATTCGGGATTGTCACAGTGGAGCGTCTCTACCATGCGTCCCTTGTCGCCTGCCCTGGAATGGGTGCGTGTGGGCTGCCCACAGCAGGGGCAGGTCTGCGACGTCATGTCCTGATAGTCACCACGGTCCAGATTTTCCTCCACATGGGGGATAATCATGTTGCGCTTGGAAACCAGAATACGGCATCCGGGGTGCAGTTCCAGTCCCTTGATAAATGTCAGGTTGTGGAGGCTCGCCCTGGATACCTCACAGCCGTCAATTTCCACTGTGTCAAATACTGCGATCGGGGCAATCTCTCCGCTGCGTCCTGTCTGCCACTCAATGGAGCGGAAGACTGTTTCATAGGTGTCATCCTCAAATTTGAAGGCAATGCCGTCGTTGTAATGGTGTCCGGTTCTGCAGAGGCTTGCGGAATAGGAAAAGCTGTCAAAGCGCAGCACCATCCCGTCGATAGGGATGTCCGAAATCTCCGCAAGGTCTGTCAGCGTTTTGATTTTTACAGCCAGGTCTTCAGCCGTTTCGTCAGGAGAAACTGTCAGGAAAGGGCAGATACCGAAACCGTACTCGGACAGTGAGAGCAGCAGGCTGCTGCGGCTGTCCCAGATGTCGGTGAACTCGTCCATGCCCTCAAGAATGTTAAAGGAAAAAAAGCTGATTTCCCGTTTCCTGCAGATATTTGCATCCAGACAGCGGATAGAGCCGGCGGCAAGGTTTCTTGCATTGCGGTAGGGCTTGCCGTCGCTGCCTGTCAGGGTATCCTTCAGGCGCTCAAAGTCGCTTTTATGGATGAACCCTTCGCCGGTTATTACAAGGCGTTTCCTATAAGGAATGGAAAGCGGCACATTCCGGAAAGCGGAGACATTGTGGGTAATGAGTTCCCCTTCATTGCTGTCGCCTCTGGTGGAGCCTTCCACAAGTTTCCCGTCCTCGTAAACGAGTTTTACGGTCAGACCGTCCAGCTTCAGCATGAGCAGGGCTGCGTGTTTCTTTAAGAAGGCAGCCAGCTCGCTTACCATCTTGGTCTTGTCCAGTGAGAGAAGCGGGATGGGGTGACGAACCTTTTTCAGACTGCTGACGGCTTTGTAGCCTACGGTCTGGGTGGGGGAATTGCTCAGGATGATCCCCGATTCCTTCTCCAAGCGTTCCAGTTCGTCGTAAAGATGGTCGTAGACGGCATCTGACACACTGGGGGCATTCCTGTTGTAATACTCATCGCGGTACTGGTTGAGCTTATCCACCAGTTCGTGGATGCGTTCTGTTGTCTGTGACATTCGTTTTTACCTCTTTTCTTTTAGATTTTGCCAGTGAATTTGTGAATTTCCACTTTTGCCCTCCTTTCCTGAACGAAAAAAAGCAGGAGATGAGGCGGCTTAAACTGCCGGATCATTCCTGCCTGCGTACAGATATGCTGTATGATAGTCTGTTAAATGATGTTACAGACATAAAAAGAGCCAGAAGGCGTAAAGTGACCTGCACTTTATACTTTCTGACTCCGTACAAACTTAAACAGCGTGTGCTTTCCGTTACGAAATTGCACAAAATTCAATAACAAGTTTATGATAACACAAGATATAGGATTAGTCAATTATAAAATACTATATCTTGTGCTTAGGAATAAAAAAGGGAGATACAGCATCTACTGCATCTCCCGGTTGTTTCTAGCGAGTCCCTGATTCATTTTTCTCAGAGTTTTTTTCTTTGGACACCATGCAGGTGCCGTTTTAATAGGGACGACATCCGAATAACGGGCACCAAATCCGATAAAAGCAAGCATTTTATTTATGCGTTTTTCATGGAAATGGTTTTTGAGGTAATCCCGATCTGGATGGGTGCAGGTAAATTCTGTCCGTGTGTTTCCAACAGGACGAAATCCGCTGCAGTAACCGCATTCGGAACATTTTATGGTTTGCTTTTGGTTTTTCATTAAGCAGCCTCCTTTTGGCAAAAAGAAAAGACATGGGGTTTCCATGCCTTTCCTGCCTATTTTATTTAATTACCGCCCATGGTGCCGATCTGCTTGTTGATGTCACCGTCGCTGTCGATATTGTCCTGCTGGGTATCCCCCACATCAATCCATCCGAATACCGGATCGTAAACCTGACCGGGGTGGCTGTCATCCGTATTGTCTCCGCCTGCAGGAGCGCTTGGCTGAGGGGAGGGCGTCGGTTCTTTAGTGGGTTGCGGTACGGAGGGTTCATATTCCGGCTGATTGTCGGGATCAGTAAGGTCATCATTTGTTTCGGGAGGCGTATCCGGCTTTTCCTGACCAGTCTCATCCTTGGTGCTGCTGTCGGAAAGACTGGAGGTTGTACCCGTTTCATCCTCGGAAACCACTGCCTGAGTATTGTCGGAAGGCGCGCCCGTCGTCTGCGTGCTCTCAGGAGTGGCAGAAGGGAGGGGTGTATCTGTGTTGGAATTTTCCTCCCAGGTATCCGTCACATTGGCGCTCTCTGCGGAAGCGGGAGTAAAATCCCTTTCCGGCTCCCTTGTCAGGAAGTAGGCGCCTGCAAGGACGGCTATGCACAATGCGGATAATCCGCTGATAATGGCGATTTTCTTCTTGTCGGTGTTCGTGTTCTTTTTCATAATATTGGACTCCTTTCGTCGTGTTTACAGAATAGGAAGCAGAAACGGCTTCCTATTCTACTCCAGACCGGCCGGTCTGTCGTTAAACAATCGGTTCCGTACAAATGTCCACTCCGTGTCCGCTTGTCCGTCTGCGGATTGTTTACATTATATACGCATCAGATAGTAAAATGTCAACAATTTTCCTATCAGTATTTCGTATTATGGGAACCAGTCAGTGTGATATGCTGTGTAATCGGTGGAAACAGTTCCCCGAACATATGGATCTGGAAAACAGCGTCACAGTTCACCACATACTCAATCTTGTCAGAATACTGGTTGAACTGGAGGCTGATGTTCTCCACCCTGTAATCTTCATTGGAAAGCTGTATCCTTTCTTCCATCCCATTGATAAAGCCTGCACGCAGGGCATCCTGATAGGCGGAGCTTAAATGCAGGTCTGCCATGTACGAGTCGAGGTTGGCTTCCCTCTGTGAATGGAAGGTATCCGCATAGATGCGGGCGCTGACATTATTCAGTTCCATCTTGGCGGCATTACGGATGTTCATGCAGTTAATTTTGACGGATGCAAACAGCAGCACGAATGACATCAGCATGATGATTGCCAGGATAACGAAGATTGTAAAAAAGGACATATCCCCGCGCTCATTTCGTATGGTTTTCTTAGACATGGTGTTCCTCCCTCTTATTTCCAGTAGTGTTCACTGACGCCTGCGCCCTGTGAACGGACGTTGATGGGCACAAGGTTGAACTTCCAGAAGCCGCCCAGATGGTAGCGCCCTGTAACCGTAACGTAAAAAGGCGTCCCGATCTGGATGCGGCTGGTATTGCCGGGACCGGACACCTGATAAGAAAGACCTTCAACCTCGTCCAGTTGTCCGGAGAGAAAGGAAAAGAGGGCATCCGTTTCCCCGCTGGTGCCGCCGTTAAGCTGGATCTGTTTTACAAGCTGGTCTGCCATGTGGTCCATTTCCTGCTTGACGGAAATGATGCGGAACACATTGATGATGAAGGCAATCAGGACGACAGCCGCCAGAATGTAAACAAAGCTGCTGATATAAGAGGAATCGCCTCTCTCGGACAGCAGCAGCCGTTTCAGTTTCTTTTTCAATAGTTCACCTCCCGGATAATAGAAAACGCAGACGGGAAGCCGGGGGGGGACTTCTTGCCTGCGTTTCTCTGCGGCAGGGCTGCGTATGGGATACGAAGCGGCTGCCTGTGTATGATTTTTCACGATACTCATTTTAACATAGGGGATTTACCGTGTAAATCGCAAAGCTGTGCCAGTTTGTGAAAGTTCTGTGCCAATGTTGTGCCATGAGATGAAAAGAAATATTTCTCAGCAAAGCGGTATTTATGATTTTTTTGTTGATTGCATCCTATGTCAGTAAAATTGCGGATAAAATACATATAAGTGAGAAAAAATCTAATTTAGGTATTGAAAAAGGAGAAGATACGATATAATATATATAAGAGAAGAAATGAGGTGCAAATATGCTTATACAATTTAATTTTAAAAATTTTAAATCTTTCAGGGATGAGGCAACATTAGATTTATCTGCCGCAAAGATGACGGAGTTTTCTGACAGAGTGGTTTCAGAAGGAAATGATAAGATTTTGCCTATGGCGGCTATATATGGGGCGAATGCGAGTGGGAAATCCAATATATATAATGCCTTTGGATATATGGCGGATTATGTGATTGAATCTTTTAAATATGGAGACGAGGAAGAAAAGTTCGAGAAATACAGACCTACTCCGTTTTTGTTTGACAGTGTTTCAAATGATGCGGAATCCAGTTTTGAAGTATATTTCACCATTCCGGGAGATAAGGCTGAAAAAACATATAATTATGGTTTTTGTGTAGACCGACATGGGGTAACAGAGGAATGGTTAAATGTTAAGGCAAAGACTGCACGCAGATATGCCTCTGTTTTTTACCGTTCTACCGAGGAAGATACATTGGATTTATCCGGACTTCCAAAGAGCAGCAGGGATAATATTCAGGTAGCTTTGGAAAAACAGGTTTTGATCGTATCTCTTGGTGCCAAATTAAAGGTAAATAAGTGTAAAGATATCCGTGACTGGTTCATGGCAAATGAATTTGCTGACTTTGGGGATCCGTTTACTAATTTCTTTTTGTCACGCCGTCTGCCAAAGGGATTTGTTGATGATGACAGCGTACAAAAGAAAGTAATAGAATATTTTGCCTCCTTTGATGAACACATAAAGGATTTTGAGATAGAAAAGCTTCCGCATGATGCGGATAGCAAAGAAGAAACTTATAAGATCAGTTCATTGCATAAAAAAATTGACTCGGATACATTTGCTGCGATTCCCCTAAGCATGGAGTCGGCAGGGACGTTGAAAATGTTTGCGCTGTATCCGAAACTGCAGGATGTTCTGGAGAAAGGAAGTGTGTTCTTTATTGATGAGCTGAATGCCCGCCTGCATCCGCTGTTGGTCCGAAACTTTTTGCTTACTTTCCTGAATCCGGAAATCAATACAAGACATGCGCAGTTGATTTTTACGACACATGACACATGGCAGTTGTCTAACCAGCTTTTGCGCCGGGACGAGGTATGGTTTACCGAAAAGGACGAACAGGGAATATCAAAATTGTATTCTCTGGCAGATTTTGTAGATGAGTCCGGAGCCAGAATCAGGAAAGATGAGAGTTATGAAAAAAATTATCTGATAGGCAAGTATGGTGCGATTCCTACGTTGAAAAGTATTGATATCTTTAAGGGAGAGTGACAGGTATGGCAAGAAAAGACAGGACTGGGAATCGTAAATCCAGAGAGCAGCGTCCTCCTGTTAAGATTCCGGAACTTGGGTATTATCTGGTCGTTACAGATACGGAAGCCACAGAGAGATGTTATTTTCAGGGACTGCATAAGGAACTTCCGAAAGAAGTACAAAAGAAATTGGTAATCAAGGTAGTGGAGACCAAGACGAGGGCAATGATTGATAAATGTCTTGCAATGACCGCTTATGACGCACAATATCGAATACCCTGGATTGTGTTTGACAGGGATGAGGTGAAAGAATTTGATGAGATAATTAGAGAAGCCGAGTCTTTTGGCATAAGGGTGGGGTGGTCAAATCCATGTTTTGAAATTTGGATGCATTCTTATTATGGTTCGATGCCAGCTATTATGGAATCATGGGTATGCTGCAGCGAATTTGAAAAAGTTTTTGAAAGAAACACGGGACTGAGGTATTCAAAGTCAGATGCAGCAATGTACGAAAAAATCTTCCGAACCGGAGATGAAGAAAAGGCACTTCAAATAGCGAGACAGAAACATGAACAATGTGTGCGGGATGGGAAAACCACTCCATCCCAAATGTGTCCATGTACAACAGTTTATCAGCTGGTGGAGGAAATAAGGAAAAAAGTTGATGTTGGGTGAATAGAAATTAGGTACTGAAAGAAGGTGTGATAATTGGGGAATTCTGTAGCAGCAAGGGAACTTGGAGATATCTATCAGGCAATGGTGTTTTGGAAATATGCAATACAAATGTTTAGGGACTCAGACATAGAGCAAATCGGTTATGAATATGGAAAGGTTAAATCATTTGATGATATTGTTATATGCTACAAGAAAGAACAGCGTTTTCGGGATACTTACATAGATACGGAATATATTCAAGTAAAGTTCCATCTGAAGCAGTCAGATGAAATTACAATGGATAATCTGTTAGATCCGGCATTTATAAATGCGAAAACAAATTCTTTTCTACAGAATGTTGTAAATGCATATAAGAACGACAAAATAGACTTTTCGAGAAGTCGTTTTACGATGTATTCGGTATGGCGAATTAGACCCGGAGATATTTTAAATAAGTTGATTAGTAATACAAATAAAGCATTTGATCTTAACGAGTTGCAAAAAGGAAAAACCGAAAATTCAGAGATGGGAAGGCTCCGTAAAAAATTATGTGAAAGATTGTCTGTAAGTGAAAGTGAACTGATAGATATTTTAAGACAGGTCCGCATAAAAGACGGGCAGGAAAGTATGGAAAGCTTAAAGGAGATATTAAACCGTGAGTTTTCCCAATATGGACTGCAACCGTGGCCGGATAGTATAGATACACTTCCATATTGTGATTTAGTGCGTGCATGGAACCGAAGTGACATTAATATGGTAAATGGTGAAGATATAAGAAACTATTGCAATAAGGAAGGTTTTTTTATTGCTACTCCAAATGTTGCTTCAATAGCTATAAAAAGTTTTACAAGACGTACAGAATGGTTGACAAACTGGGCAAGTGATGTATTGGATTTGGCAGACATTCTCGATCAAAGAAAACTAAGAGAAGGGAAAGGTTTGAGTACTGTCTAGCATCCATAAAAAATAGCAATATAACGATTTGAGTCAATATTTTACAACTTTAGGGTTCCCATACTGTGCCAACTGCAAACCAGCCAACTCCCTCACCACTTCAATCGGCAGGTCTGCATCCTCCGCAATTTCCTCGACTGTCTGTTTGCCCCTCGCAATCAAGCGACGGGCAAACGCCTTCTTTTCTTCTATTCGTGCTTCCTCTGCTCTCTTCTCTGCTCTTTTTTCCGCTAAATCATCAAACACCTGACACATAATGGCCTGACCTCCTTCCGTCTCCTTGAAATACCTTACCTGTTTTGCCAATGCCGGATAGAACATGTCTACTGAACTCAAACATCTAAAGTCATGCATTAGCTTTCCAATCGGATCGCTGTCATCTTTATAGCTGCCATTAACATATATGATATGGAAGCCATCGCCAAAATATGCGCCTGTTTCCTTAATCACCCTGTCAATATGGTACAGTGAACACCCGGCTCCCATAACATCGCCTGCCGTTATGAAAATCACATAAGAATCATGGATTTCGTTAAATTCCTGTCCAGCCTTCAACATTTTTGTATCAATCATGCTGCTATGAAATCTCGCCCTGTGGACATCTGCTCCCGCCGAAGCACGTTGCACTTCAATGTCATAGACCTTGTCTTTCCCGTTTTTTGCGTAAATATCTATCGTAATAGATCGTCCACCCGGCATTGGATTCTTATACTCTCTCTGTGCTACCACTTCCAACACTTTTAAATCACTGCGCTGGAGAATAACATTCAGCAATAATTCCGTAGCCTCGATATTTCTATCAAATACCAGCGTCATTAGATTATCGTCTAAAAGATTTAATTTTCCTATTGCTTCTAATGTTTCCTGCCTCTCTAATTGCTTCTGATTATCCGCTCCCATCATATCACCTGCCTTTTCATTAAGTATCATATCATGGATTCCTCCCTTTTTCAATTACGCTTACCATCTGCATTCCATTTCCTAAAAGTTGTATAATGTATACTCAAATAATCAGCTAAGAATTACGCCCAGTTTTTCAAGATACAGAGCATCCCTTGCAGTTATTCCAGATGTCCATCTGCGCCGTTTTAACTTAACAGATACGTCGACATTTTCCACTGTATCGAACCACTGTAACTGCAGATACAGCGGTGTATTACACAGCCATGATTTAAGGCTAAGCCCGTCATCAATAACTGTTTTTTTATCATGTGTGTCGCCCAGCAAATTAAAGTTCCTGTCTCCCGCACAAAAACATCAAATTAAAATCTCAGGTTTCAAATACTGTCTA